>JAZKIO010000117.1:0-9804 GCA_040384825.1 Pseudomonadota bacterium
GCTCGAACACCTCGCGCGCGTACTGCTCGGCGGTGCTGCCGATGTCGCCGCGCTTGGCGTCGAGGATCACCGGCACGTCGGGCGCGACCTGGTGGATGTGCGCGATCAGCCGCTCCAGCTGCTCCTCGGCGCGGTGCGCGGCGAAGTAGGCGATCTGCGGCTTGAACGCGATCACCAGGTCGCGGGTCGCGTCGACGATGGTCGCGCAGAAGTCGAAGATGCGCGCCGGATCGTCCTTCCACGAGCCCGGGAATTTCCCTGGGTCCGGGTCCAGGCCGACGCACAGCATCGAGTCGTTGGTCTTTTCGGCGTGCGCGAGGTGGGTCGTGAAGTTCATGGCGTGTTCACCCGATCCGCTTGGCGAGTTCGACCGCGCGGCCGGTGTAGCTGCCCGGCGTCATCGCCAGCAGGCGCTCGCGTTCGGCGGGCGGGATCTCGAGCGTCTCGATGAACGCGGCGATCGCCTCGCGCGTGATCGCCTTGCCGCGCGTCAGCTCCTTCAGGCGCTCGTACGGGTTCGGGAGGTTGTAGCGCCGCATGACGGTCTGCACCGGTTCGGCCAGCACCTCCCAGGCGTGGTCGAGGTCGTCGGCGAGCGCGGCCTCGTTGATCTCGAGCTTGTCCAGGCCGCGCAGCAGCGAGTCCAGGCCGAGCAGCGAGTAGCCGAGCGCCACGCCCATGTTGCGCAGCACGGTGCTGTCGGTCAGGTCGCGCTGCCAGCGGCTGACCGGCAGCTTCTGGCTCAGGTGCGTGAGCAGCGCGTTGGCCAGGCCGAAATTGCCCTCGGCGTTCTCGAAGTCGATCGGGTTGACCTTGTGCGGCATCGTCGAGGAGCCGATCTCGCCGGCCTTGGTCCGCTGCTTGAAGTAGCCCAGGCTGACGTAGCCCCAGACGTCGCGCGACCAGTCGATCAGGATGGTGTCGGTGCGCGTGACCGCGTCGAACAGCTCGGCCATGCAGTCGTGCGGCTCGATCTGGATCGTGTACGGGTTGAAGGTGAGGCCGAGCTGCTGCTCGATCACGCGGCGCGAGAACGCCTCCCAGTCGAAATCCGGGTAGGCCGCGAGGTGCGCGTTGTAGTTGCCGACCGCGCCGTTCATCTTGGCGAGCAGCTTCACCTCGGCGATGCGGGTGCGGGCGTGCGCCAGCCGGGCGACGACGTTGGCGATCTCCTTGCCCACGGTCGTCGGGCTCGCCGTCTGGCCGTGGGTGCGGCTGAGCATCGGCACCGCGGCGAGCGCATGCGCCATCGTGGTGAGCTTGGCGATCACCTTGTCGAGCGCCGGCAGCAGCACCTCGTCGCGCGCGGCGCGCAGCATCAGGCCGTGGCTGGTGTTGTTGATGTCCTCGCTGGTGCACGCGAAGTGCACGAACTCGCCGGCGGCGCGCAACTCGGCCATCGACTCGAAGCGGGCCTTCAGCCAGTACTCGACCGCCTTGACGTCGTGGTTGGTGGTGCGCTCGATGTCCTTGATCGCCTGGGCGTCGGCCTCGGAGAAGCGCAGCACCAGGCCGCGCAGCAGGCCGCGCGCGGCCTCCGAGAGCGGCTTGAACTCGGCGAACCCGGCGTCCGACAGCGCGATGAACCACTCCACCTCGACCTGCACGCGCCGGTGCATCAGGCCGAACTCGGACAACAGCGGGCGCAGCGCGGCGACCTTGGCGGCGTAGCGGCCGTCGAGCGGCGACAGGGCGGAGAGGGCGGACAGGTTCATGGCGGTCGCGCGGGCGGCGCGCGGGAGAGCGGCGGATCGGTGCCGGATTGTAGAAGTGCACACATTCCGCCCCCCCGTGGCGGCGTTCCCCGGGTGCAGCGGCGGGTGTACCGGCCGATAACCGGGTTGAACCCGTCCGCCCACCCACGATCCATGACCCCGACCGTCCAGAACGAACTCATCGCCTCGATGCAGCACAGTTCGGCCGGCTGGTTGCTGTTCGACCCGCGCGACCGGCTCGCCGCGGCCAACGACGGCGGCCGCCTGGCGCTCGGCATCGGCCCCGACGAGCAGCCGACCTGGGAGCAGATGATGCGCAACTGCCACCAGCGCCGTCGCGGTCTGATGATCAACACCGACGACATCGACCACTGGCTGGACCGCGTCCGCCGCACCTACCGCTGCCAGCCGGTGCGCAGCTTCGAGTCGGACCTGACCGACGGCCGCTGGATGTGGGTGACCGAGACCACCCGGCCGGACGGCTGGGTGTTCGTGGTGCTGGTCGACATCACGCCGCTGAAGGTCAACGAGGCGACGCTGCGCCGCTCGCGCGACGACGCGCTGATCGCCGCCATGACCGACCCGCTGACCAGCCTGTACAACCGCCGCTACATCTTCCGCCGGCTCGACGACCTGCTGTGCACGACGCGCAAGATGCGCATCCCGCTCGCGGTGGCGATGCTCGACCTCGACCACTTCAAGCGCGTCAACGACGTCCACGGCCACGCGGTCGGCGACGGCGTGCTGCAGCACTTCGCGCAGCAGATGCGCAAGCACCTGCGCCCGCTCGACGCCGTCGGCCGGATCGGCGGCGAGGAGTTCCTGATGCTGCTGCCGAATGCCGACGCGGCCGGTGCGCTGCCGGTGCTGGAGCGCCTGCGCGCCCGCCTGGGCGACGCGCAGACGCCGCCGCCGCTGCCCTACACCTTCTCGGCCGGCGTGGCTGCAGCGCTGCCCGGCGACGATGTGGCCGATGTGGTGCGGCGGGCCGACGACGCGCTCTACGCCGCCAAGACCGCCGGGCGCGACCAGCTCGTCGTCGCGCCCTGCCCGGCCTGAGCGCCGGCCGGGCGGCTCAGCGCGCCGCGGCCTCGCGGAAGCGGGCGATGCGCTCGGCATCGGCCGGGTGGCTCGCCAGGGCGATGCCCAGGTCGGGACCGGGCCGCTCGCTCGCCGCGCCGCGCTGCGCCGCCAGGCGCTCGAACAGCTCGACCATCACCACCGGCGACACCCCGGCGGCGCGCAGCAGCGCGATCGCGTCGGCATCGGCCTCGCGCTCGAAGTCGCGCGAGTACGCGTTCTGCCCCAGCAGCGCGGGCGCCGCGGCGAGCACGCTGCTGAAGTCGCCGATGGCGATGCCGGCGGCCGTGCCGATCAGCGTGGCCTGCACCAGCAGCCGCATGCCGTGGCGGCGCTGCACGTGGCCGTGCTCGTGGCCGAGCACGCCGAGCAGCACGTCGTCGCGCCCGGCCAGCAGTTCCAGCAGCTCGTCGGTGACGACGATGGTGCCGCCCGGCAGCGCGAAGGCGTTCGGCCCGAGGGCCGAGCGCGCATTCGGGCCGCTCCCCCGGCCGGCGCGGAACAGCAGCTCGGGAGGCGTCGCAGTGCCCTCGGGCCGCGCCTGGGCCAGCGCCCGCGCGAACGCGCCGCGCAGCTCGCGCTGGCGCGCCTCGGGCACCCGGCTCGGCGCCAGCAGCGCGCCGTCGATCGAGCCGAGCGCGGCCTCGCCGATCGCGCGGTCGGCCGACGCCGGCAGCAGCACCAGCGCCGTGCGCGCGAGCCACGGCACGCCCCAGAGGTAGCCGGCACCGGCCAGCACCAGCAGCAGCGCGACCGCCACGAAGGTGGCGCGCCAGCTCTGCTGCGCGGTGACGACCGCCGATTCGCCGACGCCGCCGGTCCGGGCCCAGGCGTCCCAGTCGGCGGCATCGAGGGCGTGCAGCGAGCCGCCCTCACGCAGGTGCGCCACCCGCGCGCCGTGGCGGGTGCGCTCGGGCCAGCGCACGGCGGACAGGGGCACGCTTTGCGCGACGCCGTCGTCGCGCTCGATCCGCAGCGTGTCGCCGTCGATGCGCAGCGTGACCCGCACGGCCCGCGCCGAGCTGCCGTCGAACCACTCGGCGGCGAGCCCGGGGCGCGGGGCGCGGTCGGTCACAGGCCGATGTCGATGCCGAACAGGTCGCCGGCCGCGTCGCCGGACGCGTCGTCCGCGCGCCGGCGCAGGCGGTCCACCAGGTCGTCCGGCGGCAGCAGCGTCTGCACGCTCATCGCGTCCAGGCGCAGCCGCGCGGTCGCGACCTTGGCGAACGGCAGGTACAGGCCGAGCGTCAGCAGCACCAGCAGCCAGTTCTTCAGCGTCAGGCGCAGCAGTGGCCAGAACCGCAGGTCGCTGCCGAACTCAACCAGCGCGCCGCGCGTGCGGCCCCAGACGAGGTTCTGCAGCCGCGAGGTCACGTACGGGTAGATGACGATGATCATCGCGACGTACACGAGGAAGAAGAGCACGACCATCGCGATGATCGCGGTCGCCGACGCCCGGTCGCCACGGCCACCGAACACCAGGGCCAGCGCGCCGAACCCGCCGACCACCGCCCCGATCGCGCCGGCCAGCAGGGACACGAGCAGCATCACGCCGACGGCCTTGAGCGCGAGGGCGTAGAACGAGCCGGCGCCGGTGTCGAGCTCGGTGCGCGCCTGGCCGAGCGCGTAGTGGTCGTGCTGGTACTTCTTCAGGCGCCAGAAGAACAGCGGAAACAGACCGAGCGTGACCAGGAACGCGATCGCGGCGATGCGGTCGCCGGTCTGCGCCGAGCCGCCCTCCGCCAGCACGCCGGTCAGCGAGATCGCGCCCGGCACGAACAGCGGCAGCATCGCGAGGTAGGCGCCGCGCAGGTCGCCGTCGAAGCGGAAGCGCAGGCCGCGCCAGCTGGTGTTGGCCATCCGGAACTGCATCGAAGCGCGGAACAGCGCCGGCCACAGCGCGGCGACGATCAGGAACGCGATCAGGCCCGCCATGGCCGAGACCTGGCCCGCCACCGAGTACAGCAACACCATCGCGCCGACGAGCAGGAAGCCGCGCAGCATGCGCTTCGGGTCGCCGTGGAAGTCCAGCGCATGCCCGCCGACCGAGGTGTTGCCGTAGAAGTAGCGCAGGCGCCGCACCTTGGCCCACGGGTAGTAGAGGCCGAGCGTCACCAGCGTGAGCAGCAGGTTGACGATCCAGATGCGGAAGTACTCGCTGCCCGAGCCGCTGAAGACGATCTCCAGCGGGTGGTGCTCGCCGGCCAGCGGCATCGGCTCGGAGGCGGCGGCAGGCTGCGCGAACCGCATCGACTCGAGCGGCATCGGAATCGTGTCTTCCATGGACTGGTCCTCCCCGGGTGCCGATCTCGGGGCGGATCGTGCCCGGCGAATCTAGCATCCGGCCGGCGCCCCGGGCCAACCCCGTTGCGTGCGCGGAACGGCTCTTGCTTAATCGTGCACGCGGCGCGCGTCGCGCCCCAACCCACGAGGAGATCCGTTCATGCAGCCTTCCCGTCGTCTCGCCCTGGCCCTGGCCGCGGCCACCCTGACCACGCTTTCGGGCACCGCCGCGTTCGCGCAGGCCAGGATCAAGGTCGCCGCGATCTACACCGTGCCGGTCGAGCAGCAATGGGTCAGCCGCATCGACAAGGCGCTGAAGGCCGCGGTGGCGCGCGGCGAGATCGAGTACGTATTCAGCGAGAACGTCACCAACGCCGACTACGAGCGCGTGATGCGCGGCTACGCCGAGGGCGGCAACACGCTGATCGTCGGCGAGGCGTTCGCGGTCGAGGCCGCGGCGCGCAAGGTCGCGAAGGACTACCCGAAGGTCAGCTTCCTGCTCGGCTCCAGCGGCAAGCCGCAGGCGCCGAACTTCGGCGTGTTCGACAACTACATCCAGGAGCCGGCCTACCTGAGCGGCATGATCGCCGGCGGCATGACCAAGTCGAACAAGATCGGCATGGTCGGCGGCTACCCCATCCCCGAGGTCAACCGGCTGATGAACGCCTTCATGGCCGGCGCGAAGGAGACCAACCCGAAGGTCGAGTTCATGGTCAGCTTCATCAACAGCTGGTTCGATCCGCCCAAGGCCAAGGAAGCCGCGTTCGCGATGATCGACAAGGGCGCCGACGTGATGTACGCCGAGCGCTTCGGCGTCAGCGATGCGGCGAAGGAGAAGGGCAAGCTCGCGATCGGCAACGTCATCAACACGCAGGACAAGTACCCCGACACCGTGGTCGCCTCGGCGCTGTGGAACATGGAGCCGACGATCGACCTGGCGATCAAGTCGGTCAAGGCCGGCAAGTTCGAGGCCAAGGAGTACGGCGAGTACTCGATGATGAAGCACAAGGGCAGCGAGCTCGCGCCGCTCGGCACCTTCGCGAAGAAGGTCCCTGCCGACGTGGTCGCGAAAATGGAAGCGAAGCAGAAGGCGATCCTGGCCGGCAGCTTCACGGTGCCGGTCGACGACAACCAACCCAAGCCGACCGCGAAGTGATCGCGGCGGTGGGCCGGCCGGCGCGGCGCGGTCGCTCAGGTGAGCAGCGCCCAGACCACGATCGCGAGCATCGCCAGCCCCAGCACGACCGGGTAGGCGACGCCCAGCACCGCGAGCCGCAGCGCGCGCGGTCCGCGGCGGCCGCCGTAGATGCGGCCGAGCGCGAACCAGGTGTGGGCCGGCACCGCGACCAGCGTCACCAGCTTCATGAAGTCGAGCCCCGGCAGCGCGAGCACCATCGCCAGGAACCAGAACGCCTGCAGGTGCAGCGCGGCCACCAGGTGCTCGGTGTAGCGGCGCTGCCGGTTCGGGTAGAGCGCCGCGAGGCACAGCGCGAGCAGCGGCAGCACCGCGAACATCGCGACACCGAGGTTCGAGACAAAGCGGTCGCCGAGGCGGTCGAGCTCGCGCTGCAGGCCGGCGGCGTCGAGGTTCACGCGCTGCTCGATGCGCTGGCACAGCCAGGCGGGCAGGCGCTCGCAGGCGAAGCGGCCGTCCTTCATCTCGATCCGGCCGGCGCCGATGTCGAACGCGAAGCTGGTGCGGCGCGGATCGAAGCCGTCGCCGCGGGCGATCACCACCGGCTCCGTGCTCAGGCTGGCCGCCAGCCGCAGCAACAGCAGCACCACCACGCTGATGGTCAGGTACAGCCGCAGCGGCAGCACGTAGTGCTTGCGCCGGCCGGCGAGGTACTGGCGCGTCAGCTCGCCGGGCCTGAGCACGAGCAGCTTCAGGCTGCGCCACAGGGCGCCTTCGGTCGACAGGTAGGCGCCGCCGAACTGCTGGGCGAACTCCATCAGGGTCGGCGGCTTGACGTTCGTGCCCTGGCCGCAGGCCGGGCAGAAGCGCGGCCGGTCGGCACCGAACGCGGTGCCGCAGTTCAGGCAGGCGGGCGGTGCGGCATCGGCAGCGGGCGGCGCGGGCATGGCGCCGCAGTCTAGGCCCTCCGCGCCTGCGCCCGGCGATGCCGGCGACACGGTGCTGCGCCTCGAGGGCATCACCAAGCGCTTCGGCAGCCTGGTCGCCAACGACGCGGTTTCGCTGACGCTGGCGCGCGGCGAGGTGCTGGCGCTGCTCGGCGAGAACGGCGCGGGCAAGAGCACGCTGGTGTCGATCCTGTTCGGGCACTACGTGGCCGACGCGGGCCGGATCGAGGCCTTCGGCGAGCCGCTGCCGCCGGGCCAGCCGAAGGCCGCGCTGGCGGCCGGCATCGGCATGGTGCACCAGCACTTCACGCTGGCCGACAACCTCAGCGTGCTCGACAACGTGATGCTCGGCACCGAGCCGCTGTGGCGGCCGTTCTCGCGCCGGGCGGCGGCGCGTGCCGCGCTGGTCGGCACGGCGCAGCGCTTCGGGCTGCAGGTCGACCCGGACGCGCGGGTCGCGGCGCTCTCGGTCGGCGAGCGGCAGCGGGTCGAGATCCTGAAGGCGCTGGTGACCTTCGGGAACCGGCGCGGCGCGCGCATCCTGATCCTCGACGAGCCGACCGCCGTGCTCACGCCGCCCGAGGTCGACACGCTGTTCGCCACGCTGCGGCAATTGGTGGCGCAGGGGCTGGGCGTCATCTTCATCAGCCACAAGCTCGACGAGGTGCTGCGCATCTCGGATCGCGTAGCCGTGCTGCGCGGCGGCCGGCTGGTGGCGGCGGTGCCGGCCGCGCAGGCCAGCAAGGCGTCGCTGGCCGCGCTGATGGTCGGGCGCGAGGTCGCGGCGGCCACGCGCGTGCCGCGCACGGGCGGCGACGCCGGAGGGGAGGTCGTGTGCGCGCTGCGCGGTGTCGGTGTCGGTGGCGGTGGCGCTGGCGCTGGCGCTGGCGGTGCGGATGCGGGCGCAGGTGCGGCGCACGGCGCGCGGCTCGCCGGGGTCGACCTCGAACTGCGCCGCGGCGAGATCGCCGCGATCGCGGGCGTCGCGGGCAACGGCCAGCAGGCGCTGGCCGATCTGCTGTTCGGCTTGCGCGCGCCGTCGACCGGCACGGTCGAGATCGAGGGCCGCGTGCTGCCGGCCCGCCCGCAGGCGTGGGTGCGGGCCGGCGTCGCGCGCATCCCGGAAGACCGGCACGCCGTCGGCGTCGTCGGCGAGCTGCCGGTGTGGGAGAACGCGGTGCTGGAGCGCTACGCGGCGCCCAGCTTCGCGCGCCTCGGCGTGCTGAAGCGCGCGGCCGCGCAGGCGCATGCGCGGCGCGTGATCGAGCGCTTCGACGTGCGCGGCACCGAGTCGGCCGGCCTGGCGACGCCGACGCGCGCGCTCTCGGGCGGGAACATGCAGAAGCTGATCCTCGGCCGCGCCCTGCTCGGCGATCCGCAGGCGTCGACCGGGCCGCGCCTGATCGTTGCCGACCAGCCGACCTGGGGGCTGGACATCGGCGCGGTCGCGTATGTCCATCAACAGCTGCTCGACGCCTGCGCGCAGGGCGCGGCGGTGCTGCTGATCTCCGAGGACCTCGACGAGATCCTTGCGATCGCCGACCGCATTGCGGTGATCCACGCCGGCCGGCTGACGCCGGCGCGGCCGGTCGCCGAATGGACGCTCGAATCGATCGGCCTGGCGATGGCGGGCGAGCCGGAGCACGCCCATGCGCCTTGAGCGCCGCGCTCGCCCGTCGCGCGCGATGCAGTTCGGCGCGCCGTTCATCGCGGTCGCATTCACGCTGCTCGTCACCTCCGTGCTGGTCGCGTGGGCCGGTGCGCCGATCGGCCGCGCCTACGCGCTGCTGCTCGACGGCGGCTTCGGCTCGCGCTTCGCGTGGAGCGAGACGCTGACCCGCGCGACGCCGCTGATCCTCACCGGTCTCGCCGCCGCAGTCGCGTTCCGCGCGCGCCTGTTCAACATCGGCGCCGAGGGCCAGCTGTATGCGGGCGCGCTCGCCGCCGTCGCGGTCGGCGGGCTGCACGGCGGCAGCGGCTTCGGGCTGAGCCTGTGGCTGCTGTTCCCGTTGATGATGGGGGCCGCGGCCGTGGCGGGTGCGCTGCTGCTGCTCGCGCCGGCGTTGATGAAGAGCCGGCTCGGCGTCGACGAGGTCGTGACCACGCTGCTGCTGAACTTCATCGTGCTGCTGTTCGTCTCGATGATGCTGGACGGCCCGATGAAAGACCCGACCGCGATGGGCTGGCCGCAGAGCGTCGCCCTGCAGGAATCGATGCAGCTCGGCCGCCTGATCGAACGCACCCGCGTGCACACGGGCCTGCTGTGGGCACTGGTGCTGGCGGTCGCGTTGTGGGCGCTGCTGCGCTTCACGACCACCGGCTTCGAGATCCGCGCGGTCGGCCACAACGCGCGCGCGGCGGCGTTCGCCGGCATGCCGGTCGGCTGGGTCGGCGTGAAGGTGGCGCTGCTTTCGGGCGCGCTCGCCGGGCTGGCCGGCGCGATCGAGGTCGCGGGCCGCACCGGCTACGTCACGCTCGACATGTCGCCCGGCTACGGCTACAGCGGCATCGTGATCGCGATGCTGGCCGGGCTGAGCCCGCTCGGCGTGGTCGCGGCGTCGGTGTTCGTCGCCGGCATCCTGGTCGGCGCCGACAGCATGAGCCGCGCCGTCAATGTGCCGACCTACATCGCCGACGTGATCGT
>JAZKIO010000118.1:0-9630 GCA_040384825.1 Pseudomonadota bacterium
ACTCGATGTCGACCGGCGAGATGTTCTCGCCGCCGCTGATGATCATGTCGTCGACCCGGCCGCTGACGAACAGGTCACCGTCGGCGTCGACGTAGCCGGTGTCGCCGGTGAAGTACCAGCCGGCATGCAGGCTCTTGGCGTTCGCATCCGGCCGCTTGTGGTACCCCTCGAAGGCTTCGTCGCTGCGCAGCTCCGCGATGATCTGGCCTTCTTCGAGCGGCGCGGCGCGCAGCGCGGGGTCGTGCTGATCGAGCTTGACCACGCGCAGCCGGGTGTTGATGCCGGCGCGGCCGGCCGAGCCGGGTTTGCCGACCGCGTTCTGGTTGATCGCGAAGGTGTAGATCTCGGAGCTGCCGTAGTGGTTGACGAACAGCTCGGGGCGGAACGCCTTGTCGAGCCGCTGCAACAGCGCGTCGTGCATCGGCGCACCGGCGAAGCCGAGCTTGCGCACGCTGGTGATGTCGGTGTGCTGGAAGTCGGGGTGCTCCAGCAAGTCGTGGTACAGCGTCGGCACCAGGTACAGGTGCGTGACGCGTTCGGCCTCGATCGCGGCCAGTGCGCTCTTTGCATCGAAGCGCGGGATGCACACGAAGCGGCCGTCGATCAGCGCCAGCGACAGCAGCGACCGCACACCCATCGTGTGGTACAGCGGCATCACGCCGAGCGTGCATTCGCCGTTCGCATAGCGGTTCTGCGCCACATGCGCGAGCGCGGCGATGCGCTCGGCGTGGTGGCGGCGCGGCACGCCCTTGGGCTTGCCCGTGGTGCCCGAGGTGTAGAGCATCAGCGACAGGTCGTCGGCCTGCGCTTGTGGCACCGGCTCACGCGGCGCGGTCAGCCAGTCGTCAAAGTGAACCGACGCACCGCGGGCCGCGCCGACACCGATGCGGGTGACGCCGCTGCCGAGCTGCGACTCGGCCAGCGCCGCTTCGATGACCGGCTCGCTGACGAGCGCACGTGCACCGGAGTCGGCCAGGCAGTAGTCGATCTCGTCGCCCTTGGCGCGCCAGTTCAGCGGCGTCATCACGATGCCAGCGAACTGGCAGGCCCAGTGCAGCGTGGCCATCTCCCAGCGGTTCTGCAGCACGACGAGCAGGTGGTCGCCACGCTGCAGGCCGGCGTCAGTCAGGCCGCGCTGCACGGCGCCGACGCGCGCTGCCCAATCGGCGTAGCTCAGGCGCGTCGCGCCATCCACCAGCGCCACGCGGTCGGGGCTGCGCTCGATGCTTTGCAGCAGCGTTCGGCCGAGGTCAAGCATGAGCCGCCTCCCGGCGCAGGCGCGCCACCTCGAGCACCGCAGCGACGATCGGCGTGTAGCCGGTGCAGCGGCACAGGTGGCCCGAGAGCATCTCGCGCACCTGCGCTTCGTTCGGGTCTTGCACGCGGCCCAGCCAGTCGGCACACGACATCAGGATGCCGGCGGTGCAGAAGCCGCACTGCAACGCGTGGTGGCGCTTGAACGCGGCCTGCAGGTCACCGAGAACACCGTCGTCGGCGAGACCCTCGACGGTTTGCACCTCGCGGCCGTCGGCCTGCACCGCCAGCATCATGCAGGCGCGCTGCGCCACGCCGTCGATGCGCACGGTGCAGGCGCCGCACACCCCGTGCTCGCAGCCGACGTGGGTGCCGGTGGCGCCGAGTTCGTGGCGCAGGAAGTCGCTCAGCAGCAGGCGCGGGTGGGCGTGGCCGCTGCGTGGCTTGCCGTTCAGTTGCAGCCTGACTTCGTGCAAGCTGTCGCGGGACAAAACGCTCATGGGGAGGTGCTCCGTGTGGCAAGGGCCTGCTCGGCAGCGCGGCGGCCGAGCTCGCGCACGAGCCGGCGTCGCAAGGCCGCGCTGGCCTGTGGTTCGTCGCGGGCGTCGAGTGACCAGGCGAACTCGTTCAGCGCGTCGCCGAGCGCACTGCCGTCCAGGATGGGGAAGTCGCGCGCCACGGCCTGATCGGCCACGCCGCCGACGGCGATGCGCAAACGCTTCGCATCGGCCACCGCCGCCACGGCGCAGACGGCGAAGTCGCCATGGCGCATCGAGAACTCCTCGAAGCCGTGGCCGGTGCCGGGCCGCGCGAGCGGGAAGCGCACGGCTTCGATCATCTCGTCGTCGCTGCGCGCCGTCGTCAGCATGCCGGTGAAGAAGTCGGCGGCCTTGAGCGTGCGGCGTCGTTTTGAGGAGCGCAACAGAACCTCGCCCTCGAGCGCGAGCAGGCACAGCGGCAGTTCGGCCGACGGGTCGGCATGGGCGATCGAGCCGGCGACAGTGCCGCGGTTGCGGATCTGGAAGTGCGAGATGTGCGGGAACGCCAGCGCCAGCAGCGGCAGTTCCTGCGCCATGCGCGGCCGCCATTCGACGCTGGCCTGCGTGGCGGCGGCGCCGATGTGCAGCCAGCCGGCGTCGATGCGCACCTCGGCCAGTGTGGTCGAGCGCGAGATGTCGAGCAGCCGCTTCGGTTGCGCCAGGCGCATGTTCAGCACCGCCATCAGCGACTGGCCGCCGGCGAGGATGCGCGCGTCGCCGCCGAGTTCGGCGAGCGCGGCCAGCGCCATCTCGGCACTGTCGGCGCGCTGGTAGTCGAACGCGGCCGGCTTCATGGCTTCACCCCGAACAGGCGCAAGGCCCGCTGCCACCACGTCAACGCGGCAGCACCGGTGGCCTGGCGCCCGAGCGACTCGAACAATTGCGCCAGCACCATGCGCGCCGCGCCTTCCAGCATCCGGCTGCCGACCGCCGCGACCTTGCCGCCGACCTGGGCCGCGTAGTCGTAGTGCAACCGGGTGCCGGTGGGCGTGGCTTCGAGCCGCACCGTGCCGCTGCCGGCGCCGGTGCCGAGGGATGAGGTGCCCTGCCCGGCCAGGCGCAAGCTGCGCGGGGCGTCGATCTCGGCGAGCGTGATCTGCGCTTCGTAGCGTGCCTTGACCAAGCCGACACCGACCGTCACGTCGGCGCGGTAGCTGTTCGTGCCGATGGGGTCGAGCGCGTGACAGCCAGGAATGACCTTCGCGAGCGCGGCGGGGTCGAGCAGGACCGCGAACACCCGCTCGGGCGGCGCGGCGATCTCGACGCTGCCGCTCGCCCGCAACGACAGGCCGTCCCCGACCGGACGCACCGGCGCGGCGGCCCGCGCGAGCGAAGCCGGCGCCGCGGGTTCGGCAGCGCCGATCAGGTCGAGCACGCGCGATGGCGTCAGCGGCAGCCGCAGGTCGGCCACATCGCGCAGCGGCCGCAGCGCGTCGGCCAGCGCGTTGGCGATGCACACCGGCGTGCTCATGTTGTTGCCCTCGCCCAGACCCTTGGCGCCCAGCGGCGTGAACGGGCTCGGCGTCTCCAGGTGCACGATCACCGGGTCGGGCACTTCACAGGCGGTCGGCACCAGGTAGTCGGCGAACGTGCCCGACTGAAAGCCACCATCGGCGGCGTAGCGGAACTCTTCGAACAGCGCGGCGCCCAGCCCCTGCGCGAAGGCACCACGGATCTGCCCGTCGGCCAGCGCCGGGTTCAATAGGCGGCCAGCGTCGTGCGCGGTGATGTAGCGGTCGACATGCACGCGGCCGGTGGCCGGGTCGACTTCGAGGCCGCAGATGTCGAACACGAACCCGTAGGCCGCGGAGGTGTTGACACGGTCCTGGGCATCGGGCGCGGCGAGTGTCTTCGGCGTCCAGAACGCGGTCTCGCGCAGGCCCGGCTCCATGCCCTCGGGCAACAGCGCGGGGGCCCAGTGCGGGCTCGCGGCGAGGCGGGTGAACGTCGTGGCACGTTCGCGTCGGTCGGCATCGAACACCTGGCCACCTTCGAAGCGGATGCGTTCTGCCGGGCACGCGAAATTCGATGCGGCGATCAGCGTCAGCTTGTCGCGCAGCTTGCAGGCCGCCAGGTGCACGGTGCCGGCCACCGCACCGGCGAAGCGGCTGCTGTAGTTGCCGGCCGCGACGGACCAGGCGTCCTTGGCCGTGTCGAACTCGACGTTGACGGCGATCTGCGACGGCTCGAGCCCGAGCACGTCGGCCACGACCTGTGCGCACACCGTCATGTGGCCCTGACCCGCCGGTGCGGACGCGATGTTGACGTTGACACCGCCGAGCAGGTCCACGCCCACGGTGGCGCTCGCGATCGCGCCGTTCTTCGGCCCGGCCTTGGCGCGCTGCGCCGGCGTCAGCACGGTGCTGATGTAGCCCATGTTCGACACCGACGGTTCGACGATCGCGGCGATGCCGATGCCGTAGAGCTTGCCGGCCGCACGCGCGGCGTCTCGCCGGGCCAGCAGCGCGGGCATGTCGGCGGCGTCGCGCGCCAGTTCGAGCGCGCGGTGGTAATCGCCCGAATCGAGCACCGCACCGGCCGCGGCGTGGAACGGGAACTGCTCGGCGCGCACGAAGTTGCGGCGCCGCACCTCGAACGCATCGAGCCCCAGTTCGACGGCGATGCGGTCCATCAGGCGCTCGAGCGCGAAGTAGACCTGCGGCCCGCCGAAGCCGCGCACCAGCCCGGTCGGTGTCTTGTTGGTCACGACGACGCGGTTGCGCACGGCCAGGTTCGGGATGTCGTAGGCGCCGGTCAGCGCCCCGTGCATGCGGTAGAACGTGGCGGGCTCAGGCGCACGAACGTACGCGCCGACCTCGTCGCACTGGTCGTAGCGCAGGGCCTGAACGCGGCCGTCCGCGTCGACCGCGGCGTCGATGCGGGTCAGGCGCGCGGTCGCCGACGTGGCGGCACCGAGGTGCTCGAGCCGGTCCTCGACCCACTTGACCGGCGCGCCGGCCTTGCGCGAGGCCAGGCACATCAACACGACATAGGGGAACACCGCCTGCTTGACGCCGAAGCTGCCGCCGGAATCGCGCGGCACCCGGTGGCGCAGCTTGTTGCCGGGCACCTGCAGGGCCAGCGCCATCACGGCGTGGAGCGAGAACGGGCCCATGAAGTTGGACAGCACGTCGTAGCCTTCGTTGCCACTCAAGTGCTCGGCGACGACCACGCCGCATTCGATCGGCGTGCAGCTGTTGCGCGGGTAGTGCACCGTCAGCGCCACCCGGTGCGGGGCCTGCGTGAACGCGCTCTCCGGATCGCCGTAGCGGAAGTTGCGCTCCGAGACGACGTTGCTGCCGACCGCCTCGTGCAGCACCGGGGCATCGGCACCGACGGCATGCTCTATCTCGACCACGGCGGGCAGCGCGCGGTACTCGACACGGATGGCATCGAGCGCGTCTTCGGCCAGGTAGCGGTCTTCGGCCACCACCACCGCGACCGGCTCGCCGGCATAGCGCACGCGATCGACGGCGAGCGCCCAGTGCTGCATCGGTTGCTTGACACCGACGACGAACGGCACCGACCAGCGCTGAACGTCCTGCCCCGTGAGCACCGCGCGCACGCCCGGCAGGGCCAGGGCCGCGCTCGCATCCACCGACACCAGTTCGGCATGGGCATGCGGCGAACGCAGCACGGCGGCATGCAAGGTGCCCGGGGAGACGCCGAGGTCGTCGCCGAAACGGCCACGCCCCGTCAGCAACGCATCGTCTTCGATGCGTTCGAGCGGTCGCCCGAGGTGGGCCTGGGCATGGGCGGCGGCAAGGCCGGGGTCTCTGTGCACCCTTGTCTCCTGAATGTCGTTGTGCGGGGAGCACAGTGTCGACAGCAAGGATCGAAGGTCGTTAACGCAAGAGTCCGGTGACGATCCAGATCGTCGGGTCAATGACCCAATCGTCTGGTCACTTGCGTGCTGCGGTGCAGCAGCGGATCAGATGGTGGGCGGCGCAGACACCGCAGCAGCGGGCGGCTCGAACAGGTTGACGACACGCCGGTAGTCGCTCGGCGTGATGCCCAGGTGCTGGCGGAAGAAACGCGAGAAATGGCCCGGCGCCGAGAAGCCCAGGTCGTGCGCCAGTTCGCCGAGCGATTCGTTGCCGTGCGTCAGTCGCTCGACGGCCGCCTCGAAGCGCAACACGTTCGCATAGACGAGCGGCGTGACCTGCGTGTCGCGCTGGAACAGGGTGAAGAAATGAGCGCGCGAGACGCCGGCCCGGGCCGCGAGCGCGTCCATGTCGAGCTCGTGCGCGGTGTCCTGCTTCATCAGCGCGATGGCCTGGCGAATGCGCGGGTCCATCGCCACCGGTGGCTTGCTGCGCAGCAGGCTGACCAGGTCGCGCCAGCCCGAATAACTCTCGATCACCGCGACGATCAGGTTGAACAGCAGGTCTTCGAGCCGCGCCGGTGAGACCTCGTCGGCCCACCACAGCTCGAGCACGAACTCCTCGGTGATCTTGCGGGTGGCCGACGAGATGCGGACGCAGGATTGCGGAAAGAATCGCGGGTGCCCCGAGAGCGCCAGCGAACGCTGCAGATCGGCCAGCCAGCCGGGCTCGATGTAGAGCGCCAGGATCAGCGTGCGCTGGCCCGGCGCGGCACGGTGCTCGTAGGCGTGGTGTTCCCAGGCGTTGACGAGCACCGCCGAATCGTCGGTCAAGGGCGCGCGCTCGCCACGCACGCTGAACGCACCGTCCGCCCCACCCGCCTTGATCAGGATGTGGCAGTGGTGGTGGGCATGGCCGACCAGCGGTGCGTCCATGTCCAGCAGCGCCACACGGCCGAAGCGGCCCTGGAAGATCTTTACGGCGGAAGACACGGCGACGAAGCAACAGGCTCGAGGTGGATGGTGTCGTGCAGCATAGCGTTCAAGCGGATTCGGGCCTATGGGGTCACTACGTGCCGGACGTTCGACCGACGCCCGCGGCGGCGGCTCGATGCGCGGGTGCGTCAGCGCGCCGCGGGCGCGTCCTGCAACGTGTAGATGCCGGTGTAGCCGGCCGAAAAGTCCGGTGGCAGTTCGATCGAACCGGCCTCGACGCGAGCGAACCGCGACGGCTCTCCATGCACCATGCGATTGCGATGGATGCTGTCGATCACCGGCGCGGTGTACGCGAAGGCGTCGGCCGCGGCGTACTGAATGATCCATGTCGTTCGCAGCGTCTCCGACAGGTTTGGCGCGGAGCCGTGCACCACGAGTCCGTGATGAGCCACGATGTCACCCGGATCGAGCTCGCTGTCAACGGCGCGGGCGATCTCGTCCGGCGTCGTCTGCGCGTTGCAGTTCAGCAGGTAGCGACCGCCGGACCAGTGGCTGCGCGGGCCTTGCCGGTGGGTACCGGGAATCGTGCGCAAGCAGCCATTCGAGCGCCGCGACGCGTTCAGCGGCAGGCTGATCGCCACCAGGTTGGTATTGGTGTGCGGGAACACCGGCCAGTCCTGATGCCAGCCGATCTCGGCCCCGCCGTGCGGCAACTTGAAGTTGATCTTCGAGTGATAGAACTTCACCGGGCCGCCGATCAGGGCGGCGGCAATGCCGCCGAGCACCTTGCCGAAGGCCAGCTCGACATAGATCTCGTCGAGCTCGGTCGGGCTGGCGATGCGGCGGATGCGCGGCGCCTCCGGGCTGTGACCCCGCTCCAGGTCGTAGTGCCGGGTTCCGGCCACGAGCCCGCGCCCGGCCTCTCGCAGCCGTTCGGTCGTCGCGATCAGGCGCTGCAGCGCCGTCGGCTCGACGACGTTGCGCAGTTCGAGGTAGCCGGTCTCGCGATAGTGCGCGATGTCGGCGGGCGACGGGGTCGTCATGCCGTCCTCGGCGCAGCCTGCGCGGCGATCGTGTCGCTGCCGATCTGCAGCGGCGCGAAGTTCATCGAGCGCACGTAGTCCGGCCGCGGCGCGGGCACGGTCTCGGGCTGGTTCGCGACCGGGTTATAGACGATGTAGACCTGCCAGCGGTCGTACCTGCTGAGATTGTGCCCCGAGGCATGCAGCAGGTTGGGATGGAAGAAGACCACCGTGCCAGGCTTGCCGACGATCGGTACCGGCTCCGGGCTGCCCTGCATGATCTCGAGCAGCGTCGGTTTGGGCACGACGAAGAACTTGTAGCCGGTGCTCTCGTCGAACTCTGGCTCGAGGTTGCCCACCCGATGCGAGCCAGGGATGAAGTAGAGGCAGCCGCCCATCTCGTTCGGCTCGTCGAGCATGAGGAGCGCGGTCGTCAGATTCGCTTCGGGCACGCCGTCGCGCCGCCATGTCCCGTAGTCCTGGTGCCACGCCCACACCGAGCCATCGATGGCGGTCTTCAGATTGCACTTCGTGTGGTAGACGTAGAGGGACTCATCGCCGAGCAGCTGCTGGGCCGGCGCGAGCAGCCGGGGCGCACGCACCGCGGCGTGGAACGGCGGCGAGGCGGTCGGCCCGTCCGACTCGTGGACCCGGTAGATCGTCTTGGCGATGCCGCCGACGCGTTCGCGCACGAGATGGTCGGTGTCGATGCCTTGCAGCCGCTTGAGCTCGGCCTTCATCGCCGCGACTTCCGCCGGCCCCAGCAATTCGGGCAGGACGATGAAGCCGTCGCGGTGATAGCGCGCGAGTTGGTCTGTCGAAAGTTGCATGGAGGGGCGCCTTGAAGAAGGCTCGAACTGTGGCGTATCACTGACATGCCAGTCAAGTTCTAGACGAGCCTCCCCCTTCGTCGCAGGGTCGATTGCGTCACGGCGCGACAGTGCTGCGCGCGAAGCCGTCCAGGTCGTCGATCAGGGCGTCGCTGGCCGAGATCGCCGCAGATTCGACGCCGGAGGCGAGCGCCTCGGCCAGGCTCACATGGAGCTGCATCGTGCGTTCCGTGCCGGGCCACAGGGCCTGGTGGAAGAACCAGAAGCGCCGCGAGACCGCGTGCAGTGCGGCGACTGTCTGGGCTGCGATCTCGTTGCGCGCCGCGTGCGCAGCCACCGCATTCAGCTCCGCGTCGCACTGCAGGAAATCGCGGACCGCGTGGGCCTTCACAGCCCGGGCCATCTGCCGGGCGATCGTCGCCATGCGCTGGCGCTCGGCACCCGTGGCCCGACGCGCGGCGAGGCGGGCGATCAGCCGGTCGAGCTCGCGACGCGTCTCCAGCACCAGCAGCTGCCGGCGCAGGTCGATCTGCGTGACCACGACCCCGCGACGCGGCAGGATCTGCACCAGGTGCTCGCGCGACAAGCGCTGCAATGCTTCTCGGATCGGTGTCGTGCCGATTCCGATGAGTGTGCTGAGGCTCGCCTCTGAGACCACGCTGCCCGGCGCCAGCTGCAGCGTGACGATGAGTTCCTCGAGGCGCCCGTAGGCCTTCTCGTTGAGCGTCAGCGCCCAATCGCCGGGCATCGGCGCGCCTGCGTCGCGGGACGGTGCCGGCGTTGCATTTCTGCTGGGAGCGCCGGCTTGCGGGCTGCGCCGGCCTGGGGTTCGGCGAGGATGGCTCGCAGGTAATTTGGCTTTTCGCATGAGCAGTCGAAGTGTATGAGGCGCCGCCGCACCGTCGCAGGACCTCGCTTGCGACCCCCGGCAGTCTCCACACCGCGGTGCTGCCACCATGCCCACCTCTCCAACCGCCACCTCCGCTGCGAGGCGCGAACTGCTCGCTCGAGAACTCGAGTTCCGACGCCGAAGTCCTTGCGCAATGTATTCTGTGTCGCCCGGAAGCAAGGCCTCAGAAGCAAAGATCGCCTCTTTTGCATTAAGTAAGTCCACCGGAGCAAGTGCAGAGAGCACGCCGGAAAGCCGCCCTCCATGGACGACCGTTGATGGCGGCGGATTCAACCGGTCGACGCAACACTTAGGGCCGCATAGGCCGAAGGAGTGT
>JAZKIO010000119.1:0-5531 GCA_040384825.1 Pseudomonadota bacterium
ACCAGCGAACTGCTCGACTGGCTCAAGCTGCTGCTGGCCGAGGACATCCCGCTCGAAGTGCTGCAGAGCAAGGACGACAAGGTCGCAGTGCCGCCGCTGGTCGGCGCGCTGCTGAAGAACGAGCAGGACGTGTCGCTGTTCGAGAAGCTCGTGTTCATGCAGCGCAACAACCGATGAGCTGGCTGAGTCCGGTCGAGCTCAGCGGCGCCCACTGCGCGCTGAGGCCGCTCGCTCGCGAACACCTGCCCGGCCTGACGGAGGCCGCGCGCGAGGGCGACCTCTGGAAGATCTGGTACACGAACGTGCCCGCGCCGGATGCCGTGGACGCCGAGATCGAGCGCCGGCTCGGGCTTCAGGCCCAGGGCTCGATGCTGCCGTTCACCAGCTTCGACGCCGACGGCCGCATCGCCGGCATGACGACCTACATGAACGTCGATGCGGTCAACAAGCGCGTCGAGATCGGCTCCACCTGGACGGCCGTGCGAATGCAGCGCAGCCCCTTCAACACCGAGTGCAAGCTGCTGCTGCTGGGCCACGCGTTCGAGCAGCTCGGCTGCATCGCGGTCGAGTTCCGCACCCACTTCTTCAACCAGCAGAGCCGGCGCGCGATCGAGCGCCTCGGCGCCAAGCTCGACGGCGTATTGCGCAACCACGGCCGGGCCGCGAACGGCACCCTGCGCGACACCGTCGTCTACAGCATCGTCGAGTCCGAGTGGCCGACGGTGAAGACGCACCTGCGCTGGCAGCTCGACAAACCGCGCTGAGCGCGCTCCCGCCGCGCGCTCCATGCTGCAGATCCTCGGCAAGCCGGGTTCGATCAACGTTCGCAAGGTCTTGTGGACCTGCGCCGAGCTCGCGCTTCCCTGCGATCTCCAACCCTACGGCACGGGCTTCCAGCCGACCGACACGCCGGCGTTCCGCGCGCTGAACCCCAACGCGCTGGTGCCGGTGATCCTCGACGAGGGATTCGTGCTCTGGGAGTCCAACACGATCTGCCGCTACCTCTGCGGCGCGCACGGGCGCACCGATCTGCTGCCGAGCGCCCCGCGCGAGCGGGCGAGCGTGGAGCAATGGATGGACTGGCAGTCCGGCGAATTGAACAACGCCTGGCGCTACGCCTTCATGGCGCTGGTTCGGCAAAGCCCCGCGCATGCCGACGCCCAGGCACTCGCCGCCAGCGTCGCGACCTGGAACCGCCACATGGCGATCCTCGACGCACAGCTCGACAAGACCGGTGCGTTCGTCACCGGCGCGGACTTCACGCTCGCCGACGTCGTGCTGGGCCTCTCCCTCAACCGCTGGTCGATGACCCCGCTGCCGGCCGGGTCGCGCCCGCCGACGCCTGCGCTCGAGGCCTACCACCAGCGCCTGCTGGCGCGCCCGGGCTACCGCCAGCACGGTGCCAACGGCACGCCCTGATCCCCCGCTCACGAGGCCGACCATGACCGACAAGAAGAAGCCCATCACCGTCGACGACCTCTGGAAGTTCGACCGCATCGGCGGCCTCTCGCTCGCACCGGACGGCGCGCAGGCCGTGTGCGCGGTCAGCAGCTTCTCGATGGAGGACAACAAGAGCGTCGCCAGCCTGTGGCTGCTCTCGACCTTCGGCGGCGCGCCGCGGCGCCTGACGAGCTGCGGCGAGAAGGACGGCCAGGCACAGTGGTCGCCCACCGGCGAGCAGATCGCCTTCGTCGCGCGCCGCGAGCAGGAGGGCCGCAAGGACGAATCGGCGCAGCTCTACCTGATCGCCCCCGACGGCGGCGAGGCGCGCCGCGCTGCGACCTTCGCGCCCGGCATCGGCGCGTTCAAGTGGTTCCCGGATGGCCGGCGCGTCGCGTTCGTCGCGTGGGTCTGGCCGGAGCTGAAAGGCACGAAGGCGCAGTCCGCGCGCTGGCGCGAGTTCCAGGACCGCAAGACCACCGGCTACGTCACCAGCGAAGCGCAGTACCGGTTCTGGGACGACAACCTGCCGATGGGCCGCGTGGCGCACCTGCACGTGCTCGATCTGGCGAGCGGCCGCGTCACCGACCTGTTCGAGGGCACGCCGTACGAACTGCCGCGCGCCGATCCCGGCGCGGGCCACTTCGACATCGCCCCGGACGGCCGCCACCTCGCGTTCGTGCACGACCCGCAGGCCGAGAAGCGCATCGAGAACCGCAAGGTGCTGGTCGAGCTGCAGCTGCGCTCCGGCAAGTTCAGCCCGCTGACGTCCGACCCGGACTGGGACTTCGACGCCCCGCGCTACAGCCCCGACGGGCGGCGCATCGCGATGCTCGCCGCGCACACCGGGCTGCGCCACACCGCGCCGGCGCACGCGGCCGTGATCGAGCGCAGCGGGGGGACGTGGACCGTGCTGACCGACGCCTGGGACCACGCGGTCGACGCGCCGCTGCGCTGGTCGGCCGACGGCGCGGCGCTGTACTTCTGCGCCCAGGACCGCGGCCGCGCCAACCTGTACCGCTACGCGATCGCGAGCCGCACCGCGAGCGTCGCGGTCCAGGGCGGCTGGATGCAGGCGTTCGACGTGGCCGCCGACGTCATCGTGGCCAGTGCCGACGCGCTGATGCACCCGGCGCGCGTGCACGCATTGCGCGAAGGCCAGGCACCGCTGCGGCTCGAGACCTTCAACGACGCACTGCTCGCCACGCTGCGCCTCGGCGACTGCGAGGAAGTGAGCTTCAAGGGCGCGCTCGGCGAGCCGGTGCAGATGTGGCTGACTTATCCACCGCGCTTCGACCGCAAGAAGAAGCATCCGGTGCTGCACAGCATCCACGGCGGCCCGCACGCCGCCGCCGGCGACACCTTCCACTACCGCTGGAACACGCATGCGTTCGCGGCCCAAGGCTACGTGGTCGCGTGCGTCAACTACCACGGCTCGAGCGGCTTCGGCCAGGCGTTCCTCGACAGCATCACGCACCACTGGGGCGAGCTCGAGCTGCAGGACGTGGAGGCCGGCACCGACTGGCTGCTCAAGCAGCCCTGGGCCGACCGCAAGCGGCTGTTCGCGGCCGGCGGCAGCTACGGCGGCTTCATGGTGGCGTGGATGAACGGCCACGTGAAGTCGGGCCGCTACGCCGCTTACGTTTGCCACGCCGGCTGCTTCGACTGGCAGGCCATGTTCAGCGACGACGCCTACACCTGGCACGCCAAGGAACTCGGCGGCTGGTACTGGGACGACCCGGCGAAGATCCACGCGCAGAGCCCGAGCCACTTCGTCTCGGCCATGCGCACGCCGACGCTGGTGATCCACGGCGCACGCGACTACCGGGTGCCCGACCAGCAGGGCCTGGCCTACTACAACACGTTGAAGGCCAAGGGCATCGACGCGCGCCTGCTGTGGTTCCCGGACGAGAACCACTGGGTGCTCAAGCCGCGCAACTCGAAGCTCTGGTACGGCGAGTTCTTCGACTGGCTGCGGCGCCACGACCCACACGCGCGCAAGGCCGCGCCGCCCCGGCGCTGAGACGCGCGCGTCAGGCGAGCGCCAGGCCGCGCGGCTCGGCGACGACGACGCGATCCCGACCGTCGCTCTTGGCGCGGTAGAGCGCCCGGTCGGCCCGCTCGAGGACGGCCTCCGAGCCTTCCTCGGGCGCCTGCGCGACCGCGACGCCGACACTCACCGTCAGCCGCTGCGCGCAGCCCGACCAGTCGGCCTCGTGGACGGCGGCGTGGACGCGGTCGGCGAGCCGCTTCGCGCCGTCCAGGTCGCAGTGCGGCAGCAGGATGCAGAACTCCTCGCCGCCCATGCGGGCGATGCTGTCGACCTCGCGCGCGGCCTGCCGCAGCACCTGCGCCAGCTGCACCAGCGCCGCGTCGCCGGCAGCGTGGCCATGGCCATCGTTGATCGCCTTGAAGTGATCGACGTCGACCATCAGCAGCGCATAGCTCTCGCCGTAGCGCCGCAGCCTGCCGGCCTCGCGCAACAGCAGCGGCGCGATCGCGCGGCGGTTCAGCAGGCCGGTCAGCGCATCGCGTTCCGACAGGTGCTGCAGCCGGCTGACGAGGCGGCCGACGACCATCAGCGCCAGCACCAGGTTCAGCAGCAGGCCGACCAGCATGAACACCATCACCACCATGCCGTTGAAGGCGTTCGCCTCGTGCAGCGGGCGCGCCGCGACCTCGGGTGCGAACATGCCGACGACGGCGCGCAGCGCGAACAGCCCGCCCAGGATCGTCAGCGGCGTGGCGACGACACGCGCCGTCGCGATCGAGCCTTCGCGCGCCAGCGCGGCGTGCGTCTCCCAGGCCGAGCGCAGCAGCGTCCAGGCGATCGGGACCGACGCGCCGACCACGGCGACCGTGGTGTTCTCGCCCACCACGAAGCCGAGCAGCAGCAGCGCATCGAGCGCCAGCAGGCCGACGTGCTCGCGGTCCGTCACCGGCAGCCGCAGGAACACCTGCACGCCGCGGCGCATCGCGACGAAGGTGAACATGATCGCGAGGTTGGCGACGACGAGCGTGAGGATCGGCGACCAGACGCCGCGTTGCAGGATCAGCCCGAGGCCGACCGCGGCCGAGAACGCCGCCGCCATCCAGTGGGCCGAGACGACGCGCGACAGCCCCAACCGCCAGCCGCCCACCCACCAGCTGAAGGCGCACAGGCCTTGCTGGAGAACGATGAGCAGCAGAACGGTCTGGATGTCTTGCACGAGCGTTGGCGTTGAGCGCGAAAGGCAATCCGCAAGTATCGCGCCGGCGTCTGCGCGAGGCGAGTGCTGCGACGCCCGGATGACCCGGGGTTTCCTGTCCCTCCGATGGGGGCTTGCACCGGCGAACGTCCCTGCACCGGCGACCCGCCGGCGCAACGGCCACAATAGGCTTCTCTCCCGGGGGGAAGCCCATGCTCATCAACTTCTTCTTCACGCTGCGCGCGGCCAAGCTCAAGGTTTCCGTCAAGGAATACCTGATGCTGCTCGAGGCCATCCAGGCCGGCGTGATCGACAACACCGTCGACGAGTTCTATTACCTCGCACGCACGTCGCTGGTGAAGGACGAGGCCAACTTCGACAAGTTCGACCGCGCGTTCGCCGCCTACTTCAAGGGCGTCGAGATGCTGACCGATTTCACCCAGGACGTGCCGCTCGACTGGCTGCAGAAGAAGCTCGAACTGGAGCTCAGCCCCGAGGAGAAGGCCGCGATCGAGAAGATGGGCTGGGACGAGCTGATGGAGACGCTCAAGAAGCGCTTCGAGGAGCAGAAGGAGCGCCACGAGGGCGGCAACCGCATGATCGGCACCGGTGGCACGAGCCCGTTCGGCGCCTACGGCTACAACCCGCAGGGCATCCGCATCGGGCAGGACAAGTCGCGAAACAAGAGCGCGGTCAAGGTCTGGGACCAGCGCCAGTTCAAGGACTACGACGACAGCCTCGAGCTCGGCACGCGCAACATCAAGGTCGCGCTGCGGCGGCTGCGCCGCTTCGCGCGTGAAGGCTCGGAAGAAGAGCTCGACCTGGACGACACCATCCGCAGCACCGCCGCGAACGCCGGCTGGCTCGACATCAAGATGGTGCCCGAGCGCCACAACAAGGTGA
>JAZKIO010000120.1:0-4277 GCA_040384825.1 Pseudomonadota bacterium
TCGCCGCCGCCGTTGTAGAAGAAGTAGCCGATGTCGTGGGCCTTGAAGACCTCGATCAGGCGCTCGTACTCGCGGCGGTGCGTGTCGAGCGACTTGAGCTTGTAGCGGCACGAGCCGAACGCGCCCGAGGGCGTCTGGCGCAGCGCCGCGATCGCGCTGGCCGATTCCTTGGTGGTGTCGATCAGGTCCTCGGTCAACGCGCCGATGATGCCGTTGCGGCCGGCGTAGACCTTGCCGATCCGGTCCTTGTTCGCGCGCGCGGTCTCGATCACGCCGCAGGCCGAGGCGTTGATCACCGCGGTCACGCCGCCCGACTGGGCATAGAACGCGTTCTTCTTCTTCGGGGTCTTGGTGGCCATGGTGGGTTCGGCTCCTTGTCGGTCAGGTCGTTGCCAGCGCGTTCGTCACGATCTCGCGGACGTTGGCGGACAGTTCGGGTTTGGCGGCGACACGCGCGATCGCCTCGCGCGCCGCGCCGCGGTACGGTTCCGCGAGCTGGCTCCAGCGGTCGAGCACGCGGGCGAAGCGCGCGGCCAGTTGCGGGTTGATGCCGTCGAGCTCGATCACGTGGTCGGCCCAGAACACGTAGCCGGCCGCGTCGGGGCGGTGGAAGGCGGCGGGGTTGCCGGCGCAGAAGGTCGAGATCAGGCTGCGCGCACGGTTCGGGTTGCGGATCGAGAAATCGGGGTGCTTCAGCAACTGCTTGAAGCGCGCGAACACCTTGCCGTCGGCCTCGGGCGCGCTGGCCTGGATCGCGAACCAGGTGTCGAGCACCAGCGGGTCGCGCTGGAACATCTCGTAGAAGCGGTGCAGCGCCGGCTCGGCGTGCGGCGCGTGCGAGCGCACCAGCGCCTGCAGCGCGCCGAGGCGGTCGGTCATGTTGGCCGCGTCCTTGAAGCGCTGGTAGGCGCGGCCCGGCCACACCGACTCGCCCTTCGCGACCGAGTCGAGGCACAGCATCGCCAGGGCCCGGTTGGCCAGCGCACGCTGGCCGGCCGAGACCGGATCCGGCGAGTAGCTGCCGGCGGGCTGGTGCGCCTCGAAGGCCCACTCCCAGTCGGCGCGCAGCGCCGCGGCGAGCTGCCGCGTCATGCCCATCCGCGCGGCGTGGATGCGCTTCGGGTCGACGGGGCTCAGCTGCTCGGCCAGGAAACCCTCGCTCGGCAGCGTCAGCACCAGGTCCTTGAACGCGGCGTCCAGGGTCGGGTGGCGCAGCACCGCGCGCATCGCGTCGATGAACGGGGCGTCGAGTTCCACCGGCTCATCGCCGCGGGCCGCGGCGAGCAGGCGGCTGAGGGCCAGGCGCTGCGCCGCTTCCCAGCGATTGAACGGGTCGGTGTCGTGCTGCAGCAGCACCAGCAGGTCGGTGTCGGTCAGGCCGTCGACCAGCGTCACCGGCGCCGAGAAGCCGCGCAGCAGCGAGGGCACCGGCTCCACGTCGACATCGACGAAGGTGAAGAACTGGCGCGCCTCCTCGAGCACGAGGACGCGCTCGGTCGCCGGCGTCGCTTCGGCGGGCTCGTCTTCCAGGCGCAGCGGCAGCGCGCGGCCGTCGCGGCCGACCAGGCCGATCGCGAGCGGGATCACGTACGGCTCCTTCGGCTGCTCGCCGCCCGCCGCGGAGCCGGCCTGCTCGATGCCGAGCGTGTAGGTGCGCGTCGGCGCGTCGTAGCGGCCGCGCGCGGTGACGCGCGGCGTGCCGGCCTGCGAGTACCAGCGCTTGAACTGCGGCAGCGTGCGCGCCAGTTCGGATTGCGGGTTGGCGTCGGCGATCGCCTGGGCGAAGTCGTCGCAGGTCACGGCCTGGCCGTCGAAGCGCTCGAAGTACAGCGTCATGCCGGCGGCGAAGCCCTCGCGCCCGACCAGCGTGAACATCATCCGCACGACCTCGGCACCCTTCTCGTAGACGGTCGGGGTGTAGAAGTTGTTGATCTCGACGTAGCTGTCCGGCCGCACCGGGTGGGCCATCGGGCCGGCGTCCTCCGGGAACTGCGCCTCGCGCAGCTGGCGCACGTCCTGGATCCGCTTGACGGCCCGCGCGCTCGGGCTGCCCGCCATGTCCATGCTGAATTCCTGATCGCGGAAGACCGTCAGGCCTTCCTTCAGGCTGAGCTGGAACCAGTCGCGGCAGGTGATGCGGTTGCCGGTCCAGTTGTGGAAGTACTCGTGGCCGACGACCGATTCGATGTCGGCGTAGTTGTCGTCCGTCGCGGTGGCGGGCGAGGCCAGCACGTACTTGGTGTTGAACAGGTTCAGGCCCTTGTTCTCCATCGCGCCGGCGTTGTAGTCCTCGACCGCCACGATCATGAAGCGCTCCAGGTCGAGCGGCAGCTTGAAGCGCGCCTCGTCCCAGACGATGGACGCGATCAGCGAGTTCATCGCGTGCTCGGTCTTGTCCAGGTCGCCGCGGCGCACGAAGACCTGCAGCAGGTGGTCCTTGCCGGCCCGGGTGCGGATCTGCTGCTGGCGCGCGACCAGGTCGGCCGCGACCAGCGCGAACAGGTAGCTCGGCTTCGGGAACGGGTCGTGCCACTTCGCGAAGTGGCGGCCGTTGTCGAGCTCGCCTTCTTCCAGCAGGTTGCCGTTCGAGAGCAGCACCGGGTACGCGGCCTTGTTCGCGCGCAGCGTCACCGTGTAGACCGCCATCACGTCGGGCCGGTCCAGGAAGTAGGTGATGCGGCGGAAGCCCTCGGCCTCGCACTGCGTGAAGAAGCCGCCGCCCGAGGTGTACAGGCCGGACAACTGCGTGTTCTTGGCCGGCGCGCAGGTGTTGCGGATCTCCAGCGTGAACGGGCCGGCCGGCATGTCCTGCAGCGCGTCGATCACCAGCATCTCGCCTTCGTGGCGGAACGACACCGAGGCGCCGTTGACCGACACCCGCGTGAGGTTCAGCTCCTCGCCGTGCAGGCGCAGCGCCTGCGCGGGCACGTCCAGGTTGCGCTCGACCTGCATGCGGCTGACCACCATGGTCTTGGCCGGATCGAGGTCGAACGTCAGGTCGACGGTGCGGATCCAGTAGGCGGGCGCCGTGTAGTCGGCGCGGTGGATCAGGGCGGCAATGCCTTCACGCATCTTGGTTGTCCTTGTTGTGCAGGCGCAGGCGGTGGTCCCTCGTGAGGTCCGCCAGTGCGAGGGTCGTGAAATCGGGGGCGATCGCGATCAGGTTGTCGAACGCGTCGAAGTGCTCGGCAGCGAGCGTGGTCGTCAGTGCCACCGCCGGCATGCCGGCGCGGCGCGCGGCCTCGACGCCGAGCGGCGCGTCCTCGAACACCACGCAGTCCTGCGGGTCGATGCCGAGGCGGCGCGCGGCTTCGAGAAAGATGTCGGGGTGCGGCTTGCCCCTGAGGCCATCGGCAGGGCTGACGACCTGCTCCACCCAGCCGTCGATCCCGTGCAGCTCGAACGCCAGCGCCATGTTGGGCACCGTCGACGCCGTGCACACCGCCATCCGCAGGCCTTGCGCGCGCGCCGCCTCGACGAACGCCTTCGCGCCGGCTATCAGCGCCAGCGACTTGACGGCGATCTCGCGGTACAGCGCTTCCTTCTCGTCCGCCATCGCCACATGCTCGTCCACCGACAGGGCCGGGAACAGGTCGGCCAGGATCTCGGCGTTGGAGCGCCCGGCGGTGGCCGCGAAGAACTCCGACGAGTCCATCGCCAGGCCGCGCCGCGCGTACCACGCGTCCCACGCGCTCTGGTGGTGCGGCATGCTGTCGATCAACGTGCCGTCGAGGTCGAAGAGCAGGGCCTTCATCTCGTGGCCCGCCCGGCCGCCCGTAGGGCCACGAGCGCCCCCTCGGGGGGTCGCGAACGAAGTGAGCTAGGGGGCACCGTCATACGCCCTGCTTCAAGGACGCTTCGATGAACGGATCGAGGTCGCCGTCCAGCACCTTCTGCGTGTTGCTGATCTCCACGTTCGTGCGCAGGTCCTTGATGCGGCTCTGGTCCAGCACGTACGAGCGGATCTGGTGGCCCCAGCCGACGTCGGTCTTGGTGTCCTCCAGCTTCTGCTGCTCCTCCATGCGCTTGCGCATCTCGAAGTCGTAGAGGCGCGAGCGTAGGCGCTTCCAGGCCACGTCCCGGTTCGAGTGCTGGCTGCGCCCGTCCTGGCACTGCACCACGATGCCGGTCGGGATGTGCGTGAGCCGCACCGCCGAGTCGGTCTTGTTGATGTGCTGGCCGCCGGCGCCGCTGGCGCGGAAGGTGTCGGTGCGCACGTCGCTCGGGTTGATCTCGATCTCGACCGTGTCGTCCACCTCGGGGTAGACGAACAGGCT
>JAZKIO010000121.1:0-11238 GCA_040384825.1 Pseudomonadota bacterium
CGCGGCGCCAGGTCCTTCAGCGTCGGCGCGTAGCGCTCCATGAAGCGCTCGCCGTCGCTGTTGCGCAGGATCGCGCCCTCGCCGCGGCAGCCTTCGGTCAGCAGAACGCCGGCGCCAGCGACGCCGGTCGGGTGGAACTGCCAGAACTCCATGTCCTCGAGCGGCAGGCCGGCGCGGGCCGCCATGCCCAGCCCGTCGCCGGTGTTGATGAAGGCGTTGGTCGAGGCCGCGAAGATGCGCCCTGCCCCGCCGGTGGCCAGCAGCACGGTCTTGGCCTCGAGGATGTGGACCTCGCCGGTCTCCATCTCGAGCGCCGTGACGCCGACCACGTCGCCATCGGCGTCGCGGATCAGATCGAGTGCCATCCACTCGACGAAGAAGTTGGTGCGGGCCTTGACGTTCTGCTGGTAGAGCGTGTGCAGCATCGCGTGGCCGGTGCGGTCGGCCGCGGCGCAGGCGCGCTGCACCGGCTTCTCGCCGTAGTTGGCGGTGTGGCCGCCGAACGGGCGCTGGTAGATCGTGCCGTCGGGGTTGCGGTCGAACGGCATGCCGAAGTGCTCGAGCTCATAGACGACCTTGGGCGCTTCGCGGCACATGAACTCGATCGCGTCCTGGTCGCCGAGCCAGTCGGAGCCCTTGACGGTGTCGTAGAAGTGGTAGTGCCAGTTGTCCTCGCTCATGTTGCCGAGCGAGGCGCCGATGCCGCCCTGCGCCGCCACGGTGTGCGAGCGGGTCGGGAACACCTTGGAGAGCACCGCGACGTTCAGGCCGGCCAGCGACAGCTGCAGCGAGGCACGCATGCCGGAGCCGCCGGCGCCGACGATGACCACGTCGAACTTGCGCCGCGAGAGCGAGGCCGTGCCGGCCGACATCTTGGGAATTGCCGATTGCATTCTCAAAGTCTCCAAAGAACCTGGATGGCCCAGCCGGCACAGCCGACCAGCCAGACGATCGTGGCCACCTGCAGCGCGAGGCGCGCACCCACCGATTTGACGTAGTCCATCAGGATGTCACGCATGCCGACCCACACGTGCATGAGCAGCGAGACGATCACGACGAAGGTCAGCACCTTCATCCACTGGCGCGAGAAGATGCCCGCCCATTTGTCGTAGCCCATCTCGCCGGGCAGCAGCACCTGGACGATGACCGCCAGCGTGAACAGCGCCATCAGCGCCGCCGTGACACGCTGCGAGAGCCAGTCGCGCAGACCGTAGTGCGCGCCGACGACGGTGCGCTTCGAACCGAAACTCTGTGCCATGGGAAGGCGCCTCAGTGGTGCTTGGAAAGGAAGGTCAGAAGAAGAACAGCTTGGCGCCGAGCGCGAGCGTCAGCAGCACGCTGACCGCCAGCGTGACGATCGCCGACGTGCGCCCGAACTCCTTGCTCACCGCGTGGTGCGAGACGTCCATCCAGAGATGCCGCATGCCGGCGATCAGGTGATGCAGGTAGGCCCAGATCAGTGCCAGCGCGACGAGCTTGTAGAACCAGCCCGGCAGCAGGCCGGTGCCCGAACGGAAGACCGAGGCGAACTGGCTGTAGCTGATCTCGGAGGTGAGGCTGGTGTCGAACATCCAGATCACGAACGGCAGCAGCACGAACATCACGAGGCCGCTGGCGCGGTGCAGGATCGAGACGATGCCGGCTACCGGGAGCCGGTACCCCAGCGCATCGATCAGCCGCATGTTCTCGCCGGGTCGGGTCTTTTTGACTGCTTCTGCCGTTTGTGCCATGAAGAAACCTTGTTCTGTTCTGTCGAAACCGGTGACGAAACCAGCGCGTAACCGGACGATTTTATTGCAACGCAGCACCACGCGCCGCGGCACCCGCCGATTTACGGTCAGCTGAGGTCATTGCGGTAGTAGTGAGCGGCCGTGCTGTACAGGCCGCGGCGCAGTTCCACCGGCGCGTCGCCGTAGGTCATCGACAGCCGCTCCACGCTCAGCAGCGGCGCGCCGGGCGCGAGCGCCAGCAGCTCGGCGCTGGCCGCATCGGCGGCGACCGCGCGGATCTGCTCCTCGGCGCGGATCATGCGCACGCCGAACTCGGTCTCGAACAGGCCGTACAGCGGGCCGCGGTGCGCCGCGAGCCGCTCGCCGGTCAGGCCCTTGAACAGCGCCGAGGGCAGCCAGATGTCGTCGAACACGACCGGCGCCTCGCGGAACGACAGCACGCGGCGCACCCGGATCACCGGATCGCTGGCACGCAGGTGCAGCGCCCGAGCGACGTCGGCCGGCGCGCGCTGGCGCTTGCAGTCGATCAGGCGACGGGTCATGCCACCGGTCTCGCCGCTGTCGGGCATCAGGCGCAGGAAGCGGAACTGGACGCGCTCCTCGGCGTGCGTCGCGACGAAGGTGCCCTTGCCCTGGCGGCGCACCAGCAGGTTCTCGGCGGCGAGCTCGTCGATGGCCTTGCGCACCGTGCCCTGGCTCACCTTGAAGCGCGCGGCCAGTTCGATCTCGCTCGGGATCGCCTCGCCCGGCCGCCACTCGGCGTGCTGCAGGCTCTTGGTCATCAGCGCCTTGATCTGCTGATAGAGCGGGCTGAAGGCGGGGCCGACCGGCGCGTCGGCCGAGGCGGGCGGGGAGATCACGGACATGCCGCGATTGCAGCACAAACCGCGCCCCGCCGCCGTCCGACCGCTGGTTTATGTCTTATAGAAGACATAAGAGTCCGACGATCGCGACCGAAAACGCGGGTCAACCCGCGGTTCGCACGGCGCTCTGGCCTAAACTCGCAGACGATCTTTTCATCATTCCTTCGGAGAATCCGCATGAGCAAGAAACCCGTTCGCGTCGCCGTTACCGGCGCCGCCGGCCAGATCGGCTACGCCATCCTGTTCCGCATCGCCTCGGGCGAAATGCTCGGCAAGGACCAGCCGGTCATCCTGAGCCTGCTGGAAGTGCCGATGGAAAAGCCGCAGGCCGCGCTGAAGGGCGTGATCATGGAGCTCGAGGACTGCGCGTTCCCGCTGCTGGTGGGCATCGAGGCCCACGGCGACCCGATGACGGCCTTCAAGGACGCCGACTACGCCCTGCTGATCGGCTCGCGCCCGCGCGGCCCGGGCATGGAACGCGCCGAGCTGCTCGCTGTCAACGCCGAGATCTTCACCGCCCAGGGCAAGGCGCTCGACAAGGTGGCGAGCCGCAACGTCAAGGTGCTGGTGGTCGGCAACCCGGCCAACACCAACGCCTACATCGCGATGAAGAGCGCCCCCAGCCTGCCGCGCGAGAACTTCACCGCGATGCTGCGCCTGGACCACAACCGTGCGCTGAGCCAGGTCGCCGCCAAGACCGGCAAGGCCGTGGCCGACATCGAGAAGCTCGCGGTCTGGGGCAACCACTCGCCGACCATGTACGCCGACTACCGCTTCGCCACCATCGGCGGCGCGAGCGTCAAGGACATGATCAACGACCAGGTCTGGAACGCCGACACCTTCCTGCCGACCGTCGGCAAGCGCGGCGCGGCGATCATCGCGGCGCGCGGCGTGTCGTCGGCGGCCTCGGCCGCCAACGCCGCCATCGACCACATGCGCGACTGGGCGCTGGGCACGCAAGGCAAGTGGGTCACGATGGGCGTGCCGTCGGACGGCCAGTACGGCATCCCGAAGGACGTGATGTTCGGCTTCCCCGTCACCACCGAGAACGGCCAATACAAGATCGTCGAGGGCCTGCCGATCGATGCGTTCAGCCAGGAGCGCATCAACCTCACGCTGGCCGAGCTGCAAGGCGAGCAGGACGGCGTCAAGCACCTCCTCTGAGGTGACCCACCCCCGCGACGCGCTGTTCGACGCCGGGGACGCCGCCCCGGCGATCCCCGTGTGCGACCACTACTGCGGCGTCGAGGTGCGCATGCGCAAGAGCCTCGCGCTGCAGGCCGAGATGGGCCCGGTGTTCGACGTGACGCTCGACTGCGAGGACGGCGCACCGGTCGGCGGCGAGGCCGAGCATGCGCGCATGGCGGCCGAGCTGGTGATGTCGACCGCCAACGCCTTCGACCGCGTCGGCGCGCGGGTCCACCCGGTCGACCACCCGAGCTTCGCCGACGACGTGGCGACGCTGGTGGGCCGCGCCGGCACCCGGCTCGCGTACCTCATGGTCCCCAAGCCGCGCGACGCGCAGGACCTGCAACGTGCGTGCGCCGAGATCGACCACCAGATCCGGGTCCACCAGCTGGCCCGGCCCCTCCCGGTCCATGCCCTGATCGAGACGCACGGCGCGCTGCGCGACGTGGCGACGATCGCGGCCCACCCGCGGATCGAGTCGCTGTCGTTCGGGCTCATGGACTTCGTCTCGGCGCACCGCGGCGCGATCCCGGCATCGGGCATGAGCGTCGAAGGCCAGTTCACCCACCCCCTGGTCGTGCGCGCCAAGCTCGAGATCGCCGCGGCGTGCCACGGGTTCGCCAAGGTGCCGTCGCACTGCGTCGTCACCGAGTTCAACGACGAGCGCGCCATTTCCGCGGCCGCAACCCGCGCGGCACGCGAGTTCGGCTACACGCGGATGTGGAGCATTCACCCGAACCAGATCGAGCCGATCGTCGAGGCGTTCGCGCCGAGCGCGGCCGAGGTCGACCTCGCGATCGAGATCATCACCGCCGCGCAGGATGCGCAGTGGGCGCCGATCAGCCACCGCCGCACCTTGCACGACCGCGCCAGCTACCGTTTCTACTGGCAGGTGCTGGAGCGCGCGCAGCGCACCGGCCAACCGTTGCCGGCGAACGTGCAGACACGGTTCTTTCCGCCCGTTGCGGCCGCGCCGTGACGCCTGCACGGGCCAGCGATCCATCCGTTGCCAGCGACGCACGCCAGCGACGCGGCCCCGCCACAATCGCGGCTCCTCATCCAGCCTGAACACACCATGACGATTCAATCTTCGACGCTCGCCCTGGCCGCTGCCCTCGCCCTGTGCGTGAGCGCACCGGTCGCGACCGCGCAGACCGCACCGGCCAAGAAGGCGGCGCCGGCGAAGGCGCCCACGAAGAGCGCGCCGAAGAAGGCCCCCGCCGCCAAGAAGGTCGTGGAGCCGCCGCCGCCCGCCGCCGCCGGCCCCGAGCAGATCGACGCCGCGGAGCGGGTCTTCTACGGCATCTACGACTGCGAGTTCAAGCAGACGATCGAGATCGTCGCGAGCTCCAAATACCCGGCCTATGTCGAGGTCAAGCACGGCAAGGCCGATTTCGTGATGAAGCCGGTCCTCTCGTCGACCGGCGCGATCCGCCTGGAGGACGTGCGCGGCGAGACGTTGATGGTGCAGATCATGAACAAGTCGATGCTGCTGAACGTGAAGACGGCACAGCGCATCGTCGACGACTGCATCAGCCCCAAGCAGCGCGAGCTGATCGAGGCGGCGCGCGTGGCCAAGGCCGCCGCAGCCGCCTCCGGCGCAGCGCCGGACTCCGCGATGCTCTCCGGGCCCGCGCCTGCGCCTGCGTCCACGCCCGCCACCGCGGTGCCCGCCGCGTCCGTGCCGGCCGTCGTCGCACCGTCGCCGGCGCCTGCTTCCGCGGCGTCCGTGGCGGCCGCCGCATCGGCCCCGTCGATGACCTTCGCGCCCGCCTCCACGCCGGTCAAGTAAGCCGCCTCGGTTGCGGTACGCTTCAGAAAGTATGTACAATTCATGCATACTTCAATGAAGGAACGCGCCATGGAAGCCACCGTCGCCGAACGCGGACAGATCACGCTGCCCAAGGCCGTGCGCGACGCCCTCGGGCTGACCAAGGGCACGCAGCTCAAGGTCGAGCTCGACGGCGGCCGCATCATCCTGCGCAAGAACGTCGACGACGCCATCTCGCGGGCCCGCGGCCGTTTCAAGCTCGCCGACGGCCTGACCACCGACAACATCATGCGCGAGCTGCGCGGTCGGGCACCCGGCGATCCGGTCGACGTCTGATGATCGCGATCGACTCTTCGGTCCTGATCGACCTGCTCGGTGAAGACGCCGGTGCCGATTCGGCCGAGGCGTGCGTGCGCGACGCGCTCGCCCACGGACCGGTGGTGTTGTGCGACGTGGTTGTCAGCGAGATCACCGCCGGGCTCGGCCACGGCTCCGACATCATGGACGTGGTCGAGGAGATGGGCATGAGCTACCTGCCCGTCGAGCGCAAGGCCGCGATCCGCGCCGGCGAAATGCAGCGCCGCTACAAGCAGCGGCTGCGCGCGCTCGGCAAAGCGGGTGCGCTGCAGCGCACCGTGCCCGACTTCATCGTCGGGGCACATGCCTTGCTTCAATGCAGCGCACTGATCACGCGCGACGCCGGCTTCTTCCGCGATTATTTCAAGGGCCTGAAGGTCATCGTGCCCAAAGCGGCCTGACGCCTCGCCCGTTCACCCTTCTTTTCGCCCGATTTCTCTCTCACGCACACCCAGGAGCTCCCATGCTGCAAGCCTACCGCCAACACGTTGCCGAACGCGCCGCCCTCGGCATCCCGCCGCTGCCGCTGTCGGCCCCGCAGACCGGTGAGCTGATCGAGCTGCTGAAGGCGCCGCCGGCCGGCGAGGAAACGACGCTGGTCGACCTGATCACGCACCGCGTGCCGGCCGGCGTCGACGACGCGGCCAAGGTCAAGGCGAGCTACCTCGCGGCCGTGGCGCACGGCACCGAGACCTCGCCGCTGATCAGCCGTGTGCGCGCCACCGAGCTGCTGGGCACGATGCTCGGCGGCTACAACATCAGCCCGCTGGTCGATCTGCTCGACGACGTCTCGGTCGGCGCCGTCGCCGCCGAAGGCCTCAAGAAGACGCTGCTGATGTTCGACCAGTTCCACGACGTGCAGGAGAAGGCCGAGAAGGGCAACGCCAACGCCAAGGCCGTGCTGCAGAGCTGGGCCGATGCCGAGTGGTTCACCTCGCGCCCCGAGGTGCCGAAGTCGATCACCGTCAGCATCTTCAAGGTCGCCGGCGAGATCAACACCGACGACCTCTCGCCCGCGCCCGACGCCTGGAGCCGCCCCGACATCCCGATGCACGCGCTGGCGATGCACAAGAACCCGCGCCCGGGCATCGTGCCGGAGGAAGAAGGCAAGCGCGGCCCGGTCAAGTTCATCGAGGAACTGCGTGCGCGCGGCAACCTCGTCGCGTATGTGGGTGACGTGGTCGGCACCGGCTCGTCGCGCAAGTCGGCCACCAACTCGGTGCTGTGGTTCACCGGCGAGGACATCCCCTACGTGCCGAACAAGCGCTTCGGCGGCGTCTGCCTGGGCGGCAAGATCGCACCGATCTTCTACAACACGATGGAAGACTCGGGCGCGCTGCCGATCGAGCTGGACGTGAGCAACATGAACATGGGCGACGTGGTCGAGCTGCGCCCCTACGAAGGCAAGGCGCTGAAGGACGGCCAGGTCATCGCCGAGTTCACGGTCAAGAGCGACGTGCTGTTCGACGAGGTGCGCGCCGGTGGCCGCATCCCGCTGATCGTCGGCCGCGGCCTGACCGCCAAGGCGCGTGAAGCGCTCGGCCTGCCGGTCAGCACCCTCTTCCGCCTGCCGCAGAACCCGGTCGACACCAAGAAGGGCTTCAGCCTCGGCCAGAAGATGGTCGGCAAGGCCTGCGGCCTGCCGGTCGTGAACGGCCAGCAGCAGGGCGTGCGCCCGGGTACGTATTGCGAACCGCGCATGACCAGCGTCGGCTCGCAGGACACCACCGGTCCGATGACCCGCGACGAGCTGAAGGACCTGGCCTGCCTGGGCTTCAGCGCCGATCTGGTGATGCAGTCGTTCTGCCACACCGCGGCCTACCCGAAGCCGGTCGACGTGAAGATGCACCACGAGCTGCCCGACTTCATCAGCACCCGCGGCGGCATCTCGCTCCGCCCGGGCGATGGCGTCATCCACTCCTGGCTGAACCGCCTGCTGCTGCCCGACACGGTGGGCACCGGCGGCGACTCGCACACCCGCTTTCCGATCGGCATCAGCTTCCCGGCCGGCTCCGGCCTGGTCGCGTTCGCCGCCGCCACCGGCGTGATGCCGCTGGACATGCCGGAGAGCGTGCTGGTGCGCTTCAAGGGAAAGATGCAGCCGGGCGTCACCCTGCGCGACCTCGTCAACGCGATCCCGCTCTACGCGATCAAGGCCGGTCTGCTCACCGTCGAGAAAAAGGGCAAGAAGAACATCTTCTCGGGCCGCATCCTCGAGATCGAGGGCCTGCCCGACCTGAAGGTGGAACAGGCGTTCGAGCTGAGCGACGCCTCGGCCGAGCGCAGCGCCGCCGGCTGCACCGTCAAGCTCAACAAGGAGCCGATCGCCGAGTACATCACCAGCAACATCACGATGATGAAGTGGATGATCGCCAACGGCTACGCCGACGCCCGCTCGCTCGAGCGCCGCATCAAGGCGCAGGAAGCCTGGCTCGCCAACCCCGAGCTGCTCGAGGGCGATGCCGATGCCGAGTACGCGGCCGTGATCGAGATCGACCTGGCCGACGTGCACGAGCCGATCGTCGCCTGCCCGAACGACCCGGACGACGTGAAGACGCTGTCCGACGTGGCCGGCGCCAAGATCGACGAAGTGTTCATCGGCTCGTGCATGACCAACATCGGCCACTTCCGCGCCGCCAGCAAGCTGCTCGAAGGCAAGCGCGACATCCCCGTCAAGCTGTGGGTCGCCCCGCCGACGAAGATGGACGCCAAGAAGCTCAGCGACGAAGGCCACTACGGCGTGCTCGGCAATGCCGGCGCGCGCATGGAGATGCCGGGCTGCAGCCTGTGCATGGGCAACCAGGCGCAGGTCAAGGAAGGCGCCACGGTGTTCAGCACCAGCACCCGCAACTTCCCGAACCGGCTCGGCAAGAACTCGAACGTCTATCTCGGCTCGGCCGAGCTGGCCGCCATCTGCTCCAAGCTCGGCCGCATCCCGACGCGCGAGGAGTACATGGTCGACATGGGCGTGCTGACGGCCGCCAGCGGCACGGTCTACAAGTACCTGAACTTCGACCAGATCGAGGAGTTCACGGACGCGGCGGCCAGCGTCGGCGCGTGATGGAGAAGGCGTGGCGGCCCGTTGCGGCCGCGCTCTCTTCGATCGGCGCGGTGGCGCTGCTCGCGTCGTGCAGCAGCCTGGGCGGCGGCCGGCCCCGCATCGAGCCGGAGGCCTTCGGCTCGACGACGACGCACGCGCGTCGCTTCGACATGCCGCCGGCCTACACCTGCGAGGCGGCGCGGCGCGCGCTGCTGAGCCAGGGCTTCCTGATCACCGCGGCCGACGGCGAGCGCGTCAACGGGCGCAAGTACTTCCAGCCCGAGGCCGAGGTGCACGTGCAGCTCGAGTTCCACACCGTCTGCGCACCGGACGGGCGCGGCGGCCGGGCCACGCTGGCCTTCGTCAATGCGCTGCAGGACCGCTACGCGCTGAAGAAGAGCAACAACTCCGCGAGCCTCGGCGTCGGCGCGATCGGCTCGCTGTCGCTGCCGTTCAGCTCGAGCGACGATTCGCTGGTCAAGGTGGCGAGCGAGACCATCACGTCGGCGCCGTTCTACGACCGCTTCTACAAGCTGCTGCAGCGCTTCATGGCGGCCGACGCGGATCGCTACGAGCCGGTCGTGATCGTGCCGGTAACGCCCGCGGCCGCTGCGTCGGCCCCGCCGCCGGCCGCCAGCGCGGCCTCGGCGCCCTGACGCGTCAATCCAGCTCGGGCGCGATGTCGGTCGCGTAGTCGACCAGTGCGCCCAGGATCTCCTGCGTGCGTTCGTCGGCGTCCTCGCCGAGCGCGTCGACCTCGTCGAGAAACGCCTGCAGCGTCAACGCACCGCCGGCGCCCTCGTGCAGCCGGTGCGCGCAGTGCTCGGCCCATTGCGCCTGCTCGGCGTCCGTCAAGGTCTCGGGGAAGTTGCGGGCGCGGTAGCGGAAGAACAGTTCGTTCAGTCGCGCATCGGCGAACGCCGGGCGCTTGGCCGCGAGCTGCGGGCCGCTCAGCGCGCGCAGGTTCTGCAGCGTGCGCCGGTCCTCGTTGCCGACGAAGCCGCCGTAGAGGTCCTCGTCGACATCCGTCGTGCCCTCGCGCGCCGGCCGCTCGAAGATCGCCGGCCACATGCCGGCGAGCAGGTGCGCCTGCGCCGCGATCGCCTCGGCGTGGCGCATCGCCTGCGCCAGGTCCAGGCCCCACTTGGCGGCCGTCGCGTCGTTCAGCGTCTTCAGGTTGCCGATCACGATCGGCGACTTGTTGATGTGGATGGTCTTGATCGGCAGCCGCGTCACGCCCTCGGGCAACTCGTCGCTGCGGGTGAACATGCGGGTGCGGATCGCGTCGACGCCGAGCGTGAACAGCTCGTCGGGCGCGCTCGCCAGGTCCCACACGATGATCTCGTTCTTGTTGGTCGGGTGCGGCGCGATGGGCCACACCGGTGCGATGCAGCCGCGCTCCACGCCGTACATGCCCGAGACGTGCAGGAACGGCTTGCCCACGCCCATCTCGCGCACCACCTCGTGCTTGCTGCGCAGGCGCAGGCAGAAGTCCCACAGCCGCGGCTGCCGCGCCTTGATCAGGCGGGCCAGCGCGATCGTCGCGCGCACGTCGGACAGCGCGTCATGCGCGGCCGCGTGGGCGATGCCGTTCGCCGCGGTCAGGTGCTCGAGCTTGAAGGACGGCCGGCCGTCGTCGTGCACCGGCCACTCGATGCCCTCCGGCCGCAGCGCCCAGGTGGTGCGCACCACGTCGAGCAGGTCCCAGCGGCCGCACTCGTTCTGCCACTCGCGGGCATACGGGTCGATGAGATTGCGCCAGAACAGGTGGCGCGTCACCTCGTCGTCGAAGCGGATCGAGTTGTAGCCCACGCCGATCGTCCCCGGCCGCGCCAGCTCCTGCTCGATCGCGTCGGCGAAGCGGTGCTCGGGCAGGCCCTGCGCGAGGCATTGCTGCGGCGTGATGCCGGTCAGCACGCAGGCGCCCGGCTCGGGCAGGAAATCGGGCGCCGGCTTGCAGAACTGCATCAGCGGCGCGCCGATCTCGTTCAGGTCGGCATCGGTGCGCACGCCCGCGAACTGGGACGGCCGGTCGCGGCGCGGCACGCGGCCGAAGGTTTCGTAGTCGTGCCAGAAGAAGCTGAGGTCGGCCATGCCGGGGAATCTAACAGGCGCTTCGGCTAAGCTTGCCAGCCCCGTTGCAACCCGCCCCCCGGAGAACCGCTCCCATGACCCGTGTCTTCAACTTCAGCGCCGGCCCCGCCGCCCTGCCCGAATCCGTGCTGCGCCAGGCAGCCGACGAGATGCTCGACTGGCACGGCTCGGGCATGTCGGTGATGGAGATGAGCC
>JAZKIO010000122.1:0-6015 GCA_040384825.1 Pseudomonadota bacterium
TGGCCGGCTCGCTGCTGATGCTGGTCGCGCTGATCTTCCTGTACTACAAGTCGGGCGGCAGCTTCGACATCCTGACCTGGCACAAGCTCCCGCTCGGCATGACGGCGCAGAGCTACCTGTTCTTCGCGTTCCTGCTGGCCTTCGCGGTCAAGGTGCCGATGTGGCCGGTGCACACCTGGCTGCCCGACGCCCACGTCGAGGCGCCGACCGGCGGCTCGGTGGTGCTGGCGGCGATCATGCTGAAGCTGGGCTGCTACGGCTTCCTGCGGTTCTCGCTGCCGATCACGCCCGATGCGTCGCAGCACTTCTCGAACTTCATGATCGCGCTGTCGCTGATCGCCGTCGTCTACATCGGCTTCGTGGCGCTCGTGCAGCAGGACATGAAGAAGCTGGTCGCCTACTCGTCGATCGCCCACATGGGTTTCGTGACGCTCGGCTTCTTCCTCTTCAACGAGCTCGGCATGGCCGGCGGCATCGTGCAGATGATCTCGCACGGCTTCGTCTCGGGCGCGATGTTCCTGTGCATCGGCGTGCTCTACGACCGCGTCCACTCGCGCGAGATCGCGTCCTATGGCGGCGTGGCCAACACGATGCCGAAGTTCGCCGCGTTCGCCGTCCTGTTCGCGATGGCCAACTGCGGCCTGCCGGGCACGGCCGGGTTCGTGGGCGAGTGGATGGTGATTCTCGGCGCGGTCAAGGCCAACTTCTGGCTCGGCTTCATCGCCGCGACCACGCTGGTCTTCGGCGCTGCCTACACGCTGTGGATGGTCAAGCGCGTCTACTTCGGCCCGATCGCGAACGATCACGTGCGCGAGTTGACCGATGTCAACTCACGCGAGTTCGCGATGCTCGCGGTGCTCGCGATCGCGGTGCTCTACATGGGCCTGTACCCGAAGCCCTTCACCGACTCGATGCATGCGTCGGTCGACAACCTGCTGAAGCACGTCGCCGTCAGCAAGATCCCCTCACCCTGAGGCGCCCCAAGAGCCATGAACCAGATGAACTGGCCTGCCGTCCTGCCCGAGATCGTGCTGCTCGCGATGGCGTGCGTCGTCGCGATGGTCGACCTGTGGGTCACGCACCCGCGCCGCCTGCCGACCTACCTGCTGACCCAGGCCTCGCTCGCCGTCGTCGCCGTGCTGCAGCTGGTCGCGTTCGACGCCGGCGAGACGGTCTACGCGATGCAGCGCATGGTCGTGGCCGATCCGATGGGCCACCTGCTCGGCTTCTTCGCGACCATCGCGGTGATGGTGTCCCTGGTGTACGCCCGCCCGTACGCGGCCGAGCGCGACATGCTCCAGGGCGAGCTGTTCACGCTCAGCCTGTTTTCGCTGCTGGGCATCGCGGTGATGCTGTCGGCGAACAACTTCCTGGTGATCTACCTCGGCCTGGAGTTGATGTCGCTGAGCCTGTACGCGCTGGTCGCCCTGCGTCGCGACCACACCGACGCGACCGAGGCGGCGATGAAGTACTTCGTGCTGGGCGCGCTGGCGAGCGGCTTCCTGCTCTACGGCCTGTCGATGATGTACGGCGCCACCGGCTCGCTCGAGATCTCCGAGGTCTACAAGGCGATCGGCACCGGACAGATCAACAAGTCGGTGATGATCCTCGGCGTCGTGTTCCTGGTCGCGGGCCTGGGCTTCAAGCTCGGCGCGGTGCCGTTCCACATGTGGGTGCCCGACGTGTACCAGGGCGCGCCGACCGCGATCACGCTGCTGCTGGGCGGCGCGCCCAAGTTGGCCGCCTTCGCGATCACCTTGCGCCTGCTGGTCGAGGGCATGCTCGGCCTGGCCTACGACTGGCAGCAGATGCTGGTCGTGCTCTCGGTCGGCTCGATGCTGCTCGGCAACATCGTCGCGATCGCGCAGACCAACCTGAAGCGCATGCTCGCGTACTCGAGCATCGCGCAGATGGGCTTCATGCTGCTCGGCCTGTGCTCGGGCGTGGTCTACAACAACACGCTGTCGGCGGCCAATTCGTACGCGTCGTCGATGTTCTACATCGTCACCTACGTGCTGACCACGCTGGGCAGCTTCGGCATCATCATGCTGCTGTCGCGCAAGGGCTTCGAGGCCGAGGAAGTCTCCGACCTCGCGGGCCTGGCCAAGCGCAGCCCCTGGTTCGCGCTGGTGATGACGATCTTCATGCTCTCGCTCGCGGGCCTGCCGCCGACGGTGGGCTTCTACGCCAAGCTCTCGGTCCTGCAGTCGCTGGTGTCCACCAACGTCACCGGCTACCTCGTGCTGGCGGTCGTCGCGGTGGTGCTGTCGCTGATCGGCGCGTTCTACTACCTGCGCGTGATCAAGGTGATGTACTTCGACGAGCCCGCCGACGCGCGCCCGCTCGAGAGCAGCGGCGACGTGCGCGCCGTGATGTCGCTGAACGGCGTCGCGGTGCTGTTCTTCGGCATCCTGCCCGGCGGGCTGATGGCGCTGTGCGTGCAGGCGATCGTCAAGGCGCTGGCCACCTGACCGGATGGGCTCCACGCCGGCAGTCTGGCTGGTGCTGCTGATCGCCCTGATCGCCGCCAACCTGCCTTTCGTCAACGAGCGGCTGTTCGTCGTCGGCCCGGGCCGTGCGCCCAAGGCGCTCGGCTGGCGGCTGCTGGAGCTGGTCGTGTTCTGGGCCCTGACGCTGGCGATCGGCTTCGCGCTCGAGGCCCACGCCGGACAGCGCCAGCCGCAGGGCTGGGAGTTCTACGCCGCGCTCGGCTTCACCTTCCTGACCTTCGCGTTCCCCGGCTTCGTGTGGCGCTACCTGAGGCGAGGGCGGTGACGCGCCCCGACGACGCCGACGCGCACCTGCGCGAAGAGACGCTGCACTCCGAGCAGGCCTACCGCGGCCGGTTCCTCGACGTGCGCCGCGACGACGTGCGCCTGCCCGATGGCGGCCGGGCCGAGCGGGAGTACATCGTCCACCCGGGCGCGGTGATGGTCGTGCCGCTCCTGGACGACGGTCGCCTCGTCGTCGAGCGCCAGTGGCGCTACCCGCTCGGCCGCGCGATGCTCGAGTTTCCGGCCGGCAAGCTCGACGCCGGTGAGGCGCCGCTGGCCTGCGGCATCCGCGAGCTCGCCGAGGAGACGGGCTACCGGGCCGCCGAATGGGCGCGCGCCGGCATCCTGCACAACGCGATCGCCTACTCGAACGAGGGCATCGAGGTCTGGTTCGCCCGTGGCCTGAGCGCCGGCGAGCGCCGGCTCGATGCCGGCGAGTTCCTCGACGTGGCCGTGATGAGCCTGGCCGAGCTCGACGACGCTGCCCGGCGCGGCGAGCTCACCGACGCCAAGACGCTGATCGGCTTGCTGTGGTTGCAGAATTGGCACGCCGGCCGATGGACTCTTTCATGGGCGCCCGCGCCATGATCGACGCCGGCCGATAATTCGGCCATGAAGGTCCTGAACCTGCGTTGCGGGCGCGAACATCGATTCGAAGGCTGGTTCGCGTCGGACGAGGATTTCGCCGCGCAGGGCGAGCGCGGGCTCGTGGCCTGCCCGCTGTGCGACGACAAGACCATCGTGCGCCTGCCGAGTGCCCCGCGCCTGAACGTGTCGACGACGCGCGGCGATGCCGCCGCCCCGCCGTCCGCCGGCGAGATCGCTCAGGCCCGGGCCCAGGGCCGCTGGCTGCGCGCGATGCGCGAGGCGATCGCGGCCACCGAAGACGTCGGCGACCGCTTCCCCGAGGAGGCGCGCCGGATCCACTACGGCGAGAGCCAGGAGCGTGGCATCCGCGGCCGCGCGTCGGCGGAGGACGCCGAGGCGCTGCGCGACGAAGGCATCGAGATCGTCACCGTGTCCCTGCCGGAACCGCTCAAGAACCCGGTTCAGTAGCGGCCGGCCGCGCGGCTAGGCTCGCTGCGGCGCGAGCAGCACGAAGCTCGAATCGTCCATCGCGCTGACCAGCGTGTCGTCGTCGCGGTCGATATTGAAGCCTTCGCCGGGTGCGACCACCACGTCGCGCAGGTCGTTGTCGATCGTCACCCACAGGCAGCCGTTCAGCGCCTCGATGCGCTGGCCGGCGCCGTGGTGGATGCGGTGGATCGCGCCCTTGCGCAGGCTGATCGCGGCGGGGTAGAGGTCGGAGGTGTTCATGATGTCTGTCCTTCACATGATTCACCGTCATGCGGTGCGTGAAGGCAGTTTCGTCCTGACGAGTGCTGCGCTCAAACGGTATGTTCGAATGCCTTGCATGCGGTTCTAGAATGCGAACAGCGTCTGCCCGAGGGTTCTCATGCGCCATTACGACCTGCCGCCGCTCGACCAGCTCGAGGCTTTCGAGGCCGCGGCGCGGCATCTGAGCTTCACCAAGGCGGCCGATGAACTGGCGCTGACCCAGTCGGCCGTGAGCCGCCAGATCGCCGCGCTCGAGATGCACTACGGCCTGCCGCTGTTCCGCCGCCTGCACCGCGCGCTGCGCCTCACCGACGAGGGCCAGGCGCTCGCGCTGGTCGTCGGCGACGTGCTGGGCCGGCTGCACCAGATCGGCGGCGAGCTCCAGCGGGATCGGCGCGCCAAGACCGTCGTGGTCACGACCACGCCCGGCTTCGCGGGGCTGTGGCTGATCCCGCGGCTGGCCAGCTTCACGGCGGCGCGGCCGGACGTCGACGTGCGCATCTCGGCCGGCTACACGCTGGTCAACCTGAGCCGGGACGGCGTCGACCTGGCGATCCGCTACCAGTCCGAAGACGCGATCGACGGTGGCGCGGAATTGCTGTTCGGCGACGTGGTGCTGCCGGTGTGCAGCCCGAAGCTGCTGCGCGACCCGGCCCGGCCGCTGAAGACGCCGGAGGATCTGCGCCACCACGTGCTGATGTACCTCGATTCCGGCCCCGGCGCCGACATGCAGGACTGGCCGATCTGGCTGCGCGCGATGAAGCTCGATCACCTGAAGCCCGCGAGCGTTCTCCACTTCTCGCAGTTCGATCAGCTGATCAATGCGGCCGTGGCGGGGCAGGGCGTCGCGCTCGGCCGAAGCCCGCTGCTGAAGCAACTGCTGCGCGAACGCAAGCTGGTCGCACCGTTCAAGAAGACGGTCGCGTCGCCGCGCAGCTACTACCTCGTGCAATCGGCCGGATCGGTCCGCAAGCCGGAGGTGCTGGACTTCGCGACTTGGCTGCGCGGGCAGGCCCGCATCGGCGCCGCGCCCGGCTGACCTACAGCACCCGGCCGGGGTTCAGCAGCCCGTGCGGATCGAGCGCCTGCTTGATCGCGCGCATCAGCCCCAGCGCAACCGGCGACTTGCGCTGCGCCAGCTCGTCGCGTTTGAGCGCACCGACGCCGTGTTCGGCCGAGATCGAGCCCGCGAAACGCCCGACCGCGTCGTAGACCAGCGTGTTGACCGCGTGCTCGTGCTCGCGCAGGAACGCGGCGGCGTCGGTGTCGGCAGGAGCCTGCACGTTGTAGTGCAGGTTGCCGTCGCCCAGGTGGCCGAAGTCGACCAGCCGCACGCCGGGAAAGGCGGCGAGCAGCGCGGCATCGGTGGACGCCACGAACGCGGCGATCGCCGAGACCGGCAGCGCGATGTCGTGCTTGATGTTGGCGCCTTCCTGCGCCTGCGCCATCGGGATCGATTCGCGCAGGTGCCACATCGCGTTCGACTGGTCGATGCTGCTCGCCACCGCCGCATCGTCGATCAGGCCGCGCTCGAGCGCCGTCTCGAGCAGCGCCTCGAACAGCGACTGCGCGTGCGCCTCGCCTTCGCTGTCCGACTGTTCGAGCAGCACCGTCCACTCGGCCGGCGGCAGCGGCTGCGCGAGCTGCGGCATGTGGGTGCGGACCAGCCCGAGTGCGTAACGTCCCATCACCTCGAAGCCGGTCAACCCGGCGCCGAGCCGCGCCTGGGCCAGCTGCAGCAGCTCGACCGCGGCCTCCAGCGTCGCGAGCGAGGCCAGTGCCGTGGTGACCGCGGCCGGCTGCGGGTGCAGCTTCAAGGTCGCGCCGGTGATGATGCCGAGCGTGCCCTCGCTGCCGATGAACAGGTCGCGCAGGTCGTAGCCGGTGTTGTCCTTGCGCAGGC
>JAZKIO010000123.1:0-19308 GCA_040384825.1 Pseudomonadota bacterium
TGATCGGCGCCGAGGTGTTCTCGCGCATCCTCGATTTCAAGGACCGCGGCACCTGTGTGCTGTTCGGCGACGGCGCCGGCGCGGTCGTGCTGGAGGCGAGCGACACGCCGGGCATCCTGGCAAGCGAGCTCCACGCGGACGGTCGCCATGTCGACATCCTGTGTGTGCCGGGTCATGTCAACGGCGGGCAGATCCTGGGCGATCCGCTGCTGAAGATGGACGGGCCGGCGGTGTTCAAGCTCGCGGTCGGCGTGCTGTACGAGGTCGCGAAATCGGTGCTCGAGAAGGCCGGCCGCAGCGACAGCGACGTCGACTGGCTGATCCCGCACCAGGCCAACATCCGCATCCTGCAGAGCACCGCCAAGCGGCTCAAGCTGCCGCTCGAGAAGCTCATCGTCACGGTCGACCAGCACGGCAACACGTCGGCCGCGTCGATTCCTCTCGCACTCGACGAATCGGTGCGCAGCGGCAAGATCAAGCCCGGCGACACGGTGCTGCTCGAGGGCGTGGGCGGCGGCTTCACCTGGGGCGCGGTGCTGCTCGATCTCTGAGCGCCCGGCCGCCCGGCTAAACACTCTTCAAACCAGACCGCGCACGCAGCGCAGCACAGATGACAACCTTCGCATTCGTTTTTCCCGGCCAGGGCTCGCAGGCTGTCGGCATGCTCGACGCCTGGGGCGACAACGCGGCCGTCCGGCAGACGCTGCAGGAAGCCTCGGACGCGCTCGGCGAGGACATGGCGCAGTTGATCCACGCCGGCCCGAAAGAGCAGCTCGACCTGACCACCAACACCCAGCCGGTGATGTTGACGGCCGGCATTGCCTGCTACCGCGCGTGGCTGGCCGAGACCGGCATGGCGCCGAGCGTCGTGGCCGGTCACTCGCTCGGCGAGTACAGCGCGCTCGTCGCTGCCGGCTCGCTGACATTGGCCGACGCGCTGCCGCTGGTGCGCTTCCGCGCGCAGGCGATGCAGGACGCGGTGCCGGTCGGTGTCGGCGCGATGGCGGCCATCCTCGGCATGGACGCGCAGGCCGTGCGTGACGGCTGCGCCGCAGTGGCCGCGGCCACCGGCGAAGCGGTCGAGGCGGTGAACTTCAACGACCCGAAGCAGACCGTGATCGCCGGCACCAAGGCCGGCGTCGAGAAAGCGTGCGAGGCGCTCAAGGCCGCGGGTGCCAAGCGGGCGCTGCCGCTGCCGGTGTCGGCGCCGTTCCATTCCAGCCTGATGAAGCCGGCGGCCGAACGGCTGCGCGGGCGACTGGCGGAGACCACGTTTGCTGCGCCGAAGATCGACGTGATCAACAACATCGACGTGACCGTGCAGGGCGATCCCGCGGCGATCCGCGATGCGCTCTACCGCCAGGCCTTCGGTCCCGTGCGCTGGGTCGAGACCGTGCAGGCGATCCGTGGCCGCGGCGTCACGCACGTCATCGAGTGCGGCCCGGGCAAGGTGCTGGCCGGCATGGTCAAGCGCATCGACGCCGAGGCGGCGAGCGCGACGATTTTCGACCCGGCCTCGCTCGCCGACGTGAAGGGGATGCTGGCATGACGACCGAAGTTCAGATGGCGGGGCAGGTCGCCTTGGTCACGGGCGCCTCGCGCGGCATCGGCCGGGCGATCGCGCTCGAACTGGCGAAGCAGGGCATGAAGGTGATCGGCACCGCGACCACCGACGCCGGCGCCGCCGCGATCACCGAGGCGCTCGGCGCCTTTCCGGGCAGCAAGGGTCTGACGCTGAACGTCAACGACGGTGCCGGTGTCGATGCCGCGGTCGACGCGATCGTCAAGGAGCACGGCGCGCTGCACGTCGTCGTCAACAACGCCGGCATCACGCGCGACATGCTGTCGATGCGCATGAAGGACGACGACTGGGACGCGGTGATCGACACCAACCTGAAGGCTGTGTTTCGCGTCAGCCGTGCCGTCACGCGCCCGATGATGAAGCAGCGCTACGGCCGCATCGTCAACATCACCTCGGTGGTGGGCGCCAGCGGCAACGCGGGCCAGGCCAACTATGCGGCGGCGAAGGCCGGCGTGGCGGGCATGACGCGCTCGCTGGCGCGCGAGCTCGGTAGCCGCGGCATCACGGTCAACTGCATTGCGCCCGGCTTCATCGAGACCGACATGACCAAGGCGCTGTCCGAGGCCCAGACCACCGCGCTGATGGCGCAGATCCCGCTCGGCCGGCTCGGCCACGCCAGCGACATCGCCCACGCCGTGGCGTTCCTCGCCTCGCCGCACGCCGGCTACATCACGGGCAGCGAGTTGCACGTCAATGGCGGGATGTTCATGAACTGACGACGATGCGGCTGCGCGCCGCGTCACGCCGGATGGCCCGTCCGGCGTATGGCCGGGTGTCTTAGAGAAGGCGCCCTAGAGGCCGTAGAATCGCGGGCTGTTTCTGTAAACACTCCCGGAGGAGTACATGAGCGATATCGAAGCACGAGTCAAGAAAATCATTGCCGAACAACTCGGTGTCCCTGAAGCCGATGTCATCAACGACAAGGCTTTCGTCGCCGACCTCGGCGCCGATTCGCTCGACACCGTCGAACTCGTGATGGCGCTCGAAGACGAGTTCGGCATCGAGATCCCCGACGAAGAGGCCGAGAAGATCACCACCGTCCAGCTGGCGATCGACTACGCCGTCAAGCACCAGAAGGCCGCCTGAGCAGGCCCGTTCCAACTCGAACACCCCGAGCCCATGAAGAGACGTGTTGTCGTGACCGGCCTGGGCCTGATCAGCCCCGTGGGCAACACGGTGGATGAGGGCTGGGCCAACATCGTTGCCGGGCGTTCCGGCATCGCCAACATCACCAAGTTCGATGCGTCGAACTTCGCGTGCAAATTCGCGGGCGAGGTGAAGGGTTTCCAGGTCGAGGATTACTTCCCGGCCAAGGACGCCCGCCACATGGACACCTTCATCCATTACGGCCTGGCGGCATCCATCCAGGCCGTGAAGGACTCCGGCCTGCCCACTGGCGATGACCTGACCGAAGAGCTGGCCGAGCGGATCGGCGTGCTGGTCGGCTCGGGGATCGGCGGCCTGCCGCTGATCGAGGAGACGCACGGCGAGCTCGCGGCCAAGGGCCCGCGGCGGATCACGCCGTTCTTCGTGCCGGCGTCCATCATCAACATGATCTCGGGCCACGTCTCGATCCGCTACGGCTTCAAGGGCCCGAATCTGGCGATCGTCACGGCCTGCACGACCGGCCTGCACAGCATCGGCATGGCGGCGCGGCTGATCGAGCACGGCGACGCCGACGCGATGGTCGCCGGCGGCGCCGAGTCGACCGTGTCGCCGCTCGGCGTCGGCGGGTTCACCGCGGCGCGTGCGCTGTCGACCCGCAACGACAGCCCGGAGACCGCGTCCCGCCCGTGGGACAAGGACCGCGACGGCTTCGTGCTCGGCGAGGGCGCCGGCGTGGTCGTGCTCGAGGAATACGAGCACGCCAAGAAGCGCGGCGCGAAGATCTACGCCGAGGTGGTGGGCTTCGGCATGGGCGCCGACGCGTATCACATGACCGCGCCCGACGTGGACGGCCCGAAGCGCTCGATGAAGGGCGCACTGCGCAGCGCCGGCATCGACGCCGACCAGGTCCAGTACCTCAGCGCCCACGGCACCTCCACGCCGCTCGGCGACCTGAACGAGACCAATGCGATCAAGCTCGCCTTCGGCGCGCACGCCAAGGACAAGCTCGTCGTCAGCTCGACCAAGTCGATGACCGGCCACCTGCTGGGCGGCGCCGGGGGCATCGAGTCGGTGTTCACGGTGCTTGCCGTCAAGAACCAGATCGCGCCCCCGACGATCAACATCTTCAACCAGGACCCCGAGTGCGACCTGGATTACTGCGCGAACACCGCGCGCGAGATGAAGATCGACTACGCGATGAAGAACAACTTCGGCTTTGGCGGAACCAACGGCACGTTGGTCTTCAAGCGCATTTGACGCCGCCGCCGCGCCCATCACCGCATTACCGCGCCGATGCGCGCAGCCCCGGCGTTCCAGGTGTCGTTGCGCCATTTCGGCGTATGGCGTGGCGCAGTGAGCTTGCTGGCGGCGCTGGGGCTGACCGTCATCCTGGCCTGGTGGTGGTCGCAGTCGCGGCCCGTGGGCATCGGCGCCTCGGGGCTGGCCATCGCCTGCGCCGTGGCGGCGCTCCTTGCGCCGCTCGCGGCCGCGAGGCTGCGCCCGATCGGGCTGCGTTGGGACGGCGAAGTCTGGCACCTCGGTGTCGCCTCGGGCGAACCGGTGGCGGGCGATCTGGTCGTCATGCTCGACCTGGGTGCCTGGATGCTGCTGCGATTCTCGTCCACCTCGTCGTCCGCGATCACGTGGCTGCCGGTGCAGCGGCGCGGGCTCGAGGCGCAGTGGCATGCACTGCGCTGCGCGGTCTACGCCTCACGTCCGGCGCTTCCGGACGACGACCCGATCGGCGGGCTCTGACATGACCGGCATGATCCGGCCCGATGCCGATGCCCCGCTGATCGAGCGGGTCAAGGCGGGCGACGTCAAGGCCTTCGAGATGCTGGTCGTCAAGTACCAGCGCCGGATCGAGCGGCTGATCGGGCGCATGGTGCGCGATGTCGATCTCGTGCCCGACATCGCCCAGGAAACATTCATTCGCGCCTATCGCGCGATCCCCCAGTTCCGGGGTGACAGTGCGTTCTACACCTGGCTGTACCGGATCGCCGTGAACACCGCCAAGAAGGCGCTGATGGAACTCAAGCGCGACCCGCTGGTCACCGAATCGGCCCGGGCGTCGCGCGACGACGACGATGACAGTTCGTCACGGGTCGAGAACGAGCTGACCAACGGCGAAACCCCCGATGCCGTGATGGCGAGCAAGCAAATTGCATCGGCAGTGAACTTTGCGATCGAAGCGCTGTCCGACGACCTTCGCCAGGCGATCACGCTGCGCGAGATCGAGGGCCTCAGTTACGAGGAAATCGCCGAGCTGATGAATTGTCCGATCGGCACGGTGCGTTCGCGGATCTTCCGGGCCCGCGAGGCGATCGCGTTGCGGCTGCGTCCCTTGCTGGACACGCGCGACGGCGAGCGGTGGTGACAGGTTGATGGAGAGCGAGATGTCGAACGATTCCGAACTGCAGGCCGCACGCGAGCGGCTCTCGGCACTGGCCGATGGCGAACTCGATGACGGTGCCGTCACGATGGCCTGTGCGCGCTGGCGCGAGAACGGTGACGTTCGCGCCACCTGGCATGCCTACCAGGTCATCGGCGACGTGCTGCGCTCCGACGACCTGGCCGGCGATCCGACGCGAGATGCGAGCTTCATGACCGCGCTGCGCGCGCGCCTGGCGGACGAGCCGGTGGTGCTGGCGCCCCGCGCGCTGCCGGCGCAGGCCGTGTCCGAAGCGCCCGAGCGTATCGCCGTCAATGCGCGCGCTGGCCGGCGCTGGGGCTGGATGGCGCCGACGGCGGTCGCGGCCGGTTTCGTCGCCGTGGCGGGCGTGTTGACGCTGACCCGTGCGCCTGGCCTGTTGCCTGAGGTTCCGGCGCTCGCCAGCATGACACCCGGCCTGTCGTCGCCGGCGGCGCCGGCCGCCACGCTGGTCGGTGCGTCCGGCGGCGTCGCGCTGCCGCAGGCGTCGATGGCGAGCGGCCAGATGATCCGCGATGCGCGTCTCGATCGATACCTGGCGGCGCACAAGCAGTTCGCCGGCAGTTCGGCGCTCGGCGTCCCCTCGGGCTTGCTGCGCAATGCCACCGCCGAAGTGCCAGGCCGCTGATCGACGAACCGTGACGAACCGTCCCGCCACAGCCCTTTTTCGACCCCTGCGCGCACTGGCCCTGGCCGGCGCCGCGACGCTCGTCGCCTCGGCGAGCTGGGCGCAGGCCAGTGCGCCCGCAGGCGATTCGCCGGTGCGTGATGTGCGGGCCTGGCTCCTGCGCATCCACGAGGCGGCCAGCCGCCACAACTTCCAGGGCACCTTCGTCGTCAGCGGCGGCGGTGCGGTGTCGAGCGCGCGCATCGCGCACTTCTGCGAGGGGCCGAACCAGTTCGAGCGCAGCGAGGCGCTCGACGGGCAGGCGCGCCATGTGTACCGGCACAACGACGTGGTGACCACGCTGTGGCCCTCGAACAAGACTGCCATGGTCGAGCAGCGCGATTCGCTGGCCCAGTTCCCGGCGCTGCTGCAGGCCGGCGGCGACCGCATCGCCGAGTTCTACGACGTCAAGCCGCAAGGCGCCGAGCGCGTGGCCGGTCGCGACGCCGACGTGCTGCTCGTCAAGCCGCGCGACGCATACCGTTACGGCTACCGGCTGTGGGCCGACCAGTCGTCGGGCCTGCTGCTGCGCGCCGACGTGATCGGCGAGCGCAGCGAGGTGCTGGAATCGTCTGCGTTTTCCGACGTGACGATCAATGTCAAGCCCCAGCCCGAGTCCGTGCTGATGCCGATGAAGAAGCTCGACGGCTACCGCGTCGTGCGCCCGGTCCTGACGCCCACCCGCCTCGAAGCCGAGGGCTGGACGATGCGCGACACCGTGCCCGGCTTCCGCCAGGTCAGCTGCGTGAAGCGACCGATGGGTGGCGCCGAGCGGGCGGGCAAGGCGGGCGGCGAACCGCAGGCGTTGCAGAGCATCTTTTCCGACGGCCTGACCTACGTGTCGGTCTTCATCGAACCCTTCGATCCGCAGCGCCACACGCGGGCCATGCAGGCCTCGGTCGGGCCGACGCAAACCCTGATGCAACAGCAGGGCGACTGGTGGATCACCGTTCTCGGCGACGTGCCGCCTGCGACACTGCGTCAGTTCGCCAAGGGCCTGGAGCGCAGCCGCAAGTAGTCCTGTCGCGCGCTTCGGCCGTTGTTCAGTTCGACATTTCAACGCCCGGGGAGGCGATCTTGATTCAAGCCGCAGTTCGTTCCGTTCAATTCACGCTGCGCCGGCGTCTGTGTGTCGGTGCGCTGACCCTGGGGCTCGGTGTCACCGGCGCGCTGGCGGCCACGCCGGCCGGCGCCCAGGGCTTGCCCGATTTCACCGAGCTGGTCGAGAAGGTCGGCCCGGCGGTCGTCGGCATCCGCACCACCGAGCGCGCACGCGCATCGCGCGGTGGCGCCGAGATGGACGAGGACATGCTGGAGTTCTTCCGCCGCTTCGGCATTCCGGCGCCGCAGCGGCCGAACCCGCGCGCGCCGCAGCAACCGCAGCAGCCCGATGCCGAGCCGCAGACGCGCGGTGTCGGCTCCGGCTTCGTGCTCAGTGCCGATGGCTTCGTGATGACCAATGCGCACGTCATCGACGGCGCGGATGAAGTGATCGTCACGCTGACCGACTCGCGCGAGTTCAAGGCCAAGGTGATCGGGGCCGACAAGCGCTCCGATGTGGCGCTGGTCAAGATCGAGGCGAGCGGCCTGCCGGTGGTGCGCATCGGCGACGTCAATCGCCTGAAGGTCGGCGAGTGGGTGATCGCGATCGGTTCCCCGTTCGGGCTCGAGAGCACGGTCACCGCCGGCATCGTGAGCGCGAAGGCCCGCGACACCGGCGATCTGGTCAAGCTGATCCAGACCGACGTGGCGATCAACCCCGGCAACTCCGGCGGCCCGCTGATCAACATGCGCGGCGAAGTGGTCGGCATCAACTCACAGATCTACAGCCGCTCGGGCGGCTACATGGGGATCTCGTTCGCGATCCCGATCGACGAGGCCTCGCGCGTCTCCGAAAGCCTGCGCGCCAGCGGCCGGGTCATCCGCGGGCGCATCGGCGTGGCGATCGGCCCGGTCACGAAGGACGTGGCCGAGTCCATCGGCCTGGGCAAGCCGATCGGTGCGCTGGTCAGCAGCGTCGAGGCGGGTGGGCCGGCGGACAAGGCCGGCGTCGAGGCGGGTGACATCATCACCAAGGTCGATGGCCGAACGGTCGAGAAGTTCGGCGACCTGCCGCGCATGGTCGGCATGGCCAAGCCGGGTGCCAAGGCGGTGCTGCAGGTGTTCAGGCGCGGTGCGTACCGGGACATCAGCGTCTCGGTCGTCGAGTTCGAGGCCGACCGTGTCGCCAATGCCGGCAGCCGCGACGGCGCCGCTCCGAAGCCTCCGGTCGCGGCGCCGGGTGCGCTGGGTCTCACGGTGGCCGATCTGACCGACGCGCAGCGCCGCGACGCGAAGATCAAGGGCGGCGTGCGCGTCGAGGCGGTCGAGGGCGCGGCAGCGCGTGCCGGCGTGCGCGAGGGCGACGTGCTGCTCCAGGTGGACAACACCGAGATCACCAGCGCCAAGCAGTTCGACGCGGCGGTCGCCAAGCTGGACAAGTCCAAGACGATCACGATGCTGGTCAAGCGCGGCGAGACGGTCAATTTCGTGATCGTGCGACCGCCGCGCTGATCGGAACCCGGCGATTCGGCCGGGTCTTTTCATCTCGTGGGAGCGCCCGCGACCGTTACAAATTTCTCGTTCGGGCTGCGGGCCTGACGCAGGCCGCGCTGGAAAGTCAGTGACTGCCAACAAGCCTGGGTTCCGGGCTCATTGTTCCGTTGGGGCGCTAGAATGCCAGCCAGTCGCGGACGCATTTTGCCGAATCGAGCAACGAAAACGGGGGACGGAAACTATCCCCAAGACATCCACAAGCATTTGTGGATATCCTGTGGATGAATTTTCGTGTTGGCGGTCCGCAACGGCGCTCAATCAAGCAACGGCGCGGTTTGCAGCCAGCCTCTTTTGAATACAATGAAGTCCCAACAAGCAGTTGCCATACGTTTTGTTGGAAGGCGCGTCATTGATTCGACGTGCCTTTTTTTTGACTTCGACACGCCGCTTCGCGGCTTCACATCGCTTCGCGATATGAGTCTCCGTCGCAACGGCCTTGCCGTTGTGTGCACGCGCTGAGGCTCGCGCAGAACACATCGCAGCAAGCATGGACCACATCAGAAATTTTTCGATCATTGCCCACATCGATCATGGCAAGAGCACGCTCGCCGATCGACTGATCCAGCGCTGCGGCGGCCTGAGCGATCGCGAGATGGAATCGCAGGTGCTCGACTCGATGGACATCGAGCGCGAGCGCGGCATCACGATCAAGGCACAGACGGCGGCGCTCGAATACACCGCGCGTGACGGCAAGGTCTACAACCTGAACCTGATCGACACACCCGGCCACGTCGACTTCTCCTATGAAGTGAGCCGTTCGCTCTCGGCCTGCGAGGGCGCGCTGCTCGTCGTCGACGCGAGCCAGGGCGTCGAGGCGCAGACGGTGGCGAACTGCTACACCGCGCTCGATCTCGGCGTCGAGGTGATTCCGGTCCTGAACAAGATGGACCTGCCCAACGCCGATCCCGAGAACGCGAAGGCCGAGATCGAGGACGTGATCGGCATCGACGCCGAACACGCGATCCCGTGCAGCGCCAAGACCGGCATGGGCATCGACGACATCCTCGAGGCCGTGATCACCCGCATGCCTGCGCCGCGCGGCAAGCCGAATGCGCCGCTGCGCGCGATGATCGTCGACTCGTGGTTCGACAACTACGTCGGCGTCGTGATGCTGGTGCGGGTGGTCGACGGCACGCTGGTCAAGGGCGAGCGCTTCCGCATGATGGCCAGCGACGCGGTCTACAACGCCGACAGCCTGGGCGTGTTCACGCCTAAGTCGGTCGCGCGCGAGCGGCTCGATGCGGGCGAGGTCGGCTTCATCATCGCCGGCATCAAGGAACTGCAGGCCGCGAAGGTCGGCGACACGATCACGCTCGAGAAGAAGCTGCCGAACAACCTCGGCCCGGCCGCCGAGGCGCTGCCGGGCTTCAAGGAGATCCAGCCGCAGGTGTTCGCCGGCCTGTACCCGACCGAGGCGAGCGAGTACGACCAGCTCCGCGACGCGCTCGAGAAGCTCAAGCTCAACGATTCGTCGCTGCGCTACGAGCCCGAGGTGAGCCAGGCGCTGGGCTTCGGTTTCCGCTGCGGCTTTCTCGGCCTGCTGCACATGGAAATCGTGCAGGAGCGGCTGGAGCGCGAGTTCGACCAGGACCTGATCACGACGGCGCCGTCGGTCGTGTACGAAGTCCAGCTGGGCAACGGCGACGTGGTCCAGGTCGACAACCCGTCCAAGATGCCCGAGCTGGGCCGGATCGCGGAGATCCGCGAGCCGATCGTCACCGTGCACCTGTACATGCCGCAGGACTACGTCGGCCCGGTCATGACCCTGGCCAACCTGAAGCGCGGCAACCAGATCAACATGGCGTACCACGGCCGCCAGGTCATGCTGACCTACGAGATGCCGCTGGCCGAGATCGTGCTCGACTTCTTCGACAAGCTGAAGAGCGTGTCGCGCGGCTACGCCTCGATGGACTACGAGTTCAAGGAGTACCGGGCTTCCGACGTCGTAAAGGTCGACATCCTGCTGAACGGCGACAAGGTCGACGCGCTGTCGATCATCGTCCACCGCGCGCAGAGCCAGTACCGCAGCCGGGCCGTCGTGGCCAAGATGCGGGAGTTGATTTCGCGCCAGCAGTACGACGTGGCGGTGCAGGCCGCCATCGGGGCCAACATCATCGCGCGTGAGACAATCAAGGCGCTGCGCAAGAACGTGATTGCCAAGTGCTACGGCGGTGATGTGTCCCGCAAGCGCAAGCTCCTCGAAAAACAAAAGGCCGGCAAGAAGCGCATGAAGCAGATCGGCTCTGTCGAAGTGCCGCAGGAAGCTTTCCTGGCCATCCTCCAGGTGGAAGACTGAATTGATGGGTGCACTGACCGGTGTTCTGTATGGCCTGCTCGCGATCTTTCTCGGTGGCTGGTATTTCGGCAAGTGGAGCGGCAATTTCTCGCTGCTGCTGCTGATCCTGACGGTCGTCACCTTCGGCTACTGGCTCGCCGAACGCTTCGTCTTCGCACCGCGCCGCCGCGCTGCCGCCGCCACGCTCGAACAGCAGGACCAGGCGCGCCGCGTCAAGCTGAACGAGCAGGGCATCACCAAGGTCGACAGCAACCTCGACCAGGCCCGCGACACGCTGCTCGCCCAGCCCTGGTGGCTGGACTGGACGGCCGGCCTGTTCCCGGTGATCCTCGTCGTCTTCCTGTTGCGCTCGTTCCTGTTCGAGCCGTTCAAGATCCCGAGCGGCTCGATGATTCCGACGCTGCTGATCGGCGACCTCATCCTGGTCAACAAATTCCACTACGGCGTGCGACTGCCGGTGATCAACAAGAAGATCATCGCCAACAACGACCCGCAGCGCGGCGACGTGATGGTGTTCCGCTACCCCAAGGACACCAGCATCGACTACATCAAGCGCGTGGTCGGCGTGCCGGGCGACGAAGTCTCGTTCCGCAACCAGCAGCTCTACCTCAACGGCACGGCCGCGCCGATGGAGCAGACGCCGCCGCCGGGCTTCTACGACGAAGACCTGCGCCAGTACTTCCCCGAGTTCAAGGAGAAGCTGGGCGCGGTCGAGCACAAGATCCTGCTCAACCCGCGCAGCCAGCCCTTCTACGGGCCGGAAGACAAAATCACCTTCCCGTACCGGGAGAACTGTCGTTACAGTGCCGAGGGCGTGACGTGCAAGGTGCCGCCCGGCCACTACTTCATGATGGGCGACAACCGGGACAACTCCCAGGATTCACGTTTCTGGGGTTTCGTGCCCGATGAAAACATCGTGGGCAAGGCATTCTTCGTCTGGATGAATTTCGGCAACTTGAAGCGCATCGGCGGGTTCCATTGAGGCCCGCGGGCGCATCGACAGGGAGCAATCGAGCATGAGGGTTTCGCGTCTCTCGACAGCGCAGCGGCAACGCGGCGTCACGCTATTCGGCCTGATGGCGTGGGCGATCGTGGTGGGGTTCGTCGCGTTGATCGTGATGAAGGTGCTGCCGACGATGAACGAGTTCTTCACGATCCAGAAGGCCGTGAACAAGCTCGCCCAGGACGGCGGTTCCACCGTGCCGCAGATCCGTGCCGCCTTCGAGCGCACCAAGGACATCGAGTACTCGATCACCTCGATCTCGGCCAAGGATCTTAAGATCACGAAAGAGAACGAGAAGGTCGTGATCGAGTTCGCCTACGACAAGGAAATCGAACTGATCGCCCCGGTCTTCCTGTTGATCAAGTACGAGGGACGCTCCAAGTAGGTTCGCAGCACGGATGATGGAAAACCGACTGGATGCCCTGCAGCGACGCATCGGCCACCGCTTCGCCGATTCCCGTCTGCTGGCGCGGGCGCTCACCCACCGCAGTTTCGGCGCCGACCACAACGAGCGCCTCGAATTCCTCGGCGACGCGGTGCTCAGCCTGGCCGTCTCCAGCCTGCTCTACGAGCGCTTCAAGGGTTCCGACGAGGGCGACCTGACCCGCGTGCGCGCCCACCTGGTGCGCGAGGAAAGCCTGCACCGCGTCGCGCTGCAGCTCTCGCTGCCCGAGGTGCTGCACCTCGGCGAGGGCGAGGCCCGCGGCGGCGGCGCGCAACGCGCGTCGATCCTGGCCGATGCGCTCGAGGCGCTGATCGGCGCCACCTATCTCGACGGCGGCTTCGACGCCGCCGGCACGGTCGTCAAGGGACTGTTCGGCGAGATCATCGCCACCACCGACATCGCCAGCTGGTCGAAAGACGCCAAGACCGAGCTGCAGGAATGGCTGCAGGCACGCCGCCTGCCGGTGCCCACCTACCGCATCAGCGCCACCCGCGGCCAGGCCCACGCGCAGACCTTCGAGGTCGAGTGCGAGGTGCCGGCGCTGAGCCTGCTGGAGCAGGGCGTGGGGCGCTCGCGCCGTGTCGCCGAGCAGGAAGCGGCCCGCCGCATGCTCGATGCGCTCAAGACCAGCGACAAGCCGGGCGGCCCGCTCCAATCCTGAAAGCCCCGATGAACACCGACAACGAAGATCCTTCCGACGCCCCGGCGCCGGCCGCACAGCGCTGCGGCCTCGTCGCGATCGTCGGGCGGCCGAACGTCGGCAAGTCGACGCTGCTGAACGCGCTGGTCGGCCAGAAGGTCAGCATCACCTCGGCCAAGGCGCAGACCACGCGCCACCGCATCACCGGCATCCGCACCGTCGACGACGCGCAGTTCGTTTTCGTCGACACGCCCGGCTTCCAGACCAAGCACGCCGCCGCGTTGAACCGCACGCTGAACCGCACCGTCACCGGCGTGTTGAGCGACGTGGACGTGGTGCTGTTCGTCGTCGAAGCCGGCCGCTTCGGGCTGGACGACGCGAAGGTGCTGGCGCTGATGCAGCCCGGCAAGCCGGTGTTCCTGATCGCCAACAAGCTCGACACGGTCGTGCGCCGGGCAGACCTGGCGCCCTGGCTGAAGGGCATGCAGGAGCGCCACGCGTTCGCCGAGTTCGTGCCGCTCTCGGCCAAGAAGGACGCCGACGTGCAGCGCCTGCTCGGCATCGTCAAGCCGTACCTGCCAGTGCAGCCGTGGTTCTACGAAGAAGACGCGCTGACCGACCGCACCGACAAGTTCCTCGCCAGCGAGATCATCCGCGAGAAGCTGTTCCGCCTGACCGGCGACGAGCTGCCCTACACCTCGACCGTCGTGATCGACAAGTTCGAGGAAGAGGGTGACCTGCGCCGCATCGCCGCGACCATCGTCGTCGAGCGCGATTCGCACAAGGGCATCGTGATCGGCAATGGCGGCGAACGCCTGAAGCGCATCGGCTCCGAGGCGCGCCAGGAGCTCGAGAAGCTGATGGACGCCAAGGTCTTCCTGGAGCTGTGGGTCAAGGTGCGATCCGGCTGGGCCGACGACGAAGCGCATCTCCGCTCGTACGGCTACGAATGAGCTGTTGAGGAGATGGCGACTCGCGCGCCGCGCCCCTCCACGTCCCTCGCAGCCTACGTGCTGCACCGCTACGACTGGAGCGAGTCGAGCCTGATCCTCGACCTGTTCACGCGCGAGCAGGGCCGCGTGGCGGTGGCAGCCAAGGGAGCCAAGCGGCCGTACTCGCAGCTGCGCAGCGTGCTGCTGCCGTTCCAGCGCATCACGATCTCGCTCGGCAAGGCGGTGCGCCAGGACGAGGGCGCCAGCGAGGTGCAGACGCTGCGCGGCGCCGAATGGGCCGGCGGGGCGGCCATGCTCACCGGCGCCGCGCTGTTCAGCGGCTTCTACCTCAACGAGCTGCTGATGAAGCTGCTCGCGCGCCACGATCCGCATGCCGCGCTGTTCGATGTGTACGCCGCCACCTTGCCCAGCCTCGCCGACCCCGACGAGGCCCATGCCGAGGCGGCGCTGCGCGCGTTCGAGCTCCGGCTGCTGCAGGAAATCGGCCTGTTGCCCGACCTGAGCCTGCTGACCTCGACCCAGCAGCCCGTGCAGCCGGCCAGCCGCTACGCGCTGCTGGCGGAGGCCGGCATCACGACCGCGCCGGGCGGCGAGCTGACGGGCGAGGCGTTGATCGGCCTGCAGGCGGCCCTCGAGCACGGCAGCCTGGCGGCGCTGCAGCAGGCCTGCCGATCCGGGCTGTCGGTGCTGAAGCTGCCGCTGCGCGGCCTGATCCAGCACCACCTGGGCTCGGCGCCGCTGCGCACGCGCCAGGTCATGACCGGCCTGCAAAGCCTGTAAATTCAAGGTATGACAACCCCCAGCTCACGACGTTCGCGGCCCCCCGAGGGGGCGCGGCCCTCCCTTGGGCCGGCCCGGCGGGAGGCCCGATGAACCCGCTCCTCACCACCGGCCTCGGCGCCCATCGCGGCACGACCGCGCTGTCGGTCAACGTCAACAAGGTCGCGCTGCTGCGCAACACCCGCGAGCTCGGCATCCCGAGCGTCCTGCGCGCCGCCACCTTCGCACTGGAGGCCGGCGCGCACGGCATCACCGTGCACCCGCGGCCCGACGAGCGTCACATCCGCCGCCACGACGTCTATGAGCTGGCCGAGCTGATGCAGCAGTGGCCGCAGGCCGAATACAACATCGAAGGCAACCCGTTCCACAACCTGATGGACTTCGTGCGCGATCTGGTCGGCCGCGGGCTGCCGTGCCACCAGGTCACCTTCGTGCCGGACAGCGTCGAGCAGTCCACTTCCGACCACGGCTGGCGCTTCCCGCACGATGCGGAGCGTCTGGGGCCGCTGATCGACGAGGCGCGCGCGCTCGGCGTGCGGGTCAGCCTGTTCATGGACCCGCAGCCCGAGGCGATGGCTGCCGTGCGCGCCCTGCACGCCGACCGCGTCGAGCTGTACACCGAGCGCTATGCGCGCGCGCATCTGGCCGGCGAGGCCGACGGCGTGTTGCCGGCCTTCGCCGCGACGGCGACGGCCGCGCTGCGCGAGGGCCTCGGCATCAACGCCGGCCACGACCTGAACCGCGACAACCTGACCGACTTCCTGCGCGCGGTCCCGGGCGTGCAGGAGGTCTCGATCGGCCACGCGCTGATCGCCGATGCGCTGGAGCTCGGCTACACCGAGGCGGTGCGCGACTACCTGCGCTGCATTCACGCGGCCGCATGATCTACGGCATCGGCACCGACATCTGCGATGTCAGACGCATCGCCGCGTCTCTCTCGCGCCGCGGCGAACGCTTCGCCGAGAAGGTGCTCGGCCCGCACGAGATCGAGGTGTTCCGCAGCCGGCTGGCCAAGGTCGAGGCGCGCGGCATCAGCTACCTGGCGACCCGCTTCTCCGCCAAGGAGGCGTTCTCCAAGGCCATCGGCATGGGCATGCGCATGCCGATGACCTGGCGCCACTGCGAGGTCGTCAAGGCGCCCAGCGGCAAGCCCGAGATCCGCCTGCACGGCGCGCTGGCCGAGTGGTTCGACGCCCGCGGGTTGCAGGCCCACGTCACCGTCACCGACGAAACCGATTACGCGGCGAGCTTCGTCGTCGTCGAATACAAAGAGCCCCGCCCATGACCACCTCTCTCACGCATTGCCCCGTCGTGCTCGACGTCGCCGGCACCACGCTGAACGCTGACGACCGCCGCCGCCTGCAGCACCCGCTGACCGGCGGCCTGATCCTGTTTGCGCGCAATTGGCAGGACCGGCTGCAACTGACCGAACTGACGGCCGAGATCAAGTCGATCCGGCCCGACGTGCTGATCTGCGTCGACCACGAAGGCGGCCGCGTGCAGCGCTTCCGCACCGACGGCTTCACGCACCTGCCGCCGATGCGCGTGCTCGGCGAGATGTGGATGAACGACGGCAAGCGCGGCACGGGCAGCGGCGCGCTGGCCGCGACCGACGCCGCCACCGCCGCCGGCCACGTGCTCGGCGCCGAGCTGCGCGCCTGCGGCGTCGACTTCAGCTTCACGCCGGTGCTCGATCTCGACCACGGCCCGAGCGGCGTGATCGGCGATCGCGCGTTCCACCGCGATCCGCGCGTGGCGACCGTGCTCGCCAAGAGCCTGATGCACGGCCTGCTGCTCGCCGGCATGCACAACTGCGGCAAGCACTTTCCGGGGCACGGGTTCGTCGCGGCCGACAGCCACCTCGAGATTCCGGTCGACAAGCGCAGCCTGAAGGCGATCCTCGCCGACGACGCGAAGCCCTACGAATGGCTGAGCACGAGCCTCACCAGCGTGATGCCCGCCCATGTGATCTACCCCAAGGTCGATGCGCTGCCGGCCGGCTTCTCGCCGCGCTGGCTGAAGGACATCCTGCGCCAGCAACTCGGCTTCACCGGCGCGATCTTCAGCGACGACCTGAGCATGGCCGGCGCGCGCCGCATCAACGGTGCCGAAGTCACCTACGCGGAAGCGGGCGCGATCGCGCTGGCGGCGGGCTGCGACATGGTGCTGCTGTGCAACCAGTCCACCCCTGGCGACACGGCGATCGACACGCTGCTCGACGGGCTGCTGACCACGCAGGCCCAGGGCCTGTGGCAGGCCGATCCGGACAGCGAATCGCGCCGCCTCGACCTGCTGCCGCAGACCGCGCCGCTGACCTGGGACGAGCTGATGCACCACCCGGCCTACCAGCGCGCGCTCGAGCGCCTGCCCTGACGCCGCCGATCCCGCGGCGCCCATGAAAAAACGCCGCCGGGCGTGAGCCGCGGCGGCGTTGTTGCGTCGGGCCTTCGATCAGGCCTGCGGCTGCGAGCCCTGTGCGTTCTCGAACGGCAGCTTGATCTGCGACAGGTCCTTGCGGGTCTCGACCAGCACCAGCGGGCCGTCGTCGACCACGGTGGCCGGCGCGCGCTCGCGCGGCACGTGCACCGGCTTCGGCTCGCTGGCCATCGCCGCCTGCACCGCACGCACCTTGTCGGCGTCGGAGTTCACCCACTGCAGGCCGGCCGCCTCGGCCACGGCCTGCAGCGAGTCGGTCGGCAGCACGAAGGCTGGGACCGGCGCGGCGACCGATGCCGGTGTCGGTGACGGTGTCGGCGCAGCCAGGTCGGCCGGCACGGGCATCGGCGCCGGAGCGACCGGTGCCGGCGGCGCGACCGGCGCCATCGGGGGCACCGCGGCGACGGCGAGTTCCACCGGCGCCGCCGTCGGCTCCGCCATGGTCGGGGTCAGCGTCGCCGGGACCGGCTCCGCCATCACCGGTTCCGCGGCGGCCGCCACATCGCCTTCGGCCTCGTGGAAGGCCGCGGTCGCGAGCTCGCCCGACTGGATCAGGCCTTCGGTTGCGGGGACGTCACCCTCCGGGCTGCGCTCACGGCGGTTGCGGTCACGCCCGCGGCCACGGCGACGGCCTTCTCCGCCCTCGCTGCCTTCGGGACGCGGCGCACCGGTCTCGGCCTCGACACCGTCGACAGGCGCGGCGTCGGCCGCGACCGGTTCCTCGGTGTGCTCGGCGGCCGCGACGGCTTCACCACCGTCGGACACGGCCGCGCCGCTCTCGTCGCGATCACGCCCGCCGCGACCACCGCGGCGGTTGCGACGGCGACCGCCCTGGCGTTCGCCCTGGGCCTCGCCGCCTTCGGGGGTGTCGGCACCGGGCAGGGTGTCGACGAAACCTTCCGGCGTGACGGCTGCGGCGGTCTCGCCGAGCGCGGCGTCACCGATCGCCGCATCGGCGACCGGGCGCGGGCCGCGGTCGGCACGCGGTCCGCGACGGCCTTCGCCGCGACCGCCCTCGCCACGACCTTCGCCGCGGCCTTCCCCACGGGGCGGGCGCTCGTCGGTGCGCGGCGCGCTCGCGTCGAGTCCCTCGGTGCGCACGGCGCCTTCTTCACCGGCCGGGCGCTCGGTGTTGCGATCCGGGCGGCGGCCGCGGCCTTCGCCGCGGTTGCCTTCGCCGCGCGCTTCACCACGGCCTTCGCCGCCGCGCTCTCCACGACCCTCACCGCGCTCGCCACGGCCTTCGCCGCGCTTGCCCTCACGGTTGCCGTCCCGGCCGCCATCGCGACCGCCGCGTCCACCGCGGCCGCCGCGCTCGCCGCGGCCTTCACCACGCTCGCCACGGCCGCCCTCGGCGGGCTTCGCAGCCGTTGCGGCCGGCGCGGGCGCCGGTGCGGCGACGGGCGCCGGTGCCGGCTCGGCGCCGAACATCTTCTTGACCCAGCCGAAGAAGCCGCCGCCCGCCGGTGCGGGCGCCGGGGCAGGGGCCGGTGCAGCCACGACCGGTGCCGGTGCCGGCGCCGCGACGGGCGCGGGCTTCGGCGGCGCGATCGGGGCCGGCGTCTCGGGCAGGATGCCCTTGATGACCGGCTCCTGCTTGGCCTTGGTCTTCTCGCGGCGCGTGATGCCGACTTCCTCTTCCGGCTCGTCGATCATCGTGTAGCTGGCCTGCAGGTTCTCCAGGCGCGGATCGTCGTGGCGCAGGCGTTCGAGGCGGTAATTCGGCGTCTCGAGCGTCTTGTTCGGCACCAGCAGCACCGTGACGCGCTGCTTCAGCTCGATCTTGGTGATCTCGGTGCGCTTCTCGTTCAGCAGGAACGAGGTCACCTCCACCGGCACCTGCACGTGCACGGCGGCGGTGTTGTCCTTCATCGACTCTTCCTGAACCATGCGCAGGATCTGCAGCGCGCTGGACTCGGTGTCGCGGATGTGGCCGGTGCCGTTGCAGCGCGGGCAGGTGATGTGCGAGCCCTCGCTCAGGGCCGGGCGCAGGCGCTGGCGGCTAAGTTCCAACAGGCCGAACTTGCTGATCGAGCTGAACTGCACGCGGGCGCGGTCCTGGCGCAGCGCGTCGCGCAGCCGGGTTTCCACTTCGCGGCGGTTCTTCGACTCTTCCATGTCGATGAAGTCGACGACGATCAGGCCGCCCAGGTCGCGCAGCCGCATCTGGCGCGCGATCTCGTCGGCGGCTTCCAGGTTGGTGCGGGTGGCGGTTTCCTCGATGTCCGAGCCGCGGGTGGAGCGGGCCGAGTTGACGTCGACCGAGACCAGCGCCTCGGTGTGGTCGATCACGATCGCGCCGCCCGAGGGCAGGTTCACGGTGCGCGAGAACGCGGTCTCGATCTGGTGCTCGATCTGGAAGCGGCTGAACAG
>JAZKIO010000124.1:0-6303 GCA_040384825.1 Pseudomonadota bacterium
GAGTGCACGACGACGTTGGCGACGTTGCGGTGCACGAACAGCTCGCCCGGCAGCAGATCGACCAGCTCGTTCGCCGGCACGCGGCTGTCGGCGCAGCCGATCCACAGGTACTGCGGCGCCTGCTGGGCCAGCAGCCCGGTGAAGAACCCGGGGCTGCGCTGTTCGGTCTTCGCGGCCCAGAGGCGGTTGCTCTCGAGGAGCTCTTGAAGCTGGATGGTCATGGTGCGATGCAGCAGGTTTGAGGCAAGTGTACGCACACCGCTGCGCCCGCGCGCCCCTCTGCCCCGCGCCGCTCAGTGCTTGCCGCGCAGCCGCTGGATGCCGGTCCAGACCAGCAGCACCGCGATGCCGACGATCGCGCCGACCCCGGCGTTCAGCAGCGCCTCCACCAGCCACCCGAATGCGCTGCCCGCCTGCGCCGCGACACCCTGGACCCAGTGGTGGACCGCCGGCACGCCGTGCACGACGATGCCGCCGCCGACGAGGAACATCGCCGCGGTGCCGGCCACCGACAGACCCTTCATCAGCCACGGCGCGGCCGCCAGGATGCCCAGCCCGATCGAGCGGGCGGCGCCGGTGCGGCGGCTCAGCGCCAGGCCCAGGTCGTCGAGCTTGACGATGCCGGCCACCAGGCCGTAGACGAACACCGTCATCGCGATCGCGACCGTCGCCAGCACCGCGAACTGCGTGCCCAGCGTCGCGCCGGCCGTGGTGCCGAGCGTGATCGCGATGATCTCGGCCGAGAGGATGAAGTCGGTGCGCACGGCGCCCTTGATCTTGCCCTTCTCGAGCGCGACCAGATCGACCGCCGGGTCGACGACTGCGTCGTGCAGTTCCTTGCGGTGTGCTGCCTCCTCGGCCGGGTCGTGCAGGAAGCGGTGGGCGAGCTTCTCGACGCCCTCGAAGCACAGGAAGGCGCCGCCGATCATCAGCAGCGGCGTCACGGCCCACGGCGCGAACGCGCTGATCGCCAGCGCCGCCGGCACCAGGATCGCCTTGTTCACCATCGAGCCCTTGGCGACCGCCCACACCACCGGCAGCTCGCGGTCGGCCTTGACGCCGGTCACCTGCTGCGCGTTGAGCGCGAGATCGTCGCCGAGCACGCCCGCGGTCTTCTTGGCGGCGACCTTGGTCATCACCGACACATCGTCGAGGATGGTCGCGATGTCGTCGAGCAGGGCAAGCAGGCTGGTGGCCATGGGGCGTCCGGAAACAATGAAGCCGGCATGCTAACCGCCGGCTTCGGATAACGCCTCGGACGGGCCGACGACGTCAGTGTCGTCGGCCGCGGCCTTAGGGCGGTCAGTAGGAACAGTCTGTGCGTTTGGCTTGCGACGAGAGGATCGTCACGGCACCGCGCCGCGACACCGTGCCCTTCGCGCCGTCGCCGATGCCGAACGCCGCAAAGGCGTCCCAGATCAATGCGCACTGGACATTGGCATCGCTCGCCCCTGAGTTGTCCACCGATGCGAGCATGCCATTGCGCATGTTCTCGAAAGCGGGGGTCGTCGGGGTGTAGTTCATGCCGTCAACGAAGGTGGCGAACAGCGCGTCGTCGCTCCGCCCGCTTGCCATCCAGGCCTTCCGCAGCTTCCACATCGCCGCGGCGTAGATCTCGCCGTCGTTGTGCACCGCTGCGCCGGTGACGTCGGCGTACTTCAGCGAGTAGTTGTCGTAGGCCTGGCGACGAATGCCGAGCGCATTGCCGTAGGCGTACTCGCCGATCCGGTCGTCGCCGTTGACCATGAAGGCCACCACGTCGCTCGCGCCTTCGCCGATCGCGCCGGCCAGCGGGCCGCTCATGCCGCCGATCATCCGCCAGGTCAGGCCGTGGCCGTACTCGTGATAGACGATGTCGGAGTCGAGGTCGCCGTCGATCTGCAGCGGCGCGGTGCCCTTCTTGCGCAGGATGGCGCCCTGACCTGCCTTTGCCGCGAGTGTTCCACCGTCGGCTTGGCTGATCATCACCGACGGGATGCGCAGCTTGGTGGTACCTCCCATCGCGAATATGCCGCTGACGTTGTTGGAGATGACCACTGCGGTGGCACCGGCACTCTGCGCATTCTTGACCTTGGTCACGAAGTCGCACGTGCCCCGCGCAATCAACGCCACCTTGCCGCTGACGCCGCTGATGGCAGTACAGCCTTCGGCCGGCACAGCTACAGCAATCGCGCCGCTGACTCCCGTCGTCGTCAGGGCCGGCCCGAACTGGGCACCCATCGCACCGTAGCTGACACCGTTCACCACGACCTCATGCGTCGCACCGGCACCGCTCCACAGGTACATCTGCATCCGCGGCCGGGTTCCGTCGGTGGGGGTCGAGAAGTTGGCGTTGTCGGTGCCACTGCCGTCCTGCGCCTCGGCGTTGACCGGGTCGTTGCCGGCGCCACCCTTGCCGAAGTTGCTGACCTGGAAGTTGCCGGCGGCCTCATTGAAGCCGTGCCGGTAGAGGATGTCGTGGATATGGTTGTTCAGGAAGAACAGGTTCTGAACGGCCACCGCCTTGTTGACGCTGGCGGTCGGCGCCTGTGCAAGATCAGCCGTGGTGGTGAAACTGCCGCCCGACACGGCGATGCCGCCGCTGTCGGCAGCGTTGTTCGCGTCGCCATCCAGGTAGGTGCTGACGTTGTTGCCGTTGATCGCGTAGGTCGTCTGCGTCCCGGTGCCCAACCAGCCCGACGGGGATACGGTACTGCCCGCGCCTGGGCCATCAACAAGCGTCTGCCCTGACTTGCCAGGATCGATGGCGAATACGTTGTAGCTGTCATTGGCCGTGCGGCGCTCGACCGCGAGCACCGCCCCATCACCTCCGACCAGCGTGTGATCCAGCAGGTTGCCGCGCTGCGTCCAGGTCTGGACGAGATAGCCCTGCGCGAGCGTGCCGTCCTCTTGCGGAACGAGCACGCGCGTCACCTGCGGCGCCTCGTGGAAGAACGCGCCGCCGGCGAAGCGCATCGAGTTCGCACCTGTGCGCGAGCCCGCCGGGAACAACACGCGGGCATCGGGATGCACGGCCGCCATCGCTGCATCCAGCGCCTGCCGTTCGCTGATCGCGGCCGCCTTCGGCGCGGTCGCGGGCACAGGAACGACTTTCTCGATCTGGTGCACGAGTTCGCCGCGCTGGTTGAACGCGCTCTTGACCGAACTGCCGTAGACGGTCAGCCCGCCCACCTGCTGCTCCAGACGCACATGCGTCATGCCGGTCTTGGCCTGCCCGCCGCCGATCTCGACCAGCGAGCGCGCCGTCAGATCACTCGCACCGCGGGCGCGCATCGCGTCCGCGACGGCGGACGCGTGCGACGCGCCGTAGGCGCGTGCGAGTGCCTGGCCCGGGGCGGCTTTCGCCACCTGCGCCTGCGGCGCGGCGAAGGATGAAGCCTGCGACCAAGCGGACGCCGAGAACGCCACCAGCAGTGCGCTGACCAGTGCCGTGGGTGAGGGACGAGCGGAACGCTGCATGGAGTCTCCAGACGGATGCGGGGGTGGCGGCATCGTATCTGGACGAGTCAGCACAACCATGGCTTTTTGCACACCCCTGGGCAATAGTCCGCAAGCGTCGACCGAGAGGTTTCCCGTAGGGGCACCTTGCGCGGTCACCCTTTCGGGTCCGGCACGAACGCCGGGAACGGCTCGGGCTCTGCCGGCGCCGGCCGCCGCGGGCGGATCACGCCGAGCGCGACGAGGTTGTCGACGCTGTCGTAGCGGATGCGCAGCACCTCGTTCGGCCGCTCGCCGGCGCGCTCGAACGCGGTGCGCACGGTCGGCGCGTACTCGCGCTCGCCGTGGCCGGTGCCCAGCCGCTCCTCGCGCGTCGCCTTGGCCGTCGACTCGGGCGCCGCCGGCGATGCGGGTCGCGACGCGTTCGACGAATCGGCCGCGGCCGCGCCGACGCGCGCTGCCGGCGTCGCGTCGTAGGACGGCGCCGGCAGCGCGAGCGGCTCCGGCCGCTTCTCGCGGAACACCGCTGCGCCGATCACGCCGACGTTGTCGGGCCGGTCGGTGCGCGCCGCGTACGAATCGGGGAGCGCGGTGAAGTAGAACGCCGCGGCCTCGGTCAGGCTTTTGCGCCAGCCGGTGATCTCGGTGGTCTGGTACGGCGCGAGCACGTAGCCGGTCTGCGCGGTCGACGCGGTCTCGCCGCTGACCGCGTTGACGCCGTCGACCGACAGCACCACCAGCACCCGCTCGCGGCTGCGGTTGCTCAGCCGCACCGCGTAGCGCGTGCCGGGCCGGCCCGCGACCCAGCTGGCGCCGCGGTGCAGGTGCGTCGTCAGCACCTCGCCGCGGCCACGGTCGACGAGCTCCATCTCGACGAGCCGGCCGACGGCGGCGGCGGGCGGAGCGCCGATCGCGGCGGCGGCGGTGGCGATCAAGGACAGGACATGGCGGCGCTGGAACATGACGGGCTCCCGGGTGTGTGATGGACGACACCGGGTTCCACGCACGGCGGCACCGTTCGGGGTGACCCGGCAAAAAAGAAAAGCGCCGGCCACAATCCAGGCCGATGTCGTCGTCTCCCGTCCCGTCCACGCCGGCCGCGCTTTCCGGCGCAGCGTTCGCCACGCTGCTGCTGATCGCGCTGATGATGGGCGCCAACCACGTCGCGGCACGGGTCGCGTTCGATCACGGCGTCAACGTGGTGACCGCGGTCGCGGTGCGCAGCACCGTCACGGCGCTGGTCGTGCTCGCCGTGCTGCTGGTGCAGACCGTGCCGCTGCGCGTTCCCGCGCGCAACGCGAAGGCGCTGCTCGGGGTTGGCCTGCTGATCGCGGTGCAGAGCGTGTGCCTGTATTCGGCGGTGGCGCGGCTGCCGGTCGCGCTCGCGCTGCTGGCGTTCAACACCTACCCGCTGTGGACGGCCCTGTGGGCGCGCATCGCCTACGGCCACCGCGCCGAGCGCCGCACGTTGCTGGCGATGCCGGTGATGCTGGTCGGCCTGGCGCTCGCGCTCGACGTGTTCGGCGCCGCCTCCGGGCTCGGTGCGGCGGCGCAGTGGCGCCAGATCGGCGCGGGCGTGGCGTTCGCGCTCGCCGCGGCGGCGACCTTCGGCCTGGCGCTGGTGCTGATCCAGCACGAGACGAACGGTGTCGACGGCCGGCTGCGCACCGCCACGACGATGGCGATCGTCGCCGTGCTCGCGCTCGCCGGTGCCGGCGTGCAGGGCGGCCTGCACCTCCCGAACGCGAGCGCCGGCTGGGTTGGCCTGGGCCTGCTGACCTTCCTGTACGGCACCGCGTTCACGATCCTCTTCACGGTGCTGCCGCGGCTCGGCGTGGTCGGCAACTCGGCGATCATGAACGTCGAGCCGATCTTCGCGCTCGTGATCGCGTGGGCCGTGCTGGGCCAGTCGATCGCGGCGGTGCAGGTGCTCGGCGGGCTGCTCGTCGTCGCGACGGTCGTCTGGCTCGGGCTGCGCAAGGGCTGACGGCGCCGTCGGCCCCACCGCCGCGCCGCCCTGTCACGCCGTCACATCGTCTCGGCGAACAGCTCGCGGCCGATCAGCATGCGGCGGATCTCGCTGGTGCCGGCGCCGATCTCGTACAGCTTGGCGTCGCGCCACAGGCGGCCCAGCGGGTACTCGTTGATGTAGCCGTTGCCGCCGAAGATCTGGATGCCCTCGCCGGCCATCCAGGTCGCCTTCTCGGCGCACCACAGGATCACGCTCGCGCAATCCTTGCGGACCTGGCGGACGTGCTCGGTGCCGAGCATGTCGAGGTTCTTGGCGACGGTGTACGCGAACGCCCGGCCGGCCTGCAGCACGGTGTACATGTCGGCGGTCTTGCCCTGGATCAGCTGGAACTCGCCGATGCTCTGGCCGAACTGCTTGCGGTCGTGGATGTAGGGCACCACGTTGTCCATCACCGCCTGCATGATGCCCAGCGGCCCGCCGGTCAGGACCGCGCGCTCGTAATCGAGCCCGCTCATCAGCACCTTGGCGCCGCCGTTCAACGCGCCCAGCACGTTCTCGGCCGGCACCTCGACGTTGTTGAACACCAGTTCGCCGGTGTGGCTGCCGCGCATGCCCAGTTTGTCGAGCTTCTGCGCGATGCTGAAGCCGGGCATGCCCTTCTCGATCAGGAACGCGGTGACGCCGCGTGCGCCGAGCTCCGGCTCGGTCTTGGCGTAGACGACCAGCGTGTTGGCATCGGGCCCGTTGGTGATCCACATCTTGGTGCCGTTGAGCAGGTAGTGGTCGCCCTTGTCCTGCGCCTTCAGCTTCATGCTGATGACGTCGGAACCGGCGCCCGGCTCGCTCATCGCCAGCGCGCCCACGTGCTCGCCGCTGATCAGCTTGGGCAGGTA
>JAZKIO010000125.1:0-16325 GCA_040384825.1 Pseudomonadota bacterium
GCGCCGAGCCGGCGAAGCACCTGCTGGTGATGGCCAAGAGCATGAACTTCATCGATGTGCCGGCGGCCGAGCTGTGGCGCGACGAGATGACCAAGCGCCGCGCCGCCGGCGGCGACCTGTACTTCCATCGGCCGCGCCCGCCGGTGCTCGAACTCTGGCAGCGCGTCAACTTCACGAAGGAACTCGGCGCCGACCACATCTTCGGCACCAAGCGCATCGCGATCGCGACGATCTTCGACCGGCTCGACCGCGGCATCTGCGCGACCTGCACGGTGCGGGTGTTCGAGGAATGCAAGACGCTGCCACCGCCCGTGGCGGCCGCGCCGGCCGCCTAGCTGCAGACGCGGTTGCGGCCCGACGCCTTGGCGCGGTAGAGCGCCCGGTCGACCGCTTCGAGCAGTTCGTCCAGGCTCTGCGCGGGCTGGTAGACGGCCACGCCGACCGAGGCCGTCACCTCGAGGCGGGTGCCGGCGATGTCGATGGCCGCGGCTTCCAGCGAGTGGCGCATCGCCTCGGCTTTCTGCTCGACGGCATCACCGGTCGCATGCGTCAGCAGGCACAGGAACTCCTCGCCGCCCCAGCGGCCGAGGAAGTCGGTCGGGCGCAGCTGCTCGCGCAGGCGCTCGGCCGCCGCGACCAGCACCGCATCGCCCACGCCGTGGCCGTGGCGGTCGTTGATGGCCTTGAAGTAGTCCAGGTCCAGCATGATCAGCCCGAAGCTCGAGCGGTAGCGTTCGCAGCGGGCGCGCTCGCGGCCCATCTCTTCCATCAGCGCGCGGCGGTTCAGGCACTGGGTCAGCGGGTCCTGCATCGCCAGGCGGCGCAGCTTGGCCATCATCTCGGTCAACTCGGCATGGCCGCGTTGCAGCGCGGCCGTCATCCGCGCGTTGACGATGCCGGTGCGGATGACCTTGAGCGTCAGCGCATGGGTGGACCAGCCGTAGATCTGGGTCATCAGGATCAGCGCCGCACCCGCGGCGGCGAGTTCGAGCGGGAAGCTGTTCATCAGCGTGGCCCACAGGATCGGCAAGGCGAACCCGAGGCTGAACATCGCCAGGCAGCCGCGGTGGAAGGCCAGGTTGTGGACCGAGATGATGCCGGCGACCGCGATGCACAGGCCCTGCAGCGTCTGCACCTCGAGCCGGTCGCTGACGCCGGGCAGCAGCATCACGGCCCCCCAGGCGCTGCTGGTGGCGAGCAGGCCGAAGTGCAGCAGCACCAGCCAGCGCGTGCGCCGGGCCGGGTCGTACGCCGAGCGTCCGAGGCGGAACGCGACCACGCCGTTGAAGGCCTCGCAGACGGCGACGGCCACGACCCAGATCACCAGCAGCCGGGTCGAGACCACGCCGACCAGCAGCAGCGCCTGCAGGCCGTAGCCGATGAAGGACGTGGAGGCCGAGAGCTGCATCCGCCGGCCGAGCTGGGTCAGCAGCTCGCGGTCGACGGTCTCCTGCGGATCGACCTCGTTCGGTTCGGCGGGAAGGCGGGGGCTGTCGGGGCTGCGCGGGTCCATCGAGGCGGCGTCCGCGCCAGGCGGCGCAGGAAGGGAAGGGCCGGGCCGACGTGCGCCGGCCCTTGCGCGAGGCAGTCTGACAGCGCGCCGCGGATCGTCGGGGGTCCCTTGCGCTGCATGTGTCGTAAGTCACGCAGCCCGTGCCGAGGTGTCGCGCGGTGTCAGGTCCGGGCGCCGCCCCTCGCCGCACCGGCGCCACCGCCGCGGGCACCGCGCGCGGCGCCGCCGCCCGAGCGCAGCGGGCCCTGCTTGGGGATCGTCAGGTCGACCGGGACCGCCTCGAGATCGAGCACGTCGCGGATGAAGGTCCGCAGCGAGACGACGAGCTCCGCCGTCTCGACCGGCCGGCCCTGCGCCATCTCCGTGGCCGCGCGGGCGGCGAGCCGCACCTGCTCGTCGGTGCCGAGCAGGACGATGTCCGACAGCGCGGCCTCGACCGCGTCGCGGATGCGGCGCGGGCGGTCGAAGGTGTCGCCGGCGTCGAAGATCGGCTCCAGCGCGGGCGCCTCGGGCACGCCGGCCGCCCGCGCGCGGCGGTCGCGGCGGTGGCTCGGGTCGACGCTCAACTCGCCGGTGAACGACCCGCCGAGCACCTTGTAGGCGGCGATCAGGGTCTTCAGCCGCTCGTTGATCTGGCGGTTCTGGCGCTCGCGCCGCATCTGCACGTTCTGCATGACGAGCAGCCGGATGCCGACCGCCACCAGCGAGACCAGCACGATGCCGATCAGCGTGGACAGCACGCCCTGCCAGGAGCTGAAGTCGAAACCGTTGCGCATGCTGCCGTGCACGGGCGCCTCAACGCTGCGCGCGGTCCTTGGCGTTCTGCGCCTCGATGCGCTCGCGGGCGGCCTGCCAGTCGGCGTCGCTCCACTCGCGCAGCTCGTAGAAGTTGCCGCCGGTGGCGAGCGCGTTGCCGCCGTCCATCGCGATGCTCTGGCCGGTCAGCCAGTCGCACTGGCCCGGCGCCATCAGGAAACTCGCCAGGTTCTGCAGCTCGCTCATCTGCCCCGGCCGCGCCATCGGGTTCTTGCGGATGCTGCGCTCGCCCGGCTGCTCGCCGGGGTTGAGGCGCTTGCTCATGCCTTCGGTCGGGATCTCGCCCGGGGCCACCGCGTTCAGGCGGATGCCGTAACGCGCCCATTCGGTCGCGAGCGACTTGGTCATCACCTCGATGCCGGCCTTGCTCATCGCCGAGGGCACCACGTACGGGCTGCCGTTCTCGACCCAGGTGACGATGATGCTCATCACGCTGCGCATCGGCTGGCCGCGCTGCCAGCTGCCGTCCTTCGCCTGCGCGACCCAGCGCTTGCCGATCGCCTGGGTGACGTAGAAGCTGCCGTGGAAGACGATGTTGGCGATCGCGTCGAACGCGCGCGGCGAGAGGCTTTCGGTCGGCGCGATGAAGTTGCCCGCCGCGTTGTTGACCAGGCCGGTCAGCCCGCCGCTCTCGAACAGGCTCTCGACCATCTCCTCGACGGCCTGGGCGTTGCGGATGTCGACGCCGAAGGTGTTGATCCGGCGCTGCGGGAACTGCGTGCGCCAGGCCGCGGCCGTCTCCTCGCAGACCGCCTGGCGGCGGCCGCAGATCGCCACGTCGGCGCCCAGGCTCAGGAAGCGCTCGGCCATCGCCTGGCCCAGGCCGGTGCCGCCGCCGGTCACCAGGATGCGCTGGCCGGCCATCAGGTCGGGTTGGAACATGCTCGTCTCCTCGGGTTCCGGGCCGCCCGGGCGGGCTCGCCTCTGCGCGGATTGTCCGCTTCCGGCCCGGTTCCTCGCACCGGCAGGCAAATCCAAGGTCTGTTACCGTCCGCCCCAAGAAAGTTCTGAGGAGACGCCGCATGAGCGGTTTTGACCAACGCCTGCGTGAATTGCCGGATTCGCGCCTGGGCGCGATGAGCCGCGGCGTCGAGAAGGAAAGCCTGCGCGCGCTGCCGGACGGCGGCCTGGCGCTGACGCCGCACCCCGCGGCGCTCGGCTCCGCACTGACCCACCCGCACATCACCACCGATTTCAGCGAGTCGCAGCTCGAGTTCGTCACCGGCGTGCACCCGAGCGCGCAGGATTGCGTGGACGAGCTGACGCAGATCCACCAGTTCAGCTACCGCGCGCTGCGCGAGCTGGGCGACGAGATGCTGTGGGTGTCGAGCATGCCCTGCGGGCTGCCGACCGACGAGACCATCCCGATCGGGCGCTACGGCTCGTCGAACGTGGGCCGCGCGAAGAGCGTCTACCGCATGGGGCTGGGCCACCGCTACGGCCGGCGCATGCAGACGATCTCGGGCATCCACTACAACTGGTCGATGCCGGGCATCACGACCGACGAGTACTTCGGCCTGATCCGCAACTTCCGGCGCGAATCCTTCCTGCTGCTCTATCTGTACGGTGCGTCGCCGGCGCTGTGTTCGAGCTTCGTCGCCGGGCGCGAGCACGAGCTGCAGCCGATCGGCAGCGGCAGCCTGCACATGCCGCACGGCACCTCGCTGCGCATGGGACGGCTCGGCTACCAGAGCGATGCGCAGTCGACGCTCTCGGTCAGCTACAACAGCCTGGAGAGCTACGCCGCCTCGCTGCAGGTGGCGCTGACGAAGCCGTATGCGGCCTACGAGAAAGTCGGCATCCGCAACCCGGGCGGCGACTACAACCAGCTCGCGACCAGCCTGCTGCAGATCGAGAACGAGTTCTACGGCACGATCCGGCCGAAGCGCGTGATCTTCCCGGGCGAGCGCCCGCTGCACGCGCTGCGCGAGCGCGGCGTCGAGTACGTGGAGGTGCGCTGCATGGACCTCGATCCGTTCGAGCCGGTCGGCATCGATTCGCCGACCATGCGCTTCCTCGACATGTTCCTTCTGCACTGCCTGCTGGCCGACAGCCCGCCCGACACGCCCGACGAGATCGCCGCGCTCGGCCGCAACCAGCAGCGTGTCGCGGCGCGCGGCCGCGAACCGGGCCTGCGCCTGGAGCGCGGCGACGACGCCGTCACGCTGACGGAGTGGGGCGGCGACATCCTGGCCGCGCTGGCGCCGGTCGCGCTGCGCCTGGACGGCCTGCACCGCGGCACCGGCTACCGCGACGCGCTCGCCGCAGCCCACGCCACCTTGCGCAACCCGGACACCGCGCCCTCGGCGCGCGTGCTCGCCGCGATGGCGCGCGACTTCGACAGCTCCTACCTCGCGTTCACGCGCGCGCAGTCGCTGCAGACCCGCGCCGCGCTGCTCGCGCTGCCCTTCGCCGACGCGGCGCAGGCGCGCTTCGCGGCCGAATCGAAGGCGTCGGTCGACGAGCAGAAGCGCATCGAGGCCAACGACAGCCTGCCGTTCGAGATCTACCGGCAGCAGTACCTCTCGCCCGAGCGGCTGGGGGTCCCGGGCAAGCGCTCGGCGATCCACGCCTGAGGCGCCGGCCGCATCGTCATCCGGCGATGCTCGGCAGCCAGGTGGCGAGCTTCGGGAAGATCAGCAGCAAGATCACGCCGATGACCTGCAGGATCATGAACTGCACCATGCCGGAATAGATCTGCTTCAGCTCCCACTGCGGCACCACGCCCTTCAGGAAGTAGGCCGACAAGGCGACCGGCGGCGAGAGCCACGCGGTCTGCAGCGTGACGGCGACCAGCGTGCAGAACCAGATCAGGTCGATCCCGGCGGCCTGCACGATCGGCAGCACCACGGGCACGACGATCAGCACGATCGGCACCCATTCGAGCGGCCAGCCGAGCACGAAGATCAGCGCCAGGATCAGCACCAGCATCACCATCGGCGGCAGCGAGAGGCCGAGCAGCCACTGCGCCATGTACTCCGGGCTGCCGAGCCGCGAGAACACTGCGCCGAACAGGTTGCTCGCCGCCACCAGCATCAGGATCATGCTCGAGACCTCGAGCGTCTGCAGCGCCGACTTGCGGATCTTCGCGAGCGTCATGCGGCCGGAACCGACCGTGAGGATGAAGGTGGCCGCCGCGCCGACCGCACCGGCATCCGTCGGCGTGGCGATGCCGAACAGGATGACGCCCAGCGTCGACATGATCACGACGATCACCGGCAGCACGCCCAGCACCAGGTCCTTGATGACCGGGCCGAGCGAGGCCGGGCGCATGTCCATCGGCAGCGCCGGCCCGAGCGCCGGGTTGATCCAGCAGCGCACCAGGCACCAGACCGTGAACAGCGCCGAGAGCATCACGCCGGGCAGCACCGCCGCGGCGAACAGGTCGGTCGCCGGCACGCCGACGACCGGCCCCATCACGATCAGCATCACGCTCGGCGGGATCAGGATGCCGAGGGTGCCGCCGGCGGCGATCGCGCCGGCGCTCATCTTCGGGTCGTAGCCGCTGCGGATCATCGACGGGCCGGCCATCACGCCGAGCAGCGTGACGGCGGAGCCGACGATGCCGGTGGCCGCGGCGAAGATCGTCGCCGTGACCAGCACCGCGATGTAGAGCGAGCCGCGCACGCCGGCGAGCAACTGCTGGATGCCGTGGAACAGCCGCTCCATCAGCCCCGACTGCTCGAGCAGGAAGCCCATGAAAAGGAAGAACGGGATCGACGCGAGGACGGTGTCGCGCATCACCGAGAAGGTCTGCAGCACGGCCAGGTCGAACACCACCGGGCCGAGCGCGATGAACCCGGTCGCGAGCGAGACCGCGCCGAGCGTGAACGAGATCGGGAAGCCGACGAAGATGACGGCGAAGAGCACGCCGAGGGCCAGGATGCCCAGGATCTCGTTGCTCATACCGCCACCTCCGGCTCGGGCGCGCGGTCGGCCCAGTCACCGGTGCGGATGGTGTCGATGCACTTCAGGCACTCGCTGAAGCCCTGCACCAGCAGCAGCACGCCGGCCAGCGGCATCGCCAGCTTGAAGGGCCAGGTGATCGGCTGCCACGAGCTGCTGACGAAGGTCTCGCCGGTGGTGAACGCCTTCATGAAGTAGCCCCAGCCGGTGAACACGAACACGCCGACGAACGGCAGGAAGAAGATCAGGTAGCAGACAAGGTCGGTGATCGCCTGGCGGCGCGGCGACCACGCGCTGTAGTACGAATCGGTGCGCACATGGCCCTTGCGCTGCAGCGTGTAGGCGGCGCCGAGCATGAAGAAGCTGCCGTAGAGCATGAAGGTCATGTCGTAGGCCCACTGCGTCGGCGCGTTGAACACGTAGCGCGCGACGACCTCGTAGGTCAGCGACAGGACCATCGGCACGATCAGCCAGGCGACCAGGTTGCCCGACGCGAGCGCGAGCACATCGAGTCGGTGGGCCAGGCGGATGAGGCCCGATTCGGAAGCGGACATGGAGGTTCCCGGGGGATCGAAAAGCGGGGAGGGCGCAGCGATGCCGGGCATCGCTGCGCCGGGCAGGGCGGCTACTTGTTCGGCGACTCGATGCCGAGGTTGTAGTACAGGCCGTTGATCTTGTTCCAGTAGGGCACGACCAGCTTCGCGAACGTGCGCTGCGACTCGAGCACCTCCTTGAAGAACGCGTTCTTGCCGGCCTCGCGGTCGTAGATCGTGTTCGTCGCCTTGATGAAGGCGGGAAAGATGTCCTTCGGCGTGTCGTGGATCGTGACCTTGAAGTCGTCCTTCAGCTTCTTCAGCGCGAGCGCGTTGCGCTGCACGTTGTAGCTGTAGGTCTCCATCATGGTCGCCATCGCCGAGCTCTCGACGATCGCCTTCAGGTCGGGCGCGAGCTTGTTCCAGGTCGTCTTGTTGATGAGCAGCTCGCCCACGTCGGTCGACTGGTGCAGGCCCTGCAGGTAGTAGTGCTTGAACACGGTGTGGAAGCCCAGCGCCATGTCGTCGGCCGGGCCGATCCATTCGGCCGCGTCGATCACGCCGCGCTGCGCGGCCGGCACGATCTCGCCGCCGGGCATCGCGACCGCGTTGATGCCCATCTCCTTGAAGATCTCGCCGACCAGCCCCGGGGGCGAGCGGTACTTGAGCTTCTTCATGTCCTCGAGCGAGTTGATCGGCGCCTTGAACCAGCCGAGCGGGTCCGGGCCCATCGGCTGGATCATGAACGGCTCGACGTTGAGCTTGAGCACGTCGGCGTAGAACTTCTTGTAGAGCGCGTTGCCGCCGCCCTGCATCAGCCAGGCCACGTGGGACAGCTGGTCCATGCCGGTGCCGCCGCCGGCGGCGGGGTTGGAGAACAGGCCGGCCGCGGTGTTCTTGCCGGACCAGTAGTGCGTCCAGGAGTAGCCGCCGTCGACCACGCCCTTGTCGACCGCATCGAGCATCTCGAACGCAGCCACCACGGCGCCGTCCGGGAGCATCTCGAACTTCAGCCGGCCGTTCGACATCTTGTCGCAGCGCTCCGCGAAGTGCTTCATCAGCTCGAAGTAGATGCTCGAGGTGGGCACCGCCGTCTGGATCTTGAACCGCGTGACCGTTTGCGCTCTGGCGACCGCCGGCGCGAACACGCCCGCCGAGGTGATCGCCGCGGCCCCGGCGCCGAGCGCCAGTCGTCGTGAAAGTCTTGCCATGTCATCGTCTCCAGTTAGATGTCGTTCACCGAAACCGGGAGCGCTGTGGCCCCCACCCTTGCGTCCGGACGTCTTCGTGCGTCTTCCTGAATCATGTCCGCGGCCTTCTCGGCCATCATCACGGCCGGTGCGTTGGTGTTGCCCGAGACCAACGTCGGCATCACCGAGCAGTCGACCACGCGCAGGCCGGTCGTGCCCTTGACGCGCAGGCGCGCATCGACGACGGCCAGCGCATCGACGCCCATGCGGCAGGTGCCGCTCGGGTGAAAGATGGTCGCGCCGTTGTTGCGCGCGAACTCGAGCAGCGCGGCGTCGTCGGCGGCCTCGGGGCCGGGCTTCACTTCCCGCTTGACGTAGGGCCGCATCGCGGCCGACGCGGCGATCGCGCGCGCGGCCTTCATGCCGGCGACGGTGGTGCGGCGGTCGAGCTCGGTCGAGAGGTAGTTCGGCTGCATCTCCGGCGGCTCGAACGGATCGGTCGAGCGGATGCGCACATGGCCGCGCGCCTCGGGCCGCAACTGGCAGATCGACATCGTGAAGCCGGAGTACGGGTGGACCTGGCCGCCGGCCATGTCGGCCGACAGCGTCGCCACGTGGAACTGGATGTCCGGCGTGCTCGCCACGGGCCGGCCGTCCGCGTCCTGCAGTGCCCGCATGAAGCAGCCGCCCTGGTTGATGCCGATCGCCAGCGGGCCGCTGCGGAAGAGCAGCCACTGCAGGCCGATCTTCATCTGCCCGGCGATCGAGTTGAGCTGGTCGTTGGTGGTGATCGGCTTGGTGCACTCGTAGCTCAGGCGGATCTGCAGATGATCCTGCAGGTTCTCGCCGACGCCGGGCGAATCGACGACGACCGGCACGCCGTGCTTCTGCAACAGGGCGCGCGGCCCGATCCCGGAGAGCTGCAGCAGCTGCGGCGACTGGATCGAGCCGGCGGCGAGCAGCACCTCGGCGCGGCAGCGCGCGTCCTTCATCACGCCGCCCTGTCGGTAACGCACGCCGACGGCGCGGGTGCCCGCCATGATCAGCCCGGCCGCGAACGCCTCGGTCTCGATGCGCAGGTTGGGGCGTCCGCGCGCCGGGTCGAGGTAGGCCTTCGCGGTGCTGCAGCGCCAGCCCTTGTGGGTGGTGAGCTGGTAGTAGCCGGCGCCTTCCTGCGTGGCGCCGTTGAAGTCGTCGGTGCGGGGCACGCCGATCTGTTCGGCGCCGTCGATGAAGGCCTCGATCAGCTCGTGCTTCGCGCCGATGTCGGACACCTTCAGCGGGCCGGCGCCGCCGTGCAGCGGGATCGCACCGCGCTGATTGCCTTCGGACTCGACGAAGTAGGGCAGCACGTCGTCGTAGCCCCAGCCGGTGTTGCCGAGCGCGGCCCAGTGGTCGTAGTCCTCGCGCTGGCCGCGGATGTAGATCAGGCCGTTGATCGAGCTCGAGCCGCCCAGCGTCTTGCCGCGCGGCCAGTAGATGCGCCGGCCGTTCATGTTGGGATCGGGGTCGGTGCTGAAGCGCCAGTTGACCTTGTCGCTCCACATCGTCTTGCCGTAGCCGATCGGCAGGTGGATCCAGAGCGAGCGGTCGGCCGGGCCGGCCTCCAGCAGCAGCACGCGCGTGGCCGGGTCCTCGCTCAGGCGTGCGGCAAGCACGCAACCGGCCGAGCCGGCGCCCACCACGATGTAGTCGAACTCTTCGCTCATGGAAAACGTGGCGTGGCACCGGGCCGGGAAGTGGAACAATGCGATCCGTTTCCCCGGGTCGCGACGCTGATCGTAGGTTCAATGTTTTCGGAACGCAATGTTCCATTTTTATCGTTTACCCGCATGACCAACGTGCCCGCGAGCGCATCTTCAGACAGCGACACCGAGCCCGTGAGCGGCTCGTCGGCCGAGCGCAGCCTGCGGCTGCTCTCGCTGCTGGCGAACGAGGGCCGTGCCTTGTCGCTCGCCGACCTGGCGGCGCGGCTGGGCCTGCCCAAGGGCACGGCGCACCGCATCTGCACGCAGCTGCTGGCCGGCGGCTTTCTCGCGCGTGATGTCGACGAGCGCTCGTTCATCGTGGGCCCCGCGCTGCGCCAGCTCGCATTCGACACGCTGAACCACGGCGTGGTGCGCGGCCTGCGCCACGAGGTGCTGGCCGAACTGGTCGCCAAGGTCGGCGAGACCTGCAACTTCACGACGCTGGACGGCGCGCAGGTGCTCTACCTCGATCGCGTCGAGGCGCAGTGGCCGCTGCGGCTGACGCTCGACGTCGGCGCCCACGTGCCGCTGCACTGCACGGCGAGCGGCAAGCTCTTCCTCGCGCAGATGCCGAAGGCGGCGCGCGACGCGCTGATCGGCCAACTGCCGCTGCCGCGCATGACGCGCAACACCATCGTCTCGGCCAAGGGCCTGCGCGCGGAGTGCGAGCGCATCGCCGAGCAGGGCTACGCCTGCGACCGCGAGGAGTTCATCGCCGGGCTGATCGCGGTGGCGGTGCCCGTTCGCGGCGCCGACGGCGCGAGCCGCGCGGCGATCGCGGTGCACGGCCCGGTGGCGCGCATGGCGCTCGACGACGCGGTCGCGCAGCTGCCGGCCTTGCAGGCCGCCGCGGCGCGGATGCGCGCGCTGCTCTGAATCAGCTGGTGAAGCTGCGCAGCGCCTGCGCGAGCGCCGGCCAATCCGTCAGCGCGACGAACGCGACGCCGGCGAACGCACCGGCCAGATGCGCGTCGTGGTTGACGCGGCCGCGCGCCTGGCGCGCCGCGTACCAGCTGTACGCGAGATAGCACAGCGCGAACACCGGCGCGGGGATCGGCACCGGGATCGGCAGGATGAAGATCGAGCTGGACGGGTGGTACACGATCGACGCGAACAGCACCGCGAGGATCGCGCCCGAGGCGCCCAGGCTGCGGTAGTCGGGTTCGTGCCGGTGCTTGAGCCAGGTGCCGGCGTCGCTGACGAACAGGCCGAAGAAGTACAGCGCCAGGAAGGCCGGCGTGCCGATCGTGCGTTCCAGCCCGAAGCCGAAGGCCCAGAACGTGAACGCGTTGAACAGCAGGTGCATCAGGTCGGCGTGGAGGAAGCCGCTGGTCACCAGCGTGTGCCATTGCTGGCGCGGCAGCAGCCAGTGCGGGCGGAACAGGTGGCGCTCGATCAGCGCCGGCGAGCGGTACAGCCCGTACAGGCTGGCCGCGACCATGGCGAGCAGGATCGCCGCGGCGCCCGGCGTGTCGTTCAGCAGCGATTCGAGTTCGTTCATCTGGGGCACATTAGACGGTTCCGCTGACCAGCGCACGAGAACCCGACCATGTGGATACTGACCGAGGCGCCGCGAGGCAGCAATTTCTACGAAGCCGCGTCGACGACCGGCAACAAGGCACTCATCTCCGACACCTGCGACACCGTGATCTACGCGCGCTCGCAAGGTGCCGACGGCTTCCGGATCGTCGCCCAGCGCGGCCGCGAGACCTTCTTCCTCGGTGCGGCGCCGGTGCGCGGCGTCGAGGTCGACATCAATGCGCAGATGCTCGAGGTCGCGCGCCAGCTCGGCGCCGTCGTGATCTGACGGTCGCTCCCTCTCCCGCACGCGGGAGAGGGCCGGGGTGAGGGACTACGCGTTCGCGATCCGGCTGACCAGCGCTTTGGTGAACGCCGCCGTACCCGCCGTGCCGCCCAGGTCGCCGGTGCGCACCTTGTCGATGTTCAGCGTCTCGTCGAGCGCACGGCGCAGCCGCGTGGCCAGGTCCGGCAGTCGCACGTGGTCGAGCATCAAGGCCGCCGCCAGCATGATCGCGGTCGGGTTCGCGATGCCCTTGCCGGCGATGTCCGGCGCCGAGCCGTGCACGGCCTCGAAGATCGCTGCGTCGGCACCGATGTTGGCGCCCGGCGCCATGCCCAGGCCGCCCACCAGCCCGGCGACCAGGTCGGACAGGATGTCGCCGAACAGGTTGGTCGTGACCAGCATGTCGAACTGCCACGGGTTGAGCACCAGCTTCATCGCGCAGGCGTCGATGATCACGGTGTCGAGCACGAACTGGCCCTTGTACTTGCGCTCGTAGAGCTCCAGCCCGGTCTCGAGGAAGATGCCGGTCAGCGCCTTCATGATGTTGGCCTTGTGCACGATCGTGACCTTCTTGCGGCCGGTCGCGACGGCGGTCTCGAACGCGTACTCCAGCAGGCGGCGGCTGCCGGCGCGGGTGTTGATGCCGGTGGCCATGGCCACCGCGTGCGGGTCGTCGTCGATCTGCACGTAGTGCTCGTGGCCGATGTACAGGCCCTCGAGGTTCTCGCGCACCACCACCAGGTCGATGTTGTCGAAGCGGCCGCCGGGCACCAGCGTGCGCGCGGGGCGCAGGTTGGCGTAGAGCTTGAACTCCTCGCGCAGGCGCACGTTCGACGAGCGGTAGCCCCCGCCGGACGGCGTCTCCAGCGGCCCCTTCAGCGCGAGGCGCGTGCGGCGGATGCTGGCCAGCGTGGCCTGCGGCAGCGGGTCGCCGCTGGTCTGCACGCCGCCCAGGCCGGCGATCTGGCGGTCCCACTCGAACGGGGCTTTCAGCGCGTCGAGCGCGGCCAGCGTGGCGTCGACGATCTCGGGCCCGATGCCGTCGCCGGGAATCAGGGTGGCTTGAATGGGTGTGCTCATCGGCGGCTCTCTTCGGGTGCGGGGATCTGGCGAGCCAAGCATACGCCGGGCCCGCAGCGCGGCGGCTCGTTCAGGGGCGGGTGAACAACAGCACCGAATTCGTGCCGCCGAAGGCGAACGAGTTGCTGATCGCCGCGTTCAGGGCCGGCGCCGCCGTGCCGGGCTCGCGCACCAGGTTCAGCCGGCAGTCGGGATCGGCATGGGCGGCGTGCGCGTTCGGCGGCAACTGGCGGCGGTGCAGCGCGAGCACGGTGATCACCGCCTCGAGCGCGCCGGCGGCGCCGAGCAGGTGGCCGTGAAGCGCCTTGGTCGAGCTGACCTGCAGCGCGTCGAGCGCTTCGCCCCAGACCAGCGCGAGCGCCTCGCGCTCGACCGCATCGCCGATGCGCGTGGCGGTGCCGTGCGCGTTGCAGTAGCCCACGTCACGTGGCTGCAGGCCGGCGCGGCGCAGCGCGGCCCGCAGCGCGCGGGCCTGGCCGGGCGCGTCGGGCTTGGTGAGGTGGGTCGCGTCGCAGCTCAGGCCCCAGCCGGCGAGCTGCGCGTAGGCACGCGCACCGCGGCGGCGCGCGTGCTCGGCGGATTCGAGCGTGACGAAGGCCGCGCCTTCGCCGAGCGCGAAGCCGCTGCGGTCGGCGGCGAATGGCCGCACGGCGGTGGCGGCAGCGCCGGGCTCGAAGGCGGCGAGCGTCTGCATCGCCTGCCAGGCCAGCACCACGCCGGGAACGATCAGCGCCTCGCTGCCCCCGGCGATCGCCACGTCGACCTCGCCGCGCTGCACCGCGGCGGCGGCCTCGGCGATCGCGACGGCCGACGAGGCGCACGCGACCGAGTAGGTCAGAACCGGTCCTTGCACGCGCTGGCGCATCGCGACCTGTGCGGCCGGCGCGTTCGGCATGAAGGCGGGAATGGTCAGCGGCGGCACACGGCCGCCGCTGCGGTAGGCGGCTTCGAGCGCCGCGGCGCCGCCCATGCCGCAACCGGCGTACAGGCCGATGCGCTCGGGATCGACGGCGTCGCCGGCGGTCGGCGCCGCGAAGCCGGCATCGCGCACCGCGAGATCGGCCGCCGCGACGGCGAGCTGGCTGACACGGTCCACGCCGGCGAGTTGCAGCTTGGTGAACCAGCGCGACACCTCGAACGGCGCGAGCGCGGCCGCGGCCGGCTTGGGCAGCTCCGGGAAGATCGGCGCGATCGCGGAATGGCCGCGCCAGAGCGCGTCGAACAGGGCGGTCGGGTCGTCGCCGTGCGGCGAGATGGCGCCCAGGCCGGTGACGACGACGCCGGCGCTCACGCCGCCTGCTTCGACCGGATCCTGTCGACCGCCAGCGCGAGTTCGGCCAGGGTGTCGATGCCCGAATCCTCGTCGGACATGGAGATGCCGAACCGGTCCTCGATCGCGAACAGCAGCTCGACGAGTGCCAGCGAATCGACGCCCTTCTCGCGCATCGAGGCGTGGGGATCGAGCGCGGCGGCGTCGAGCCCGAACTTGTCCTGGATCAGATCCTGCAGTTCTTTCAGCGAGCTCATGAGGCGGTGTCCGTGGGCATGCGCTCGATGATATCCGCACGCGCCTGATGGGCTTTGTCCGCCGGGCGCCAGCGCAGCGACGGCCCCACGAACGCGAGCCCGAGCGCCGCGCCGGCGACCACGTCCAGCACCACGTGCTGCTTGACCGCCAGCGTCGACCACGCGATCGCCGCGAACCAGACGATGTTGCCCGCCCGCAGCAGGCGCGGCGCACCGGCACCGCGCAGCACGTGCTCGATGCGCGCGGCGGTGAAGATCGCGATCGCGACGTGCATCGACGGGCATGCGTTGCCCGCGGCGTCCACGCCCTGCAGAAGCGCGAAGCCCGCATAACCGGAGACGTCGAGGGTCAACGGCGGCACGGCCGTCGGCCACCAGTAAAAGATGCCCAGGCCGGTCAGGCACAGCGCCGCGGCCCACAGCCCGTAGACGATCAGCTCGCGGAACGTGAGCTGCAGCCCCGGCGCCACGCCGACGTACAGCCACAGCGACAGGTAGGCGCCGAGCGTCCACGGCTGGAACGGGATCCAGCGGTCGAGCGCGGTCAGTGGCATCACGACCACCTCGAACGCCGGATAGCGAAGCAGGTGGAAGTAGCCGATGAAGAACACCCACGTGAAGGCGGTCGTGCCGAACAGCTTGAGCAGGAAGTGCCGGCGCATCCGCGTGCCGATCTCGGTGGTCCATCTCTGAGTGGGAAGCGAACGCGTCATCGGCCCGACTGTCCCACGAGTTCGACGAGCGCGCGCAGCACGCTGATGGCGGCGATCAGCATCAGCAGGTTCAGCACGTGGCGGCGGAACTGCGCCGGCGACACGCCGACGAAGGAGCGCTGGCCGACCCAGATGCCGGCCAGCATCGCCGGCGTGAGCCACAGGGCCCAGCGCAGCGTGTCCGCGCCGAGCAGCTCGGTCGGCGCTTCGGTGCCGAGCGAGACCAGCGCCGAGCAGGCCAGCGCGTACACGTCGGTGAACAGGAACATCGCGATCAGCGTGGCCCGCATGACGGCCGGCGCGATCTGCGAGGTGCTGAGCATCACCGCGACCGCGATGCCGCCGATCGCCGCGACGCCATTGACGAAGCCCGAGGCCATGCCCACGCCGAGCCGCACCGGCACGCTGGGCGCGAGCGCGAGGCTGAAGCCGCTGCGCAGCATCCCCGCGGCGAGCAGCAGCAGCGCGCCGATCAGCAGCCGCAGCGGCGTCTCCGGCAGCCACGCCAGCAGCAGGATGCCCAGCGGCAGGCACAGCACGTTGCCGGCGATCAACCAGCCGAGCCAGTGCCAGTCGATGTCGCGCGCTGCACCGCGCAGCAGGCTGAGGCTGGCCAGCACCTCGAGCACGAAGATGGCCGGCACCACCCTGGCGGGCGACACGATCAGCGCGAGCCCGGCCACGCTGAGGGCCGAGAAGCCGAACCCGGCGAACCCGCGCACGATGCCGGCGCCGAAGACGATGGCGAGGCTCGCGGCCAGCAGGACAGGGGGAAGGGGGGCGGACAACCACGACATCGGCCCGCACTGTGCCACGCTTTCACGGCAGATAAACTCGCGCGCCATGAACCGGCAGCTCCATCACCCGCCATGAAGAAGGGCGCGCACGTCAGCGAGACGCCGGCGACGAAGTTCCTGCGCGAGCATGGCGTGCCGTTCTCCGAGCACGTGTACGACTACGTCGACCACGGCGGCACGGCGGAGTCGTCGAAGCAACTCGGCGTGCCCGAGCACGAGGTCATCAAGACGCTGGTGATGCAGGACGAGCGCGCGCAGCCGCTGATCGTGCTGATGCACGGCGACAAGCAGGTCAGCACCAAGAACCTGGCGCGCCAGATCGGCGCCAAGTCGGTCGAGCCGTGCAAGCCCGAGGTGGCGCAGCGCCACAGCGGCTTCATGGTCGGCGGCACGTCACCCTTCGGCCTGCGCAAGCCGATGCCGGTGTACGTGGAGGAGACGGCGCTGGCGCTGCCGCGCATCTGCATCAACGGCGGGCGGCGGGGGTTCCTGGTCGGCATCGCGCCGCAGGTGCTCGTCGACCTGATCGGGGCGAAACCGGTGAACTGCGCGTTGTGATCGAGCGGGTTGCGCAGGGCGCAAAATAGCGCCCGCCCGCACTTCGCGCCCTCAGCCCATGCAGATCCTCTATCCCGCGCTCGCCACGCTCGCCGCCTACCTGATCGGCTCGCTGTCGTTCGCCGTGATCGTCAGCCGCG
>JAZKIO010000126.1:0-14045 GCA_040384825.1 Pseudomonadota bacterium
GTCGACCAGCACCTGCGCATCGGCATCCGCGCGATCGAGCTGCTGCGCGAGGCCGGCGTCGACCAATTGCACAGCCGCAAGCTGCGCAGCTTCGCCGAGGTGGCTTTCCAGTAGGCGGCCGCCGCCGGGGCGGGCGTGGCCCGATTGCCGGCGCGCGTGCGATCCCGTAGATTGGGCTGGCCGAAGGAGTACGCCATGCCCCCAGCGACCCCCAGCCCCGCCGTCCAGGCGATCCGGACCCTCGCCCTCGTCGGCCAGACCGGCGGCGGCAAGACCAGCCTCGCCGAGGCGCTGCTGTGCCGCGCCGGCGCGATCGGCGCACCCGGCAGCCTGGAACGCGGCAGCACGGTCAGCGATTTCGATCCGATGGAGCGCCGGGCCCAGCACTCGCTGAACGCGGCGGTGCTGCACCTGGATCACCGCGACACCCGCGTCCACCTCATCGACACGCCGGGGTACGCAGATTTCGTCGGTCAGTCGATGACCGCGCTGGAGGCGGTCGACACCGCCGCGATCGTTGTCAACGCGGTGACCGGCATCGAGGCGATGAGCGCCCGCATGATGGAGTGGGCGGCCGGCCGGCGCCTGTGCCGGATGGTGATCGTCAACAAGATCGACGCACCCGGTGTCGACCTGGCGGCGCTGGTGCAGCAGATCCAGGCCGCGTTCGGCAAGGAATGCCTGCCGCTCAACCTGCCGGCGGGCGGCGGCACGAGCGTGGTGGACTGCTTCTTCAACCCGTCGGGCGAGGCGGACTTCTCGAACGTCGAGGCGGCGCACCGCGCCCTGGTGGAGCAGGTGGTCGAGGTCGATCCGGCGTTCGTCGAGCGCTACCTCGAGGAGGGCGACGTCGACCCGCGCGAGCTGCACGCGCCGCTCGAGGAGGCGCTGCGTCAGGGCCACCTGATCCCGATCTGCTTCGTCTCGGCCCGCAACGGCGCGGGCGTGGCCGAACTGCTCGACGTGATCGAGGCGCTGCTGCCGAACCCCACCGAGGGCAACCCGCCGCAGTTCCTGAAGGGCGAAGGCGCCGATGCGAAGGAACTGCACGCGCAGACCGATCCCGACCAGCACGTGATCGCGCACGTGTTCAAGGTCACGGTCGACCCGTACGTCGGCAAGATGGGCGTGTTCCGCATCCACCAGGGCACGGTCACGCGCGACAGCCAGCTCTACATCGGCGACGGCCGCAAGCCGTTCAAGGTCGGCCACCTGTTCATGCTGCAGGGCAAGGACCACGTGGAGGTGGCGCGTGGCGTGCCGGGCGACATCTGCGCCGTCGCCAAGGTCGACGAGATGCACTTCGACGCGGTGCTGCACGACGCCGCCGAGGACGACCACCTGCACCTGCGGCCGCTGCCGTTCCCGGTGCCGGTGCACGGCCTGGCGATCGAGCCCAAGCGCCGCGGCGACGAGCAGCGCATGTGGGAGATCCTGCAGAAGCTGATCGACGAGGACCCGTGCCTGAAGGTCGAGCACGTGGCCGCCACCAACGAGACCGTCGTCTACGGGCTGGGCGAGCTGCACCTGCGCACGCTGCTGGAGCGCATGACCGAGGTCTACAAGTGCGAGGTCGTGACGCGGCCGCCGCGCATCGCCTACCGCGAGACGGTGACCGCGCCGGCCGAGGGCCACCACCGCCACAAGAAGCAGAGCGGCGGGGCGGGACAGTTCGGCGAGGTGTTCCTGCGCATCGAGCCGCTGGAGCGCGGCGCAGGCTTCGAGTTCGTCGACCAGGTCAAGGGCGGCACGATCCCGACGCAGTTCATCCCCGCCGTAGAGAAGGGCGTGCGCTCGGTGCTCGACAGCGGCGTGATCGCCGGCCACCCGCTGCGCGACGTGCGCGTGATCGTCTACGACGGCAAGTCGCACTCGGTCGACTCGAAGGACATCGCGTTCGCCACCGCGGGCCGCAAGGCCTTCATCGACGCGGTCAAGAAGGCCGGCCCGATCGTGCTGGAGCCGATCGTCAAGGTCGAGATCACCGCGCCCGGGCACAGCATGGGCGACGTGACCGGCGATCTCGCCGCCAAGCGCGGGCAGGTCAGCGCGACGCAGGCGCTCGCCGGCGGCGCGATCGTCGTCAGCGGGCAGGCGCCGCTCTCGGAACTCACCAACTACCAGGCCCGCCTGAACGGCATGACGGGCGGCCAGGGCCGCTACACGCTGGAGCTGAGCCACTACGAGGCCGTGCCGCCGTCGGCGCAGGCCGCGCTGACCCGGGACTATCAGGCCCGGGACGACGACTGACGCGCCAGCGGCTGCTGCCGCTGCCGCGCTACATCCCGTCGACCATCGGCCGGGTCGCGGCGAAGCCGTCGCCCAGGTCGGACGGAATCGTCGTCTCGTGCGCCTTGTCGCGGCGCAGCCGGTCGATCTCGTCATAGGCCGCGCGCAGGCGCGATTCCGCCCGGGCGAGCGCCGCCTGCGGCTCCGCGCTGGCCGTGGCCAGCTGGCGTCGACCGGTCTGCCGCAGCTGTTCGATCTCGGTCTGCGAGCGCAGCTGGGCGATGCGGAACTGATCGACCACCGCGTCCGACTGGCGCTGGAAGTCGTCGCGCAGGCGGCGCAAGGCGGCGGCATGCCGCGCGCCGAGGATCCAGAGCGTGACCCAGCTGCCTGCGATCGCGCCCAGCACCAAGCCCAGCCCGATCCAGAGTCCTCCGTCTTCTGCCGTCATGTTGCCTCCCTGTGGCACGGTGGGCCGCACGCGTGTGCGGGTGCGTGACCCCCGAGCCGGGCAGCGTAGCGAGCGGCATGCACAGCGCGCGGCGGGCGCGCCGCGGCGCGCAGGCGCGCGACTTTCTACCGGTGCGATGCCGCACCGGAGTTGCCGCTGCGCGTCAGCGGGCGGTGATACCGCTCAGGGCAGGCGCGGCTTCACGCAGGCCGCCGCCTGCTTCGCGCGCTCGCGTGCCAGCTCGACATCGGCGTCGTGCACGAGCGCGACGCCCATGCGGCGCTTGGCGAAGCTCTCCGGCTTGCCGAACAGGCGCAGTTCGCTGTTCGGCACCCGCAGCGCCGCGTCGACGCCATCGAACACCAGGCCGACCGCGTCGACGCCGCCATAGATCACGGCGCTCGCGCCCGGGCTTTTCAGCGCGGTGTCGACCGGCAAGCCGAGGATCGCGCGCGCGTGCAGCTCGAACTCGTTCTGCCACTGCGTGATCATCGTCACCATGCCGGTGTCGTGCGGGCGCGGCGAGACCTCGCTGAACCAGACCTCGTCGCCCTTGACGAACAGCTCGACGCCGAACAGGCCCTGGCCGCCCAGGTCGTCGGTCACGGCCCGGGCGATGGCGCGGGCGCGCTGCAGCGCGGTGTCGCTCATGGGGTGCGGCTGCCAGCTCTCGACATAGTCGCCGGCGACCTGCACATGGCCGATCGGCGCGCAGAAGTGCGTCTCGACGCGCCCGTCGGCGCCGGGCGCGCGCACGGTCAGCAGCGTGATCTCGTAGTCGAAGTCGATGAAGCCCTCGACGATCACGCGGCCGCGGCTGACGCGGCCGCCGGCCATCGCGTGGTCCCACGCCGGGCCTACGTCGGCCGGGCCGTCTAGCTTGCTCTGGCCCTTGCCGGAGCTGCTCATCACCGGCTTGACGACGCAGGGGTAGCCAATCCCTTGCCCATTCCCCGCGTCGATCGCGGCCTGCAGCTCGGCCAGCGAATCGCAGAAACGGTAGGGGCTGGTCGGCAGGGCGAGCGTCTCGGCGGCGAGGCGGCGGATGCCCTCGCGGTCCATCGTCAGCCGGGCGGCGCGCGCGGTCGGGATCACGCGCACCACGCCGGCGGCCTCGAGCTCCTCGAGCATGCCGGTCGCGATGGCCTCGATCTCGGGGACGACGAGCAGCGGCCGCTCGGCTTGGATCAGCGCCTTGAGCTGCGCCGGATCGCTCATCGTGATCGTGCGCGCGTGGTGCGCGACCTGATGGCCCGGCGCGTCGGCGTAGCGGTCGACCGCGATGGTCTCGACGCCGAGCCGCTGCAGCGCGATCAGCACCTCCTTGCCGAGCTCGCCGCTGCCGAGCAGCATGACCTTGGTGGCGTGGGGCGACAGCGGGGTTCCGAGCGTGGTCATCGAGCGAGTCCTGAGAGAGAAGGCAACGCGCGAATTCTCCCCGAAGGGCCAAGCGGCCGAGCCGGGGCCTAAGGTCAAGGGCGCTTTATCATCTGACACATGACACCCGGCCCGCGCGACGTCGCCCAGATTCGCCTCGCGAACGCCCTGATCCTTTTCGACGAGTTCGTTCACGCGACCGTCAAGCATGCCGACGCCGCGACCCTGCGCGGCCTCGAGGGCCGCTTCGCTGAGCGGCTGCAGATCCAGCCCAGCTACTGGAGCCAGATCAAGGGCCGCTCGCGCCAGATCGGCGAACGGCTGGCGCGGCAGTTCGAGCAGCTGTGCAAGAAGCCGCCGGGCTGGATGGACGAGCGCCACAGCCCGCACGAGTGGGCGGCCCCGCAGGTCGGCGCGCGCACGGTCCCGGTCGCACCGGCTCCGCCTGCCGGCGCGCGCGACATTGAACACAACACGCCCCAGGACGACGACGAGCGCTTCATCGTCGGTCTGGTGCTGACCTACTACAGGCGCCACCCGCAACGCGCGCGCACCCGGCTGCTCGACCTGCTCGGCGAGGTGCTGACACCGGCGCCGGCGGGGTCGGTCAAGGCGCCCGCCAAGCCGGCCGGCCCGCCGGACGACGGCCTCGACCTGTGGAGCAAGACGCAGGCGGCGGTCAAGCCGCTGAAGCCGAAGCGCTGACGTGGCGCTGCGGGGTTCGCGCGACATCCCTTGAAAATTCTGCGCAACACCCCTTGCGCAAGATAATCAAACGTTTATCATTTGCGCAAGTCGCCGGGTCGTGCACGCCGGGCGCCGACACTCCGCCGATCCACCTCGTTCCCATTCCATGACCTTCATCGACGCATCGACCGCCCTCACGCACCTGCGCCCAGCGCCGGGCACTGGTGCGTCGTCGATGGATGTCCGGTCGGTCATCGCAGCGCGTCGCGCGCCGCCTGGTTCACCGCCTCGCTGACACGTCACTTCCGACGCTGCAGCGTCGACGGCCCGGGTTGCGCTCACCGCCCCGGGCCGTTTTGCTTTTTCCCGCCGGATCACGGCCGTTCACCAGGAGAACCTCATGAAGATCAACGTCACCCCCCGCAAGCCCCGCAACCCGCTGATCGCGCACGCCCGCTTCCGGCGCGCCGGCAGCCACCAGCCCGGTGGCCGCTCGATGCGCCAGCAAGGCGGCCGGTCGCTGAAGCGCGAACTGGACCAGATGAAACAGCACTTCCCATGACACCTGCGCGGCCGAGCCGCGCACCCTGAAGGACATATCACCATGTCGAGCCTGAAATACCTCCGCAGCGGCGCACTCGAGGCGCCCCGCCCGGCCCGCGAAGCAGCGATCCGCCTCGCCGCCATCGGCCTGCGCAGCGCGAGCGCGGCACTGGCGCGGCTCTCGCGCAAGCTGGCGCTGCCGGTGAAGCGCGTCGCGCGCCCGACACCGCAGCTCGAGTTCTACGCCGAAGCCGGCGCGCCCGAAGGCGCGCTCTACCTCGATGGCAAGCTCGTCGGCTTCGTGAGCGGCGTGCAGCGCCTGTGAACGCAAGGCGAGAGCGGCGCACCGGCTTCCGGTGCGTCGCTCTCGCTGGGCCGATCAACGCATCGCCAGCGGCTGCTTGCGCCGCGGCGCGGGAAAGCGACGCTCGATCATGCGCAGATCGTCCGCCGTCAACGCGAGCGCGGCCGATGCGAAGTTCTCGCGCAAATGCGTCTCCTGCACGGCCTTGGGGATGGCCATCACACCCGCCTCGCTGACCGACCAGGCCAGCGCCACCTGCGACGCCGTGGCGCCATGGCGGTCGCCGATCTCGCGCAGCACCGGGTCGGCGGCCAGGCCGCCCTGGTCCAGCGGGCAGTAGGCCATCAACGGCATCGAGCGCTGGCGTTGCCACGGCAGCAGGTCGAACTCGGCGCCGCGCTCGGTCAGCGAGTGGTAGACCTGATTCGCGGCGCATGCCGCCCCGCCGCTCACCGCAACCAGCGCCCGCATCTCCTGCGTATCGAAATTGCTGACGCCCCAATGCCGGATGCGACCCGCGGCCTGCAGTGCCTCGAAGCCGGCCACCGTCTCGTGCAACGGGTGCGACCCGGGCCAGTGCAGCAGGTAGAGGTCGATCCGGTCGAGGCCGAGCCGGCGCCGGCTGCGCTCGCAGGCCGCCGCCACGCCCGCGCGGCTGGCGTTGTGCGGGTAGACCTTGCTGACGATGAACAGCGCGTCGCGCGCGACGTCGCCGGCCCGCAGCGCCTCGGCCACGCCGGCGCCGACGACCTCCTCGGCCCCGCCCTCGCCATACATCTCGGCGGTGTCGATCACGCGGTAGCCGATCTCGATCGCGAGGCGCACGGCGGCAATCTCCGCTGCGCGCGTGCGCGCGGCTTCGCCCATGTGCCAGGTGCCGAGGCCGAGCGCGGGCCAGCGGCTTCCATCGGGCAGTTCGACCTTGTTCATGCGGGACTCCGGACACGCGATACTGCATGCTAGAACGAACGCCACGAGCGCGGCTCTCGACCGCGCCTCTCGACCGTGCATCACCCGGAGACTCCCAGATGACAAAGACCTTCGTCGTCGAGCGCCAGAAGCTCGCGCAGACGCATTGGACCGAGGCCGAACCGGCGCCGCTGGCCGCCGGCGAAGTCCGCTTCGCGATCGACCAGTTCGCCCTGACCGCGAACAACATCACCTACGCGGCGTTCGGCGACGCGATGAACTACTGGGGCTTCTTCCCGACCGGGGACCCGACGACCGGCTGCATCCCCGTCTGGGGCTTCGCCGACGTGGCCGAATCGCGCTGCGACGACGTCGCGGTCGGCGAGCGTTTCTATGGCTACTGGCCGATCGCCGACGCGGTCGTGCTGCAGCCCACCCGCGTGAACGAGGCGGGCTTTCTCGACGGTGCGCCGCACCGTCGTGAACTGCACGCGGTCTACAACCATTACCTGCGCTGCAGCGCCGACCCGGGATACGACCCGGCGCGCGAAGCCGAGCAGGCGTTGCTGCGGCCGCTGTTCACCACTTCGTTCCTGATCGACGATTTCCTGGCCGACAACGCGTTCTTCGGCGCCCGGGCGGTGATCCTGTCCAGCGCCTCGAGCAAGACGGCCTACGGCACGGCCTTCTGCCTGGCGCAGCGCGCCGCGGGCGGCCAGGCGGCGGCCCGGGTGATCGGGCTGACATCGCCGGGCAACCTCGCCTTCACGCGCGGCCTGGGCTGCTACGACGAGGTGCGCACCTACGACGAAGTGGAAGCGCTGGCCGCCGACGTGCCGACGGTCTACGTCGACTTCAGCGGCAGCGTGGGCCTGCGCCGCAGCGTCCACACGCACTTCGGTGACGCGCTCACCTACAGCTGCTCGGTCGGCGGCACGCACTGGGACGAGCTCGGCAGCGGCAAGGGCCTGCCGGGGCCGCGCCCGACGCTGTTCTTCGCGCCCGCCCAGGTCAAGAAGCGCAATGCCGACTGGGGCCCCGCCGGCCTGCAGCAGCGGCTCGCCGCCGCCTGGACTGCGTTCATGCAGCCGGTCACCGCCGCACAACCGCCGTGGTTGCAAGTCGTCCGGGGCGATGGCAGCGCTGCGATCGAGGCGGTGTACGCCGCGCTGCTCGCGGGCCGCACCAACCCGGCCGAAGGGCACATGCTCAAGGCCTGATGCGCCGCCGCTCAAGCCGCCCGCGCCTCACACCGATAAGGTCTCCAACGCCACCCGCTGACTGCGATGCCGGACGCTGCCGACTCCCCGCCCGTCGAACTGACCCACGCGTTGCCCGACCTGGCCGCGTGGACCGCGCATTTCCGCGCGGCCGAGATCCCCGTGCTCGCGCAGACCGCCGACGCGCTCGAGGCGCTGCGCCTGAACGAGGACAGCGTCGACGCCAACAGCATGGGCGAGATGATCTCGAGCGACCCGCTGATGACGCTGAAGGTGCTCGCACACGCCGCGACGCACCGCGGTCCGCGCGTCGTCACGGATGTGGAGACCGTGACCTCGGCGCTGGTGATGATGGGCATCTCGCCGTTCTTCAGGACCTTCGGGCCGCAGCCGACGGTGGAGAGCCGGCTGGCCGCAGCGCCGCAAGCGCTGCAGGGGCTGGAGGACACGATCCACCGCGCGCACCGCGGCGCGAACTTCGCGCTCGGGTTCGCGGTGCACCGCATGGACCACGACGCCGCCGTCGTCCACGCGGCCGCGTTGCTGCACGACTTCGCCGAGATGCTGCTGTGGTGCCATGCGCCGTCGCTGGCGCTGCAGATCCGTGCCGCGCAGGACGCCGATCCCACCCTGCGCTCCAGTGCCGCGCAGCAGGCGCTGCTCAACATCGAGCTGGCCGACCTGCAGCAGGCGCTGATGAAGGCGTGGCGCCTGCCGGAGCTGCTGATCCGCATCAGCGACGACCGCCACGCCGACACGCCGAGCGTGCGCAGCGTCGCGCTGGCCTTGCGGCTCGCGCGGCACACGGCGCACGGCTGGGACAACGCGGCCATCCCCGACGACGTGAACGACATCGCCGAGCTGCTGAACCTGTCGCCCGCGGCGGCGATGCAGTTCGTCCTCGAGATCTGAGCGTTCTCGCACGGCATTCGCGCACACGCGCATCCCGCGCTGTGGCTTTTCTGATTCCTCCGAGCTGAAGATCGCACTCCTTCGTTGACAAGCGCTGGTTCAGCGCGCCCCCGGGTGGCAGAGTCCGCCGCCTAAATCAACCAACGGGGAGTGTGACGATGAAGGCATATGGCGCAGAGTTTTTCGGGACCTTCTGGCTCGTGCTGGGCGGATGCGGGAGCGCCGTGCTGGCGGCCGCGTTTCCCGGCCTGGGGATCGGCTTCGTCGGCGTCTCGCTGGCCTTCGGCCTGACGGTGCTGACGATGGCCTACGCGATCGGCCACATCTCCGGCTGCCACCTCAACCCGGCCGTGTCGATCGGCCTGTGGGCCGGCGGCCGGTTCGAGGGCAGCAAGCTGCTGCCCTACATCGTGGCGCAGGTGCTGGGCGCAGCCGTCGCCGGCGGCGTGCTGTACCTGATCGCGAGCGGCAAGGCCGATTTCAGCACCGCCGGCGGCTTTGCCTCGAACGGCTTCGGCGAGCACTCGCCGGGCAAGTACTCGATGGTCGCGGCGCTGGTCTGCGAGGTCGTGATGACGATGATGTTCCTGATCATCATCATGGGCTCGACCGACAAGCGCGCGCCCGCCGGCTTCGCGCCGCTGGCCATCGGCCTGGGGCTGACGCTGATCCACCTGATCAGCATCCCGGTGACCAACACCTCGGTGAACCCGGCGCGCAGCACCGGCGTCGCGTTGTTCGTCGGCGACTGGGCGATCGGGCAGCTGTGGCTGTTCTGGGTCGCGCCGATCGTCGGTGCCGTGCTCGGCGCCCTGGTCTACCGCGGTCTCGCCGATTCCGACCGCTGAGTTCCCGGGCCGGCCAGCCCGGCCCTCAGACCGGCATCGCGGTCGTGTTCTTGACGCGATCGAGCACGAAGCTGGTCTTGCAGTCCTGCACGCTCGGGTGCTTGAGCAGCGTGTCCATGATGAAGCGCGAGTAGTGCGCCATGTCCTGCACGACCACACGCAGCAGGAAGTCCATCTCGCCGGTGAGTGCGGCGCACTCGACCACCTCGGGCCAGGCCTGCACCGAGGCGCGGAACAGGTCCATGGGCGTGCGCTTGTGGACCTGGGCGTGCTTCTCGAGGCGAACATTCAGGTAGGCCGTGAGGCCGAGCCCGACGCGCTCGGGTGAGACGAGCGCCACGTAGCCGGCGATCACCCCCGATTCCTCGAGGCGCTTGACCCGCCGCAGCGTGGCCGAGGGCGACAGGCTCACCTGGGCGGCCAGCGCGTCGTAGATCATCCGGCCGTCGGCCTGCAGCGCGCGAAGGATGCGTCGATCGATCGCATCCAGCTGTGGTTCGGTATCCATTCGGCGGATTTTGCATTTTTCCTGCACGCAGTGGCCCACTGGGCGCCCAACTTGCAGAAATGCTGCGGACCGGCGAACCTACAGTCCTGCATCGACGGCGACACGGGAACGATCATGCAATTCACGCCCTGGGACAATCCGATGGGAACCGACGGATTCGAGTTCGTCGAGTACGCCGCACCCGATCCGCTCGCGCTCGGTGAGCTGTTCGTGACGATGGGGTTCACCGCGATCGCGAAGCACCGGACCAAGAAGGTCACGCTGTACCGCCAGGGGGACGTCAACTTCATCATCAACGCCGAGCCGAATTCCTTTGCGCAGCGCTTTGCGCGCCAGCACGGGCCGAGCGTGTGCGCGATGGCGTTTCGCGTGAAGGATGCGAAGCAGGCCTACGAGCGCGCGCTCGAGCTCGGCGCCTGGGGTTTCGACAACCACACCGGCCCGATGGAGCTGAACATTCCGGCGATCAAGGGCATCGGCGACAGCTTGATCTACTTCGTCGATCGCTGGCACGGCAAGGACGGGGCGGCGCCCGGCGCGATCGGCAACATCAGCATCTACGACGTCGACTTCGTGCCGATCGACGGGGCGCAGGCGAGCACGTCCGGCTGCGGGCTGACCTACATCGACCACCTCACCCACAACGTGCACCGCGGGCGCATGAAGGAGTGGGCCGACTTCTACGAACGCCTGTTCAACTTCCGCGAGGTGCGCTACTTCGACATCGAAGGCAAGCTGACGGGCCTGAAGAGCAAGGCGATGACGAGCCCGTGCGGCAAGATCCGCATCCCGATCAACGAGAGCTCGGACGACAAAAGCCAGATCGCCGAGTACCTCGACCTGTACCACGGCGAAGGCATTCAGCACATCGCGATGGGCACGGACGACATCTACGCCACCGTGGACCGCATGAAGCAGCAGGGCGTGGCGTTCCAGGACACCATCGCCACGTACTACGACCTCGTGGAGCGCCGGCTGCCCCACCACGGCGAGAACCTCGACGAGCTGAAGCGGCTGCGCATCCTGATCGACGGTGCCACGCACCTGGGCGCGCCCAACGAGCTGCTCCTGCAGATCTTCACCCAGACCGTGATCGGGCCGATCTTCTTCGAGATCATCCAGCGCAAGGGCGATCAGGGCTTCGGCGAGGGCAACTTCCGGGCGCTGTTCGAGAGCATCGAACTGGATCAGGTGCGGCGCGGCGTGCTGAAAGACGAGCCGGGGTCGCCTGGCTGAGCGGCCGGCTGGGCCGGTGCTGGTCCACGCAACCAGCTCAGCACGCCGGCCAGTACGAGCGGATCGAACGCCATCTGGACGTGCGCCGTGGCGGGCACGTGGATGTTCTCGGCGCCATCGAGCATCGCCGCGGGGGACGGGAACACGATGTTGTCGCAGTTGCCGTAGTAGCAGGTGAACCTGGCGTAGCGCTCGGCCGGTTCGCGCGACGCGAGGTCCGCAATCCAGGGGCCGCGATGCCGCATCTGCCGTCCGTTGGTGGTGTGCCCGAAGCGCGCCAGCCATGTCCCGTGATGCGGCGTGCCGATGGTGATGATCTTGCGAACCCGTGCGTCGGCGTTGAAGCGCGCCAGCCAGGCGCGGATCGCGATGCCGCCCATGCTGTGCCCGACGAGGACAGCGGGCAATCCGGTCGATTTCTCGACGCGCTCGACAGCCGCTTCGACGATCTCAGCGTAATGCTCGATCGAACCGAATACCGGCTCGAGGTTCACCGCCACGAACGGGATGCCTTCGGCCCGCAGCACCTTCATCCAGGGATTCCAGAGACCGCGATTGCAGAAGAAGCCGTGAACCAGCACAACGCCATGGCGACGCGGCGAATCGGCGGGGAGGAAGTCGGGTTCGGCTCGCGATCGGAAGGGTTGGCGCCAGAGGAACACCCGCGGTGCCGTCGCGATCTCGCCGCGCCAGGCTCGCCACAACTCCGGAACGCTGGCGCGCCGGGCGGCCTCGCCGCGCTGCACCACGTAGAGCAACATGAATTCTGCAGCGAGTACCCACGTGTAGCCGAGCAGAATGACGAACGCGCCGGCGGCCGCCCCAAGCGGGTGGCCAGCGTTGGTCCAGAGGGCAAACCAGGCCAGAGCGGCGCACAGCAAGCCTGCCGTGATCAGTTTCTGCAGTCGTGCAAGCATCGGATCATGCTAGCAGTGGGCCGTGCGCCCACAGGGTCGCTACAGTAGGTGCCTCTCCTCAATGAGATCCATGGCGCGCATGACGAATTCCGCCGAGACCATCCTGGCTCATCTGCACGCGGTCGAGACCGAGCGTCGCAAAAGGGTCTCCGAGCCGGGGCTCCTCGAGCGCGTGGTCGAGGTCAAGGCGTACCAGCAAAAACGCTTCTCGCATACCTACTCGGATCTGTTGACAAGTGCACGTTATGGCGCTGCATCCCGCTTCTTTCTGGACGAGTTGTACGGGCCGAGCGATTTCACACGCCGCGATGCGCAGTTCGCGCGCGTCGTGCCGGCCCTGGTGAAGCTGTTTCCGAGCGACATTGTTCTGACGGTCGCCACGCTGGCGGACCTGCACGCGCTGTCGGAGACGCTCGACACGTGCATGGGCGAGCAAATTGCAGGAAACGAGCCGCTCGATGCTGTGTCCTACGTCGAAGCGTGGCAACGCACCGGCCAGGTCGACGCGCGAGATCGCCAGATCTCGCTGACGCTCGAGGTCGCTGCCCGGCTCGATCGCTTCACGCAGCGCCCCCTGTTGCGCAACAGCCTGCGCCTGATGCGTGGCCCGGCGCGGGCGGCCGGGCTGGCCGAACTCCAGCGCTTTCTGGAGACCGGCTTCGACACGTTCCGGGCCATGCATGGAGCGCAGGAGTTCATCAGCATTGTCCGGGAACGAGAGCGAGGACTCGCTTCTTCGCTCTTTTCGGCCACTTCTGGCGGACCGGACCGCACGGGTCTGGCCGACGCCTTGAAGCGTCTTCCCTGACCAAGAGGCCCTAATGGAAATGATTGGTACATGGCGAACGACGTGACGACAAATGCGATGCAACGCGTCTTCGACGCAGCCGGCCTGCAGGTCTTCGAACGAGGGTGGTTGTCGTCGAACAATGTTTTGTTCGACGGCCGCGGCTCAGGCGGCGAGTCGGTCCTGATCGACTCGGGCTACTGCACCCATGCGGCGCAGACTGTTGCGCTGGTCAAGGCGGCACTCGCAGGGAGAAGTTTGACGCGCGTCGTCAACACCCATCTGCACTCGGACCATTGCGGCGGAAATGCTGCACTGCAAAGCCACTTCGGGTGTGCCATCGATGTCCCGCGCGGCGAAATCGGCAAGGTCGACGCCTGGGACGAAACCGCGCTGACATTCCGGGACACTGGCCAATCTTGTCCCCGCTTCGAGCGTACCGGCGCAGTGGCTGATGGAGATTCGATTCGGCTGGGCGCGATGGACTGGACCGTGATTGCGGCGCCTGGTCACGACCCCGAATCGGTCGTACTGCATCAACCCGAGCTGAAGCTGCTGATCTCGGCAGACGGACTGTGGGAAAACGGTTTCGGCGTGGTGTTTCCGGAAATCGAAGGCATTGACGCGTTCGAGACCGTGGGTCGCACACTCGACCGGCTGGCGGAACTTGACGTGGACTGGATCATTCCCGGACACGGACAGCCCTTTCAGAACATGACTGCTGCGTTGGAACGGGCTCGTGGCCGTTTGAACGGTTTTCTGACCAACCCCGGTCGGCACGCACGTCACGCAGCGAAGGTATTGATCAAGTTTCATCTGCTCGAGGTGCAGCATGCCGATCGAGACCAACTGATCGAATGGATGGCAACCACACGGTACCTCCAGCTTACGCACGCGCGATACTTCGAGAGTTTGTCGTTGACCGACTGGGCGGCGGCCTTACTGAACGAACTCGCGGCCGCTACGGCCATCAAGGTTGTCGGGAATTCTATTTACGACCATTAAGGCCCGTTGATACCTCGCCCAAAAAGCAAAAAGCCCCCGTCTTTCGACGGGGGCTTTTCTAATAGTAGCCTGACAATGTCCTACTTTCACACGGGAACCCGCACTATCATCG
>JAZKIO010000127.1:0-16720 GCA_040384825.1 Pseudomonadota bacterium
GAGCGCTCCATGTTGAACAGCGACGCGGCGTGCTCGCTGTTCTCGAACACGAACGAGGTGGTCAGGTGGATCGGCACGGCGCGCGCGCCGGTCGCCGGGTCGGGTGCGGCGCCGGCGTGCAGTGCGAGGGTGTCGAAGCCGGGATCGGAAGGGCCGGGCATGGAGGGTCTCCCGTGGCGTGCGCTGGGGTTGCGAGGGTGTTCTGGCGCGGGATTGTGGGCTATATTGAGTTCAACACCACGCCTCGGAAGTGCCTCATGAAAGTCAGCGACATTCTTCGCGTCAAGGGTGGGACCCTGTTCACCGTGTCGCCCGACCAGGCGTTGCAGGAGGCGGTCAGCGCGATGTCCGAGCGCGACATCGGCTCGCTGGTCGTGATGGACCACGGCGAGCTCACCGGCATGCTGACCTTCCGCGAGGTGATCCAGGCGATCGTCAAGAACGGCGGCTCGCTCGGCGGCACCCTGGTGCGCAGCGTGATGGACGACCACCCGCTGACCTGCACCCCCGAGACCGAGATCGACGAAGTCCGCCGCATGATGCTCGGCCGCCACGCGCGCTACATGCCGGTGATGAGCCAGCGCACGCTGATGGGCGTGATCTCGTTCTACGACGTCGCCAAGGCGGTGGTCGACGGTCAGGATTTCGAGAACCGCATGCTCAAGGCCTACATCCGCGACTGGCCGGTCGAGAACGAGCCGCGCGACGAGCAGACCTCCTGAGCGCCTAAAATCGAACCCCGTTCCAGCACCGCCTTCGGGCGGTGTCGGCGTTCTGGCCCCCTGAAAGCGCGCATCGCATGTCCGGCAGCACCCTCGGCGAACTCTTCCGCGTCACCAACTTCGGCGAGAGCCACGGCCCGGCCATCGGTTGCGTGATCGACGGCTGCCCGCCCGGCATGGCGCTCAGCGAAGCCGACATCCAGCCCGAGCTCGACCGGCGCCGCCCCGGCACCTCGCGCCACGTGACGCAGCGCAACGAGCCCGATGCGGTGGAGATCCTCTCCGGCGTGTACGAGGGGCTGACCACCGGCACGCCGATCTGCCTGCTGATCCGCAACACCGACCAGCGCAGCAAGGACTACGGCAACATCCTCGACACCTTCCGCCCCGGCCACGCCGACTACGCCTACCTGCACAAGTACGGCCTGCGCGATCCGCGCGGCGGCGGCCGGGCCTCGGCCCGCATGACGGCACCGATGGTGGGCGCCGGCGCGGTGGCGCGCAAGTGGCTGCGCGAGAAGTTCGGCACCACCTTCTTCGGCCACATGACGCAGATCGGCGAGGTCGAGATCCCGTTCGAGTCGCTCGACCACATCCCGAACAACCCGTTCTTCGCCGCCAACGCCAGCGACATCCCGCGCCTCGAGGCCTACATGGACGAGCTGCGCAAGGCCGGCGACTCGTGCGGCGCGCGCATCTTCGTCGGCGCGCGCCACGTGCCGGTCGGCCTGGGCGAGCCGCTGTTCGACAAGCTCGACGCCGACATCGCCAAGGTGATGATGGGCATCAACGCGGTCAAGGGCGTCGAGATCGGCGCGGGCTTCGCCAGCGTCGCGCAGCGCGGCACCACGCATGGCGACGAGATGACGCCGGCCGGGTTCCTGTCGAACAACGCGGGTGGCGTCTCCGGCGGCATCTCGACCGGCCAGGACATCGCCGTCAGCCTCGCGATCAAGCCGACCAGCTCGATCCGCAGCCCGCGCCAATCGATCGATAGGGCCGGCCGGCCAACCACCGTCGAGACCTTCGGCCGCCACGACCCGTGCGTCGGCATCCGCGCGACGCCGATCGCCGAGGCGATGCTCGCGCTGGTGCTGATGGACCATGCGCTGCGCCAGCGGGCGCAGTGCGGCGACGTGGTCGTCGCCACGCCACCGATTCCCGCCCAGGCGCCGAACCGCGCCGCATGACGACCGCCGCCGCCGCGCTCGCGGCGCCGCCCGCGCGGCGCACGCTGTTCGCGTTCAGCGCGGTCTCGTTCGCCTACTTCTCGTACGCCGGCCTGTTCGGCACCTACGCGCCGCTGTGGTTCCAGCACCTGGGCTACAGCACCCTGGCGATCGGCGCGCTCGCCTCGCTGCAGAGCTCGACGCGGCTGTTCAGCCCGTATGCCTGGGGGTGGCTGGCCGACCACACCGGGCGCCGCATCCAGCTGCTGCGCATCGCGGTGCTGCTGGCGCTGCTGAGCGCCTGCGGCCTGTTCATGCCGGCGAGCTACGGCTGGGTCGCGGCCGTGACGGTGCTGCTGTTCGTCTGCACGGCTGGGGTGATCCCGATCAGCGAGGCCGCGCTCGCGCACTTCGTCAGCCACGGCAGCACGCTGGACGCGACGCGCTACGGCCGCGTGCGCGTCTGGGGCTCGGTCGGCTTCATCGTCACGGTGGTCGGCAGCGGCGCGCTGCTGCAGGCGATCGGCGTCGGCGCGTTTCCCTGGCTGGTGATCCTGCTGCTCGGCGGCCTGCTGGTCGCGGCGGCGCGCCTGCCCACGCTGAAGGACCCGCCGCACGGCGGCGAGGCGGCGCCGGGGGCGCTGATGGTGCTGCGCGAACCGGTGGTCGCGTGGTTCTTCGCCGGCGTGTTCTTCACGGTGCTGGCCCACACCAGCCTGTACGCGTTCTTCTCGCTCTACCTGGCGTCGCTCGGCTACGGCAAGACGGCGATCGGGCTGATCTGGGCCGTCGGCGTGGCGGCGGAAGTGGCGTGGTTCTGGTTCCAGGGCGCGTGGTTGTCCCGGCGCACGCCGCACCAGTGGCTGACGATCGCCGGCGCGGTATCGGCCCTGCGCTTCGCGGCCATCGCCGCGTTCGGGTCGATCCCGGCCGTGCTGGTGCTGGTGCAGTGCACGCACGCGGTGACGTTCGCGGCGCAGCACAGCTCGTGCATCAGCGTCGTCAACCGGCACTTCCCGGGGCGCTTGCGCGGGCGCGGGCAGGCGCTGTACACCTTGCTGGGCTACGGCGCCTCGGGCGTGATCGGCGGCGTGGCGGGTGGTGCCGTCAGTCAGGCCTGGGGCTTTCCGGCGGTGTTCTGGTGCGCCAGCGGTGCAGCGGCACTGGCGACCGCGTGCTCGGCCCGTGCCGGGGTGCTCGACCGGCGAGCGCGCGCCCCGGCAGCCTGACCCCACCGATCTGCAGTTTGTCGCAACGGGGGGTTGTGCCGGAATGGTGCATGCCTACACTCTCGCCCGGCATTCAAACAATACGAGGAAGGAAGCCCGATGCGCAAGCCGTGGCTGGTGGGCGGGAGCGTCGCGATCATCGTCGCGATCGTTGCCGTGGGGGTGGTGCAGTCGCGTGCCAAAAGCGCCGACGGCAACAAGGACAAGAAGCCGGACGTGACGCTCGAGTTCACCCCGAGCGAGGTCGTCAAGCCGGTGCTGGCGGCGATGCCCGAGCGGGTCGAGTTCTCCGGGCCGCTGATGGCGCCGCGGACGGCGGTGGTGCGCGCCAAGGCCGCCGGCACGCTGCTGACGCTGACGGTCGCGGAAGGCAGCCGCGTGAAGGCCGGGCAATCGCTCGGCACGATCGACCTGTCGGATCTGCAGAGCCGCAACGCCGAGCGCGCCGCCGGGGTCGATTCGGCCCGGGCGCGCATGGCCGAGGCCGAGCGCATCCACAAGTCGAACGAGGACCTGGCCAACCAGCGCTTCATCTCCGCCAATGCGCTCGAAAGCTCGCGCGCCTCGCTCGAGGCGGCGCGCGCGCAGCTCAAGTCGGCGCAGGCGCAACTCGCCACGTCGGCGCTCGGCATCCGCGAGGCGGCGCTGGTCGCGCCGATCGGCGGTGTGATCGGCCGGCGCAACGTGGTGCCGGGCGAGAAGGTCAGCGCCGAACAGGAACTGATGACGGTCGTCGACCTGAAGGAGCTCGAGCTGGGCGGCGTCGTCGGCACGCACCAGGTCTCGATGCTGCGGCCGGGGCAGAAGCTCGCGGTGCGGGTCGAAGGCTCGGTCGATCCGGTCGAAGGCCGCATCGACCGGATCGCGCCGATGGCCGAGGCCGGCACGCGCGGCATTCGCGTCGTCGTGCTGCTGCCGAACGCCGACGAGCGCTTTCGCGCCGGGCAGTACGCGAGCGCGCTGGTCTCGCTCGACGACCCGGCGCCGCGCCTGACGGTGCCGCTCACGTCGGTCGGCCAGGCCTCGGGGCAGGACTTCGTCTGGACCGTCGAGAACGGCGCGCTGGTGCGCCGGCTCGTCATCACCGGCCGGCGTGACGCGTCGAACGGGCGCGTCGAGGTGACCAAGGGCCTGGCTGCGGACGCGCAGGTGCTCGCCGCGCGCTTCGACACGCTGAAGGAGGGCGCGAAGGCCCGGATCGTCGTGAAGGGCCCGGGCGCCGGCATGCCCGCCGCGAGCGCCAGCGCGGCCTCGGCCAAGGCGTCCTGAGATGGCGCCCCCACGCTCGCTTCGCTCACTGCCCCCCGAGGGGGCGCACGCCTCCCTTGGGGCGGCCCGGCGGGAGTCCTGACATGTGGTTCACCCGCGTCTCGATCAACAACCCCGTCTTCGCGACGATGGTGATGGCCGCGCTGTGCGTGCTCGGCCTGTTCTCGTACAACAAGCTGCGCGTCGAGCGCATGCCGGACGTGTCGATCCCGGTGGTGTTCGTCAGCGTCGCGTATCCCGGCGCCTCGCCCGAGGCGATCGAGACCGAACTGACGCGGCCGATCGAGCTCGGCCTGAACGGCATCGCCGGCGTCAAGATGATCCGCTCGAACAGCGTCGAGGGGCGCAGCGAGACGGTCGTCGAGTTCCAGCTCGGCGCGGACATGAGCCGCGGCGTGCAGGACGTGCGCGACAAGGTCTCGGCGCTGCAGCCGGGCTTCCCCCGCGACGCGAAGGCGCCGTACATCTCGCGCTTCGATGGCGACAACGCGCAGCCCACGGTGCAGCTCGCGCTGATCGCGCCGACCCGCAGCGCGCGCGAGCTCTCGCTGCTGGCCGACCAGACGGTGCGCAAGCGGATCGAGCGCGTCGCCGGCGTGGCGCGGGTCGACGTGGGCGGCATGACGACGCGCCAGGTGCGGGTCGACCTCGACCCGCAGCGCCTGCGTGCGTACCAGCTGACGCCTGCCGACGTGTCCGCGGCGCTGCAGAAGGTCAACGCCGACGTGCCGGTCGGGCTGCTCAGCAGCGCGAAGGAAGACGCGCTGGTGCGCGTCGAGGGCCGGGTGCGCGACGCCAAGGCGTTCGGCGATCTGGTCATCGCCAACCGCGGCAGCCTGGTCGTTCGGCTGGGTGACGTGGGCGAGCTGGTCGAGCGCGAGCGCGAGCCCGATTCGCTGGCCCGGGTCGACGGCGTGCCGGCCATCGCGTTCTACGTCTACAAGCAGCAGGAAGCCAACATCGTCGAGACCGGCGACGGCATCAAGGCCGCCACCGAGGAGATGCGCAAGTCGCTGCCGCCGGGCGTCGAGTTGCGGCTCGTCTACGCCGACAGCGACTGGGTCAAGGACTCGCTGAAAGGCGTGAAGCGCACGCTGATCGAGGGCGCGCTGCTGACGATCGCGATCGTGTTCCTGTTCCTGCACAGCTGGCGCAGCACCATCATCACCGGCCTCACGCTGCCGATCGCGGTGATCTCCGCCTTCATCGCGATCTACGCGTTCGGCTTCACGCTGAACTTCATGACGATGATGGCGCTGAGCCTGTGCATCGGCCTGCTGATCGACGACGCGATCGTGGTGCGCGAGAACATCGTGCGGCACGTTCACATGGGCAAGAACCACGCGACGGCCGCGCGCGAAGGCACCGAGGAGATCGGCCTGGCCGTCATGGCGACGACCTTCGCGATCTGCGCCGTGTTCGTGCCGGTCGCGTTCATGAAGGGCATCGTCGGCAAGTTCTTCTTCCCGTTCGGCATCACGGTGGTGACGGCCGTGCTGGTGAGCCTGTTCGTCAGCTTCACGCTCGACCCGATGCTCTCCAGCATCTGGCGCGAGCCGCCGACCAACCGGCTGCTGCGGATGCCCGTCATCGGCCACCTGATGCGCGCGACCGACCGCCTGCTCGACGTGATGCACGGCATCTACGAGCGGCTGATCCACTGGGTGTTCGGCGGCCGCCGGCACCAGGTGTGGTTCCCGCCGGTGCCGGCATGGGGGCATCCGTTCGATGCCGACGGCAAACGCCTGATGGCCGAGCCGCGGCGCTGGCGCTTCGCGACCATCACCTCGCGCGGGCTCGTGGTGTGGGCGGCGATCGGCAGCTTCGTCGCGGCGCTGGGGCTGTCGACGGTCGTGGGCACCGAGTTCATCCCCGAGACGGACGACAGCTACATCCGCATGAACGTGCGCATGCCGGTCGGCACGAGCCTGACCCGCGGCAGCGAGAAGATGAAGCAGGTCGAGGACGTGGTCCGCGCGATGCCCGAGGTGCGCATGGTCTCCACCAGCGTCGGCGACACCGGCAGCGGCTCGCGCAACACCGGCGACCTGACGATCCAGCTCGTCAAGCCGAGCGAGCGCCAGCGCTCGCAGAAGCAGGTCGAGGAGGCGATCCGCAAGGGCCTGGCGCCGATCCCTGGCGCCGACGTGTCGCTCGGCCAGCGGCCGATCTTCATCTCGCTGCTCGGCCCCGACCCGGCCGTGCTAGACAGCGAGGTGCTGAAGCTGCAGGACAAGATGGCCAAGATCAGGGGCATCACCGACCTCGAGACCTCGGTCAAGCCCGGCCTGCCGGCCTACGCGGTGCGCATCCGCGCCGACGCCGCGCGCGAGCTCGGCCTCACGCCGACGCAGCTCGCCGCGAGCCTGCGCAGCTTCGTCAACGGCGATGTGGCGACCTACTGGACGGCGCCGGACGGCGAGCAGGTCGAGGTCGAGCTGCGTCTGCCGCAGCCGATGCGCGAGAACATCGCGCAGCTCGACAACCTGCCAGTCGCCTACGCGAAGGACGGCACGCCGATCGCGCTGTCCCGCGTGGCCGACGTGGTGCCGGTCGTCAACCCCGAGGTGATCAAGCGCCAGGACCTGCAGCGCCGCCAGGCGGTCTACGCCGGCGTGACCGGCCGGCCCAGCGGCGACGTGAGCGCCGAGGTCAAGAAGCTGGTCGACGAGACGGTGCTGCCGCCGGGCTACCGCTTCGACATGGGCGGGCAGTCGCGCGACCAGGCCGAGGCGTTCCAGGGCATCGTGCTGGCGCTGGGCGCGGCGGTGCTGTTCATCTACATCGTGCTCGCGTCGCAGTTCGGCAGCTTCCTGCAGCCGTTCGCGATCATGGCCTCGCTGCCGCTGGCGCTGATCGGCGTGATGCTGGCGCTGCTGCTGACCCGCTCGACGCTGAACCTGTTCTCGATGATCGGGCTGGTGATGCTGATGGGGCTGGTGACCAAGAACGCGATCCTGCTGGTCGACTACGCCAACCACATGCGCAAGACCGGCGTCGGCGTCGCCGAGGCGCTGCTGCAGGCCGGGCTGGTGCGGATGCGGCCGATCATGATGACGACCGCGGCGATGATCTTCGGCATGCTGCCGATGGCGCTCGCGCTCGACGACGGCGGCGAGATCCAGGCGCCGATGGGCCGCGCGATCATCGGCGGCGTGATCACCTCGACGCTGCTGACGCTGATCGTCGTGCCGGTGCTCTACAGCTATGTCGACCAGCTGGCCGCGTGGGCAAAGCGGCGCTTCGCGTCGGCTGGCCACGACACGCCGGTCGCCGGCGGCTCGATGCCGGCCCACATGCCGGCGTCGAAGGAGTGAATCGCCTTACCGATCTGCTTCGGACCTGCTGGTCTGCGAGCACCTCGCTCTCGAGGCGGTCATCGTCGTTTCCTCACTCCAGCGGCTGGCCCGGCTGCGGCACCTGCAGCACGACGCGGCCCTGGGCCTCCCGACGGCGCAGAAGGTCCAGCGCGACGGCGAAGTCCTTCCAGGCCATCGTGCATCCGACGTGCGGGCGCAGCTCTCCGGTCTCCACGAGGCGCATCAGTGCTTCGTCGGCCGCGGCACTCTCGCGCGGATGGCGCTTGGCCCATGCGCCCCAGAAAGCGCCGACGACCGAGTAGTTCTTCAGCAATGGCAGGTTGGCGGCGACGCTCGGGATCTTCCCGCAGGCGAAGCCCAAGGGCACCAGGCGGCCGCCCCAGTTTATCGAGCGTGCCATGGTGGCGAATATGTCGCCGCCGACGTGATCGAGGCACACGTCCACACCGCGGTCGCCGGTCAGCGACCGGATGCGCTCGCGCAGGTCTTCCTCGGTGTAGACGATCACGTGCTCGGCGCCGCGGTCGCGCACGACAGCAGCCTTGGCGCGTGAACCCACGCCAGCAATCACCCGTGCGCCGAGATGGCGGCCCAGGTCGACGGCCGCCAGCCCGACGCCACCGGCCGCTCCTGTCACGAACAGCGTTTCGCCGGCCTGCAGACGGGCCTGCGTGACGAGCGCGTAACGCGCCGTCCCGTAGGCGTAGCGAACGGCAGCGGCCGTTTCGAAGTCGACGCCCGCCGGCAGCGCCACCGTGCTGCTTTCGGCGGCCACCATTCTCTCGGCCCACGCGCCGTGCCAGTGGCCGCAAGCGATGCGATCGCCGACGTGAAAGCGCGTCACTTCGGCACCCACCGACACGACCACGCCGGCCGCATCGGTGCCAGGCACGTAGGGAAGTTCCGGCCGCATCTGGTAGCGCCCCTGCGCCATCAGCAAGTCCATGAAGCTGACCGCGGCGGCGTGCACCGCGACCTCGACGTCATTCCGCCCGGGCGTGGGGGCCGTCGTCTCGCCGAGCTGCAGTTGCGGTTCGGCGGCGAAGCGGGTGCAAAGGATCGCCTTCATCGGGTCACCCCACGGCGGCGACGCGCACCGTGACCACCTCGGCCGTGGCGCATTCGCTGCCCTGCTGCAGCACGCGGCACGCGACGGTGGCCCGACGCGGCCCGGCGTCGACCACCTTCGCCCGCAGCTCCAGCGGCTGGTCGATGACGGCCGGCTTGAGAAAGCTCACGCTGAGGCGGCCGGTCACCACCACGAAGGGCAGGGAACCCTGCGCCAGGTCGATGCCTTCATCGCGACAACGGGTTGCCAGGGCGGTCCAGACCGCGTGGCAATCGACCACGGACGCGATGGTTCCGCCGTAGACGACGCCCGGATGGCCGATGTGATACGGCTGCGGCTGCCAGATGCAGACCAGTTCGTCGCCGCCGTTCCAGTGGCTCTTGATCTGCAAGCCGTGCGCATTCAGGGCACCGCATCCGTAGCACTGGACCTTACGCACGTCCTGAAGCGGTCGTCCTTCCATGTTCGTTCTCCGCAGTCTCCGTGCCGCGAGTCTGCGACGGGTCGCCGCGCGCGCGACAGTCGGCCGACTACGGTATCCGGTCCGGTGGATACCGGGGCATCCCGGTAGGGCGGTGGAGCGTCAGGCCACGAACAGGCGGCGCTCGGACGCGCGTCTCACCGCCTCGGCCCGGGTTCGGCAGCCGAGCGCCTGCAGGGCGCGCGCCGCATGCATCTCCACGGTGCGCGGGCTCAGGCCCAGCGCCGCAGCAATCTGCTTGTCGGACTGGCCGAAGGAGATCCGGCGCAGCACCTCCAGCTGGCGTTCGGTCAAGCGGATCTCGGCGCCGCCGGCCGGCTCGTCGTTCGTGCCGAGAAAGCGCCGCGTCTCCCGCACAAAGCCTTCCCAGGCCGGCTCGTCCGGGAACGGGATGTGGTTGCGCCCCTCCAGCGGCACGAAGCGCGCGCCGGGGATGAGCGATGCAAGACGTCGTCCCTGCTCGAACCTGACCATCTCGTCGTCCTTGGGATGCAGCACCAGCGTCGGGCAGCGCACCCGCGCGGCCGCCTCCTTGACGTTCATGCCGTACATCGCTCGCAGGTAGCGCACCGCCACGTCGGGCGTCGCCGTCGTGCGCTGCTTCTCGTCGAAGGCCATCCACTGCGCCTGCGTGGCAGCGGGCAGGAAACGCGAGACGAAGACCTGCCGGAACGCGGGCGAGCTGTTGCCCCAGCCCAGCTCGGCCAGCTCGATCATCAGGTCGCCTTCGCGGCGAATTGCCGGATCGGGATGACTGGTGCTGTGATACGAGGTTGCGAACCCGCCGAACAAGATCAGCCGGCTCACACGCTCGGGATGCCTGGCCGCGTACTCGACCGCGACGCCGGCCGCACAGGTGAATCCCAGCAGCGTGAACGGCTCGCGGCCGTGTGCGTCCGCCACGGCTTCCAGGTCGTGCACCCAGGCCTCGAAGGACAGTTCGTCCACCCGGCGCTGCGACAGGCCGCAGCCGCGCGTGTCGTATTCGACGTAACTGAATCGAGGAGCGAACTCGTCGATCAAGGCCTGCTGGATCGTTCCCGGCGCGGCACGTTCGATGTGCGTCAGCCACGTTGCCGCCTTGATCAAGGTCGGGCCCGCGCCGTAGCGCGCGGTGGCGAGCTGGACCCCGTCCCGGGACGAGACGAACCCGATGTCGCGCGCATGCCTCATAGAGTTCCCTCCTGGCCCACCACCCGTCAGCCGGGGCGACTCATCGCCGCAGTGTTTTTTGCGCCCGGTCTTGCACTCGACTCTACTGCCAAAGCCGCCTCGCGCAGGAGCGCCAGACGCTGGACCAGCCGCTCTCGTCTGCCACTTGGTATAACCGTAATGCGAGGTACAAGACGATGAACAGTGGTGCGCCCAAGGTCGCGGTGGTGGGCCGTGGTTTGATCGGATCGGCTGCTGCACGGCATCTGAGCAAGATGGGCTGCGCGGTCACGCTGATCGGACCCTCCGAACCTGCCGACTATGCGCGTCACGAAGGTGTCTTTGGAAGCCATTACGACGAGGGTCGGATCACCCGACGGCTCGAAACCCATCCGCACTGGATGCAATGGAACCAAGCGTCGATCTCACGCTACGGCGAGATCGCTGCGGAAAGTGGCATCGAGTTCTACCGTGAAGTCGGGGTGCTTCACGTCGGGGCGCGCGACAGCCCCGAGGTCGACTCGATCGCCGAGATCGCCCATGCCGCCGGCGTCCCGTGCGAAGCCTTTGAAGGTGCGCGCTTGGCGGAGCGATTTCCGTTCTTGAGATCCACCGAGGGCTGGCGCGGCATCTTCGAGCCGACCGATGCGGGCTACATCAGTCCGCGCCGCCTCGTTCAAGCGCAAACCGTCGCAGCGCAGCGCGCTGGCGCTCGCATCATCGACGAGCCAGCGCTGGGAATCCTGGAATCCCGCTCTGGCGCGACGATCAAGACGAAGACTGGCAGCATCGACGTCGAACGGGTTCTGGTCGCCGCCGGCGCTCATACGGCGTCGCTTCTCGGTCGGTCTTTCGGATTTAAGGTGTTTGGACGCACCGTGGCCATGTTCCGTCTCGGCGAAGCGGAGATTCGGCGCCTGGCCGACATGCCGTCCATGCGTTGCTTCGGGCAGAAGGGCAGCGATCCCTACATCCTGCCGCCTATCCCCTACCCCGACGGTCACACGTGGCTGAAGCTCGGAAGCGATCCGGTCGATGTGGAGCTTGAAGGCGAGGCCGATATCAGAAAGTGGTTTCGGTCCGGTGGTTCGGTTCGCGTCGCCGAGGGTCTCCAGGCGCAGCTGCGTGATCGGATTCGTGATCTGCAGTTCGAGGAGCGTCGCGTCGTCCCCTGCATGACAACCTTCGGCGACTCGGGCATGCCAGAGATCGGTAGGGTCTCGGAGCGCGTCGCCGTCGCGTTCGGCTGCTATGGAAAGAGCGCCAAATGTTCGGACGAGATGGGCCGCCTTGGCGGCGTCGCGCTTCTCGGTGACACAGGTCGCACACTGACCGCGCTTCAGGCCTGAGTGGCGCAGCCCCGCACCAAACGTCGGCTATGGGGTAGACGGTCGCCACCCCGTCGCGGTCAGCAACGGGTCGTTGAAAGGGCCGCTACTGCGAGATATGGATCACGTCCCGCACCAGCGGGTAGATCGCGTTCTGCCACCGCTTGCCGCTGAACACGCCGTAGTGGCCGACGTTCGGCTGCACGTAGTGGGTGCGCATGTACGGTCGCAGGCTGCTCGCCAGGTCCTGCGCCGCCAGCGTCTGGCCAATGGCGCAGATGTCGTCGCGCTCGCCTTCGATCGTGACCAGCGCGGTGCGGCGGATCGCGGCCGGGTTCACGGTGCGGCCGCGGAACTTGAGCTCGCCCTTCGGCAGCGCGTACTTCTGGAACACGAGGTCGACGGTCTCGATGTAGAAGTCGGCCGAGAGGTCGGCCACGGCCATGTACTCCTCGTAGAAGGTGCGGGTGACCTCGGCCTTGTCGAACTCGTCGTCGACCAGGTGCCGGTAGTACTCCTTGAACGCGTTGACGTGCCGGTCCTTGTTCATGCTCATGAAGGCCGAGAGCTGCACGAAGCCGGGGTACACGCGACGCCCGCCGCCGCCGTGGCGCCACGGTACGGTGCTGATCAGGTTCTTCTCGAACCACTCGATCGGCTTGGTCGTCGCGAGCTTGTTGACCTCGGTCGGGCTGATGCGGCAGTCGATCGGGCCGGCCATCAGCGTCAGGCTCGCGGGCGTGGCCGGGTGGCCGTCTTCCGACATGATCGAGACCGCCGCGAGCGCGGCCACCGTGGGCTGGCAAACCGCGAGCACGTTCGCGTTCGGGCCCATCGCGGCCAGGAAATCGATGATGTGCTGGGTGTACTCGTCCAGCCCGAAGCGGCCGGCGGCGAGCGGCACGTCGCGCACGTTGTGCCAGTCAGTGACGTAGACATCGTGGTCCTGCAGCACGGTGCGCACCGTGTCGCGCAGCAGCGTGGCGAAGTGGCCGCTCATCGGCGCCACGATCAGGACCTTCGGCTGCGCTGCGGCGCCGGGCTTGGCGAAGCGCAGCAGCGTCGCGAACGGCGTCGTGGCGACGACTTCCTCGACGACCGGCACCGATTCGCCCTTGGTCATCACGCTGTCGATCCGCCACGGCGGGCGCTTGTGGGTGACTTCGGCCAGCTCGAGCACGCGGCAGGCGGCGGCCATCTGGCGCGAGGCGGATTGCCCGCCGAAGCCGAAGGTCGGGTCCTGCAGCATCGGCACCGACAGCTTGGCCAGGGTGCGCAGCGGCCACATCAGATCGGACTGAGCCTGGTAGGCCTGGTACATCATGCGTTCTCCGGGTCGCTTCTGTGACCCGGTCAATGCAACTCCTGCGCCAGCGTGGCACATCCCTTGCAACCGGCTGACGGCCACCAGCGCCGGAGAGCCCGCCATGCCCGTTGCGTCCCCCTCGAAGCCGAAGTCCAAGGCACCCGCCAAGCCTGCCGCCAAACCCGCGGCGCGAGCCAAGGCGCCGCCTGCGGCCTCGCTGACGCTGAGCAGCAAGAACTACTCGTCCTGGTCCTTGCGCGGCTGGCTGATGGCGCGCTTCGCCGGGCTGGAGTTCACCGAGGTGATGGTCTCGCCCGACGACGCCGACGCCCGCAAGGAACTGCTGCTGCTCGCGCCGTCGATCCGCGTGCCGTGCCTCACGCATGACGGCGCCAAGGTCTGGAACACGCTGGCGATCGCGCAATACCTGAACGAGATCAAGCCCGACGCCGGGCTGATGCCGGCCGACCGCATCGCCCGCGCGCATTGCCGCTCGGTCAGCGGCGAGATGAACTCGGGCTTCGCGAACCTGCGCGCCTCGCTGCCGATGAACCTGAAGGGCAAGTTCCCGGGCCACAAGGTCTGGGCCGGCGCGCAGCCCGACATCGACCGCATCGTCGAGATCTGGACCGAGTGCCTGGCCACTTACGGCGGCCCGTACCTCTTCGGCGCGCAGCGCGGCATGGCCGACGCGATGTTCGCGCCGGTCGTCACGCGCTTCCTGACCTACGACGTGAAGCTGCCCAAGCCCTGCATCCTGTATTGCCAGACCATCATGGCGATGCCGGAGATGAAGGAGTGGATCGCTGCCGCCAAGCTCGAGCCCGACGATATCGAGGAACTGGACATGGATTTCTGATCAGGCCCAGGGCGTCGGCGCCGGCACGTCGCAGACGGCCGGCACGTCGATGGACTTGAAGTCGGCCGGGCCGACGATCTCCAGGTACTCCATGTCGGGCGAGTAGTCGAACAGGTAGTGGGCAATCCCCGGGCGCTGGTGCACGCAGTCGCCGGCCTCGACGAGGGTGACCTTGTCCTCGTACATGAACTTGGCCCAGCCCTTGGTCATGATCACGATCTGGAACTCCGCTTCATGCCGGTGCCAGCCGGTGCCCTTTTCCGGTGCCATGTTGGCCTTGACCAGATGCGCGATGACCTTGCCGTGGGTCGCATCCGCCACGCCCAGGTCCTTGTAGAGGAAGAAGTCCCGCAGCCCGTCGCTGCGCCACGCGGTGTCCGCCGGCTTGACGTGGGAGAAGGTGGTGCTCGTCTTGTCCAGCATGGGGCGGCTCCTGCAGCGGGTTGGAATGTGCAGGTGCAGCATGCATAAGGTGTTCCAGCGGCGATGCACCGCTGCGGGTGCGGTTCAGCACTCGACGATGTTCACCGCCAGGCCGCCGCGGGCCGTCTCCTTGTACTTGGTCATCATGTCGGCGCCGGTCTCGCGCATGGTCTTGATGACCTTGTCCAGGCTGACGTGGTGGGTGCCGTCGCCGCGCAGCGCCATCCGCGCCGCGTTGATGGCCTTGACCGACGCGATGGCGTTGCGCTCGATGCACGGGATCTGCACCAGCCCGCCGACGGGGTCGCAGGTCAGCCCCAGGTGGTGCTCCATGCCGATCTCGGCCGCGTTCTCGACCTGCTCGGGCGTGCCGCCGAGCACCGCGCACAACGCGCCGGCCGCCATCGAGCAGGCCACGCCCACCTCGCCCTGGCAACCCACCTCTGCGCCGGAGATCGACGCGTTCTCCTTGTAGAGCATGCCGATCGCGGCGGCGGTGAGCAGGAAGTCGATGACGCCCTTGTCGGTGGCGTTCGGCACGAACCGCGTGTAGTAATGCAAGACGGCCGGCACGATGCCGGCGGCGCCATTGGTCGGCGCGGTGACGACGCGGCCGCCGGCGGCGTTCTCCTCGTTGACGGCCAGCGCGTAGAGGTTGACCCAGTCGAGCACCTGCAGCGGGTCGCGCAGCGCGGCCTCGGGGTTGGCGCAGAGCTGCCGGTACAGATCGGCGGCGCGGCGCCTGACCTTGAAGCCGCCGGGCAGCACGCCGTCGGTCTGGCAGCCGCGGACCACGCAGGCCTGCATCACGGCCCAGATCTTCAGCAGGCCGGCATCGATCTCTTCGTCCGTCCTCCAGTGGCGCTCGTTCCGGCGCATCAGCTCGGCGATGCTGCACGCCTGCTGCTTCGCCAGCACCAGCAGCTCGGCGCCGCTGTGGAACGGGTGAGCGAGTACGGTGGTGTCGGGCGCGATCGTCTTCTGCCGGCTGCCGTCCTGCGCGATCTCGTCGCTGACGACGAAGCCGCCGCCGACCGAGTAGTAGATGCGGGTCAGCAGCTCCACGCCGTCGGTGTCGAACGCCGTGAAGCGCATGCCGTTGGCGTGGAAGGGCAAGGCCTCGCGGCGGTAAAAGACCAGGTCGGTCTTCTCGTTGAACTCGACTTCGTGCGTGCCGAGCAACGCGATGCGCTTCGCGTCGCGAACCCGCTTCAGGTCGGCGCCGATGTGCTCGACATCGACCGTGTCCGGCTCGCGCCCCAGCAGCCCGAGCAGCACCGCCTTGTCGGTGCCGTGGCCCTTGCCGGTGGCGCCGAGCGAGCCGTACATCTGCGCGCAGACACGGGCCGTCGCGTCGAGCCGGCCCTCATGCTGCAGCCGGGCCGCGAACAGCCGCGCCGCGCGCATCGGCCCGACCGTGTGCGAGCTGCTGGGGCCGATGCCGATCTTGAACAGGTCGAAGACCGAGACGGCCATGTCAGCCGGCGCCGGGCCGCCCCAAGGCGGCTGAGCGTCCCCTTGGGGGGCAGGAGCGAAGCGACGTGGGGGCGGATGTCATGTCCTCAGTCTTCGTAGCTAGACAGCGGCGGGCAGGCGCACATCAGGTTGCGGTCGCCGTAGACGTTGTCGACCCGGCCTACCGGCGACCAGTACTTGCCGCGCCGAAGGCTGGCGACCGGGTAGGCCGCCTCCTCGCGCGAGTAGGCGTGCGGCCAGTCGGCCTTCAGCAGCGCCTCGGCGGTGTGCGGCGCGGCCTTCAGCGGGTTGATGTCGCGCGGCCAGGCACCCGACTCGACCTTCGCGATCTCGCCGCGGATCGCGATCATCGCGTCGCAGAAGCGGTCGAGTTCCTCGCGCGATTCGCTCTCGGTCGGCTCGACCATCAGCGTGCCGGCGACCGGGAAGCTCAGCGTCGGCGCGTGGAAACCGTAGTCGATCAGGCGCTTGGCCACGTCTTCGGCGCTCACACCGTTGGCGCCACCGGTGGCGTCCTTCAACGGCCGCAGGTCGAGGATGCACTCGTGCGCCACGCCGCCGCCCTTGATGCCGTCGATGTTGCCGCTGAAGTGAATGTCGTAGTGGTCGGCCAGCCGCGCGGCGATGTAGTTGGCGGACAGGATCGCCGTCTCGGTCGCGGCGGTGAGGCCCTCGCTGCCCATCATCCGCATGTACATCCAGCTGATCGGCAGGACCGCGGCGTTGCCGAGGGGCGCGGCAGAGACCGCGCCCACCTGCGCGTCGGTGCCGATGCCGGCCGCGCGGTGCGCCGGCAGGTAGGGCACGAGGTCGGCCACCACGCAGGTCGGCCCGACGCCCGGGCCGCCGCCGCCGTGCGGGATGCAGAAGGTCTTGTGCAGGTTGAGGTGGCTCACGTCGCCGCCGAACTCGCCCGG
>JAZKIO010000128.1:0-2720 GCA_040384825.1 Pseudomonadota bacterium
GGCCCCTTCGTGGCCCTTCATCGACCGCCACCGGATGAGCCCCTGCCGGGTGCCGCCTGCCGCGACGCGCTCAGACGGAAGCAGGCAAGGACGCTAAAAAGTCCGCCCCCTCCGATACTGCGCATGCGCCCGCGGCGCCAACGTCGCACTGCGAGCCAGCGCTGCCAGCGAAGACCCCGCATGCGCATGACAGATGGCCAGCCCCAGCGCATCCGCCGCATCCTTCCCCGGCAACCCTGGCAGGGAGAGCAAGCGCATCACCATCTCCTGCACCTGTTCCTTGCGCGCCGCGCCGTGGCCGACGATCGCTTTCTTCATCTGCAGCGCGGTGTATTCGGAGACGGCCAGGTCGGCCGTCACCAGCGCCGTGAGCGCTGCGCCGCGCGCCTGGCCGAGCAGCAAGGTCGATTGCGGGTTGACGTTCACGAACACGATCTCGACCGACGCACACGTGGGCTCATAGCGGGCCGCGATCTCGCGGATGCCGTCGAAGATCACGCGCAGCCGCTCGGGCAGCGAGCCCGACACGACCGACTCGGTCTTGATCGTGCCGCTGGCTATGTAGTGGAGCTTCGAGCCGACGGTTTCGACCACGCCGAAGCCGGTGGTCCGCAGGCCGGGATCGATGCCGAGGATGCGCATGGGTTTGCAGCCTACAGGCCGAAATACCAGCGCACCGCATGGAAGAACACCGGCGCCGCGAAGCACAGCGGCGCGACCCGGTCGAGCAGCCCGACCGCGCCCGTCACCGAGGCCTTGCCGCCCCACGAGCGCACACCGGCGTCGCGCTTGAGCGCGTGCATCACGAACTCGCCGAGCGTGCCGCTGCCGCCGGCGATCAGGCCCATGATGACAGCCGCCCAGGGCTTGAACGGCGTCGACCAGTAGAGCAGGCCGCCGGCCACCGCCGCGGCACCGGCGCCGATCGCCCACGCGCGCCACGAGAACGAGCGGCTGATCGCGCGCGCCACCGGGCGGCGGCGCAGGCGCCGGCTCGCGGCCTCCTGCACGACCTGCGCGACGGCCACGACGACAACCAGGTACAGCACCAGGAACGCGCCGCGGTCGCGGTAGTCCGGCAGGTCGAGCAGCAGCAGCGCCGGCGCGTGGCTCATGCCGTAGACGCAGACCATGATCCCCCACTGGATCTTCGCAGTGCGTTCGAGGAAGCGCTGCGGGTCGTTGCCCAGCGCGCTGACGACCGGGATCGCCAGGAACACGTAGACCGGGATGAACACCGTGAACAGGTCGAACTGCTCGCTCGCGACGATCACGTACTGCAGCGGCAGCACGACGAAGAACGCGAGCAGCAGGCTGCGGTGGTCGCCGCGCCGGGTGTGCGTCAGCGTCACGAACTCGCGCAGCGCGAGGAACGAGACCAGCCCGAACAGCAGCGTCGAGACGATGCCGCCGGTGACCCACGAGATCCAGAACAGCACCGAGCCGGCCCAGACGGCGCGCAAGTCGCGCTTGAACTGCTCGTGGGCGTCGAGTTCCGCGTCGCTGCGGTCGTCGCGCAGCGTGCGCGTGAACGCGACCACGGTCACGATCGTCAGCACGCCGAACAGCGAGAGAAACAGCAGGCCGACCTGCTGCGACACGGTGAGGTTGCGCAGCGCGCCCATCTAGTGCACCGCCCGCAGCGCCATCACGGCATTGCGCGCGCGTTCGAGGAAGGTTCGCTTGTCCTCGCCGGGGAACAGCGTCAGCGGCTTGCCGAAGGTGACCGAGCACAGGATCGGCACCGGCACGACCTCGCCCTTGGGCATCACGCGCTGGACGTTGTCGATCCACGCGGGAATGAGCTGTACGTCCGGGAAGGCCTCGGCCAGGTGGTACAGGCCGGCCTTGAACACGGCCGGGTCGACCTTGTTGCCGCGCGTGCCCTCGGGGAAGATCACCAGCGAATCGCCGTTGCGCAGCGCTTCCATCAGCGGCTCGAGCGGGTCCTCGTCGTCCGTGCGCTGGCGGCTCACGTACACGGCGTTGAAGATCTCGCGCGTGATCCAGTGCTTGAGGGGCGACGAGGTCCAGTAGTCGCGCGCCGCGATCGGCCGGGTCATCGTGCGCAGGTCGCGCGGCAGCGCGGCCCAGATCAGCACCCAGTCGAAGTGGCTCTGGTGGTTGGCGAAATAGATGCGCTGCTCGGCCTTCGGCGGCGAGCCGTACCAGTGGCCCTGCGCGCCGGTGATCAGTCGCGCGATGCCGGCCAGGGCCAGGCCCGCGACCTCGGGGAGTTTCATCCGGCCGCCGGCTCAGTGGCGGAAGTGCCGCACGCCGGTCAGCACCATCGCGATGCCGCGTTCGTCGGCGGCCTTGATCACCTCGTCGTCCCGCATGGACCCGCCGGGCTGGATCACGCAGGTCGCGCCCTGGTCGATCACCACGTCCAGGCCATCCCGGAACGGGAAGAACGCGTCGCTCGCGACCGCCGAACCCTGCAGCGTCAGCCCGGCGTTTCCGGCCTTGATGCTGGCGATGCGGGCCGAATCGATGCGGCTCATCTGGCCCGCGCCGACGCCGAGCGTCATGCCGCCGCCGCAGAACACGATCGCGTTGCTCTTGACGTACTTCGCGACCTTCCACGCGAACAGCAGGTCGTCGAGCTGTTCCGGCGTCGGCTGCTTGGTCGTGACGCACCTCAGCTCGTCGCGCGTCATGCCTCGGTTGTCGGCGGTCTGGATCAGCAGGCCGGAGCCGACGCGCTTCACGTCCTGCGC
>JAZKIO010000129.1:0-36352 GCA_040384825.1 Pseudomonadota bacterium
CGCCAGAAGGGCCACACCGAGCTGTACCGCGGCGCGGAATACGTCGTCGATTTCCTGCCCAAGGTGAAGCTCGAGGTCGTCGTGAAGGATGCCGACGTGGAGCGCTGCATCGAGGCCATCGTCAAGGCTGCCAAGACCGGCAAGATCGGCGACGGCAAGATCTTCGTCACGGCGGTCGAACAGGTCATCCGCATCCGCACCGGCGAGACGAACGACGAAGCGGTCTGACGGACGCCCGGGCCTGACGCCGCGAGAAAGGCGTCAGATCCTGCGGTAGTCGTCCGGCGCCGTGGCGAGCGGCGCCAGCGCGCCGAGCCGCTCCACCAGCGCCACCGGGTCGGTGTCTACCTGCAGCAGCGCGTTCTGTTCCGCCGCCATGAACCCCTGCGTTTCGCTGTGCCGCAGGAAGCCCAGCAGGGCGTCGTAGTAGCCGGCCACGTTCAGCAGGCCCACCGGCTTGTCGTGGTAGCCGAGCTGGCGCCAGGTCCACACCTCGAACAGTTCCTCGAACGTGCCGATGCCGCCGGGCAGCGCGAGAAACGCGTCGCTGCGCTCGGCCATCAGCGTCTTGCGCTGGTGCATGGTGTCGACGACATGCAGTTCGGTCAGGCCGACGTGACCGAGTTCGCGGTCCATCAGCGAGGTCGGAATCACGCCGACGACCGTGGCGCCGGCGGCGAGCGCCGCATCGGCCACCACGCCCATCAGGCCCGCGCGCCCGCCGCCATAGACCAACTGCCAGCCGCGCCGGCCGATCTCGTGGCCGACCGCGCGGGCCGCGTCGGCATACGCCGGCGAGACGCCGGGCCGCGAGCCGCAGTAGACGCAGAGCGAGATCGAGGTCATCGCCCGGTCATCCGAAGAATCGCTGCCAGAGCGCCGCGCACCACGTGCCCGAGCACAGCAGCAGCGACAGGAAGACGGCGGCGCTGCCGATGTCCTTGGCGCGCTTCGACAGGTCGTGGAGCTCGAACGAGATGCGATCGATCGCGGCCTCGACCGCCGAATTCAGCAGCTCGACGATCAGCACCAGCATGACGGAGCCGACCAGCAGCACCACCTCGACCCAGCTGCGGCCGAGCCAGAAAGCGATCGGCACGAGCAGCACGGCGAGCCAGAACTCCTGGCGGAAGGCGCTCTCGCCGCGGTAGGCGCTTTGCAGGCCGGCGACCGAATAGCCGGTGGCGCGGATCATCCGGTCCAGCCCGGTCCGGCCCTTGTGCGGATTGGTCATGGGGCCGGATTGTGCCTCGCAGTTGCGGGGCATCAGGCCCGGACGACGGCGGCCGGGCGCGCGTCGACCAGGCGCGTGCCGCAGAGCGCGTCGTGCCAGAACTGGCGCTGTGGATGCAGCAACGCGAGCAACGCGTAGCCGACCACGCCGACCGCCACGGCCGCGAGGCCCTGCCAGCGCGTCCAGTCGTTCAGCGCCGCGATCGCGGCGGCCGGCGCGAACCAGGCGCAGCTCGCGACGAAGCGCGCCAGCGCGCGCGCCTGGCTCAGCGGCTTGCCATCGACCGTGACGACGCGGATGTGCCAGGTCTGCATCGGCAGCGTCTGTCCCCGCGCCGACCAGAACCAGCTGAAGTAGACGGCATAGATGAGCATCGTGATAGCCCGCAGCGCCGTGTCGCTCTGCAGCGGGTGCTGGTGGCCGGTCAGCGCGACGAACAGCGCGCCGATCGCGCCCGGGATGAGGCCGATGCCGAACAGCAGGAGCCCCTCGTACACGAACGAAGCCATGCGCCGCTTCAGGCTCGGCGCCTGGGCAGCGCCGCCTGTGCCCTCGATCGCCGCGGTCATCGACGCGGCGCGGGTTCGGGGGCAGGCGCGACCGCCGAGCGCGTGGCCGCGCCCTGCGGTCCGCGTTGCGGCAGCAGGGTGGCCCTGTCCACGAATTCGGGCGTGGCGGCGATCTTCGGCAAGCCGGTCTGCTGGTGGCCCGGCGGGGTGGGGCGCCGGGTGATCAGCGTAGTAGTGGCACCCGGGCGAGCCTGCACGACCGTCGGCGCGACGGCCTTGGGCGACGCGACCAGCGCCGGGTTCGGCACGATGTTGGACTTGGCCTGCGGCGCGCCGTCACGCGGCGTTCGATCGGCACGCGCGGCGGCCGGCGCGGCCCGGCGCGCCGCTTCCGCGGGCGGCGCGGCGCGTTCCGCGAGTTGCTGCCGTTGCTCGGGCGACAGCGCCTGGTAGGCGTCCCAGCGCGCCTTGCGATCCTGCGCCGGGACCTGCTTGGCCTCCTGGAAGTGCATGCGTGCCTCGGTGCGCTCGCGCGTGCTCAGCTTCGCCCAAGCGGTCATCCGCTCCTGGACGCGGGCCTGCTCTTCGGGTTTGAGCGTCGGGAAGCGCACGGCGAGTTCCTGCCACTTGCGCTTGCTGCGGACGTCGATGGTCGACCATTCGCGCTCGAGCGGCTTCAGCGCCCGCTGCTGGGCAGGTTGCAACTCGTTCCAGCGCGGGCCCTGCTCGCCGGTCGCGGCAACCGGAACGGCCTTGACGGGAGCGTACGGCTGCTGGGCGAAAGCCTGCTGGGCGAACGAGCGCGATGCCAACACCAGGCAGGCCGATCCGAGCGCCAGCGCCAGGGCGGTCGCGAGCGCGCGGCCGCCGGGTGACGAGACGCGCGCGGTTCGCATCATGGCCGCCACCCTCACTCGCCGGGCGTCTTCAGGAACTCGGCGAATCCGGCGTCGCTGTAGGCGCGCGGGGGCAGATCGTCGGCCAGCAGCGCGGCGTCGACCTCGGCGGCGGTGGCGATCTGCGCGTTGTCCTGCAGCTGCTGGATCGCGAACAGCCCGGCGGCGAGCGCGAACACCGGCAACACCGACGCGAACTTCAGCCACCAGCCCGAGCCGGTCAGGCCGAGGATGGCCGCGCCGCCGCGGGTCACGCCGACCGGGGCGGTCGCCACTGCGGCGCGGCTCGAGCGCGCGCGTTCGAGCGCCTTTTCGCGGGCGAAGCGCAGACGCTCCGTCAGGTCGGGGCCGATCTCGGCGGTGCGTTCGCTCAACCCGGCGGCGACGCGCAGCGCGAAACGCGTCTGCAGGGCGTCGAGTGCGGCGCGGGGCGGCAGGCGGGAGTCGGTGCGGAAGTCGTACTGGTTCATAGCGTTATTCCCTTTGTCTTCAGGGCCGTCGACAGGGCATGCACGGCGCGCGAGCAATGCGTCTTGACGCTTCCCTCCGAACAGCCCATCGCAGTGGCCGTCTCGGCGACATCGAGTTCCTCCCAGTAACGCAACAGGAAGGCTTCCCGTTGACGCCCGGGCAAGCGGGCGACTTCGGCCTCGATCGCTAGCAGGATCTGCGCCCGTGAGGCGGTGTCCGCCGTGCTCTCGGTCGCCAGCGATCCGCCGAGCGCCTCGAGCGTCTCGAGGATGTCGAAGTCGCCGTCGCTGCCGGCGGACTCGAAGTCGGAGAAATTGCGCACGACCGCGTTGCGCACCTTCTGGCGACGGAACCAGTCCATCGTGGCGTTCGACAGGATCCGCTGGAACAGCAGCGGCAACTCGGCGGGCGGACGGTCGGCGTACTTCTCGGACAGGCGGATCATCGTGTCCTGCACGATGTCGAGCGCGGCGTCTTCGTCGCGCACCGCGTAAAGGGCGCGCTTGAAGGCGCGCTTTTCGACGCTCTTCAGGAAGTCGGAGAGTTCTTTGTCGGATGCCAAGAGCGTCGGATACCGTCTGGCGCCAGGTGGGGGAGAAACCCCGCAGGCAGGGCGGCGATTATCTCACCCCGCGCGCCGACGCCGGCGTGCCTTGCGGCGGCGCAGCAAAGCGGTGACATAATGCCGGGTTGCACGACAGTACCGGTCGACACGCTGGCCGCTCAACCGGAGCGCCGACATCGTCGACCCTCAGGCACCACACCCGTCTCACGAGGATGAGGAGAGGTGCACCGATGGTTTTTCGTCAGAGAAATTCGCAAAGGTTTCCGAACATGGACATCTCCCCCACCGAAATGAAGCGGGCCGCGTCAGCGCAGCCGCTCCCCTCCAGCGCCACGCCGGCCACCGAGCCCAACGGCTCCGAGATCCTCGTCAAGTGCCTCCAGGCCGAGAACGTCAAGTTCCTCTGGGGCTACCCGGGCGGCGCGGTCCTCTACATCTACGACGCGCTCTACAAGCAGGAGACGATCGAACACGTCCTCGTGCGCCACGAGCAGGCCGCCGTCCACGCGGCCGACGGCTACGCGCGGGCGACGGGTGATGTCGGCGTCGCGCTGGTCACGTCCGGTCCGGGCGTCACGAATGCCATCACCGGCATCGCGACCGCCTACATGGACTCGATCCCGATGGTGATCATCACCGGTCAGGTGCCGACGCCGGCGATCGGCCTGGACGCCTTCCAGGAGTGCGACACCGTCGGCATCACCCGTCCCGTCGTCAAGCACAACTTTCTCGTGAAGGACGTGCGCGACCTGGCGCTGACGATGAAGAAGGCGTTCCACATCGCCCGCACCGGCCGGCCCGGCCCGGTCGTCGTCGACATCCCCAAGGACGTTTCGATGGCGAAGGCGGCGTTCTACTACCCCGAGCGCGTCGAGATGCGCTCGTACAACCCGGTGCGCAAGGGCCATGGCGGCCAGATCCGCAAGGCCGTGCAGTTGCTGCTGGCCGCGAAGCGCCCCTACATCTACACCGGCGGCGGCGTGGTGCTGGGCAACGCCTCGGCCGAGCTGCGCGAGCTGGCCGACCTGCTCGGCTACCCCGTCACCAACACGCTGATGGGCCTGGGCGCGATGCCCGCCAGCGACCCCAAGTTCCTCGGCATGCTCGGCATGCACGGCACCTACGAAGCCAACATGACGATGCAGAACTGCGACGTCCTGCTGGCGGTGGGCGCGCGCTTCGACGACCGGGTGATCGGCAACCCCAAGCACTTCGCGTCGGTCGAGCGCAAGATCATCCACGTCGACATCGACCCGTCGTCGATCAGCAAGCGCGTGCGTGTCGACATCCCGATCGTCGGCGACGTGAAGGACGTGCTGCAGGAGCTGATCGCGCAGATCCGCGACGCGCAATCCAAGCCCGACGTGCCGTCGATCTCCGCCTGGTGGAAGCAGATCAACGAGTGGCGCAAGAAGGACTGCCTGTCCTTCAAGAACAGCACCGAGGTCATCAAGCCGCAGCACGTCGTGCAGACGCTCTGGGAGCTGACCAAGGACAGCGACGCCTACATCACCTCCGACGTCGGCCAGCACCAGATGTGGGCCGCGCAGTACTACCGCTTCGACGAGCCGCGCCGCTGGATCAACTCCGGCGGCCTGGGCACGATGGGCGTGGGCCTGCCTTACGCCATGGGCATCAAGTTGGCCAAGCCCGATGCCGACGTGTTCTGCATCACCGGCGAAGGCTCGATCCAGATGTGCATCCAGGAGCTCTCGACCTGCCTGCAGTACAAGACGCCGGTCAAGATCATCTCGCTGAACAACCGCTACCTCGGCATGGTGCGCCAGTGGCAGCAGCTCGACTACGGCGGCCGCTACTCGCACAGCTACATGGACGCGCTGCCCGACTTCGTCAAGCTCGCCGAGGCCTACGGCCACGTCGGGCTGAAGATCGAGAAGCCGTCGGACGTGGAAGGCGCGTTGCGCGAGGCGATCCGGTTGAAAGACCGCACCGTGTTCCTCGACATCCGCACCGACCCGACCGAGAACGTCTGGCCGATGGTGCAGGCGGGCAAGGGCATCTCCGAAATGCTGTTGGGCTCCGAAGACCTGTGACGCGCTGAACGCCGCGGCGGGGCAGGGCGTTACCGCGCTCTGGCCAGGACCGCGGCGGGACGCGCCGACCGCCTTCGGCGTATTCACTCTCTCCTGAACGAAAGCAGCGTGGCCAAGGGCCGGGCGGTTACCGCCGCCGGCCTGAAGAGCGCGCTGGGATCACCATGAAACACATCATTGCCCTCTTGCTCGAGAACGAGCCGGGCGCTCTCTCGCGCGTCGTCGCCCTCTTTTCCGCGCGCGGCTACAACATCGAGAGCCTGACGGTCGCGACGACCGAAGACGCCTCGCTCTCGCGCATGACGATCGTCACCGCCGGCTCGGACGAAGTCATCGAGCAGATCACCAAGCACCTGAACCGGCTGATCGAGGTGGTCAAGGTCGTCGACCTCACCGAAGGCGCGTTCACCGAGCGCGAACTCATGCTGATCAAGGTCCGCGCGGTCGGCAAGGAACGCGAAGAGATGAAGCGCATGGCCGACATCTTCCGCGGTCGCATCATCGACGTGACCGACAAGAGCTACACGATCGAATTGACCGGCGACACCGGCAAGCTCGATGCCTTCCTGGAGGCGATCGACCGCGCCGCCATTCTCGAAACCGTGCGCACCGGCACCAGCGGGATCGGTCGCGGCGAGCGCATCCTGCGCGTCTGACCGATCAGACAACCACCATCCCGCATCCAACGAATTCACAGGAGATCGACATGAAGGTTTACTACGACAAAGACGCGGACCTGAGCCTGGTCAAGGGCAAGAACGTCACGATCATCGGCTACGGCTCGCAGGGCCATGCCCATGCGCAGAACCTGAACGACAGCGGCGTGAAAGTGACCGTCGGTGTTCGCAAGGGCGGCCCGTCGTGGGCCAAGGCCGAGAAGGCCGGCCTCAAGGTGGCCGACGTCGCCGAGGCGGTCAAGCAGGCCGATGTCGTGATGATGCTGCTGCCGGACGAGCAGATCGCCGCGGTCTATAAGAACGACGTCGAGCCGAACATGAAGCAGGGCGCCTCGCTGGCGTTCGCGCACGGCTTCAACGTGCACTACGGCCAGGTCGTTCCGCGCGCCGACCTCGACGTGTGGATGGTCGCGCCCAAGGCCCCGGGCCACACCGTGCGCTCGACCTACACCCAGGGCGGCGGCGTGCCGCACCTGATCGCCGTGCATGCCGACAAGACCGGCAAGGCGCGTGATCTGGCGCTGAGCTATGCGGCAGCGAACGGCGGCGGCAAGGCCGGCGTGATCGAGACCAACTTCCGCGAGGAGACCGAGACCGACCTGTTCGGCGAGCAGGCCGTGCTGTGCGGCGGCGCGGTCGAGCTGATCAAGGCGGGCTTCGAGACGCTGACCGAAGCCGGCTACGCGCCCGAGATGGCCTACTTCGAGTGCCTGCACGAGCTCAAGCTGATCGTCGACCTGATCTATGAAGGCGGCATCGCCAACATGAACTACTCGATCTCGAACAACGCCGAGTACGGCGAGTACGTGACCGGCCCGAAGATCGTCACCGACGAGACCAAGAAGGCCATGAAGCAGGTGCTCAAGGACATCCAGACCGGCGAGTACGCGAAGAGCTTCATCGTCGAGAACCGCGCCGGCGCGCCCACGCTGATGAGCCGCCGCCGCATCACCGCCGAGCACCCGATCGAGGTGGTCGGCGAGCAGCTCCGGGCCATGATGCCGTGGATCAAGAAGAATCGCCTTGTCGATCAGTCCAAGAATTGATCGCAGGGTATCCTCGCGCGGATGAACGACGCATCCCCATTGCCTGACGAGGAGACATCGCCCGCGGCCGAGACCACCCGGCCGCGTCGCAAGGGCCTGTACATGCTGCCGAACGCGATCACGCTGGCAGCACTGTTCTCGGGCTTCTACGCGATCGTGATGGCGATCAACGGCCGCTTCGAGCTGTCCTGCATCGCGGTGTTCTGCGCCGCGGTACTGGACAGCCTCGACGGCCGCGTCGCCCGCATGACGAACTCGCAGAGCGCGTTCGGCGAGCAGATGGACAGCCTGTCCGACATGGTCAGCTTCGGCGCCGCGCCGGCGCTGATCGTCTACATCTGGGGCCTGAAGGACCTGGGCAAGGCGGGCTGGATTCCGGCCTTCGTCTACATCGCAGGGGCCGCACTGCGGCTAGCGCGCTTCAACGTCAACATCGGGGTGGTCGACAAGCGCTTCTTCCAGGGCCTGCCGAGCCCCGCGGCCGCGGCGATCGTGATCGGGCTGGTCTGGGTAGTCGACGACGCCGGGTTCAAAGGCGTGTCGCAGATCCCGGCGCTGGCGTACACCGCGTTCGCGGTCACGCTGTTCGCCGGTCTGTCGATGGTGACCAACGCGCCGTTCTACAGCTTCAAGGTCGTCGGCTCGCGGCGCACGGTGCCGTTCATCGTGATCGTGGCGATCGCGATCGGCATCGCGCTGGTCGCGCTCGACCCGCCGAAGGTCTTGTTCGCCATCTTCTGTGCGTACGGCCTGTCCGGCTACGCGATCTACGCGTGGCGGCGCATGAAGGGCAAGCGCGCCAGCGTCATCGCCACCTCCACCGACGACCCGGACGAACAAGGGTTGCACCGCTGAACGCGGCGCGATCCCTCGTGCTACATTCGCGCCATGTTTTTCGTGCCGACCACCCTGCAAGCGATTTCGCTGCTGCTAGCCCTAGAGGAATCACGGGTTCGCTAGTCACGCACGTCCAGACGTCCTGATCTCAACGGCCCGTATGCAACCTGCAGCGGGCCGTTCGTCATTTCTGTGCTGCAGGTTTGAACCCACCGGAACCAAACCATGTTGAAGCAACCGCAGCAGAAGTACCGCGCCTTCACCCCGATCGCCTTGACCGACCGCACCTGGCCCGATGCCGTGCTGACGACCGCGCCGATCTGGCTGAGCACCGACCTGCGCGACGGCAACCAGGCGCTGATCGAGCCGATGGACCCGCAGCGCAAGCTGCGCATGTTCGAGATGCTGGTGAAGATCGGCTTCAAGGAGATCGAGGTCGGCTTTCCGTCGGCGTCGCAGGCGGAGTTCGATTTCCTGCGCCTGCTGATCGACGAGAACCGCATCCCCGACGACGTGACGATCCAGGTGCTGACGCAGGCTCGCCCGCACCTGATCGAGCGCACGTTCGAATCGCTGGTCGGCGCCCGGCGCGCGATCGTCCATCTCTACAACGCGGTCGCGCCGGTGATGCGCAAGGTGGTCCTCGGCATGGACGAGGACGGCATCGTCGAGCTCGCCGCCAGCCACGCGCGGATGATCCGCGACTGCGCGGCGCGCCAGCCGGGCACCGACTGGCGCTTCGAGTACTCGCCCGAGATGTTCTCGGGCACCGAGCTCGCGTTCAGTAAGCGCGTGGTCGACGCGGTGACCGAAGTCTGGCAGGCCACGCCTGATCGGAAGTGCATCGTCAACCTGCCGGCCACCGTCGAGCATTCCACGCCGAACGTCTTCGCCGACATGATCGAGTGGATGCACCGCCACCTCGCGCGGCGCGACGGCATCGTGCTCTCGGTGCACCCGCACAACGACCGCGGCACCGGCACGGCAGCCGGCGAGCTGGCGCTGATGGCGGGCGCCGACCGGATCGAGGGCTGCCTGTTCGGCAACGGCGAGCGCACCGGCAATGTCGACCTGGTCAACATCGCGCTGAACCTTTACACGCAGGGCGTCGCGCCGGGGCTCGACTTCTCGGACATCGACGACGTGCGCCGCTGCGTCGAGCATTGCAACCAGTTGCCGGTTCACCCGCGCCATCCGTACGTCGGTGACCTGGTCTACACCTCGTTCTCGGGCTCGCACCAGGACGCGATCAAGAAGGCGTTCGCCGCGCGCCGCGACGGCGATGTCTGGGACATGCCCTACCTGCCGATCGACCCCAAGGACCTCGGCCGCAGCTACGACGCGGTGATCCGCGTCAACAGCCAGTCGGGCAAGGGCGGCATCACCTACCTGCTCGAGAGCGAGTACGGCCTCGAGTTGCCGCGCCGCCTGCAGATCGAGTTCAGCCAGGTGGTGCAGGGCGTGATGGACGGCGAGGGCAAGGAGCTCTCGGCCGCGGACATCTGGCGGATCTTCGAGCGCGAGTACGCGATCGGCGATGCGGGCCGCGCGCAGGTGGCGCACCCGAGCATCGTCGACCGCCACGACGGCACCGTGCACCTGACGGCTGACGTGACGATCGCGCAGCGGCGGCTTCGCGTCGAGGGCACAGGCACCGGGCCGATCGACGCCTTCGTCGCCGGGCTCGCCGAGCAGACCGGCACCCCGCTGCGCGTGCTCGACTACCACGAGCACTCGATCGGCAGCGGCGCCGACGCGCGCGCGGTGGCCTACCTCGAGCTGCGAATCGGCGGCGAGGCGGGCAGCGCGCAGACGCTGTTCGGCGTCGGCATCGACACCAACATCGTCTCGGCCTCGCTGAAGGCCATCGCCTCGGGCCTCGCGCGGGCGCGCGGCGCCACCATCGGCTCGAACGCGCAACCGGCGCTCGCCTAACATCCACCGCAGCACACAGGAGCATCACCACCATGGCCGACAAGCTGATCATCTTCGACACCACTTTGCGCGACGGCGAACAGTCGCCCGGCGCCTCGATGACCAAGGACGAGAAGCTGCGCATCGCCCGCCAGCTCGAGCGACTCAAGGTCGACGTGATCGAGGCCGGATTCGCGGCGTCGTCGAACGGCGATTTTGAATGCGTCAAGGCGATCGCGCATGCGATCAAGGACAGCACGGTCTGCTCGCTCGCGCGCGCCAACGACCGCGACATCGCCCGCGCCGCCGAGGCGCTCGCCGGCGGCAGCTCGACCCGAATCCACCTGTTCCTGGCGACCAGCGCGCTGCACATGGAGAAGAAGCTGCGCATGACGCCCGACCAGGTGTTCGAGCAGGCCAAGCTCGCGACGCGCTTCGCGCGCAACCTGAACGGCGATGTCGAGTTCTCGCCGGAAGACGGCTACCGCTCCGACCCGGATTTCCTCTGCCGTGTGCTCGAGGCTGTGATTGCCGAAGGTGCGACGACGATCAACGTGCCCGACACGGTCGGCTACGCGATCCCCGAGCTGTACGGCCAGTTCCTGCTCGACCTGCGCACCCGCATCCCCAACTCCGACAAGGCGGTCTGGTCGGTGCATTGCCACAACGACCTCGGCATGGCGGTGGCCAATTCGCTCGCGGGCGTGATGATCGGCGGTTGCCGGCAGGTCGAGTGCACGATCAACGGCCTCGGCGAACGCGCGGGCAACTGCTCGCTCGAGGAGATCGTGATGGCGGTGAAGACGCGCCGCGACTACTTCAACCTCGACCTGAACATCGACGCCACGCAGATCGTGCCGGCCTCGCGCCTCGTCGCGCAGACCACCGGTTTCGTGGTGCAGCCGAACAAGGCCGTGGTCGGCGCGAACGCGTTCGCGCATGCGTCCGGCATCCACCAGGACGGCGTGCTCAAGGCCCGCGACACCTACGAGATCATGCGCGCCGAAGACGTGGGCTGGGCCGCGAACAAGATCGTGCTGGGCAAGCTGTCCGGGCGCAACGCCTTCAAGCAGCGCCTCAAGGAACTCGGCATCGAGATGGAGAGCGAGGCCGAGATCAACGCCGGCTTCGTGCGCTTCAAGGAACTGGCCGATCGCAAGAGCGACATCTTCGACGAGGACATCATCGCGCTGGTGATGGACGAGTCGGTGACCGCCGAGCAGGAGCACTATCGGCTGCTCGCGCTGTCCCAGCGCTCCGAGATGGGCGAGCGGCCGCACGCGAGCGTCGCGTTCGCGGCGGGAGATGTCGAGCACCATGCCGAGAGCGACGGCAACGGCCCGGTCGATGCCAGCCTGAAGGCCATCGAATCCCGGCTCCAGAGTGGTGCGGAGATGCTGCTCTATTCGGTCAACGCGATCACCTCCGGCAGCACCGAGTCCCAGGGTGAGGTGACGGTGCGGCTCCAGCACGGCGGGCGGGTCGTCAACGGCGTGGGCGCCGATCCGGACATCGTGGTGGCCTCCGCCAAGGCCTACCTGTCCGCGCTCAACAAGCTCCACAGCAAGATCGAACGGGTGGCCGCGCAGGGGTGAAGCAGGGGTTCCTGACAGGCAGCGAGTTCTGACTTGAGGAAGAGCGCGTAAGTTTTTGATCTTGCGCGCTTTTTTTCTTTCCCCTACACTCGCGGCACTGAGAAAAAAGGGACGCCCGTGGCATCGATCAACAAGCTGGTTTGGGGTGGAGTTTGGGCGCTGATCGCCACGATTTCGCTGGCGATGCCGACACCTTCCGATGCTGCGCAGCGCAGTGCCAAGAAAAAATCGCACGCCGTCTCCGCCGTCAAGTCCAAAGCCGCCGTGAAACCGGCCCGCGCGGACCGGAACGCCCGTGCCGTGGTCGTCCGTTCCGCGCCGTTGAAGCGCGTCGCGGCCGTCATGCGGATCGAGCCGGCGCGGCCTTCCTTCGGCCAGATGTACGGGCTGCACAACACGGCCGATTCGCTCGACCTGAAGTCGAGCGTGGCGCTCGTGATGGACGCGGACACGAACGAAGTCCTGTTCAGCAAGAACCCCGGTGCCGTGCTGCCGATCGCGTCGCTCACCAAGCTGATGACCGCCGTCGTCGTGGCCGAGGCCAAGCTGCCGTTGAACGAGATGCTGACGATCACCGACGAGGACGTCGACACCGAGAAGAACAGCCGCTCGCGTTTGCGCGTGGGCACCAGCCTGAGCCGCGAGGAGATGCTGCACCTGGCGCTGATGGCGTCGGAGAACCGCGCCGCGCACGCCCTGGGCCGCGCCTATCCGGGCGGGCTCGACGCCTTCGTCGCGGCGATGAACCGCAAGGCGCAGGACCTCGGCATGAAGGACACGCGTTACGTGGAGCCGACGGGCCTGTCCAGTCGCAACCAGTCGAGTGCGCGCGATCTCGCCACCCTGGTGCGCGCCGCGCAGACCCACCCCATCATTCGCGAGTTCTCGACCTCGCCGGAGTTCGAGGTCGACGTCGGCAACCGGCCGACGCAATTCCGCACGACCAACGCGCTGGTGCGCAGCCCGTCGTGGGACATCGCGCTGCAGAAGACCGGCTACATCACCGAGGCGGGCCGCTGCCTGGTGATGCAGGCGAGCATGGCCGGCCGCAAGCTGATCATGGTGTTCCTCGATTCGGCCGGCAAGTACTCGCGTATCGGCGATGCCGAACGCGTGCGCCGCTGGATCGCCGACCTGCCGGCCCACGCCGTGCATGCGGCTCCGGCCGCCGCCGTCGAGGCGACCGCCGTCGTCAAGCCGATCTCCTGAGCCGCGCCCGATCGGGCGCGTGGCCTCGTCAGGGGCCGCGGTGCCCGAGCGCGGACGAGATCTGCGCAGCCGTTTCCTTCAGCCGCTCGAGCCAGCTTTCCTCCAGGCGATCGGCCGGCGCCGAGATCGACAACCCCGCGACGAGCTTGCCCTGGTCGTCGAGGATGCTGGCCGCCATGCAGCGCACGCCCAGTTCCAGCTCCTCGTCGTCGCGCGCGGTGCCGATGCGGTTGACTCGCGCCAGTTCTCGTTCCAGTTGGGCGAGCTCGGTGATGCTGTTGCGGGTGTGACCGGCCAGGCCGGTGCGCGTGGCGTAGGCGCGCACGCGGGTCGCGTCGTCCTGCGCCAGGAAGAGCTTGCCGACGGAGGTGAGGTGCAGCGGCGCGCGCCCGCCGATGGCGCGGACCACCTGCATGCCCGAACGCTCGCTGTAGGTGCGCTCGATGTAGACGATCTCGTCGCCCTGGCGCATCGAGAGGTTGACCGGCTGGTGCGTGAGCTTGTGCAGCTCGCGCATCGGGCCGAGCGCGGCGTCGCGCACGTCGAGGCGGGCCTTGACCAGGTTGCCGAGCTCCAGCAGGCGCATGCCGAGCCGGTAGCTGCCGGCCTCGGGCCGATCGACATAGCGTCCGATCGTCAGGTCGTTCAGGATGCGGTGTGCGGTCGAGGGGTGCAGGCCGGTCTGCTCGCTGATCTGCTTGAGCGACACCGGGTCGGGGTAGCTCGCCAGCACGTCCAGCAGACCGAAAGCGCGTTCCAGCACCTGTATCGTCGGCGACTTGATTTCACTTTTGACCATGGCCTCGATTCTCCCTCAGATCGCCAAATTTTTGTATGGCGAAACCGCTGGCTGCGATCCGAGAGTCCTTATCGGCGCCGTCGCCGCGCTGTCTTCGGCGTTCTGCGGGTCGGCGCATGCCGCGGAGGGCGACTACCTTAAGCGCCGATACGACTTCACGCCGCCGGCGATCGCCGCGCCCGCTGACAGCGCGAGCCGGTGGACGTCGGTCCCGCGGCTCGCCGGACGCATCACGAGCCGGGAACTGGGCCTGGTCATCAACACCGCGGACCCGTACTCGGTCGAGGTCGGCGAGTTCTACATCAAGGCCCGCGGCCTGACCCGCGCCCAGGTGCTGCGCCTGCAGCTGCCGGTGCGCGGTACGCTGACGCCCGAGGAGTTCAAGAGCTTCGCCGCCGCGGTCGATGCCTTCTTCGACGTGCCGGTGCAGGCGCTCGCGCTGGCGTGGACGCAGCCGTACGCGGTCGCGTGCAACTCGATCACCGGTGCGTTCGCGCTCGGCTTCGATGCGGCGTTGTGCCACCAGCCCTGCGCGCCCTCGGCACGCTCGCCGTATTTCAACAGCGCGACGGCGCGGCCGTACTCGGACCTGAAGCTGCGCCCGTCGATGCTGCTGGCCGCGCGTGACGTCGCGATGGCCAAGGCGATGATCGACCGCGGCGTGGCCGCCGACGGCACGCTCGGCCTGCGCGGCAGCCCGCCCGTCAATGCGTACTTCGTGAAGACCAGCGACGGCGCCCGCAGCGCGCGCGCGCCGCTGTTCCCGCCGGCCGGCTTGCTGCGCCGGCCGGGTGTCGACGTGCATGTCGAGGCGACCCAGGCAATCGAGAACGCGCAGCGCGTGCTGATCTACCAGACCGGCCTCGTCAGCGTGCCCAAGCTCGACACGATCGGCTGGGTGCCCGGCGCGCTGGCCGATCACCTGACCTCGTTCGGCGGGCAACTCGAGCGCGAGACCGGGCAGATGTCCATCCTCGACTGGATCGCCTCCGGTGCCACCGCCAGCTACGGCACCGTCTCGGAGCCGTGCGCGCATCCGCCCAAGTTCCCGCATCCGCAGGTGCTGCTGTTGCACTACGTCCAGGGCGCGAGCGCGATAGAGGCGTACTGGAAGAGCGTGTCCTGGCCCCAGCAGGGCGTGTTCATCGGCGAGCCGCTGGCCGCGCCGTTCGCGCGGCGCTGATCAGCGTGCTTGCCGGGCCGCGGCGATGCCGCTGCGCACCGCACCTTCCAGCGTGGCCGGGTAGGGGCCGTCGACATGGTCGCCGGCGGCGACCAGGCCCGGCGCGATCCGCGCAGCCGGGCGCTTCAGCCCCGGCGTGCAGCGGAAGGTGGCGCGCTTCTCGGTGAGCGTGCGGACCGGCGTGAGCGTCGCGCCCGCGAGCTGATGCTGCAAGGCGGTCCGGGCCTGCTGCAGCGTGGCCTGCGTCGTCGCCGCCATCCCGCGGTCGACCCAGGGCTGGGCCCCGCTGATCACGAACGCCAGCAGCCCGGGCGGGCCGCCGAGCTGGCCGCGGTCGAACACGAACTGCGCCGGTGCATCGCCCACGGCGCGCAGCGCGAGCATCGGTTCGCGCAGGCGCACGCCTTCGGCCTGCACGTAGACGGTGACGATGGGTTCGTAGCGCAACGCGCCCGCCACGGCGGCCCATTCGGGCGCGAACCCGCGCACCAGCCGCGCGGCTTCGGTGGGCGTGGTCGCGAGCACGACGCGGTCGAACGGCTCGCCGTCGACCAACCAGCCAGCACCGGTCGATGCGAGCGACTCGACGCGACGGGTCAGGCGCAGGTCGGCGCCGGCGCGTTCGAGCCAGCGTTGCGCCGGCGCCGGGACGAGCGCGCCGAGGCCGACCTTCGGCAGCAGCAGGTCGGCGGAACCGGGGCCGGAGAAGAGGGCGTCCTTCAACACGCGCAGGAAGACGCGCGCGCTGGCTTCTTCGGCCGGCGTGTTCAGCGCGGCGACGCACAGCGGGTCGATCAGGTCGTCACGAACGACGGCGGGCAGGCGTCGGGTCAGCGTCGACACGGTGAGCGTCTCGCCGCAGCGAAAGCCGCGCAGGGCCCAGCCCGCGGCGGCGCCCAGCAGCGCCACCCGCGCCGCCACCGGCCAGCCGCGGTGGCGCAGCACGGCGGCGCCGAACGCCTGCATCGGTCGGCCCGCGCGGAGCTGCAGGCCGACGCCCTCGGGGTAGGTCACGCGCAAGGGCGTGCGCACGAACGCCGCGGCCGGATCGACACCGAGCGTCCGCATCAGGGCCAGCGTCTCGACGTAGGCACCGATCAGGATGTGCTGTCCGTTGTCCAGCGAGCGTCCGTCGCTGTCGAAGTCCCGTGCGCGGCCGCCGAGCTGCGGCGCCATCTCGAAGACGGTGACCCGGTCCCCGCGCCGGGTGGCCTCGACGGCCGCCGCCAGCCCCGCCCAACCGCCGCCGATGACGGCGATCCGGCTCGCCCCCGGCTCGATCACCGGCCGCGCCAGTTCGTGCGCATCGCGATCCAGAGCTTGCGCAGCGGCGTCAGCGAGGTGCGCTGGTGCAGCACCTGGAAGCCGCCGGCCTCGATCTCGCGCAGCAGCGTGCGGTAGATGTTGGCCATCATCACGCCGGGCTTCTGCGCGGCGCGGTCGGCCTCGGGCAGCAGCGCGAACGCTTCGTCGTACAGGCGGTGCGCGCGCTCGGCCTGGAACGTCATGAGCGCGGTGAAGCGGTCGCTGTAGCCGCGGTTCAGGACCTCCTGCGCCTTCACATCGAACTGCTTCAGCTCGGACACCGGCAGGTAGATGCGGCCCCGGCGCGCGTCGTCGCCGACGTCGCGGATGATGTTGGTCAGCTGCATCGCCAGCCCGAGGCGGTGCGCGTATTCGGTGGTGCGCGGATCAGTGCGGCCGAAGATCCCGGCCGCGACCTCGCCGACGACGCCGGCGACCAGATGGCAATAGCGCGCCAGGCCGGGGAAGTCGAGGTAGCGCGACTGCTCCAGGTCCATCTGGCAGCCCTCGATCACCGCGAGCAAGTGTTCGGCGCGGATGTCGAAGGCGGCCACGTGCGGCATCAACGCCTTGGTGACCGGGTGGCTGGCCTGGCCGGTGAAGGCGGCGCCGACCTCCTTGCGCCACCACGCCAGCTTGGTCGCCGCGACGCCCGGGTCGCTGACCTCGTCGACCACGTCGTCGACCTCGCGGCAGAACGCGTAGAACGCGGTGATGGCGGCGCGGCGCGGTGGCGGCAGGAACAGGAAGGCGTAGTAGAAGCTCGAGCCGCTCTTGGCGGCTTTGTCCTGCACGTACTGTTCGGGCGTCATGCGGAACGGCTCGCGACGGCGATGCGCGGGGCGCGCATCCACAGCGCGCGCCACAGGAGCAGCGGCGCGTCGAGCGCGCCGATGGTGGGCCGGGCCTGCAGGGTGGCGAAATTCATCTGTTCGATCTTCTCCAGGATGCGCAGGCCGCCCTGCACGACGAGCCGCAGTTCCCAGCCGGCCCGGCCCGGAACCGCGTGGACCAGCGGCGCGCCACTGTGCATCAGATCGCGCGCCCAGCCGACCAACTCGGCGACGAGCGCGCGAACGTTCGGGGCGTCCTGCTGCGCCAGCAGCGCGGCCGGCGTGACGCCGTGTCGCGCGCAGTCCGTCGCCGGCGGGTAGATGCGGCCGCGCTGCGTGTCCACGCCCAGGTCCTGCCAGAAGTTCGCGAGTTGCAGTGCGGTGCAGATCGCGTCGGACTGCCGCAGCGCGGACGCGTCCCGCACGCCGTACAGATGCAGCAGCAGCCGGCCGACCGGGTTGGCGGAACGGCGGCAGTAGTCCAGCAGGTCGGCGCGATCGGCGTAACGCGTCCTGACCACGTCCTGCTCGAACGCGCTGAGCAGGTCGGTCAGCAGGTCGGCCGGCAACGCATGGGCGACGAGCGTCGCGCGCAGCGGGCCGAAGACCTGCGGCCAGCGCGGCGACGGCGCCTCGCCGCGCAAGGTCGCGGCCAGGTCGGCACGGTAACTGCTGAGGTCCTGCAGGCGCTGTTCGGCGACCGCGTCGCCCTCATCGGCGATATCGTCCGCGGTGCGCGCAAAGTGGTAGATGGCGCTCACCGCCGGGCGCAGCCGCGGCGGGCACAGGATGGATGCGACAGGAAAGTTCTCGTAGTGTTCGACGCTCACCGCGCGATTGTCCACGTTGTGCGATGCCCCGCCGCGCAGGGCGCGCGGCGCTGGTTTGACACGCGCCACCGTGCCCGAATACATTACTGACCGGTCAGTCATTTATTTACCGCCAAGGAACTCCATGCGCCCTGCGCTGATCGTCAAGCTGGCCGCCATCGCGGCATTCGGTGTGATCGCGGCCTGCTCACGCACCGAAACCGCGCCCGAGCCGGTTCGCGCCGTGCGCACGATGACCGTCTCGCCGCAGACGGCCGGCGGCACCTTCGAGTACGCCGGTGAAGTCAAGGCGCGCACCGAGTCGCGCCTGAGCTTCCGGGTCGGCGGCAAGATGGTCAAGCGGCTGGTCGACCTGGGCGACACCGTGAAGGCCGGGCAGGTGCTGGCCCAGCTCGACGCGCGCGATCTGCGCCTCGGCCAGGACGCCGCCCGCGCCAGCATGGCGGCCGCGCAGGCGTCCTACGAGCAGAGTGCCGCCGACTACAAGCGCTACAAGGAGCTGAGCGACAAGGGCTTCATCGGCCCGGCCGAGCTCGATCGCCGCGACATGGCGATGAAGACCGCCCGCGCGCAGCTCGACCAGGCGCGCGCGCAATCGAGCGTGCAGGGCAACCAGGCCGGTTACGCCACGCTGGTGGCGGACGTGAGCGGGGTGATCACCGGCGTCGACCTCGAGCCGGGCATGGTCGCCTCGGCCGGCACGCCGGTGCTGCGGCTCGCGCACGACGGCCCGCGCGACGTGGTGTTCGCGGTGCCGGAGGACAAGGTCGCGGTCGTGAAGTCGCTGGCTTCGCTGCCGGGCCGCTTCACGGTCACGCTCTGGGGCGGGAGCGACAAGCCGATCCCCGCGACGATCCGCGAGGTCTCCGCGGCCGCCGATCCGGCGACCCGCACGTTCCTGGTCAAGGCCGACATCGGAACCGCCGCGGCTGCGGGCGTCGGCCTCGGCCAGACGGCCACTGTCACCATGGCGCTGCCGCAGGTCGCGGGCGTCAACAAGCTGCCGCTGTCGGCGCTGCGCGAGGAGCAGGGCCGCAGCGCGGTCTGGGTCGTCGACCGCGCCAGCATGACCGTCAAGTCGCAGGAGGTGAAGCTGGCAGGCGCCGAGGGCAACGAGGCGGTGATCACCAGCGGCCTCGCGCCGGGGCAGGTCGTCGTGACCGCCGGGGTGCACGTGCTGAGCCCGGGCCAGAAGGTCAAGTTCTACATCGATCCCGGCGCGGCGTCCGCGCCGGTGGCCCCGGGCACACCGGTCGTCGTCAAGTGAGCGAGCCGGTGGTGGGCGATCGCGACGCGCCGTCGCGCTTCAACATCTCGAAGTGGGCGCTGGACCACTCGGCCCTGACGCGCTACCTGCTGATCGTGCTGCTGGTGCTGGGCGCGGCGGCTTACTTCCAGCTGGGGCAGGACGAAGACCCGCCGTTCACCTTCCGCGCGATGGCGTTGCGCGTGTTCTGGCCGGGCGCCACGGCGCAGCAGGTCGCCGAGCAGGTCACCGACAAGATCGAGAAGACGCTGCAGGAGGTGCCTTACGCCGACAAGATCCGCAGCTACTCCAAGCCCGGCGAGGCGCTGATCATCTTCCAGGTGCGCGACTCGTCGCCGCCCAAGGAGATGCCGCAGATCTGGTACACGGTGCGCAAGAAGATCGGCGACATGCGCGCGACGCTGCCGGGCGGCGTCGTCGGGCCGTTCTTCAACGACGAGTTCGGCGACGTCTACGGTTCCATCTACGCGCTCTCGGCCGACGGGTTCAGCTACCAGGAGCTGAAGGACCACGCCGACCGCGTGCGCCAGCGCCTGCTCAAGGTGCAGGACGTCAACAAGGTCGGCATCTTCGGCGCGCAGGACGAGAAGCTGTTCGTCGAGATCCCGCAGAAGCGGCTCGCCCAGCTCGGCCTCGATTTCAACCAGGTGCTCGCCCAGCTCGGCCAGCAGAACGCGGTCGAATCGGCCGGCACCGTCAACGCGCCGACCGACTACCTGCAGGTGCGGGTCGGCGGGCAGTTCAACACCGTCGAGCAGCTCCGGCAGTTCCCGATCCGTGCCAACGGCGCCAGCTTCAAGCTCGGCGACATCGCGGAGATCAAGCGGGCCTACGTGGACCCGCCGCAGGTCAAGGTGCGCCACCAGGGGCACGAGGTCATCGCGCTGGGCATCTCGATGGCCAAGGGCGGCGACATCATCCGCATGGGCAAGGAGCTGGACGGCACGATCGCGCAGATCCGCGCCGAGTTGCCGGCGGGCATCGAGCTGCATCAGTTCCAGAACCAGTCCAAGGTGGTCTCCGGCTCGGTGAACGAATTCGTCGGCGTGCTGATCGAGGCGGTCGTGATCGTGCTGGCCGTGAGCTTCATCAGCCTGGGCCTGCACTTCAAGCCGTTCCGGCTCGACTGGCGGCCGGGCCTGGTGGTGGGCATCACGATCCCGCTGGTGCTGGCGATCACCTTCGTCACGATGTACTACTGGGGCGTCGGGCTGCACAAGATCTCGCTCGGCTCGCTGATCATCGCGCTCGGGCTGCTGGTCGACGACGCGATCATCTCGGTCGAGATGATGGTGCGCAAGCTGGAGGAGGGCTACGACAAGGTGCGCGCCGCCACCTTCGCCTACGACGCCACCGCGATGCCGATGCTGACCGGCACGCTCATCACGGCCGTCGGTTTCCTGCCGATCGGCCTGGCGCAGTCGACCGTCGGCGAATACACCTTCGCGATCTTCGCGGTCACCGCGGCGGCGCTGCTGATCTCGTGGCTCGTTTCCGTCTACTTCGTGCCGTACCTCGGTGTGTGGCTGCTGAAGACCCGGCCGCACGGTGCAGAACAGCCGCACGAGCTGTTCGACACGCCGTTCTACTCGCGCTTCCGGCGCACGGTCGGGTGGTGCGTCGAGCACCGCTGGATCACGATCGGCCTGACGATCGGCACGCTGGTGCTCGGCATCGTCGGCATGGGCAAGGTGCAGAACCAGTTCTTCCCGGACTCGAGCCGGCCCGAGATCGTCGTCGACCTGTGGTTCCCGGAGGGCACGTCTTACGCCGCCAACGAGGCAGTCACCAAGCGCGTCGAGGCGCGGGTGATGAAGCTCGACGGCGTCGACCACGTGACGACCTGGGTCGGCAGCGGCGTCGAGCGCTTCGTGCTGGTGCTCGACCAGATCTTCCCGCAGAGCAACGTCAGCCAGATGGTCGTTCTGCCCAAGGACCTGAAGGCACGCGAGAAGCTGCGTGCGCAGCTGCCCGAGCTGCTGGCGACCGAGTTCCCGGAGATCCGGGGCCGCGCCAAGCTGCTGCCGAACGGCCCGCCGGTGGCGTACCCGGTGCAGTTCCGCGTCGTCGGGCCCGATGCGGCGAAGGTCCGCCTGTATGCCGACGAGGTGAAGGCCATCATGCGGCAGAACCCGAACCTGCGCGGCATCAACGACAACTGGAACGAGTCGGTCAAGGTGCTGCGTCTGGACATCGACCAGGACAAGGCGCGTGCTCTCGGCGTGACCAGCCAGTCGATCGCGCAGGCGGCGCGCACGATCAACACCGGCACCACCATCGGCCAGTACCGCGAGGAGGACAAGCTCGTCGACATCGTTCTGCGCCAGCCGCTGGACGAGCGCGACGCGATCACGGACCTGGCCAGCGGCTACGTGCCGACCGCCAGCGGCCGCAGCATCCCGCTCGGCCAGATCGCGCGCGCCAGCTTCGTGTGGGAGCCGGGCGTCCTGTGGCGCGAGGGCCGCGACTACGCCGCGACCGTGCAGGGCGACATCATCGAAGGCCTGCAGGGCGCCACCGTGACGGCGCAGCTCGACCCACTGTTCAAGCCGGTGCGCGACAAGATGCTGCCGGGCTACCGCATCGAGGTCGCCGGCGCGGTGGAGGAAAGCAGCAAGGGCCAGGGCTCGATCGCGGCCGGCGCGCCGCTGATGCTGTTCATCATGTTCACGCTGCTGATGCTGCAGCTGCACAGCTTTAGCCGCTCGGCGCTGGTGTTCCTGACCGCGCCGCTCGGCATTGCCGGCATTGCCGCGGCGCTGCTGCTGCTGAACCGGCCGTTCGGCTTCGTCGCGCTGCTCGGCGTGATCGCGCTGATGGGGATGATCATGCGCAACTCGGTGATCCTGATCGACCAGATCGAGCAGGACAGGGCGCGTGGCGTGCCGACCTGGGACGCGATCGTCGAGGCGGCCGTGCGCCGCTTCCGCCCGATCATCCTGACCGCCGCGGCGGCGGTGCTGGCCATGATCCCGCTGTCGCGCAGCGTGTTCTGGGGCCCGATGGCGGTCGCGATCATGGGCGGGCTGATCGTCGCGACGGTGCTCACGCTGCTGTCGCTGCCGGCCATGTATGCGGCCTGGTTCCGCGTCCGGCGCGACGAGCCGGCCGGAACGTCCGCCGAGAACGGCTAAAATCCGCCTTTCGCCGAGGGATGCCCCTCGCGCGGGTGGCGAAATTGGTAGACGCACCAGGTTTAGGTCCTGACGCCAGCGATGGTGTGCGGGTTCGAGTCCCGCCCCGCGCACCAGCTATTCATACACACAGAGTTCACACACCATGACCGTCCAAGTTGAAACCCTCGACAAGCTCGAGCGTCGCATCACGCTCACGCTGCCCACCTCCGCGATCAGCACCGAAGTCGAGTCGCGCCTGAAGAAGCTCTCGCGCACCGTCAAGGCCGACGGCTTCCGCCCGGGCAAGGTGCCGATGAGCGTGGTCGCGCAGCGCTACGGCTACTCGGTGCACTACGAGGTCATGAACGACAAGGTCGGCCAGGTGTTCAGCGAGGCCGTCAACGAGGCCAAGCTGCGCGTCGCCGGCGCCCCCAAGATCGCCGAGAAGGAAGGCGCGCCGGAAGGCCAGGTTGCCTTCGACGCGACCTTCGAGGTCTACCCGGAAGTGAAACTCGGCGACCTGAGCACCGCCGAAGTCGAGCGCGTCTCGACCGAAGTGACCGACGAGGCGATCGACAAGACCATCGACATCCTGCGCAAGCAGCGCCGTACGTTCGCGCAGCGCCCGGCGGCCGAGGGCGCCGTCGAAGGCGACCGCGTGACGATCGACTTCGAAGGCAAGATCGACGGCGTGCCCTTCGACGGCGGCAAGGCCGAGGGCTTCCAGTTCCTGATCGGCGAAGGCCAGATGCTCGAGCAGTTCGACCAGGCCGTGCGCGGCATGAAGTCGGGCGAGTCGAAGACCTTCCCGCTCCAGTTCCCCGAGGACTACCAGGGCAAGGACGTGGCCGGCAAGGAAGCCGACTTCATGGTCACGCTCAAGAAGATCGAAGCGCAGCACCTGCCGGAAGTGAACGAGGCGTTCGCCAAGTCGCTGGGCATCAGCGAACCGACGGTCGAGGGCCTGCGCGCCGACGTCAAGAAGAACCTGGAGCGCGAGGTCAAGTTTCGCGTGCTGGCCCGCAACAAGGCCAGCGTGATGGACGCGCTGGTCACCGCCTCGGAACTCGACGTGCCGAAGGCGCTTGTCGCCGGCGAGACGGAGCGGATGGTCGAAGCTGCCCGAGCCGACCTGAAGAAGCGCGGCGTCAAGGACGCCGACACCGCGCCGATCCCGGCCGAGATCTTCCAGCCGCAAGCCGAGAAGCGCGTGCGCCTCGGTCTGGTGGTCGGCGAACTGGTTCGCGCGAACAACCTGCAGGCCAAGCCCGACCAGCTGCAAAAGCACATCGAGGAGATGGCGCAGAGCTACGAGAAGCCGTCGGAAGTCGTGCGCTGGTACCTGGGCGACCGCCAGCGCCTGGCCGAAGTGGAAGCCGTGGTGGTCGAGAACAACGTCGCCGAGTTCGTGCTCGGCCAGGCGAAGGTCACCGACAAGGTGCTGCCGTTCGACGAACTGATGACCGGCTGATCCGCACCGATTTCGACCGAGGGCGCGGCCGCAAGGCTGGCGCCCTTTTTCGTGCCTGATCCGAATCTCACGCCGCCTCCTTGTGGCGACATAATCGGCCCCAACATCTGCGGAATCCCTTTAAGGAGTGCCATGAGCGCGCTTGAAACCACCGGCCTGGGCATGGTCCCCATGGTCATCGAAACCTCCGGCCGCGGCGAGCGGGCCTACGACATCTACAGCCGCATGCTGCGCGAGCGGGTGATCTTCCTGGTCGGGCCGGTCAACGACCAGACCGCCAACCTGGTCGTGGCGCAGCTCCTGTTCCTGGAATCGGAGAACCCGGACAAGGACATCTCGCTGTACATCAACAGCCCGGGCGGCTCGGTCAGCGCCGGCCTGTCGATCTTCGACACGATGCAGTTCATCAAGCCGGACGTGTCGACGCTGTGCATGGGCATCGCCGCCAGCATGGGCTCGTTCCTGCTGATGGCCGGGGCCAAGGGCAAGCGCATGGCGCTGCCCAACTCGCGCGTGATGATCCACCAGCCCTCGGGTGGCGCGCAGGGCCAGGCGACCGACATCGAGATCCACGCCCGCGAGATCCTCAAGACCCGCGAGCAGCTGAACAAGATCTACGCCGAGCGTACTGGCCAGACGATCGAGAAGATCCGCTCGGACATGGAGCGCGACATGTTCATGGACCCGACCGAGGCCAAGGCCTACGGCCTGATCGACCAGGTGCTCGAGCACCGGGCGACGCCGCCCAACGCGGGCTGACGATCGCGGCGCTGCGCCAGGCCGGCGCGGTGCCAGCAACAACACGGAAAACGGGGCCTTTCTCGCTGTGAAGGCCCCGATTTCTTTTGAACTATCATTGGCCAGTCCCTTCCCCTACGCCTCGACATACCCACTCTATGGCTGACAAAAAAGGCGCCTCCAGCGAGAAGGTCCTGTACTGCTCGTTCTGCGGCAAGAGCCAGCACGAGGTGAAGAAACTCATCGCCGGCCCGAGCGTGTTCATCTGCGATGAATGCATCGAGCTGTGCAACGACATCATCCGCGATGAAGTGCCCGCCGAGGGCGCCGATCCGAAGGCCGCCAAGTCCGACCTGCCGGTCCCGAGCGAGATCAAGGCGAGCCTCGATCAATACGTGATCGGGCAGGACGTGGCCAAGCGCACCTTGTCGGTGGCGGTCTACAACCACTACAAGCGGCTCAAGCACATGAGCCGCACGAAAGACGAGATCGAGCTCGCCAAGAGCAACATCCTGCTGATCGGGCCCACCGGCTCGGGCAAGACGCTGCTGGCGCAGACGCTCGCGCGCCTGCTCAACGTGCCGTTCGTGATCGCCGACGCCACCACGCTGACCGAAGCCGGCTACGTGGGCGAGGACGTCGAGAACATCATCCAGAAGCTGCTGCAGAACTGCGGCTACGACGTCGACAAGGCGCAGCGCGGCATCGTCTACATCGACGAGATCGACAAGATCAGCCGCAAGGCCGACAACCCGAGCATCACGCGCGACGTATCGGGCGAGGGCGTGCAGCAGGCGCTGCTCAAGCTCGTCGAAGGCACGATGGCCAGCGTGCCGCCGCAGGGCGGCCGCAAGCACCCGAACCAGGATTTCCTGCAGATCGACACGACCAACATCCTGTTCATCTGCGGTGGCGCGTTCGACGGGCTCGAGAAGGTGATCCAGAACCGCTCCGAGAAGTCGGGCATCGGCTTCGGTGCCACCGTGCACGGCAAGAGCGAGAAGCGCGTCTCCGAGGTGTTCCGCGATGTGGAGCCCGAGGACCTGATCAAGTTCGGCCTGATCCCGGAACTGGTCGGCCGCCTGCCGGTCGTCGCGACCCTGGGCGAGCTGACCGACGACGCGCTGGTGCGCATCCTGACCGAGCCGAAGAACGCGCTCGTCAAGCAGTACCAGAAGCTGTTCGCGATGGACGGCGTCGAGCTCGAGATCCGCCCGTCCGCGCTGCAGGCCATCGCCCGCAAGGCGCTGGCGCGCAAGATCGGCGCGCGCGGCCTGCGCTCGATCATGGAGCAGTCGCTGATCGACACGATGTTCGACCTGCCCACGCTCGACGGCGTGGCCAAGGTGGTGCTCGACGAGCACACGATCGAGGACGACGCCAAACCTTTGCTCGTCTACCGCGAGCAGAAAGCCAGCGCCTGACGACCGGCGCCGCATCCATCAGTCCGGGTTCGCCGTCAGGCAGATCGTGCCGCGCCGCCTTGCAATGAATGCTCGAGCCCTCAGATCGGCTTGAGAAAGAGAGGATTCCTCCATGTCCGGACACCCCGTTTTGCCTGCCGAAGAGATCACCCTGCCGCTGCTGCCGCTGCGCGACGTGGTCGTCTTCCCCCACATGGTGATCCCGCTGTTCGTGGGACGCCCCAAGTCGATCAAGGCGCTCGAAGTCGCGATGGAAGCCGGCCGGCAGATCATGCTGGTCGCGCAGAAGGCCGCCGGCAAGGACGAGCCCAAGCCCGACGACATGTTCGACGTCGGCTGCGTCTCGTCGATCCTGCAGATGCTGAAGCTGCCCGACGGCACCGTGAAGGTGCTGGTCGAAGGCATCCAGCGCGCGAACACGCACCGCATCAGCGACAACGGCGAGTACTTCGTCGCCGACGTGACGCCGGTGCCGCCCGAGGCCGACACCAAGCCCGAGATCGAGGCGCTGCGCCGCGCGGTCACCCAGCAGTTCGACCAGTACGTCAAGCTGAACAAGAAGATCCCGCCTGAGATCCTGACCTCGATCGCCGGCATCGACGACGCGGGGCGCTTGGCCGACACCATCGCCGCGCACCTGCCGCTCAAGCTCGAGAACAAGCAGTCGGTGCTCGATCTGTACGCGGTCGACAAGCGGCTCGAAAAGCTGCTCGAGCAGCTCGAGCACGAGGTCGACATCCTGCAGGTCGAGAAGCGCATCCGTGGCCGCGTCAAGCGCCAGATGGAAAAGAGCCAGCGCGAGTACTACCTGAACGAGCAGGTCAAGGCGATCCAGAAGGAGCTCGGCGACGGTGAAGACGGCGCCGACATGGAAGAGCTCGAGAAGAAGATCATCGCCGCGAAGATGCCCAAGGACGCGCGCAAGAAGGTCGACGCCGAGTTCAAGAAGCTCAAGCTGATGTCGCCGATGTCCGCCGAAGCGACGGTCGTGCGCAACTACATCGACACGCTGGTCAACCTGCCGTGGGCCAAGAAGACCAAGATCAAGCACGACCTGGCGTTCGCCGAGGCGGTGCTGAACGAGGACCACTACGGCCTCGACAAGGTCAAGGACCGCATCCTCGAGTACCTCGCGGTGCAGCAGCGCGTCGACAAGGTCAAGTCGCCGATCCTGTGCCTGGTCGGGCCTCCGGGCGTCGGCAAGACCTCGCTCGGCCAGAGCGTGGCGCGTGCCACGGGCCGCAAGTTCGTCCGCATGGCGCTGGGCGGCGTGCGGGATGAAGCCGAGATCCGCGGTCACCGCCGCACCTACATCGGCTCGATGCCGGGCAAGGTGCTGCAGAGCCTGACCAAGGTCGGCACCAAGAACCCGCTGTTTCTGCTCGACGAGATCGATAAGCTGGGCATGGACTTCCGCGGCGATCCGTCGAGCGCGCTGCTCGAGGTGCTCGATCCGGAGCAGAACCACACCTTCAGCGATCACTACGTCGAGGTCGATTTCGACCTGAGCGACACGATGTTCATCGCCACCTCGAACTCGATGAACATCCCGCCGGCGCTGCTCGACCGGATGGAAGTGATCCGCCTCTCGGGTTACACCGAGGACGAGAAGCTGAACATCGCGCTGAAGTACCTGGCACCCAAGCAGGCCAAGAACAACGGCGTGAAGGACGAGGAGATGGAGCTCACCGAATCGGCGGTGCGCGGCATCATCCGCTACTACACCCGCGAAGCCGGCGTGCGCTCGCTCGAGCGTGAGATCAGCAAGATCTGCCGCAAGGTGGTGAAGGCGATCCAGCTCAAGCAGGTGACCGACAAGATCGTCGTGACCGAGGACAACCTCAACGACTACCTTGGCGTGCGCAAGTACGACTACGGCCAGGCCGAGAAGAAGAACCAGGTCGGGCAGGTCGTGGGTCTCGCGTGGACCGAGGTCGGCGGCGATCTGCTGACGATCGAGGCCGCGGTGATGCCCGGCAAGGGCAACATCATCCGCACCGGGCAGCTCGGCGACGTGATGAAAGAATCGGTCGAGGCCGCGCGCTCCGTGGTGCGCAGCCGCGCTCGCCGTCTGGGTATCAAGGACGAGATGTTTGAGAAGCGTGACGTGCACATCCACGTGCCCGACGGCGCGACGCCGAAGGACGGCCCGAGCGCCGGTGCCGCGATGACGACGGCCTTCGTGTCGGCGTTGACCGGCATCCCGGTGAAGGCGAACGTCGCGATGACCGGCGAGATCACGCTGCGCGGTGAAGTGACTGCGATCGGCGGCCTGAAGGAGAAGCTGCTGGCCGCGCACCGCGGCGGCATCACCACCGTGATCATCCCGGAGGAGAACGTCAAGGACCTGCAGGACATTCCGGAGAACGTGAAGAACAAGCTCGAGATCGTGCCGGTCAAGTGGATCGATCGCGTGCTCGAGGTCGCGCTGGAGCGTGTGCCCGAGGCGCTGCCTGAAGAGGAGGCGGCCAAGCCGACCGAAGAGGCGGCCAAGCCCGCGGTTCCCCCGGCGGGCTCGGAATTGCTCACGCATTGAAGTTTATGAAAGCCGGCTTGCAGAGCCGGCATTTCTCAGCCTATAATGCGGGCTCTGCAGATATTCGATGGTGACATTGAAGTTGGCAGAAAATGCGGGAGTAGCTCAGTTGGTAGAGCGCAACCTTGCCAAGGTTGAGGTCGAGAGTTCGAGACTCTTCTCCCGCTCCAAACTCGAAGGTCAAAGGGAAGCCGAGTGCTTCCCTTTTTCTTGTCTAGAATTCTCCTTTCACGGCGCGATAGCAAAGCGGTTATGCCCCGGATTGCAAATCCGGTCAGTCCGGTTCGACTCCGGATCGCGCCTCCAGACGACAAGGCCTCGCAGCGATGCGAGGCCTTTGTCGTTGTGGCCATCCGTTCATCGGGTCACGGTTTCCAGTCTCGCGTTGAGCGTCGCGGTGGACAGTTCTCCTATGCGCACGGAGACGAGCTCGCCCTTCGCGTCGAAGAAGAGCGTCGTCGGATAACCTTGCTGTCGGAACGCCGCACTGGCCTGACGTTTCGGGTCCAGGAGCACGTTGCGAAGCGACAGCTGCCGGCCGCCGAGCCAGCGCGAAACATGTCCTGCCTCCTCGCCCTGGTTCAGGAAGACAAAGTTGACGTCCTGATGCATGTCCTGTGCCGCGTGGAGAACCGGCATCTCGCGGACACAGGGTGGACACCAGGTGGCCCACAGGTTGACGACCGTGGGCTTGCCCTCGAACGCTTTCAGCTGGACCGTCTGGCCGTCGAGTGACGTGAGGGCGAGCTCGGGAAGCTTCTGTCCGCGGATCCCCTGAAACGACAGAGCCACGATGCCGATGGCGAAGACGGCGCTGCCGAGGGCGAGCGCCCAACGCATCGGGGTTTTGATGGCCGGTGCCTTGCGCTCCCGGTACAGGGCGTACATCCATGCGCCCAACAGCCCGAACGGAGCGCTCCATCCTCCGTCCCGAATATCGAGGATCGTCAAAGGCGAGGCCAGGTACAAGCTCCAGTACTCGAGCACGAACGCCAGGCGGGCGAGCACGACGCCAGCCAGCAACGCGAGCCACAAGGCACTGTCCACTTCCGCCGATGAAGTCGACAGCCACTTGCCGAGCGCGAGCGTCGCGCCCGCCGACGCGAACACGAGCAACAGCGTGAACGGCAGCAGCAACGGGCCCAACTGGAAGGCAGTGCTCAAGAGGTCTTTTCGTGGTCGCCGAACAGCTGTCGGGCACGGGCATCTTCGAGTTGCTCGATGGTGCCCGGGGCGGGAATCGAACCCGCACACCTTTCGGTCGCGAATTTTAAGTCCGCTACGTCTACCAATTTCGTCACCCGGGCGAGGCGCACGGGATGATAGTCAGAACTTCAACGTCTGTTGCGCCGAGCCCGGGACATGCCCGCAGCAGTTGCGCCATCGTCGCGCTCCCGCCGGTGCTGATGACGCGCGCGCTCGCTGCCGCGTCGAAAACCGGCGCGAGCTGCTCCCACAGCGACGCGCTCCGTTCGGCGACGGCGGTGGCGGTGTCGATCAGCGTGATGTCCGGGCCGAGCAACTCGCGGATCGTCGTCTCGACGATGGGGTAGTGCGTGCAGCCGAGCACGACCGTGTCGACGGCTGCAGCCCGCAGGGCCTCACAGTGCGGCGTCAACAGCGCGCGCAGCTCCGCACCTTCCACCACGCCACGCTCGATCGCATCGGCCAGGCCGGGGCAGGGCTGAACGTGGACATGCGCGTCGCTGGCGTAGCGTTCGATCAGGTGCCGAAGGCGCGCGCTGCCGGCGGTGGCTGCCGTGGCCATCACGCCGATCCGTTGCGTGCGCGAGCGGGCCGCCGCCGGCTTCACGCCCGGCTCGACCCCGACGAAGACGATCGACGGCCAGCGCGCACGAAGCGACTCGATCGCCAGGACCGTCGCGGTGTTGCACGCCACGACGATCATCGCCGCGCCCTGTTCGATCAGCCAGGCGGCCACGTCCCGGCTCCGCTCGACCACGTGCTCCGCGGGCCGGTCGCCGTACGGCGCGTTGGCGACGTCGCCGACATAGATCATCGATGCATCGCCCACCCGCGCGCGCAAGGCGCGCAGGATGGAGAGGCCGCCGACACCGGAATCGAAAATGCCGATGCAGGGCGCTCGTGCGGCGCGGGCGTGAACGCGCAATTCCTGAGTGTCGATCATGGCTGCGGGCAGTCTAGGCGGGACTTGGGTCTAAAATAGCACGATCGTTCGTTTTTGTCGGGCGGCGTCACCTTGGTGGCAGGGAGCCGGACCCTCGCCAACTAGAATTCGCCCAACCCGGAATCCCGCTTTCAGGAGACAGCTGCAATGAAGATCCTCGTCCCGGTCAAACGCGTGGTCGACTACAACGTCAAGGTGCGCGTCAAGAGCGACGGCACCGGCGTGGACATCGCCAACGTCAAGATGAGCATGAACCCGTTCGACGAGATCGCCGTCGAAGAAGCGGTTCGGCTGAAGGAGAAGGGCATCGTCACCGAGGTGATCGCCGTGTCCTGCGGCGTCACCCAGTGCCAGGAGACCTTGCGCACTGCGATGGCCATCGGCGCCGACCGCGCCATCCTGGTCGAGACGGCCGACGAGCTGCAGCCGCTGACCGTCGCCAAGCTGCTCAAGGCGCTGGTCGACAAGGAGCGACCCGGCCTGGTGATCCTGGGCAAGCAGGCCATCGACGACGACTGCAACCAGACCGGCCAGATGCTCGCGGCCCTCGCCGATCTGCCGCAGGCCACCTTTGCGTCGAAGGTCGAACTGACGGCCGATTCGGTCAGCGTCACGCGCGAGGTCGACGGCGGCGCCGAGACGCTCAAGCTGAGCCTGCCGGCCATCGTCACGACCGACCTGCGCCTGAACGAGCCGCGCTATGTCACGCTGCCCAACATCATGAAGGCCAAGAAGAAGACGCTCGAGGTGCTCAAGCCCGCCGACCTGGGCGTCGAGATGAAGGCGCACCTCAAGACCCTCAAGGTCAGCGAGCCGCCCAAGCGCAGCGCCGGCATCAAGGTGCCCGATGTCGCGACCCTGGTGGCCAAACTCAAGAACGACGCGAAGGTGATCTGAGATGACGACGCTGGTGATTGCTGAACACGACAACGCGACCGTCAAGGGCGCGACCCTGAACACCGTGACCGCCGCAGCCCAATGCGGCGGTGACGTCCACGTGCTGATCGCCGGCGCGAACGCCGGTGGCGCCGCCGCAGCCGCTGCGCAGATCGCCGGCGTGGCCAAGGTGCTGCACGCCGACGCCGCGTACTTCGAGCACGGCCTGGCCGAGAACATCGCCGCCCAGGTGTTGGCGCTCGCCAAGGACTACACCCACATCCTGTTCCCGGCGACCGCGGCGGGCAAGAACGTCGCGCCGCGCGTGGCGGCCAAGCTCGACGTGGGGCAGATCTCCGACATCACCAAGGTCGACGCGCCTGACACCTTCGAGCGCCCGATCTACGCCGGCAACGCGATCGCCACGGTGCAGAGCCTGGACGCCATCAAGGTCATCACCGTGCGCACGACCGGCTTCGACCCGGCGGCGGCGAGCGGCGGCAGTGCCACGGTCGAGACGATTACCGCGACGGCCGACGCCGGCAAGTCGAGCTTCGTCGGCAGCGAGATCGCGAAGAACGACCGGCCCGAACTGACGGCCGCGAAGATCATCGTCTCCGGTGGCCGCGCGATGGGCAGCAGCGACAAGTTCAACGAGGTGCTGACGCCGCTGGCGGACAAGCTCGGTGCCGCGCTCGGCGCCAGCCGCGCTGCCGTGGACGCCGGCTACGCGCCGAACGACTGGCAGGTCGGGCAGACGGGCAAGATCGTCGCGCCGCAGCTGTACATCGCTGCCGGCATCAGCGGCGCGATCCAGCACCTGGCCGGCATGAAGGACAGCAAGGTGATCGTGGCGATCAACAAGGATCCCGAGGCACCGATCTTCTCGGTCGCCGATTACGGGCTGGAGGCCGATCTGTTCACGGCCGTTCCCGAGCTCGTGAAGGCCCTCGGCTGATCGGCGTCGAGCCGGCAACGCAGACCCAAGGCGCGCAACGCAAGTTGACGCGCCTTTTCTTTTCCTGGAGACAAGACCATGAGCTATCGCGCCCCCGTCAACGACATGCTGTTCTGCATGAAGGAGCTGGCCAACCTGGAAGAAGTGGCCCAGTTGCCGGGCTTCGAGGAAGCCGGCCTCGAGACCGCGCAGGCCGTGCTCGAGGAATGCGCGAAGTTCAATGAAGGCGTGGTCGCGCCGCTGAACTGGGAAGGCGACAAGAACCCGTCGTCGTGGAAGGACGGCGTGGTCACGACGACGCCCGGTTTCAAGCAGGCCTTCCGCCAGTTCGGCGAGGGCGGCTGGCAAGGGCTGCAGCACCCGAGCGATTTCGGCGGCCAGAACCTGCCGAAGACCATCGGCGCGGCCTGCATCGAGATGCTCAACAGCGCCAACCTCAGCTTCGCGCTGTGCCCGCTGCTGACCGACGGCGCGATCGAGGCGCTGCTCACCGCCGGCTCGCCCGAGCAACAGGCGCTCTACCTGCCGAAGATGATCTCCGGCGAGTGGACCGGCACGATGAACCTGACCGAGCCGCAGGCCGGCTCCGACCTCGCGCTGGTGCGCACCCGCGCCGAGCCGCAGCCCGACGGCACGTTCAAGATCTTCGGCACGAAGATCTTCATCACCTTCGGCGAGCACGACATGGCGTCGAACATCGTGCACCTCGTGCTCGCGCGCGTCAGTGGCGCGCCGGAGGGCGTGAAGGGCATCAGCCTGTTCATCGTGCCGAAGTTCATGGTCAACGCCGATGGCTCGCTCGGCGCGCGCAACGACGCGCACTGTGTCAGCATCGAGCACAAGCTCGGCATCAAGGCCAGCCCGACGGCGGTGCTGCAGTTCGGTGACCACGGCGGCGCGGTGGGCCAGTTGATCGGCGAGGAGAACCGCGGCCTCGAGTACATGTTCATCATGATGAACGCGGCGCGCTACGCCGTCGGCATGCAGGGCATCGCGGTCGCCGAGCGCGCCTATCAGAAGGCCGCGACCTTCGCGAAGGAGCGCATCCAGTCGCGCCCGGTCGACGGCTCGCTGCCGGGCAGCGGCCCGATCATCCACCACCCCGACGTGAAGCGCATGCTGATGACGATGCGCGCCTACACCGAAGGCTGCCGCGCGATGGCGATCACCGCGGCTGCGGCGTTCGATGCCTCGCACCACCACCCCGACGCCGAGGTGCGCAAGCAGAACCAGGCGTTCTACGAGTTCATGGTGCCGCTGGTCAAGGGCTACAGCACCGAGATGAGCGTCGAGGTCGCGAGCCTGGGCGTGCAGGTGCACGGCGGCATGGGCTTCATCGAGGAGACGGGTGCGGCGCAGTACCTGCGCGACGCGCGCATCCTGCCGATCTACGAAGGCACGACCGCCATCCAGGCCAACGACCTGGTCGGGCGCAAGACGGCGCGCGACGGTGGCCGCACGCCGAAGGCGATCGCAGCGCAGATCGCCGCGACCGAAGCCGAGCTGGCGAAGCACACCAGCGCTGCGGCGAAGTCGATGCTCAAACGCCTGACCGCCGCGCGCATCGCCTTCGAGCAGGTCGTGGACTTCGTTGCCGGCAACACCAAGGCGAGCCCGAACGCGGTCTTCGCGGGTTCGGTGCCTTACCTCATGCTGGCCGGCAATGTGGTTGCAGGCTGGCAGATGGCGCGCGCGCTGATCGTGGCCGAGAGCCAGCTGGCGAAGGGCGAGGGCGACGCAGCGTTCCTGAAGGCCAAGGTCGCGACCGCGCATTTCTACGCCGAGCACCTGCTGAACAAGGCGCCGGGCGTGCGCGATTCCATCGTCGAAGGCGGCGACAGCGTCACCGCGCTCGCGCTCGAATCGTTCTGACCCCCCAAGACGACCAAAACAAGCACAACAACCGCAACGAGACGACAACATGCCCCTGCCCGGAGTTCTTGCCACCTTGCCGCTGCCGATCATCGGCGCGCCGCTGTTCATCATCAGCAACCCGAAACTCGTGATCGAGCAGTGCAAGGCGGGCGTCGTCGGCTCGATGCCGGCGCTCAACGCCCGGCCCGCGGAGCAGCTCGACGACTGGCTCGCCGAAATCACCGAAACCCTGGCCGCGTACAACCAGGCCCACCCGGACAAGCCGGCCGCGCCCTTCGCAATCAACCAGATCGTCCACAAGAGCAACGACCGCCTCGACCACGACATGGCGATGTGCGCCAAGTACAAGGTGCCGATCGTCATCACCTCGCTCGGCGCGCGCACCGACGTGAACGACGCGGTGCACGCCTGGGGCGGCGTGGTGATGCACGACATCATCAACAACTTCTTCGCTCGCAAAGCGATCGAGAAGGGCGCCGACGGCCTCATCGCGGTCGCGGCGGGCGCCGGCGGCCATGCGGGCGTGAAGAGCCCGTTCGCGCTGATCCAGGAGATCCGCGAATGGTTCGACGGCCCGGTGGCGCTGAGCGGTTCGATTGCCAGCGGCGGCGCGGTGCTCGCGGCCCAGGCGATGGGTGCGGACTTTGCCTACATCGGCTCGGCCTTCGTCGCCACCGAGGAAGCGCGCGCGGTCGAGGGCTACAAGCAGATGATCGTGGCCAGCAGCAGCGACGACATCGTCTACAGCAACCTGTTCACCGGCGTGCACGGCAACTACTTGAAGGGCTCGATCAAGGCGGCCGGGCTCGATCCGGACAACCTGCCCGAGAGCGATCCGAGCAAGATGGACTTCGGCGGCACCGGGGCGAAAGCCTGGAAGGACGTCTGGGGTTGCGGCCAGGGCATCGGCGCCATCAAGAGCGTTCAACCCGCCGCAGAGTTGATCGGGCGCCTGAAACGCGAGTACCAATCCGCACGCCAGCGCGTCGCGCTCGCTTGATGACGCAGGCGCGGTGGTAAAGTCCCGCGCTTGAACGTTACAGATCCTTCCCGTCCCCTCGGTGCTTGCTGACCGAGGCGGGTCGCTTCTCCGCAAAGTGGTCTAGCCGCGTCGCGGAAGGTTTTCCAACCCACACTCAGCACCGGAAACCGGTGCGAAAGGTGAGCGAAATGATGCAGGAATCCCGGTCGAACTCGTACCTGTTCGGCGGCAATGCCCCGTACGTCGAAGAGATGTACGAGGCCTACCTCGACAACCCCGGTTCGGTACCGGACAACTGGCGCAAGTACTTCGACGCGCTGCAGCACGTGCCGGCGGTCGATGGCTCCAACGCCCGCGACGTGGCCCACGCGCCCGTCATCGAATCCTTCTCCCAGCGCGCCAAGGCCGGCACGTTCGGCAGCAAGGCCAGCAGCGCCGATCTGGCGATCGCCCGCAAGCAGGTGCACGTCCAGTCGCTGATCGCGGCTTACCGCTTCCTCGGCTCGCGCTGGGCCGACCTGGATCCGCTGAAGCGCCAGGAGCGCCCCAAGATTCCCGAGCTCGAACCGGCGTTCTACGACCTGAGCGAGTCCGACATGGACATCGCGTTCAGCGCCACCAACACCTTCTTCTCGACCGCCGAGAACATGACGCTGCGCGAGATCGTGCAGGCGCTGCGTGAAACGTATTGCGGCTCGATCGGTGCCGAGTACATGCACGTCACCGAGCCAACCGAGAAGCGCTGGTGGCAGGAGCGGCTGGAATCGGTCCGCAGCAAGCCGAACTACAACGCCGAGCAGAAGAAGCACATCCTCGACCGCCTGACCGCGGCCGAAGGCCTCGAGCGCTACCTGCACACCAAGTACGTCGGCCAAAAGCGCTTCTCGCTCGAAGGCGGCGAGAGCTTCATCGTCTCGATGGACGAACTGGTGCAGCGTGCCGGCGCCAAGGGCGTGCAGGAGATCGTGATCGGCATGGCCCACCGCGGCCGCCTGAACGTGCT
>JAZKIO010000130.1:0-39160 GCA_040384825.1 Pseudomonadota bacterium
ACGAACATGTACGAGCTGTCCTTCACCATGAAGATGAAGTCGGTCATCGCCGGCGAGTACACCGCGCCGCCGGCGCACGGCCCCATGATCATGCTGATCTGCGGCACCACGCCCGAGGCCATCACGTTGCGCTGGAACACCTCGGCATAGCCGCCGAGCGAGGCCACGCCTTCCTGGATGCGCGCGCCACCCGAGTCGTTCAGCCCGATCACCGGCGCGCCGACCTTCATCGCCTGGTCCATCACCTTGCAGATCTTCTCGGCATGCGCTTCGCTGAGCGCGCCGCCGAAGACCGTGAAGTCCTGGCTGAACACGAACACCAGCCGGCCGTTGATCATGCCGTAGCCGGTGACGACGCCGTCACCCGGCGGGCGATTGTCCTGCATGCCGAAGTCGTGGTTGCGGTGCTCGACGAACATGTCCCACTCTTCGAAGGTGTCGGCGTCGAGCAGCAGCTCGATGCGCTCGCGCGCCGTCAACTTGCCCTTGCCGTGCTGGGCGGCGATGCGCTTCTCGCCGCCGCCCAGGCGCGCGCGGGCACGCTTGGCTTCGAGCTGCTGGATGATGTCGTGCATGGTGTCGTCTACCTCGGTTCTTGTTCAAACAGGTTCAGCAAACTGCGCGCCGCCGATGATGGCGCAACCCGCGCCTCGGTGACATCGCGAACGGCCGCCGGCAAGGCGCCGCGCACGGCGGGGTGGTGGCGAAAGTCGGCGTGCAGGCGCGCGTGCACGATGTCCCACATCCAGGCCAGCGCCTGCTGCTTGCGGCGCGCATCGAACTCGCCGCGGGCGCGGCGCTTGGCGTGGAATTCCTCGACCGCCGCCCAGAACGCGTCGAGCCCCTGGCCCTTCAACGCGCTGAGCTGCATCACGCGCGTGACCCACTGCTCGGGCGCGGCGTGCGCGCCGAACATCCGCAGCGAGCTGCTGATGTACGCCTGCGCGCGGGTCGCGGCATCAGGGTCGAGATCGGCCTTGTTGATGACGACCAGGTCGGCGAGCTCCATCACGCCCTTCTTGATCGCCTGCAGGTCGTCGCCGGCGTTCGGCAACTGCAGCAGCACGAACATGTCGGTCATGCTCGCCACCGCCGTCTCGCTCTGGCCGACGCCGACGGTCTCGACGATCACCACGTCGTAGCCCGCCGCCTCGCAGACCAGCATCGCCTCGCGCGTCTTCTCTGCCACGCCGCCGAGCGTGCCGCTGGCCGGGCTCGGGCGGATGTAGGCGGCGGTGTCGGCCGAGAGCTTCTCCATGCGCGTCTTGTCGCCGAGGATCGAGCCGCCGGAGAGGCTGGACGACGGGTCGATCGCCAGCACCGCGACGCGGTGCCCCTTGGCGATCAGCGCCAGCCCGAGCGTCTCGATGAAGGTCGACTTGCCGACGCCGGGCACGCCGGAGATGCCCAGGCGCATGCCCCGGCCGGTCTCGGGCAGCAAGGCATTGAGCAGTTCGTCGGCGCGCGCGCGATGGTCGGCGCGGGTCGATTCGAGCAGCGTGATGGACTTGGCCAGCGCACGGCGATCGCCGCGGCGCACGCCGGCCACCAGCACCTGATCGACGGGGTCGATTGCCACGAAACGATCAGGCGACGAGGTTCGCGCGAATCTGCTCGAGCACGTCCTTCGCGCTCGCCGGGATCGGCGTGCCGGGGCCGTAGATGCCCTTCACGCCCGCCTCGTACAGCATGTCGTAGTCCTGACGCGGGATCACGCCGCCGACGAACACGATGATGTCGTCGGCGCCCTGTTGCTTCAGCGACTGGATGATCGCCGGCACCAGCGTCTTGTGGCCCGCGGCGAGCGTGCTGACGCCGACCGCGTGCACGTCGTTCTCGATCGCCTGGCGCGCGCACTCCTCGGCCGTCTGGAACAGCGGGCCCATGTCGACGTCGAAGCCCAGGTCGGCAAACGCGGTCGCGACGACCTTGGCGCCGCGGTCGTGGCCGTCCTGGCCGAGCTTGGCGATCATCACGCGCGGGCGGCGGCCCTGGTCCTCCGCGAACTGGGCGATCTCGCCCTTCAGCTTGTCCCAGCCTTCGGCGCTGTCGTAGGCGGCGGCGTACACGCCGGTCACCTTCTGCGTGTCGGCGCGGTGGCGCCCCCAGGCCTTCTCGAGCGCGTCGGACACCTCGCCGACCGTGGCGCGCAGGCGCACGGCCTTGATCGACAGGTCGAGCAGGTTGCCCTCGCCGCTCTCGGCGCAGGCCGTCAGCGCATCGAGCGCGGCTTGCACCTGCGCGCTGTCGCGCTTGGCGCGGACCTGCTTGAGCCGCGCGATCTGGCCTTCGCGCACCATCGCGCCATCGACGTCCAGCGTCTCGATCGCGTCCTCGGTCTTCAGCTTGTATTTGTTGACGCCGACGATCACGTCCTTGCCGGCATCGATGCGCGCCTGCTTCTCGGCCGCGCTGGCTTCGATCTTGAGCTTGGCCCAGCCGGATTCGACGGCCTTGACCATGCCGCCCATCGCATCGACCTCCTCGATGATCTTCCAGGCCGCGTCGGCCATGTCCTGCGTGAGCTTCTCCATCATGTAGCTGCCGGCCCACGGGTCGACGACGCTGGTGATGTGGGTCTCTTCCTGGATGATCAGCTGCGTGTTGCGCGCGATGCGCGAGCTGAATTCCGACGGCAGCGCGATCGCTTCGTCGAGCGCGTTGGTGTGCAGGCTCTGCGTGCCGCCGAAGACCGCGGCCATCGCCTCGATCGTGGTGCGCACGACGTTGTTGTACGGGTCCTGCTCGGTCAGCGACCAGCCGGAGGTCTGGCAGTGGGTGCGCAGCATCAGGCTCTTCGGGTTCTTGGCGCCGAAGGCGGTCATGATCTTCCACCACAGCAGCCGCGCGGCGCGCATCTTGGCCACCTCGAGGTAGAAGTTCATCCCGATCGCCCAGAAGAAGCTCAGGCGCCCGGCGAACTCGTCGACATCCAGGCCCTTGGCGAGTGCGGCCTTCACGTACTCGCGCCCGTCGGCCAGCGTGAACGCGAGTTCCAGCGCCTGGTTGGCACCGGCCTCCTGCATGTGATAGCCCGAGATCGAGATCGAGTTGAACTTCGGCATGTTCTTCGCCGTGTACTCGATGATGTCGCCGATCGCGCGCATGCTCGGCTCGGGCGGGAAGATGTAGGTGTTCCGAACCATGAACTCCTTGAGGATGTCGTTCTGGATCGTCCCGCTCAGTTGGTCCTGCGCCACGCCCTGCTCTTCGGCCGCGACCACGTAGCCGGCGAGCACCGGCAGCACCGCGCCGTTCATCGTCATGCTGACCGAGACCTTGTCGAGCGGGATGCCGTCGAACAGGATCTTCATGTCCTCGACCGAATCGATCGCGACGCCGGCCTTGCCCACGTCGCCGGTCACGCGCGGGTGATCGCTGTCGTAGCCGCGGTGCGTGGCCAGGTCGAACGCGACGCTCACGCCCTGCGCGCCGGCGGCCAGCGCCTTGCGGTAGAAATCGTTCGAGGTCTCGGCGGTGGAGAAGCCGGCGTACTGGCGGATGGTCCACGGGCGCACCGCGTACATCGTGGCCTGCGGGCCGCGCACGAAGGGCGCGAAGCCGGGCAGCGTGTCGGTGAAGGGCAGGCCTTTCAGGTCGGCCGCGGTGTAGAGCGGCTTGACCGGGATGCCCTCGGGCGTGACCCAGGTCAGCGCCTGCATGTCGCCGCCGGGTGCCGACTTGGCAGCGGCCTTTTCCCACGCGGCGAGCGCGTCCGAATTCAGAATCTTGTCGTCCGACATGGTGTGCATCCCTCGGCGAGCAGCGCCACAGTATGTGGGCTGGACGTTCTTCGCAAACGCCGCCATAATTCAAAATTGAATTCTAAAGCCAGAACGGTGACCATGGCTAGCCCCAACGTCGACATTGCCGCCCCGCCCAAGCCGCCGCTGCGCGAACGCGCGCTCTACGAGCAGGTGGCCGAGCGGCTGCGCGGGCGCATCCTGGCCCACACGCTGCACCCAGGCAGCTGGATCGACGAGCAGGCGCTGGCCGCCGAGTACGGCATCAGCCGCACGCCGCTGCGCGAGGCGTTGAAAGTGCTGGCCGCCGAGGGGCTGGTGACGATGAAGCTGCGCCGCGGCGCCTATGTCACCGAGGTCTCGGAGCGCGACCTGACCGAGGTCTATCACCTGCTGGCACTGCTGGAGAGCGACGCCGCGCTGGTGGTCGCGCGCAGCGCCAGCGCGGCGCAGATCGCCGAACTGCTGGCGCTGCACCAGCAACTCGAAGACGCTGTAGACGACCGCGATGCCTTCTTCGCGGCCAACGAGCGCTTCCACATGAAGCTGCTGGAGATCGCCGACAACCGCTGGCGCAACCAGCTGGTGGCCGACCTGCGCAAGGTGATGAAGCTCAATCGCCACCATTCCTTGTTCAAGCAGGGCCGGCTCGAAGCGTCGCTGAAGGAGCACCGCCAGATCATGGCGGCGATCAAGGCGCGCAACGCCGAGCGTGCGCAGGCACTGATGCAGCAGCACTTCGCGAATGGACTGAAGGCCGCTGCGCCGGAGTGAGCGGGCGTCTTCAGGGTGCGGCCAGCAAGGGCTGAAGCAGCGTTGCCAGTCGCCGAAAGCGCTGCGACACAATCCGGGTCATGCCCGACCGCCCTGCCCTCAGCCTGATCGCCGCCGTCCCCCGCAATGGGGCGCTCGGCAAGGACAACGCGCTGATCTGGCGCGAACCCGAGGACCTGAAGAACTTTCGCCGGGTCACCATGGGCTCGCCGGTGATCATGGGCCGCAAGACCTGGGATTCGCTGCCGGCGCGCTTTCGCCCCTTGCCGGGGCGGCGCAACCTCGTGGTCACGCGCAACTCGGCCTGGCAGGTCGAGGGTGCCGAGGCGGTCGGGTCGATCGACGCGGCGCTGGCGCTGCTGGCCGGGAGCCCCAGGGCCTTCGTGATCGGCGGCGCGCAACTCTATGCGTTGGCGCTGCCGCTGGCCGACGAGCTCGTGCTGACCGAGATCGATGCCGAGCTCGATGGCGACGTGTTCTTCCCGCCCTGGGACCGCGCGCAGTTCGCCCGCACCGCGCGCGATCCGCGCGCCGGCTACAGCTTCGTCACCTACCGGCGCCTGCCGGCCGCGGCGCGCTGACGGCCGTCACTTCACGACGTCGAACTTCAGCCCGCTGGCGCCCTCGCCGCGACCCGTGGTCTTGCTGCGGCCGATCCAGAGCAGCGCCCGGCCGGACGCGTCGCGCGCGTAGTTGAACGCGCGCTTGAGCTCGATGCCCTCGCGCGGCACTTCTTCCTCTTCGAGACGCAGGAAGTCGGTCGTCGTCAGCGACGCCGGATCGCCCGGCGTGAGCCGCAGGATCTCGCCGCGCGGGTGGAACATGAAGCCCTGCAGCTTGTTGTCGTCGGGCCCGGCGACTGGCTTGGGCTCGACGAACGGCAGGTTGCGAAGCCGCTCGATGAAGGCCTTGTAGTCGACGTTGCGCGGCTCGTCCATCGGCCCGGGTGTGACCTGATAGAACTGCGTGACGACGCCGCGCTGCAGCTGGATCGACCAGTTCAGCGCGCTCGCATGCTCGCGCTTGACCGGCAGGAAGGGGATCCAGTGCGCCGCCACCGGCGTCTGCAGCGTGTAGTTCAGCGGCGCACCGCCTTCGGCCACCAGCGCGCCGCTGGGGAGCGCCAGCCGCTGGGTGGTCGACAGGCGGCCACTCTCGAAGCCCCGGTCCAGCGCGTCGCCCGAGGTGCCCTGCACGCGCTTCTCGATCGCCCACGCGATGTTCGCCATCTCGTCGCGCATCATCAGCACGTGCTCGAGCGGCGGGCCCTCCTGCGTCTCGAGCGCGGGGCAGAGGTAGAGCGAGCCGTCGAGCCGCGTGCGCGTGCCGTTGGCGGCCGGGGCGCTGCTCATGCCGAACAGCGTCCACGGCGTGCCGTCGGGATTGCGCGCCGGCGGGATCGGCACCGTGATGCCGAAGTTGTCCGTCACGCTGAACTCGGCGACGCGGTAGACCGCGTTGGTCGGCAGCGTCATCGGCAGCACGAACCAGTCGTTGCCGAAGACGAGCGCGTACTCCATCACCGCGAGCCGCGCCAGGTCGCTCTTGGCGGCGCCGAGCCGGCCGAAGTTGACCTGCCCGTCCTCGAACTCCCAGTAGCGGTCGGCCGGCATGCCGGGGTAGCGGGCGATCGTCGGCATCGGCGGGCGTTCGGGATGCCACTCGGTGGCGCCCTGGGCCATCGGCGGGACGCCGGCGGCGGGGGCGCGCGCGGTGAAGGTGTGCCAGTCGAGCCGGCCGTCGGTGTATTCGTCGGCGTCGAGCCGCACCTCGGGCACCACGCCGTCGGAGCGCAGGCCGAACGCGTACTCGAGGCGCTGCGGGTTCCAGTAGGCGCTCGCGCCGGCGGTGGCGCCGTCGACGACGAGGTCGTCGAGCCAGACCATCCACGCCTTCAGCACCTGGCGCACATCGGCCGGCGCTGCAATGCCGAGGCCCGTCACGAGGGCCTCGATGCCGGCGTCGTTGCCGGCGAGCGGGCGGAGTGTGCGCGCGAGCCCGTCGGCGTCGATCGCGCGGCCGCCGAGCAGGCGGTGCCAGACGAAGCCGGCGTTGTCCGCGACCGGATCGGCCGGGTCGGCGATCGCCGCGGTGAAGGCCTGGCGCAGCGGCTCGACCGCGCCGCCCTGCCCCGCCGCGCGCAGCATGCGCATCAGGTGCTGGCCGGCCTGGGCGTTGAGCTTGGCATGCACGGGCAGCACGCGCTCGGCCTCGACGATGGCTTCGACCGGCGGCGTGGCGCCGCCGAACGCGCGGTCGGGCACTGCGCCGGTGGCGTGCGCGAGGCGCGAGATCGGCGCGCCCTGCACGCGCATCGCCGCGCCGATGGGGCTGCCGGCGTCCTCGCCCTGGAACTCGTTGAACTGCCACTGGCGCGCCAGCATCCACAGCGGGTCGGCCAGCGGCGCCTGCAGGCCGAGCGTGGTGTCGTCGCTGGTGGGCATCGGGTCGAGCCGCGACCACGTGGTCGCCGACGGATCGGGTTGGAGGATCGCGACGTTCAGCGCCTTCACGTTGGCGGCCTTCATCGAGACACGGTACGGTGCGCTCATGCTCGTCTTGCTCCTGGTTCGCGGGGCTTGTTCATTCGCTGACGACGTTGGTGCCGGCCGCCATCGTCATGAAACTCTTCGCGGTGTTCTGGTCGTAGGCCGCGCGCAGCGCCGCGAGGTTCTTGGTGACCAACAGTCCGAAGTCGACCGACGGCACGTCCTGTTTGAAGTTGTTCGACAGGAACAACCCCGGCAGCAGCAGGCCGAGCCCCTTCAGATCGGCCGGCCGCACGGCGCGCACACGCGCCAGCGCAAGCGCCTCGTCGACGACGCCGAGCAGCGCGTCGAGCGTCCAGTTCGGCAGCGCCTTGTCGTGCGGCACCGCGAGCAGCATGCTCTGCGGCGCGCGCGCGCCCGGCGCGTCGAAGTGGAAGCCGAGGCCGGTGGTTTCCTTCGGCGCCGGGATCGACTCCATCCATTCGTCGACATACAGGCCGGCGAAGGTGTCGGCCGCAGCGAGCGTGGCGAGCGCGTCCGGCGCATGTGCCACCACGGCGACGACGCCGCGCAGGTCGTCCGCCGGGTCGGGCGGCAGCGCGCCCCAGTGCTTGACCTTCACACCGGGTTGCGCCGAGGTCTGCAGCAGCTTGAAGTCGCCGCCTTGCTGCGGCACGCCCATCGCCTCGGCGGCGGTCAGCGCGTCGCTGAGCAGGCCGGCGGTCTCGTGGACGCAGCCGAGCTTGGGCAGCCAGCCGGCGATCGCCAGCTCGTCGCCGCGCAGCAGTGCGCTGCGTGCGGCGAGCGAGGTCGCCGATTCGGCCGCGAAGCCGCCGAGATCGAAGGTCGGCAGCACCGGGAACGATTCACCCATCACGGCCTTGATGCGCGCGATCGCCTTGCGCACCTGCTCGCCGAACCGCTGCGTCGGCTCGGGTGCCGGGGCCGCCGCACGGCGCGCCCGCACTTCGGCGAGCAGCGCGGCGGCGCGGTCGTGCGCAGCGATCAGCGTGTCGCCACCGGCCACCTGGGCGCCACCCTCGGCGAACGGCTGGCTGGCGAGCGCGCTGCGCCAGCCGAGGGCATCGGCCTGCGCGAGCGCGGCCTGCAACTGCGCGAGCAGCGCCTGGTTGGCAGGAGTCGCCGGGTCGGGCAGCACCGGGGACTCGGGCGGATCGGGCTCGGGCGGGATCACTGCGGCGGCCGCCACCACCGCGTTCTGGAGCGCGGTCTCGACCGCGTCGGCGTGCGCGTCGGCGGTGGTCATGCGGGCGATCAGTTCGGCGACCTGCACGCCGGCGTACTCGCCGTGGTTCAGGGTCGCGTCGGTCTCGACGCCGTCGCGCGCCTGGACCATGTCCATGCGGCGCAGCGGGCGGGTCTTGTCGAGCAGGCGCTTGAGCAGCCACGCGAACGACTCGAACTCGACCAGCCCGACGCTGCCGGCCGGCGCGCCCGCGGGTGCATCGGGTTGCATCACGATCGCCATCTCTTCGGCCCCGGCCCCGAAGGCGGCGCGCGCCTTCGTGTTCAGCAACGCGGCGAGCCGCTCCTGCACCGCACTCTGCCCGCCGGCGCGCTGAGCCTCGCTGCCGAGCACCAGCGCGAGCGGCGACAGGCCGAGCTCGGTGAGGGACGCTTGCAGCGGGTTGCCTGTGTCGTCCCAGCGGAACTGCGCGCGGCCGTCGTAGACCGTGCCGGTGTCGACCTTGCGCAGCACGCGCGCATGGAAGCGATAGCGCGCCGGTTCGCCGACCAAGCGTGCGAGCCAGGCGTTCAGACGCGGTTCGAGCTGGGCGGCCAGGTCGTTCATCGCCGCCCACGCGCCGGCATGGCCGCCCTTTATCGCCACCACCACGCGCTGGGTGTAGCCACGGGTCGAATGCGGCGTGTCGATCACGTGCATCTCGGGCGGGCGGGTCTGCTTGTCGAGCGTGGCCATCGCGGCGCCCGCGGCCTCGAGATTGCCGCCGACGATCTGGTGCACGCTCTCGGCCACCAGCAGGTCCGAGACCGAATCCATCAAGTCGATCAGGTCGTCGACCCAGGGCTTGACCTTCGCGCGGTCGGCGCCCGGCACGAGCGCGGGCGAGACGGCGTCGATGCTGCGGCCGTTGCTTTGGTACTCGCCGACCAGGCGCACGCCGTCGATCACGTCGCGCGCGGAGATCTTCTCGCCCTGCGCGTCGTCCGGGCCGGTGGGCTTGAGGGGATAGCGCAGCCGGTAGTCGAGGATGTGCTGCGACAGGCCGTGGTCGCGCAGCGAACGCTCGAAGCGGTAGCCCAGCAACGCCGCCATAGCCTGGCCGTTCGAGATGCCCTCGAGAAGCCGCTTCGCGCGCTTGACGCGGGCGGAGCTCAGGTCGAGGTCGAACGCGCCGCCGGCGGCCTCGCGGTTCGCGAGGTGGCCGCTGCGCAGGATGGTCGCGGTCGTCGCCTGCTGGATCGACGGCGCGTGCACGTAGCCCAGGCTGTCGGCGCTGCGCTGGTCGGGCAGGCGCGAATCGGGCTTCAGGTTGTCGACGACGCCCCAGGCGCCGATGTGCAGGCCGCGCGGCGCGGTCTCGCGCATCTGGTCGAGTCGCTTGGTGGCGAGCGAGGTGATCCAGGCATCGAGCCGGTAGGCCGCCACGTCGAGCGTGCCGCGCAGCGCATGGTCGAGTTCGCCGGCCTTGCGCGACTGCAGGAACTCGAGGCTCTCGTTGAAGGTGGCGATGTTGCGCAGGTGCTCCGGCCCGTTGCGCACCGCCTCGACCAACCGCGTGCCGATGTAGGCCTCGACGCTCTGGTTGCCGGTGGTGCCGATCAGCTGCAGACCCAGCAGCGCGCCGGCGTGGCCGATCTCGATCTGATCACCCACCAGCGTGGTCCGGTCGACCGAGATCAGCTCCGAGTAGCCCATGCGGCGCGCCGCGAGCTTGGCGGTGGCGCTGACGAGCGGTGACTTGTCGAGGTGGCCGTAGAACAGCTGGCGGCCGCTGTGCAGCACTTCCTCGTCGGCCGCGAAGCCCAGCATCGCCTCCAGCAGCGACTCCCCGTTCTGCATCGCCTTCAGCGGCTGGCGCAGCGTGGATGTCGGCGTGCGCAGCAGCGCGAGCAGGCTGGCGACGAAGTTCCGCGCCAACGCCGCGTCAGCCGGCAGCTCCTGCTTGGGGTTGGCCGGGTCGCGCTGGACCCACGGCACCGCGTTCAGCGGCGACGGCTTCGGCCGCACCGCACAGCCGCTGATGAATGGCGACTTCATGCCCCAGGGCTGGCGCTCGAGCAGATCCGCGACCATGAACTGGATCAGCAGGCGCTGGCCGAACGCGAGGTCCTTGATGTCGGGGTAGTTCTCGATCGCCGCGGGGCCGACGACTTGCCAGAACTGCTTGGCGACCGACCACGGCTGCATCGCGAGCACCTGATGCAGCTGGTGCGCGGCCGGCACGCGCAGCGTCGGCACGAGCTTGGCCGCTTCCTCCCAGTAGCCACGGAACCAGCCGATCGCTTCGAGCAGCTCGGTCTCGAGAGCCGAGCGCGGCTCGGCCTGGAAGCCACGCGCCGTGATCGGCAGGATGCCGTAGGGCTGGTTGCCCACGCGCAGCGCCGTGAGCGGGCCGTTCGGGCGCAGGTAGCGCACGGCGTGGGCGCGCAGCGTGTCGATCGCGCTGTCGTTCAGCAGGGTCTGGTTCGGGTCGAGCGGGTTCCAGAAGTAGCGCAGCGTGTAGCCGAGCGTCGCGTTCCAGAGCGCGTTGATCATGTGGCCGGCCGTCGCCCCCTCCTGCAGATCGGCGCCGGGAACGAGCGTGGCGTCGAACGTTCCGGGGCCTTGCGCGGGCGGCAGGCCGAGCAGCAATTGAAGACGCGCGCCGGCGCCGGCGAGTTCGTCGGCGACGACAGGGCCCGCGCCCGCCTCGGCGACCACGCCGCCGATCGCCGCAGCCTGCGCGTCGGCGACGGTCGGGTCGAGTGCAGCGGCCACGTCGCCGCCGTTCGCGGCGAAGCCCGAGCGCACGCTGCCGGTGTTGTTGGTCGGCGTGCCCTGCGCGACGAACTTCAGGCCTTCGGCGTGCTGGTGGTTGTTCAGCAGATCGGCGACGAGCGCGGCGCCCGACTCGGGCGTCTGGGTCCAGTCGACGCCGAGCACGACGAGGCGGTCCAGCCCCTGCGCCAGCGTGTTGCCGCGGCGCAGGTCGCGCGCCGTGACCGTGATCGCCATGCCGGCCATTACCGCGGCCGGGTAGTCGACCAGCCAGGCCCGGTCGTCGGCGAACGGGTTCCACGCGGCCGGGTCGTCGACCAGCAGCGGATCGAACAACGGCGACATCGGCAGGAGGTCGGCCACCGGCGCGCCCCACTTGCGCAGCACCTCCACGCCACCGCGGAAGCCGACCGCGACGAAGCGCTCGGGCAGGACCGCGGCGACCACTTCACGCGCATCGGGCGAGGCCAGCGGCACGGCCGCCAGGTCGAACGCGGGCGCCGCGGCCGCGTCGCCGATCTGGCCGGCGTTGGACGGCGTCAGCATGCGCACGAGGTAGGCGGCGCGCATCGGGCCGTACGGGATCGCGATCTCCTGCCAGGCGGAGCTGCTGTCCTGCGGGCTCGCGAAGCGCTGCGCCCAGTAGCGCTGCGCCGCTTCGACCTCGGCCGGCGTGAGGCCCGGCTCGTGCTGGAACGCATGCAGCGGATCGGGGTAGATGCGGATCATCAGCTGCGTGGTCGCGTCGTCGTAGCGGGTCTGGACCGCAACCGGCATCAGCAGCACCGGGTGCTGCGTATCCAGCGCTTCGACCATCAGCGCCGGGTCGCGCGCCGCGCGCAGGCCTTCGGAGATATCGACGATGCCGCGCAGTTGCGCCTTCGTGCCGTCGATCTGCTCGCGCGCCTTGGCCGCGAGGCTCGCGACGCGCTGCTTCGCGCGCGCCTGGGTGCGCTCGCTCGCGCCATCGCGCTGCAGCAGCGCGAGCTCGCGCTCGGCCTGCTTGAGCTCGGCGCGTGCCGCGCGTTGGGTGTCGCGTGCGGCGGCGAACTGCCCACGCGCTTTGGTGATGGATTGTCGGTTCAGATCGAGCAGGGGCATGGTGTCTCCTCGGGGTGCGCGCGGATGTCCTCAGGTCTTGAGGTCCGGCCCCTCCCAGTACGCGCGGAACGGCTCCTGCAGCAGCGCCTTCGCGATCTCGGCCGCCGTGGGCGTGGCCGTCAACGTGGGGAACGAGGCGAACGGCGCGTTCGGCACGTTGCTGAGCGCCGCCACGGTCGCGAACTGGCCGTCGGCCACGCCGAGGTGGCTCCACGACAGCGCCTTGTACGGGTTGTAGCCGCGCGCCTTGATGGCCAGGAACTCCGGCGTGGCGGCGTTGCCCAGCGCGTACTGCTGCAGCGCGGCGCGCATCGCCGGTCGCCGCTTCATGCCGATGGCCACGGTGCCGAGCACGCCTCCTGCGCCGCCACCGCCGGCCGGTGCCGCGGGCGGCTCGTCGACGTCGAAGCCGAAGCGCGGTTCGGTCATGTGCTCCTCGATCACGAAGCACCAGTCGTCGATCGCTTCCTTGTCGATGTCGAAGCCGAAGAAGGTGATGTCGGGATCGATGGTGCCGCTGAAGACCGGCGTCTGGATCGCCGCGGCCGGCGGCAGGCCCTCGTCGTTCTTAACGAGCTTGCTGGCATCGGCCGGCACGTTCTTGAGGCGCTTCCAGGCGTAAACCGCGGTGTTCGGGTAGCGCCGAAGCAGCTGGCCCTTGACGAGCAGCGCGATGCGGTTCGGGTCCATCAGGTTCTCGTCGACGCGTTTCCCCAGCGGCTGCCGGCCCCACTCGTGGATCGGCTCCATGTCGTCGAGCGGCTCCTGCGTGCCGTCGGCGCGCGAACGCACACGGCCCCAGAAGCGCTGGAACGGCGTGCCGCGCAGGTCGGTCGGGAAGCCGCGCCAGAGCAGCTCGCGGTTCATCTCCGCGTTCGCGCCGACCATGAAGCTGTCGATGAAGAACTGGTTCACCTGCACCGCCATGATCAGGTCGGGCGGCAGGTTGCCGATGCCGGGCATGAACGCCTCCTGGTTCATCTCGGCCAGGTCCCGGTACAGCGGCGCGCGCAGGTGCGGCCAGGCCATCACGCGGTCGAACAGCGCCGGCACCATGAAGCGCAGCTTGTTCGAGCCGGGGCCGTTCATCAGGTAGCGGCCGACGAACGCGCTGACGGTGCCCGGCGTGGTGCCGGCGAGCTGCACCTGCGAGACCAGGCGCGCAGCGAGCGTCAGGTCGGGCCGGGTGCGCGCGCGAACGATCTGCGCGGCCGCAGCGAGCGGAAAGTCGACCGTCTGGACCGCCACGCGCATGGTGTCGAACGGATCGAACCACTGCTTCTGCAGCTGCTGCGTCGCCTTCGAGAAGCGGTTCAGCACGTCGCGTGTGCGCAGCGCCGGCGGCAGCGTGATGCTGGTGACGTTGCGCTGCGTCGGCGCGTCGCCGACTCGCGTGAACTCGAGTCCGTCGGTCAGCTTGAACCCGGAGACAACGTTGCCGGCCTGCAGGTCGAACGCATTCGCCGGCAGGTTGGAGAACAGGCCGACATTGCCGAACAGGCGCACGTCGGCGAGGTTCACCTGGGCCAGCGGAATGCCGGCGATGGCCTTGATCTGACCCGCCCGTGGGCGCTCCACCGCGCCGCGGGGCGTGATGCGCGCCAGGGGCGCGTCGAGCCGCAACGCGCCGCTGCGCTTGTCGAGCTGCATGGCGCTGATCTGCAGTTGGCCGCCGGTCAGTTGCGCCTCGACCAGGAAGCCCTCGACGCCACGCCTGCTGGCGGATTCGACCTGCAGCGCGACGGCGCCGAAGTCGGCCGCCTTCAGCGTCGTCGTCTGCGCCGCCAGCGTGGCGAAGCGGCCGATGTGCAGGTCGGTGAACACGCCGCCGTGCTGCGCCGGGCGGATGCGCAACTGCGGCATGCCGTGGCGCGCGAAGCTCGTCTTCGCGGCGCTCGCGGCGGCCATCACCGCCCTCACCTGCGCCACGCCGACCTTGCCGCGCATGCCGCGGCTGCTGAGGTCGACCTCGGTCTGGCCGTCCAGCTGCAGGCCGTCGAAGAAGGTGGTGCCGAGGATGCCGTCGGGGACGTAGGCGTTGACGCTGAAGTTGACGCCTTTCGTCGTCGCCGCAGCCATCTGCGTCATGTAGCCGCGGCCCACGTCGGGCAGCCGGGTGGCGGTGCCCTGCCGCAACGCGGCACCGCGCAGGCCGCGCCGCAGGGGGCTGGCACTGCGCCGCAGCGCGCCGTCGACCATCGCCGCAGGCATGCTGGAGCGATCGACCTGGCCGCCGAGCGAGGCGACCACGCCGTTCACCTTGAAGGCCGGCTGGCCGGCCGCGTTCAACGCTTCGATGCGCGGCAGCGCCGGGCCCATCACCTGCAGCAACCGCTCGGGCGGCAGCGGGTCGAAGTGCTTGGCCTTGAGCGCGCGCTGCGCCTCGATCGCCAGGCGGGTCAGGTTGAACTTGAGCTCGGCGTCGCGGATCGTGCCGATCTGGTCCCAGCAGGCGTCGACATAGCCTTCCTGATACTTGCGCACGACCTCGGCGCCGTGCCCGGCCGCGCCGCGGTAGCGCGGGTTCAGGTTCAGCCCGGCGAGCCACAGGCCGGGCTCGTCGGCACGGGTCACGCTGTGCTTCTTGGCGTGCCAGTTGCCCCACAGCGGCGGCTTGACCTCGATGCGCCGCACGCTGCCGTCCGGTTCGTCGACGACGGGGTTGTCGACCTGGCTGGCCGGCGTGTTGACGATCGCCATCAGGCTGTCGGCATGGGTGTCGACCGCGGGCGCGCCCGGCGTGTAGCTGAGCGGCACCAGCGCGCCTTCCATCTTGGTCGACACCGCCGCCGGGTTGATCAGCGGATCGACCGCCATCGGCGCGGTGCCGATGTTGGCGAGCAGGCTCTGGATCGCCGCGTCGTTCTTCCACTTCTTGGGCGTGCGCAGGCGCCGCGCGAGGGACTCGAAATCGCCGGCGTCGCTGGTCGAGAACTCCCAGTGGTAGTAGACCGGCAGCGTCACGTCGGCCACGACGGCGGTGTCCCACGCCGGCGCGAGCGTCTGCATCGCGGCGCCGCTGCCGTCGCCTGCCAGGCCGAGCCCGCGCAACCGGCCAGGCTCGAACGCCGGCACCACGCAGGCCACGTAGTCGGTCCGCGGCGAGAGCCGGCGCGGGCACACCAGCCGCGAGACGTTGCTGCGCGGGTCGCCCTGCAGCTCGGCCTGGATGCCGGCAACGTTGTCGGACGCCGAATCGCTGACCACCTGCGCATGCGCCCACGACCACGATTCGCCGAGCGGCGGCAGCTCGCTCTCGACCTGCGCCGCCGGCACGCGGATCTGCGGCAGCGGCGCCTGGCCCTTCATCTTCGGCACGCCGCACTTCGCGACCTCGAGCACCACCAGCACGAGCCACGGGCGCAGCCGGTCGGTGGCGGTGGCGCTGGCCGGTGTCAGCATCCACGGGAAATCCGGGGGGTCGAAATCGACGATCGCCAAGTAGTTGGGCTCGAAGTTGGTCGCGTGGCGGCGCGGGTCGGTGCGCACGACCAGCGCGGTGTCGATCGCGACCACGTCGCCCGGGCCGTAGAGCTGCATCGAGATCGGCGGGATCGCCTCGCCCGCGAACGCGCCGGCGAGCTTGACGCCGACCTGCGCAGTCGCGTGCGCGGGCAGCGCGCCCATGGTGTCGACGTTGCCGAGCGCGACGGTCAGGCCGCGCCTCACCCACGGCAGGAACTGGTAGGAAGTGGGCATCTGTCGTGCTCCTGGTTCAAACGGCCTAGAACACCGACTCGAAGGCTTCGACAACCTGCGCCGCTCCGCCGATCGCGGCAGCGGCGTCCGCCGCATGCCAGTAGGACTGGCCGGCCAGCCCGCTGAGCGCGGTCGCGGCCATCGTGCCGGTGGCCGTGTCGAGCACCTGCATCGGTACCGGGTTGATGACGATGCGAACGTCCTCGTCAGGGCGCAGCAGATCCTTGCGGCGCAGCGGTGTGCGCGCCGCGGCGCCGTTGTCGAGCGCCCAGTGGCGGTGCTGCGCGAGCGTGAGGCCGGCGCCGGCGAGCACGCCGATGCCACTCTTCTCGGTCGAGAGGTTGACCTCTTCGTAGTCGAACAGCTCGCCCTCGGCATGCCCGAACAGGTAGTCGCGCTGGCCGACCTGCAGGCCGCTGTTGAAGCGGTCGAACGAGGGCTTTCCGAGCAGGTCGTCCTCTTTCATGTCGAGGAACTGCGCGGCCGGGAAGCTGTCCTGCAGCACCTTGTCGGCGGCCTTCTCGCTGGCGCCGAACACGAGCGAGGCGATGCCGATGGTGCGCTCGCCGTCGATCTTGTCGGAGCCGAGCTTGTCGAGCGGCTTGTCGAGCGGCATGCGCTTCTGCACGAACTGCAGCACCGCGTTCGGGTGCGCGAGCAGCGGCGCGGGCGTGCCTTCAGGCGGTGCCGGCGGCTTGGCGAAACTGGCGAACGAATCGCCGGCCTGCGCCAGCTGCGCCGACCAGTTGCCGACTGCCGCGATCTCCTTCTTCAGCTCACCGAGCAGCGCGATCCGGCGAACCACGGTGTCCCGGTCCTCGCCCCAGGTCTCGTCGACGTGGAAGCTGAAGTCGGGCAGCGGCCACGGCGTGTGCACCTTGGCGCGGCCGATGATGTGCCAGCGACCGGGGCCGGCGAGCATGCCGTAGATGTCGACGCTGGCGAAGTCGATGCCGAAGACCTCGATGCCGGCGAAGATGTGGATGTCGGTCTCGAAGCGGAAGGTCGGGACCAGGTAGATGATGGCGTTGAACTCGAACCCGCCCTCGAAGCTGGCGATGCCCACGTCGCCCCACACCCGCATCGACGAGCCGCCCTGCACCGTGGCCGAGGTCACCGCGAAGTAGCCGCGGAACTGCATGCCGACGATGCCGATCGACAGGTCGGCGCCGACCCGCTGGAACGGGCTCGGCACGTCGGGCGGGATGTCGGTGAACTTCGGGTGGAAGCCGCCCGCGCTGATCAGGAAGCTCGGCCGGTCGCCGAACACGGCTCGGAACGCGAACTGCCCGCTGAGCGAGATCATCAGCACGCGCGAGTCGCGCAGCACGCCGTCCAGGCCGATCTGGAACGGATCGAAGACGACGTAGCCGGCGAAGTCGATCTGCAGGTACAGCAGCGCCAGGTCCTTGTCGACCAGCGGCGGCAACTGCACGATGACCTGGCCGACCAGGATCAGCTGCGAGGGCTCGATCAGCACGCCGACGCGCGCCGTCACCAGGCTCGGCGTGCCCCAGCCCAACTCGAGCATCGGCCCGATCACGAAGCCGCCGGCCTTGAACGGGAACAGCACGCGCAGCTGGCTGATGATCTGCGGCGCGTTGGCGATCGGGTTCTGCGGGAACAGGAAGTTGTCGAGCGAGCCGGTCGCCAGGCCCGCCGTCAGCGCCTCGCGGTTCACGGTGTGCTGGATGCCGAGCAGGCCGCCGAGACCGGTGAGCGTGAACCCGAAGCCGAGCTGGATCGGCGGCAGCTGCGCGACGATGATCAGCAGCAGCGACCACCCGCCCGGGTTCTTGGTCGAGAGCAGGCCGATCGCCTTGACGCCGATCTGCATGATCTTGACGTCGAGGATGCCGCCGTACTCGCCGCGGTCGGGGTCGAACAGCAGGAAGCCGCCGCCCTTGACGACACCGGCGTCGATCGCCAGGCCCGCGCCCGACGGCGGCTTCAGCCCCCAGCCCGCGTCGGCGATGCCCTGCGTCAGGTTCTTCAGGTTCAGCTTGGTGCCGAGCCGGTCGATCGAGCCGGAGAAGGGGCCGATCTGCACCTGGAACGACCCGGAAAGCTCGACCTCGATCTTGTTCAGCCCCTCGGCCTTCTTCAGCTCGAAGGTGAGGAACGGGATCTGCACCGGCGAGTTCGGGATCTTCTCGAGCGGGATCGTCGCCTTCAGCCCGGTGCCGTCCTTCAGGCGCAGCCCGCCGGCGATGTCGGCGATCAGGCCGAAGGTCAGCGCCACCTCGATCTTGTCGCCGATGACGGCGCCGAGAAACGGGTCGTCCCCCACCTTCAGCACGAGCTTGCTGTCCTTCAAATCGAACTCGACCTGCGGCGCGAGGTTCTTCAGCACGATCGCGCCGCTGAGCTCGCCGATCGAGAAGTGTGTGCCGTCCGCCTTGCCGAGGATCAGCGGCGTGGCGGTGCTCTTGCGGCCGAAGCGGATGCCGAGGTCGATTTCGCCATCGAAGCGCGGCGCGGGGATGCTGGCCGGCAGCGGGTTCAGCACAGGGAGGTCGAACGCCATGGTCAGCGCGCTGCCGGCGGTGAACGCGAGCTTGAAGTCGTCGCCGACGCCCTGGTCTGCCTCGAGCGAGCTGTTCAACTTGGCGTAGAGCACCGCGGGGTTCGGCGCCGCCGGGCCGTCGTAGCCGAAGGTCAGCTCGAGCTTCTTGCCGGCCGAACGCACGAGCTCGAAGGTCTTGGTCTTGCGGCCGGCGGGCAGCGTGATCGGCGCGCGGCTCGCGGGCATGCCGCGCGGTGCCCCCGGGTCGTTGCCGAACGCGCGGTCGATGATCGTGCCGATCGCCATGATCGCCAGGCCGACGATCGCCTGCGGCTCGGCCACGCTGGCGTCCGATGCGTGGCCGGCCGGGTCCTCGCCCTTCATGATGTAGACGAGGCGGCGCGCGGGCAGCGGGCCGTCGGCCTCGTCGGCATCGCCGGAGACGATCAGCAGCAGCTTGGCGATCGAGTAGGCCGACGGGGGCTTGCCGGGGTCTGCGCCGATGATGCGTTCGATCTGCCGCACCACCGCCACGAGATCGTTCAGATCGACGTTGCCGTTGCCGAGGTTGGCGAGCACGGTGCCGAGCGTGCGCAGCGCGGCCAGCGTCTCACCGGTGACGAGCGTGGCGACGGTGAGCGACTCGGCCGCCGCATGCGCGACGGCGAACGCGCTCGGGTCGATCTGCGCAGCGGTCTTGTCGAGCTCGAGGCCGAGACGCGTCTTCAACGCATCGCGCAATGGATCGGCCAGAGCGGCCACCGGGATCTGACCATGCAAGTAATCGACCGACACCTGGAACCACTTGAACGCTTTCAAAAATACCGTGTCAGCCGTGCCCGCCATGGTGTCTCCTCCCGCTGGGTCAACGCAATGTAGTGAGGGAGGTATTGCCCAGTCACCCCCTAGCACCCGCGTTATTCAACGAGTGGTTACAACAGAAGCGGGAACGAGGTCGTGTCGATAATGGGCGACATGAAAATCGCCACCTGGAATGTCAATTCGCTGGCCGTGCGGCTGCCGCAACTGATCGACTGGCTCGCGCTGCATCAACCCGACGCGGTGTGCCTGCAGGAGACCAAGCTCGCCGACGACAAGTTTCCGCACGCCGAGATCGCTGCCGCCGGCTACCAGGTCCACTGGTTCGGCCAGAAGACGTACAACGGCGTCGCGCTGCTGAGCAAGTCGGTCGCGACCGACGTGGTGCGCAACATTCCCGGGCACGACGACGCGCAAGCCCGCGTGATCGCCGCGACGGTCGACGGCGTGCGCCTGATCGGCGCCTACGTGCCGAACGGGCAGTCGGTCGAGAGCGAGAAGTTCCCGTACAAGCTCAAGTGGCTGGACGCGCTGCGCGACTGGGTCGCGACCGAACTCGCCGCGCACCCGCAGCTCGCGCTGCTCGGCGACTACAACATCGCCCCCGAAGACCGCGATGTGCACGACCCGGTGATGTGGGCGGGGCAGGTGCTGTGCACGCCGGAGGAACGCGCGCACTTCAAGGGCCTGCTGGCACTCGGGCTGCACGATTCGTTCCGCCTGTTCGAGCAGCCGCCGAAGCAGTACAGCTGGTGGGACTACCGGATGCTCGGGTTCCAGAAGAACAAGGGTTTGCGGATCGACCACATCCTCGTCAGCGAGGCGCTCAAGCCGCGCGTGCGCAGCGTCGTGATCGACCGGCCGATGCGCAAGAACGAGCGGCCCAGCGACCACGCGCCGGTGATCTGCGAACTGGCGACGGACTAGAACGTGTAGCTGGCGCCGAGGCTGAAATAGCGCCCGATGGCACCGGCCGCGTGCAGCGACGGGTTGTAGGGCGCGAGCGTCTGCTGCCCGTAGGTGTTCCAGTCGTCCGGGTAGCGGCGGTTCAGCAGATTGGTGACCGACCCGTGCACGCTGAGGTGCTTCGACACCCGGTAGCGGCCGTGCAGGTTCACGCTGGTGAACGACGCGACCCTGCAGCGCGCGCCGCGCGGCACCTGGCCCGCGCTGTACTCCTCGGAGAAGATGGTCGACGCCCAGTTGCCGTCGAGCGCGCGGTAGCAGGTGTCGTAGCGGTTCCCGGCCGGGTCCACATACGACGGGTCGGTCAGCCGGAACGAACCGATGTGGTGGATGGTGGCGGTGAGCGACCAGTCCTCGCGCGCGAGCGTGTGGCTCCACTGGATCCGCGAGCGCGGGTTGCCGGTGTTGCCGGACATGGTGAACGGCCCGTGCGTGCCGGCCAGCCGGTAGGTGGCGCCATCGATCGTCAGGTCGTATTGCGAGGTGTAGGACCACATCAGCTCGGTCGAATAGTCGCCCACGCCGTCAAGGCGCCGCTGGTACCGGACGCCCAGGTCCAGCCCCGCCACCGTCGTCGAATTGGCGTTGACATACCCCGCCGTCGTGTACGCGATCGGCGCCACCGGCGGGACCACGTCGAGCGTGCTGCCATCGGCCTGCACCTGCGGGATCGCGGTGAGGTTGGTGCCGCGCGCGAGCTCGCCGCTGCCGCCCGGCACGATCTGGTTCTTCAACTCGATGCGGTAGAGGTCGACGCTCACGCTCAGGCGATCGATCGGCTCGACGGTGAACCCGAGCGTGAACGCGGTCGAGGTCTCCGGCTTCAAGGTCTTGGTCGTCGACTGGATCGTGCCGACGTTGATGCCGCACTGGGTCGGGAAGCTGCCGGCGGTGGTCGGGTCGCCACTCGCGCACAGCACCGGGTCGTCGATGGCGCCGGCCAGGATCGTCAGGCCCGCGGCGCCGTTCTCGGCCGGGCCGGGCGCGCGGAAGCCCCGGGACGCCGTCCCTCGCAGCAGCAGCCCCGGCGTGGGCCGGAGCTTGAAGCCGATCTTCGGATTCGCGCGACCGCCGGACACGTCGTCGCGGTCGTAGCGGAAGGCACCGGTCAGCTCCAGGGCCTTGGTGACCGGTGCGACGACTTCCGCATAGGCCGCGCCGACCTGCTGCGTGCCGATCGTGAAGCTGTTGCTGACGCCGCTCATCCGCCCGGCGGCCACCTGGGCGGGCGCGGTCGCGTGCTGCGTGCGCCGGAAATAGTCGAGGCCCACGGCCAGCGAGAGCGGCGCGTCCAGAGCGGGCCAGGCCAGCTCGGTGCCGGCCTTCACCTGGCCGGTCCAGAGCCTGGAGAAATCGGCGCGCTTCAAGGTCGGCGAGAAGGTGCCCAGCACGGCGGCGCTCGCGGGCTGCCCGGGCACGAACGATCCGTCGTTCAAGGCCGCCTGCAGCCGGACGGGATCGATCGCGCCGGTGTTCGCGAGCGTGAGCCTGACCTCGCTGTAGCCGACGGCGGCCTCGACGGTCCATGCACCGAGGCGCCCGGTCAAATCTGCCGCAAAGCGCGTCGCCCGCGAATCGATGTCGGTCAGCCGGGGGCCGAGGTCGCGGCCGAACTGGTAGTACAGCGTGCCGCTGCCCAGCCCGGCGTCGCGGGCCGACTGGGGGAAGGCGGGGTTGGTGTCGGGCAGGTAGGTGGCGTCCACGACCGGCAACAGCGTGGGGGTCACGCCCGGGCCGGACGTGATGCCCTGGTAGCCGTTCGTCAGCGTGCTGGCCGGCGCGGACCCGTTCTTCAGCGTGCGCCGGAAGTGGCCGGCGCTGGCCGACAGCTGCCAGTCGCGCCAGAGGTCTTGCGTCAACTTGGCGACGAAGTTGGTGTTCTCCGTCGGGGCCTGGACGTCGCTCCACGTGTCGTTGAACGTGCAGGCCTTCGCCGCCAGCTTCGCCTGATCGCAGCCCGGCAGGAAGTACTTGACGTCGGAGCCGCCCACGCCGCTCTTCACATAGCCGGTGGCGCTCGCGGGATTGGCGTTGAAGGGCGTGATGGCGCCCAGCGACAAGTCGTAGCCGCCTTGCGCGCTGAAATCCCGGGACGCCATCCCGCGGTCCGCATACCGGATGCGGTCCTGCCGGCGCAGCTCGGCGGAGAGGTAGACGTTGCGCCCGTCGCGGGCCAGGTCGCCGAATCCCCACAGGCCCGACACGCTGCGGGTCCGGCCGTCGCCGCGGGCCGAAGTGCCGAAGTCGGCACGGAGCACGCCGCCGACATGCGTGCGCCTCAGGACCACGTTGACGACGCCTGCGATCGCGTCGGAGCCGTAGATCGCGGACGCGCCGTCCTTCAGGATCTCGATGCGCTCGATCGCGTCGAACGGGATGTTGGAGATGTCGACGAACGAGCGCTGCCCGTCGTCGCCGAGCGGGTACGGCGCCATCCGCTTGCCATCGATCAGGACCAGGGTCGCGCCGACGCCCAGGCCACGCAGCGAGAGCCCCGAGGCGCCCTCCGCGAACGCGCCGCCGAAGCCTTGGGCGAGCGTGCCCTGTCCGTTGGCAGTCAGGTGGCTCAGCACGTCCTGCGTGCTCGTGAAGCCGGATGCCCTGAGCGCGGCGGCCGTGATGACCTGCACCGGACCGGCGGTCTCGACATCGCTCCGCCGGATGTTGGAGCCCGTCACGGTGACGCGCTCCAGCTGCGTCGGCGCGCTCGATTGAGCGACGGCCGGCGTGACGATCGACCCGGTCGTGCCGCCGACGAGCAGCAGCAGGCTTCGGGCCAGCAAGGCGTTGTGTGACATCGGCACCCCTCTTCGCGACCGATCGACGGTAGGCGCGCGGGTGCGGGCACGGCAGTCAAGCCGCCGAATCGGCGAACTACTGCGCCGAGATCGCGAATCTCGTGGGGTGACGGCAACGCAGGCGGCGGGAGCCGCTGCGCAGCGCCACCGGGGGCGGCGCGCGCCGGATCAGTCGTCCAGGCCCAGCTCCTGGATCTTGCGGGTGATGGTGTTGCGGCCGATGCCGAGCTTCTGCGCCGCCTCGATGCGGCGGCCGCGGGTGATCTCGAGCGCGGTGCGGATCAGCTGCGCCTCAAACTTGTGGGTCAGCGTGTCCCAGACCTGCGGATCGCCGGCCTGGAGCAGCCCGCGGGCCTCCTGTTCGAGCCCGCCGAGCCACTGCGGGCCCAGCGGCAGCAGCGCCGGGTTGGGCGCGGGCGCCGCCGCGATCGGGGCCGGCGCGCTCGGCAGCGGCGCGGAGGCCGGCGCCTCGGCCGGCGCCGCTTCGCGCAGTGGCGCGCGGGCCGGCGCGATCGATGCGGGCTCGGCCGCGGCGGCGTCGACCGCGAGTTCGGGCGGCAGGTCCTTCGCTTCGATCATCTGCGCCGGCGCCATCACGGTCAGCCAGTGGCAGATGTTCTCGAGCTGGCGCACGTTGCCCGGGAAGTCGAAGCGCATCAGGCGCGCGAGCGCCGAATCGGTGATGCGCTTGGCCTCGACGCCGAGTTCCTTCGCGCTCTTCTGCAGGAAGAAGCGGGTCAGCGAGGGCACGTCCTCGGCGCGCTCGCGCAGCGCCGGCAGGCGCAGCCGGATCACGTTGAGGCGGTGGAACAGGTCTTCGCGGAACGCGCCGGCCTTGACGCGGTCCTCGAGGTTCTGGTGGGTCGCGGCGATCACGCGCACGTTGCTGCGCATCGGGTTGTGGCCGCCGACGCGGTAGTACTGGCCGTCGCTCAGCACGCGCAGCAGGCGGGTCTGCAGGTCGAACGGCATGTCGCCGATCTCGTCGAGGAACAGCGTGCCGCCGTCGGCCTGCTCGAAGCGGCCGCGCCGCGTGGTCTGCGCGCCGGTGAAGGCGCCGCGCTCGTGGCCGAACAGTTCGGATTCGAGCAGATCCTTCGGGATCGCCGCGGTGTTGATCGCGACGAACGGGCCGCTGGCGCGCGGGCTGTGCTTGTGCAGCGCGTTCGCGACCAGTTCCTTGCCCGAGCCCGACTCGCCGGTGATCAGCACCGTGACGATGCTCTGGCTCAGCCGCCCGATGGCGCGGAACACGTCCTGCATCGCCGGGGCCTGGCCGAGCATCTCGGGCATCTGCGCGGCCTTCTCGTCACGCACCTCCTCGCGCAGGCTCTCGTCGACGGCGCGGCGGATCAGCTCGACGGCCTTGGGCACGTCGAACGGCTTGGGCAGGTACTCGAACGCGCCGCCCTGGAACGCGCTGACGGCGCTGTCCAGGTCGGAGTAGGCGGTCATGATGATGACCGGCAGCGCCGGCATGCGCTCGCGCACCTTGGCCAGCAACTCGATGCCGGAGCCGCCCGGCATGCGGATGTCGGAGACGAGCACCTGCGGCTCGTCGTCGTCCAGCGCGTTCAGCACGTCGCGCGCGTTGGTGAAGCTGCGTACCGCGAATTCCTCGCGCGCCAGCGCCTTCTCCAGCACGAAGCGAATGGATTGGTCGTCGTCAACGATCCAGATGGGTTTCATGCCCTGCCCTGCGTTCTCGTCTGCTCACCGGCCGCTGCGCTCACAGCGCCCGGCCCGTCATGGCAAAGGAATGACAATCTTGAATATCGTCTTGCCCGGTTCGCTTTCGCATTCGATCGTGCCGAGATGTTGCTGCACGAAGGTCTGCGCGAGCGTGAGCCCAAGGCCGGAACCGCCGTCCCGACCCGACACCAGCGGGTAGAAGATGCGATCGCGGATGGACTCGGGCACGCCCGGGCCGTTGTCCTCGATATGCAAGTCCAGTGCCAGACGATAGCGCTGCTTGCCCAGCGTGACCTGGCGCGCGATGCGCGTGCGCAGCAGGATCTGCGCGTCGCCGTCGGCGATGCGCTCGACCAGCGCCTGCGCCGCGTTGTGCGCGATGTTGAGCACGGCCTGGATCAGCTGCTCGCGGTCGCCGCGGAAATCGGGGATCGAGATGTCGTAGTCGCGCTCGATCGCCAGCCCGCGCGGGAACTCGGCCTGGATCAGCGCCCGCACGCGCTCGCAGACCTCGTGGATGTTCACGTCGCTCACCACGTGCGGCTTGCGGTGCGGCGCGAGCAGGCGGTCGACCAGCGCCTGCAGGCGATCGGCCTCGCTGATGATGACCTGGGTGTACTCGTGCAGCGCGCGCGATTCCACCTCCATCTCGAGGAGCTGCGCCGCGCCGCGGATGCCACCGAGCGGGTTCTTGATCTCGTGCGCGAGGTTGCGGATCAGTTCCTTGGTCACCTGCGCCTGGCCGAGCGCGCGCTCCTCGCGGTCCTGCCGCGTCTGCTGCTCGATCTCGACCAGCTCGACCACCACGTTCGGCGAGCCGTCCATCTGGTTGACGATCACATGGACCGGCAGCGGCTCGCCATGCAGCGCGCCCGGCCGGCGCAGGTGCGCCTCGAGCCGGCTGGTGGCGTACTCGTTGCGGCTGACCGCGACCACCGTGTCCTGCAGGCGCTGCGAGTCGACGAACCAGTCGAACACCAGGCCGCGCTGCACGCTGCGCCGCGACAGGCCCAGCACGCTTTCGAACGACGCGTTCGCGAACACGCACTGCCCGTCGATGCCGACGATCGCGACCATCGTCGCGAGGTGATCGAACGCGGCGAAGGCGGTGGCCGGCGCGGCCGGCGCGGCAGCCGACGGCGAGAACAGGCGCCTCACGCGAGCGCCCGCCGTGTTGGGGTGGCGCTCACTGCGGCTGCTTGGCGATCTCGCGCTTCAGGGCGGCGATGTCGCTTTCCTTGCGGCCGATGGCGGACTTCATGTCGGCCACCCGGTCCAGGTACTTCTGGTAGTTCTTCTCGTTGCCCTGGCGCTCGGGCTCGCCGTTGTTGAACTCGGCCTTCATGGTCGCGAGGCGGTCTTCCTCGCGCTTGAGTTCGGCCTCGAGGATGCGGCGGGCATCGTTGTCGCGGGCGCGCTGATCGGCCGGGTCGACGCGCGTGCCGGCCGGGCCGGCGGTGGCGGCAGGCGTGGCGGCCGGCGTGCGCGGCCTGACGCTCTGGATCACCGTCACCGGCGCGTTCTCGAGCACGGTGCAGCCCTTGTCCTTGGCTTCCTTGGCGCTGATCGTGTTGCTGTAGTTGTTGCCCGGGCACTTGTAGGTCACGTTCGCGTCGGCGGCGACGGCCGGCCGCGCGAACGACAGGGCGAGCAGCAGCGCGGCAGCGATCAGCGGGGCGATGGATTTCATGCGGGGGTCTCCTGGCCTGAACAACGCGACGCGGCGGGGCTGCGTCGACAGGTCGAGACTCGATTGTCGCGCAGCTGGTTCCCGCTCAACGCAAAAGGGACGGCTCGCGCCGTCCCTTCGTGATCGGCCGAACCGGCCTGCGTTTTACAGCGTGTAGTACATGTCGAACTCGACCGGATGGGTCGCCATGCGGAAGCGCGTGACTTCCTGCATCTTCAGGTCGATGTAGGCGTCGAGGTAGGCATCGGTGAACACGCCGCCCTTGGTCAGGAACGCGCGGTCCTTGTCGAGGTACTCGAGCGCCTGGTCCAGGCTGTGGCAGACCGTGGGGATCAGCTTGTCCTCTTCCGGCGGCAGGTGGTACAGGTCCTTCGTGGCCGCTTCGCCCGGGTGGATCTTGTTCTCGACGCCGTCGAGGCCGGCCATCAGCAGCGCCGAGAAGCCCAGGTACGGGTTCATCAGCGGATCCGGGAAACGCGCCTCGACGCGGCGGCCCTTGGGGTTGGCCACGTGCGGGATGCGGATCGAGGCCGAGCGGTTCTTCGACGAGTACGCGAGCTTGACCGGCGCTTCGAAGCCCGGCACCAGGCGCTTGTACGAGTTGGTGCCCGGGTTCGTGATGGCGTTCAGCGCGCGGGCGTGCTTGATGATGCCGCCGATGTAGAACAGCGCGAACTCGCTCAGGCCGGCGTAGCCGTCACCGGCGAACAGGTTCTTGCCGTCCTTCCAGACCGACTGGTGCACGTGCATGCCCGAGCCGTTGTCGCCGACCAGCGGCTTCGGCATGAAGGTCGCGGTCTTGCCGTAGCTGTGCGCGACGTTCTGGATCACGTACTTCTGCAGCTGGACCCAGTCGGCGCGCTGCAGCAGCGTGCTGAACTTGGTGCCGATCTCCATCTGCGCCTGCGCGACTTCGTGGTGATGCACTTCGCACGGGATGCCGAGCGATTCGAGCACCAGGCACATCTCCGAGCGCATGTCCTGCATGCTGTCGATCGGCGGGGTCGGGAAGTAGCCGCCCTTGACGGTCGGGCGGTAGCCGGAGTTGCCGTGCTCGTAGACCTTCTTGGAGTTCCAGGCGGCCTCTTCCGAATCGATCTCGGCGAAGCAGCCGGACATGTCGTTGCCCCAGCGCACGCTGTCGAACACGAAGAACTCGGGCTCCGGGCCGAAGAATGCGGTGTCGCCCAGGCCGGAGGCCTTCATGTAGGCCTCGGCGCGCTTGGCGAGCGAACGCGGATCGCGCTCGTAGGGCTTGCCGTCACCCGGCTCGACCACGTCGCAGGTCAGGATCAGGGTCGGCTCTTCGAAGAACGGGTCGATGTTGGCGGTGTTCGGGTCGGGCATCAGCTGCATGTCCGACGCTTCGATGCCCTTCCAGCCGGCGATCGAGGAGCCGTCGAAGGCGTGGCCCGACGTGAACTTGTCTTCGTCGAAGTGCGACACCGGCACGCTGACGTGTTGCTCTTTGCCGCGGGTGTCGGTGAAACGGAAGTCGACGAACTTGACCTCGTTCTCTTTCACCATCTTCATCACGTCGGCAACGGTCTTGCTGGCCATCTGGAACTCCTGGGTGGAATTTGTTTTCGGGGTGATCGGGGGGATCGGGGACTGCGGACTCGGCCTTCAAAGGCCCGGTCACAGGCCCAAAAAACGCGCACAGGAATGTAGCAGAAAGCATGCCCGCGACCGGCGCCGCGAGAGGCCGCGACGCCCGGAGCCACGAGGGGCGCGGGCTGCAGACCGACGCCGACTCAACGGCGCCAGTTCGGTGCATCAGAGCGCACCGTTTTGGGCGCGCTCAACGCACCAGCTCGGGGCCCAGCTTCGCGCCGTGTTCGGCCAGGCCCGACAGCAGCATCGCGTAGGCGGAGTCCAGCTGCGCCGGGCTGCCCTTGACGCCGAGCTCGATGTGGCGCCCGTACTCGGGGTGGTCCACGCTCGGCAGGCTGAAGACCTTGACGCCGGCGAACCCGGCCTCGATGCGCTCCATCAGCGGCGTCAGCGTGGCCTCCATCGCGCCGAACACGATCACCGATTTCTCGCGCTGCGCCACACCGCCCTGCAGCGCGGCGTAGTGGTGGTCGAGCACCCACTCGATCATCGGCCAGGCCATCACCGGGAAGCCGGGCACGAAGTGCACGTGGTCGACCGTGAAGCCGGCGATCTTGTTGTACGGGTTCGGAATGATTTGCGCGCCCTCGGGGAACACGCCCATGTTGAGCCGGTGCACGTTGTCGTGGCGGTCCGGCTCGAACGGGATGCCCTGCTCCGCGGCGGTGTCGCGCATGCGCTCGAGGATCAGGTCGCGGGCCTGCGGGTGCAACGTGAGCGGGCGCCCGAGCGCCGCCGCTGCGCACTGCCGGGTGTGGTCGTCCGGCGTCGCGCCGATGCCGCCGCACGAGAACACGATGTCGCCGGACGCGAACGCATCCTTCAGGTCGGCGGTGATGCGCGCCGGGTCGTCGCCGACATAGCGCGCCCAGCTGAGCGACAGGCCGCGCGCGGCGAGCAGCTCGATCACCTTGGGCAGGTGCTTGTCGGCGCGCTTGCCCGAAAGAATCTCGTCGCCGATGATGATCACGCCGAAGTTCATGTGCGGTTCCAGGGTGGGTTCGGAGGCGCGCCGGGTGCATCGGCGGGCGATTGGGGGATCAGCCGCGCGTCCTCGATCAATTCGACATCGCGCGGCCCGTCGCGCAGCGGCGGCAGCACCTCGACCGGCTCGCGCTCGCGCCGCAGCGTCTGCAGTGCAGACAGCGCGAAGTGCGCGAACCACAGCGCCGAGAACGCAAACACCAGCGTGTAGATCCAGATCGCCACCGGCACCAGCACCGGCGCGAACACGATCGCGATCGCGCCCGAGGCCCAGACCACCGACGGCGCGGCGCCGAGGTAGCCGGTCAACACGCCCATGCCGAGCAGCGTCTTGCGATGCCGGCGCACGAGTTCGCGGCGCTCGTCGGCACTGGCGTGTTCGGCGAGCACGTCGTAGGTCATCACGCGGTAGGTGAGCCAGCCCCAGATGAGCGGCGGCAGGATCAGCACCAGCGGCGGCACGAACCACAGCGGGATCGAGACGAGCAGCGCGAGCAGCGCCGCCACCGTGGCCCACAGCGCGCCGAACGCGCTGCCGAAGAACGAGCCGCCGTGCTTGCGTTCGAGCAGCGGGAAGCGGCGGTTCGCGACCAGCGTCAGCATCGCCGGCGTCATGAACGCCGCCACGAGCAGCAGCGAGAGCACGACGATCACCGGCGTGCTCAGGAACACGACGACCATCGGCGCGAGCACGGCCTTCAGCCCCGCCAGGCCCCAGCCCTCGAGCCAGCCGATCAGCGTCCGCAGGATCGACCAGGATTCGAAGGTCGAGCGCACCGCATCGATCGCCGACTCCCAGTAGAAGTAGCCCAGGCCGAGCGCCAGCCCGGCCATCAGCACGAGCGGCAGCAGCGAGAGCACGATCACCCGCGGGTGCAGGCAGTACGCCGCGGCGCGCCAGAAGGAATCGAGAAGAAGTTTCATGCGTTATTTGCGCGGTCCCAGGCCAGCGCCGGGCCGCCCCTGGGGATCGTCATTTCATCTCATGTTGCCGGTGTGACCCAGCGAGTAGCGGCCCGGTTGCGGCCACACCGTCAGGCCGTGCGGCTCGGCGCCGACCTTGACCTGCGCGACGGCGCCGGTGGCGGTGTCGAAGCGGTAGATCACGTCGTCGAAGCGCGCCGCGAGCCAGAGGTACTTGCCGTCGGCGCTGACGTTGCCCATGTCGGGGCTGCCGCCGCCCGGCACCGCCCAGCGCGCGACGATCTTCTCGGTCGCGAAGTCGATCACCGTGACGCCGCCATCGCCCAGCTTGGCGCCGTGGATCTTGTGCGAACCGCGGTTCGCCACGTACAGGCTCTTGCCGTCCCGGCTCGGGTACAGGCCATGCGCGCCGATGCCGGTCGCGATGAAGCCGACCTTCCGGAAGGACTCGACATCGACGATGTGGACGCCGTCGGCATGCATGTCCGCCACGTACACCCGCTTGCCGTCCGGCGAGCTGCGGATGTCCTGCGGCATGCCCTTCGAGGCCGTGCAGATCTCCGTGGCACCGTACTCCCAGGCCTTGCCGGCTTCGGTGCGCGGCGCGCCCTTGGTCTCCTTGAAGCGGGTGGCCGGCATGTCCAGCCGCACATAGGCCACCGTCTTGCGCTCGACCAGATCGACCTTGACCAGCGTGCCGGAGAACTCGCAGGTGAAGATGGCGGTGCGGCCGTCCAGCGCGAAATCGGCGTGGTTGATGCCGGGGCAGCCGGGCGTGTCGATCGAGTACTGCATCGCCATCGTCTTCGGGTCGCGGAAGTCGAGCCGCTTGCGCGCCTCGGCGACGACGATGGCGGACTTGCCGTCCGGCGTGAAGTACATGTTGTACGGGTCGTCCACGTCGACCGGCTTGCCGGGCTTGCCGGTGCGCGGGTCGACCGGCGTGAGGCTGCCGTCGGTGCGGCCCTCGGCATTGTTGGTCACCCACAGCGTGCGCATGTCGTGCGAGGGCACGATGTGCTGCGGCCCGATGCCGACCTTGAAGCGATCGACCACCTTCATCGCCTTCGGGTCGACGACGAAGACATCGTTCGAGCGCAGGTTGGGGACGTAGATCCGTTCCAGGTCATCGGCGAGCGCCGGGCTCATCTTGCCCGCCGCCGTCTCGCTGTACAGGTTGCGCGGATCGATCACCGCCGGCATGCCGGGCAGCAGCACCAGCGCCGCGGCGGCGGCCGGCTTCGCGACCGCGACCGCGACTTCGGGCCCGGCCCGCACCTGGCTGGCCACCAGCACCCCCGCTACCGCCAGCAGGCCGACCGTCCAGGCCGCAGCTTCCTTGAGTACGAATTTCATTCGGGTTTCCGTCTTGATGTGTTTGGAAGTCTGGTGGTTCAACGCGGCCGCGTGGCCTCGCGGATGACCTGCACGGAGCGTTCGATCTGGCGCTCGACGCCGATCCGGCCCAATTCGGCCGTCGCGCGCCGCGGGTCCCCGTGGACGCCTTCTCGCGGCCCCGCACTGGCGGCCTGCTCGAGTGCGCCGAGGCGCACCATGGCCGGCTCGATCGCCAGCATCAGCGCCGTGTCCGCCAGACCCGCGTGGGTGCCGATCTCGTCGTCGCGCAGGCCCTTGGCCCGTAGCGCGTCGAGGTAGTCGGTCTGGGTGACGCGATAGTAGTCGACCAGGGCCAGCACCCGGCAACCCGGCTGGCCGCCCCACTCGCGGTTCAGGCGCGCGGCCACGCGCTCGAGGCTCTTCTGGTAGCCGCCGTGGTCGCCGAGCAGCACCACATCGCGGAACCCGTGCTGGCGGAAGCTGCGCGCCGTCGCCTCGAGCAGCGCCTCGAAGACCGGCTCCGGGATCGAGATCGTGCCGGTGAAGCGCATGTGCGCGGCAGGCGGCGAGATGGCGCCCTCGGGCACGTAGGCGAGTGTCGGCGCGACCACCGCGTTGCCCAGGCGCTGCGCGATGCGCCCGGCGATGACCTTCGCGCGCAGGTTGTGCTTGCCCAGCGCGAGCTGCGGGCCGCTCTGCTCGGTGCCGCCGATCGGGACGAGCACGGTGGTGGCGCCGGCCTTGACGCGGTCGCGCAGTTCGGTCCAGGTCAGGTCCTCGAGGTACGTGTCGGCAGGCGCTGAGACGGCCACCGCATGCGATGCGCCGAATCCGCCCAGGCAGGCGACCAGCGCCAGGCCGAGCCAGGCGCGGCAACGCATCAAGAGACGGAACGTTCGGAACATCGAGGGGGACCGGGCGGCGGGCAACCCCGAAGTGTAAGAGCGCCGCCTAGCCTCCCAGCACCTCTTCTCGGACCCAGTCGCGCCGCACACGGTGCATGGCCTCGATCGTGGCGCCGTTGGCGATCTCGACCAGCCGGGCCCGCAGCGCCGGCCGCTCGGTCGAGGCCAGCAGCGCCGCGAGGCACTGCGCCAGCGAATCGACGTCGCCGCGTCGATACAGCAACTCCGGCGGCAGGCCCAGGCTGCGGTACGGCGTCGAATCGGGGCAGACGGGCAGGCAGCCCTGGCTGATCGCGTCGAAGATCAGGCGCGGCTGCTCGTCGTTCAGGTTGGTCAGCAGCACCACGTCGACCTGCCGCAGGAAGGCGAAGAACGCGTCCGGATACGCCAGCGCACCGACGAAGCGCACCGGCGTGTCCGTCTGCACCGGCAAGCCTGCCGCCTGCGCCCGCAGCGCCTCCTCCTCGGGGCCGACGCCGGCGATGTCGAGTTCGAGCGGCACGCCGGGCAGCCGCGCGGCCAGCGGCATCAGCACGTCGATCGCCTGGTGGATGCCCTTCATGCGCTCGAGCCGGGCCGCGGCGCACAGCCGCCAGCGGTGGCCGCGCAAGGGCTCCGACCGCGGCCGCGCGATGTCCGACTGGCGGATCCAGCTGGCCGTGCCGACCAGCACGTGGCGGTGCCCGGGGTCGATCAGGCGGCGCAGCCCTTCGCCCACCAGGAACACGCCCGTCGCGTGGCGGGCCAGGTAACGTTGGCTGACGCGGATGCTCAGGCTGCGCCCCCAGGCCCGCATCCGGCGCAGCGGGCCGGCGCGCGCCGCGTTCATCACCTCGGTGCGGGCGCGGTCGCTGGAGATGCCGACGATCGTCGCCTTGCCGGCGCGGCGCGCCGCCCGCAGCAGGCGCCGCGCCGAGGCCGAGGCATGCCAGCTGAAATTGCCGGGCACCTGCACGACCTCGCAGCGTTCCAGCAACGCGGCGAGGTCGGCGTCCGACAGGCGCGCCGGATCGACCACTCGCACACCCGCCGGCACCGGCAGCAGCGCGGCCCGGGCGTCGGGCCAGGCGTCCACCAATGGCGCGAGCAGCACCAGCTCGACGACCGCCTCGACCTGCGCCTCCAGGTCGCGCGCCCACAGGTCGAGCGTCATCAGCCCGGCGCCGTGACGGACCGCCGGGATCGAGGTGAGCAGCACCAGCCGATAGCTCACGACCGCCCCCCGTGGATCGGGGTGCAAGGAGGCGTTTTTTTCATCATCGTGTCGTATGACGCAGATACAACAAGTGACATTCGCAGAGCATCCTGTAGTCTCACCGCGTGTGTCAGAACGTTACGACGTCGGAGGTTCATCGTGTTTCGCCAGCTCCAGCTTTTTTCCCTGCAACAGCGCCTGCGACGAGTGGATGGCGCGCTCGACAGATTGCAGGCCCGATACACGAGTGCGTGCCGCGTCGGCGGCGATTTCGCGGCGCAGCGGCTGCAGCACCAGTTCGACAACCTCGCGATCGATCGGGCGATCGTCGCACACCGCATCGAGCGCCTGAGCGCCGGCGGCAGCACCCCACGCGCTGGCTCCGCCCGGATGCGGCCGCTCGTCGGCCCGCACAGCGTGCGCGGCGCCTTGTGATCGCCGCGGCGCGGCGCTATCGCGCACCCGCCAGATAGCGATGGCACACGGCCGCCGTCTGCGCAAACTGCGCCGGCGGCCACTCTCCCAGGTTCAGGCTCAGGTGCCCCAGCGCGCTGGCGAGGTAGTGATTCGCCATCGCCGGTTCGCAGCCGAGCACGTCGCAGTGCGCGCCGACCGCCTGCCGCAGGCGAGCCGGTGGCAGGCCCATCGACATCCCGATGCGCACCAGGTCGTAGATGCCGTGCCCCTCGTTGCGCGACCCCGCCCAGTCGATCACGTAGAACGGCGTGCCCGCACCCGGCTGCGCACGCCGCAGCAGGTTGCCGGCCCAGAGGTCGTTGTGGGCCAGCACCGAGCGCGGCTTCCAGCGGCCGTTGGCCAACGCATTGCGGGCCGCGACCGCGCCGGCGCGCACGTTCGGGTCGACGATCGGGTTCTGCGCCAGGGCCTCCAGCGGCCGCGCGAACAGCGCATCGGCCTGCGCGCCGTCGACCGGCGCCGCGGTGTGTCGCGTCGCCGCGTGCAGCCAGTCGAGCACCGGCCCAGCCAGACGCCAGCGCTGCCAGCGCGCAACCCAGCGGTTCGCGCTCAGCGGCCGGCAGAACGCCGTGACGGTGTAGCTCGCGCCGCCCGATTCGCCGACGTGCAGCGGCGTCAGTACGGTCGCGCCGAGCCGGGGGCCGAGTCGTTCGCTGGCCTGGATCGCGCTCGCAGCGGCGTGCGCGGCCACCTGCGGAAACTCGCGCGGCGACAGCACCACGAACGCGATCGGCTGCCCGCTGCGGCTGAACACGACGAACTTGTCGCAATGGTCTTCGACCAGGCGGCGCAGCGCCACCGCGCTGACCTGCCCCAGGCCGCCACGGTCGCGCAGCAGCTGGTCGAGCGTCGCCAGGATGTCGGCGGGCAGTTGGGGTGTGGCTCGGGCCTCCGGCACGCGCACGCCTATTCGTCGTCGCCGCCGCCGAGCACGCCCCCGAGGAGACCCCCGACCGCCAGCCCGCCGAGTACCGAGCCCTCCTCCCGCGAGCCGCCGCGTTGCGGCGCCGCCGCGAACACGCGCGAAGCCAGCCGCGAGAACGGCAGGCTCTGCAGCCACACGGTGCCGGGCCCGGCGACCTTTGCGAAGAACAGGCCTTCACCGCCGAACAGCGCCGTCTTGATCTTGCCGACATACTGGATCTCGAAGTTGACGTTGGGCGTCATCGCGACCAGGCAGCCGGTGTCGACCATCAGGGTCTCACCCGCCCGCAGCTCGCGCTTCACGACGGTGCCACCGGCATGGACGAAGGCCAGGCCGTTGCCCTCGAGCTTCTGCATGATGAAGCCCTCGCCACCGAAGAAGCCGACCGAGAGTTTCTGCTGGAAGTGGATGCCGAGCGAGACGCCGCGCGCCGCGCACAGGAACGCGTCCTTCTGGCAGATCAGCGTGCCGCCGAGGGCCGCCAGGTCCATCGGCAGGATCTTGCCGGGGTACGGCGCCGCGAACGCGATGCGCAGCTTGCGCTGGCTCTGGTTGGTGTAGACCGTGGTGAACAGCGACTCGCCGGTCACGAGCCGCTTGCCGGCCCCGAGCAGCTTGCCGAACAGGCCGCCGCCGCCGGCACCGGCCGAGCCGTCGCCGAACACCGTGTCCATGCCGATGCCGGCGTCCATGAACATCATGCTGCCGGCCTCGCCGACCGCCGCCTCGCCCGGATCCAGCTCGACCTCGACGAACTGCATCTCGCTGCCGCGAATCTCGTACTCGACCACATCCATTGCCATGACTTCCCTCACTCCCGTCGCTGTTGTGTTGTTCCGGGTGCCTGGCACCGGCCGGCCCGGAGGATAACGGGTCACGCGCCCGTCTCGGCCGATTCCCGCAATGTCCATGCCCAGGGGGCGCACGGTAGCGCAACGCCGCGGCGCCGCGTAACCAGGATTGTCCGCCGCGTCCGCCGCGCTCAGCGGTCGAGCCGAAGCACCGGCCAGCCGGCGGCGACGGCATGCCGGTGCAGCGCCTCGTCCGGGTCGACGACGACGGGCTCCGCGACCGCGCGCAGCAGCGGCAGGTCGTTGGCCGAGTCGCTGTAGAACACAGCCTCGTCCAGCAGGCGGGCCGGCAGCGCCTCGGCGACGAGCCAGGCGCGCAGGCGCTCGACCTTGCCTTCGCGCATGTTGAGCACCCCCGCGGTACGGCCGGTGCAGCGGCCGCCGACCAGCTCCACCTCGGTCGCGAGCAGGTCGTCGATGCCCAGGTGCTCGGCCGTCATCCCGGTCAGCACGCGGTTGGTCGCGGTCGTCAGGACCAGCCGGTCGCCGCGCGCGCGGTGCGTCTCCACGAGCGCGTGCGCCGCCGGCGGAATCCGTGGCGCGATCACCGCCGACAGGAAGCGGTCGCACAGGGGCCGCCACTCGGCCGGCGAGCGACCCGCGAGCGTGGCGACGTAGAACTCGCAGAAGTCCTGCGCGCTGACGCTGGCTTCGGCGTAGCGCCGCGCCATCTCGGCATTGCGGGGCGCGAACACCGCGCGCTCGAGCACGCCCTCGTCCATCAGGAACTCGCACCAAAGCACGTCGCTGTCGCCGGACAGCAGCGTGTGGTCGAGGTCGAACAGCGCCAGCCGCATTCAGGGGCGACGCAGGTGCCAGGCGCGCGGGCGCGTGAAAGTCTGGAGTCCGAGGGTCGACAGCGTCAGGCCCACACCCGAATCGCCATGGCCGGACCACGGCAACCGCGGGCTCACGCGGTCGCAGCAGTTCCAGTAGACGGTGCCGGCGTTGACCTTCGACAGGATCGCGGTCGCGCGCGCCTCGTCCTTCGTGAACACACCGGCCGTCAGGCCGTAGCGCGTGTCGTTCATCAGCGCCAGCGCCTCGGCGTCGCCGCCGACCTTCTGGATGCCGATGATCGGGCCGAAGCTTTCCTCGCGCATCACGTCCATCGTGTGGTCGACGTGGCCGAACACGGTCGGCTCGAACCAGTTGCCCGGGCGGTCGGCCAGGCGCCGGCCGCCGGTCAGCAGTTCGGCCCCCTTGGCCTGCGCGTCGGCGACCTGCGCCTCCAGCACGTCGAGCTGCGGTGCGCGGGCGATCGCGCCGATGTAGGTGTCCTCGCTGGTGGGGTCGCCGAGCTGGAAACCCTTGACCGTGTCGACGAAGGCCGCGACGAAGGCATCGTGGATGCGCTCGTGCACGTAGATGCGCTCGACCGAGCAGCAGCTCTGGCCGGTGTTGTACATCGCACCGTCGGCCAGCGACTCGGCGGCGGCCTTCACGTCCGCGTCCTCGGCCACGTACGTCGGATCCTTGCCGCCGAGCTCGAGCTGCAGCTTGACGAAGCGGGGCCCGACGGCTGCGGCGATGCGCTGGCCGGTGGCGTGCGAGCCGGTGAAGAACACGCCGTCGATCGGCTGCTCCAGCAGCGCCGCGCCGACCGCGCCGCCGCCGACCAGCGGCACGAACACGTCGAGCGGAACGCCCGATTCGTGCAGAAGCCGCGCGATGTGCAGGCCCGTCAGCGTCGCGAACTCCGAGGGCTTGTACAGCACGGCGTTGCCGGCCAGCAGCGCCGGCACGAACACGTTGCCGCCGACGAAATACGGGTAGTTCCAGGCCGAGATGTTGACGACGACGCCGAGCGGATCGAACGCGAGCACTTCACGCGTGCCGCCGTCGTCGTGCAGGTGCTGCGCGCCGATCGAGGCCTCGGCCTCCGCGAGGAAGAAATCGATGCGCGGCAGCAGCCCGTTGACCTCGTTGCGCGCCTGACGGATCGGCTTGCCGACCTCGGCCGTCAGCGTCGCCGCGAGCGCTTCGACCTCGGCCGCCACCGCGACGCGGAAGCGCTGCAGGATCTCCATGCGCTCGGGCAGCGGCCGCGCGGCCCAGGCGGGTTGCGCGGCGCGCGCGGCGCGGGCACGCTCGGCGACGAGCTCGGGCGTGGCGGCCGGCACTTCGGCCAGCAGCGTGCCGGTGGCGGGGTTGTGGATCTTGAGCATGGCGTCGTGGTCGTCGAAGTGGGAAGGTTCAGGCCTCGCGGCACGCGCGGGCGGTCGCGAGGAAATCCTGCAGGATCGGGCCGCCGTCGAGCTGCGTCTTGTCGAGCGCCGTGAGCGCGAGGAACTCCGGGTGCCACTGCATGCCGAACACGTAGCTCGGCCCGCGCCAGCGGATCGCCTCGACGATGCCGTCGGGCACGCCGAGCGCCTCGACGACCAGCTCGCGGCCGAGGTCCTTCACGGCCTGGTGGTGGATCGAGTTGATCTTGGCCTGCTTCAACGCCGGGTACATCTGCGCGAGCTTGGTGCCCTGCACCAGCATCACGTCGTGCAGCGCGCGCTCGTACAGGTCGGCATCGCGGTGCGAGATCGCCTGCGTCACTTGAGTAGGGATGTCCTGAAAGAGCGTGCCGCCGAGCGCCACGTTGATCAGCTGGCAGCCGCGGCAGATGCCGATCACCGGTTTGCCGGCCGCGACGAACGCGTTGAACAGATCGATCTCGTAGCGGTCGCGCACGCGGTCGCCGGCCCACTCGGGCGTCAGCGGCTTCTCGCCGTAGCTCTCGGGCGCGACGTCGGCGCCGCCCTGCAGCACCAGGCCGTCGAGGTGCTCGGCGTAGGAGCTCAGGCTCATCTCGCTGCGCTGGATCAGGCCCTCGCTCTCGATGGCCGGGATCATCACCGCGAGCACGTCCTTGGCGAGCACCCAGTGCGCGACCGATTGCTCGAGGTAGTGCAGCGTCTTGGTGTAGACGCCGCCCAGGTCGAGCACCGGGCCGACCGGGTGGTGGATGCGCGCGGAGATGCCGATGATCAGAGGTCTTGCCATCTCAGAATGCCTCGGTGAAGAAGCGCTCGAAATCCGCCGACGCGCAGACGCGCGGATTCGTCGCGTGGCAGCCGTCGGCGACGGCGATCTCGATGAGCCGCCCGAACTGCTCGCGCTTGACGCCGGCCGCGGCCAGCCCCGGCGGGATGCCGATCTGGTGCTTCAGGTGCGCGAGCCACGGCACGAAGCCGCTGGCCGACGAGACACCGACCACGTGCGCCAGTTCGGCGAACTTGTGCGGCACCGTCTCCAGGTTGAAGCTCATCACCGGCTCGATCATCAGCGCGTTGGCCAGGCCGTGGTGCAGGTCGCACACCGTGCCGAGCGCGTGGGCGCACGAGTGCACCGCGCCCAGGTCCTTCTGGAACGCGATCGCGCCCATCATCGAGCTCATCATCATGTCGGCCCGCGCCTGCAGGTTGCCCGGCTCGCGCACTGCCGTCAGCAGCGCGCGCGCGCCGATGCGCGTGCCTTCGAGCGCGATGCCGTCGCACAGCGGGTGGTAGGCCGGCGACAGGTAGCTCTCGATGTTGTGGGTGAGCGCGTCCATGCCGGTCGCGGCCGTCACGGCGGGCGGCAGCCCGAGGGTCAGTTCCGGATCGGCGAACACCACTTTCGCGAGGATCGCCGGCGAGAAGATCACGCGCTTGACGTGCGAGGCCTCCTCGCTGATCACGCTGCTGCGGCCGACCTCGCTGCCGGTGCCCGA
>JAZKIO010000131.1:0-24674 GCA_040384825.1 Pseudomonadota bacterium
GCGCCGGCCACCTTCATCAGCTTGAAGTGCTTGAGCTTGCCGGTGCTGGGCACGTGCGGGCCACGGCACAGGTCCTCGAACGCGCCTTCGCGGTACAGCGAGACGTCCTCGCCGGCCGGGATGCTGGAGATGATCTCGGCCTTGTAGTGCTCGCCGATCGACTTGAAGTACGCCACCGCCTCGTCGCGAGGCAGCACGCGGCGCGCGACCTTCTCGTCCTTCTTCGCGAGTTCGGTCATCTTCGACTCGATCGCGACCAGGTCCTCCGGCGTGAACGGGCGCTTGTACGCGAAGTCGTAGAAGAAGCCGTTCTCGATCACCGGGCCGATCGTGACCTGCGCGTCCGGAAACAGCTCCTTCACTGCGTAGGCCAGCAGGTGCGCCGTGGAATGGCGGATCACGTCGAGGCCCGCCGGGTCTTTCTCGGTGACGATCGCCAGCGGCGAGTCCTGCTCGATCAGGTAGCTCGTGTCGACGACCTTCGCGTCGGCACCCTGCCCGACGCGCCCGGCCAGCGCCGCCTTCGCCAAGCCGGTGCCGATCGACGCGGCGACTTCGGCCACCGTGACGGGGCCGGGGTATTCACGGGTCGAACCGTCGGGCAGTTGAATGGCAATCATGGGGAACTCCAGAAAAGCAAAAGGCGCGGACTGAGCCGCGCCTTGTCTGAGAAAGGGAATGGAAATACAGGTCGAGACGCGCGGCCGACTAGACCTTCTGGAAGAAGGTGGTAGTTCGCGGTGTCATAACCATCATTGCCTTTCTCGTCCTTGTGTGTTGGGTGCGCGATTCTACATCGGCAGGATCGACACATTCGCCGTCCGCTCGACGAGCCACAGCACGCCGATCACCAGCGCCGCGAACGAGCCGCCACGGATCACCAGCGGCCGGTAGCGCGGCCACTGGCGCAGCGCGAACAGCAGCGCGGTGACGCCGACGACGATCGCCAACTGCCCGAGCTCGAGCCCCAGGTTGAACTGCAGCAGCGCCCAGGCGAAGTCCGCAGTCGGCAGGTTCAGCTCGCCCAGCACCCCGGCGAAGCCGAAGCCGTGGATCAGCCCGAACAGGAAGGTCACGACCACGCGCCGCACCGGAAAGATCGGCCAGACGTTGTCGAGCGCCGCGAGGATGATCGTCACCGCGATCGCCGGCTCGATGATCGACGACGGCAGCGAGACGATCTTCAGCGCCGCCAGGCCGAGCGTGATCGAGTGCGCCACGGTGAAGGCCGAGACGATGCCGACCACCGGCCAGATCGCCTCCGACAACTTGTCGACCGGCTGCCAGCCCTGTGGCGTGCGGCGCATCACCGAGGGCAGCAGCAGGCACAGCAGGAACAGCACGTGGTCGTAGCCGGTCAGGATGTGGTGCACGCCTTCCTGCACGAAACCCCAGGGGCCGGCGGTAGCGGACTGCGCAGGTTCGACCGCTGGCGTCGCCGCCTGCAGCGTCACGCCGCGCGACGGATCGAGCAGCGCCAGCGCCAGCGGCTGGCCGGCCAGCTGGATGCGGGCGATGCCGCGGTGCGTCGGGTCGATCTCGCGGAACAGCGTGTAGCCGAGCGCGGGCTGCTGCGTCAGCACGCAGTCGGCGCTCAGCATCAGCACCGCGTAGGCGCCGTCGTTGCGGCGCTCCAGCGCCTGGCCGGTGGGGCGCAGCGTGCAACCGCCGAGCTGCAGCCGCGGCAGCGCGTAGGCCTCGATGCGCGGCCAGGCGGCCCGCACCTCGCCCCAGGTGAGCCGGCCGTCGTCGTCGGCATCGAGTGCGAGTTCGACGTCGAGGTCGCGCAGCGCGATGTCCCAGCGCACGGTGGTCGCTGTGGGGCCGGCGTCGATCTGCAGGTACGCATCGCTCGACTTGTGGGCGTGCACCGGCAGCGCCAGCCCCAGCAGTGCGGCGCAAACCCAGATCAGGCGGACGAGCGCGCTCACTGCAGGGCCCTGACGCGCGCATCGACCAGGCCGATGTCGGCGGCGAGCTTGTGCGCGGCCTGGATCGCGTCGGCCCGGCCGCTGGCGCGCGCCGCCTGGGCCAGCACCACCAGGTCAAGCGGCTCACGCTGCTGCGCGACATTGCCCTGCGCCAGCTCGAGCGCGCGCGCCGCGTCGGCCTCGACAAACAGCGCGAACATGGCCTGCTCGCGGCCGTGGAACACCTTGGCATCCGGCCGCTCGTTGGCGAGCGCGATGCGCTCGCGCATCTCGGCCGCATCGGCCTTCGCACTCGGCGTGCGCGCCTGGGCGCCGGCGATCGCAAGCCGCAGCAGCACCGCATCGCTGCGCGCCTGCCCTTTCAGCAGCTCGAGCGCCTGCGCCGGCCGCTTCTGCTCGATCAGGAAATCGGCGTAGTCGAGCGTGGTGTACGGATCGGGCTCGAGCGCCAGCGCGGCACGGAACGCGGCTTCGGCGGCCGCGGGGCGACCGGCGCGCTGCTCCATCTCTGCCACGCTCGTGGTCAACCAGGCGCGGGTGGTGGCGGGCTGGCGCGGATCGGCGAGCAGGCCGGCAAAGGCGGCACGGGCGCGCCCCCAATCGCCACGCAGCGCCGCGTTCTCGGCGGCGCAGGCGTTGGCGTGCAGCGCCGCGCCGGCGCGCAGCACCTCGGCGCAGGCGGCATCCGATTCGGCGTAGCGCCCCTGCACGCGGCGCACCGTGGCGAGCGTCAGCCAGGCCTGCGGACGCGGCGCGCCGGCGCGGGCGAGCAACGCCTTCAGCGTCTCCGCCGAGGCGTCGAACTCATGCAGGTACTGCTGCAGCGTCGCCCGCATCAGCAGGATGTCGTCGGGCGCCGACGCGGTGTCGCGCCAGCCGGCGATCGCGGCCATCGCCAGGCCGGCGAAGCGGGGGTCGCCCAGCTGGTGCGATTGCTCGAGGTAGGTCTTCGCGGCGGCGATGGCCACCGCCGGGTCGTCGGGCCGCTGCGCGAGCTGGTTGCGCAGGCGCCGCGCCTCGGCGCGACCGCCCGGCAGCGCGGGCAGCACCTCGATCACCTCGTCGTCGCGGCTGGGCGTGATCGGCGCGGCGTTCGCGGTGGGGATCAGTGCGACCAGCAACGCAGCGCACAGCAGAGATCGGAGTAGTGGCATGGCGGCAAGAATAAAGGTGTTTGCACATTGGCGAGGGACGAGCGCCCCATGCCGCGCGCGTGCCGGCCATGCCAGGTGACGCGCGTCACTCGTCGATGTGCTTGTCCATCCAGGCAACGCGCTTCCTGAGCCAGTGCTTCAGCCAATCGACTTCACCTGCGTAGCTGCCGGTCACCACCTGGTTGGGCCAGACATGCGTGCCGAGGATCGGCCACCGGTTGAAGTTCTCGCGTTGCGACAACTCGAGACTAGCCGCTTGCCGATCGATGTACTGGGGCAAGGTCTTGATCGACTCCTTGAAGGGCTTCCAGCGCGCCTTGACGCGCGCCTTGAAGGCCGGCGTGCGCATCAGGCTGTCGAACCAGGCCGTGGTGTTGCGCAGGTACCAGCCCTCGGGGTACATCGCCGAAGGGTAGAAGTCGATGTTGCCGGCCGCGATGTCGAAGTCCCACAGCGGCCCCATCTTCAGCAGGCCGCCGCGTTCCTTGTAGAGGTAGACGCTGGAGCCCATGGCCGCATCCTTGTTCTTCAGCAGTTCCTGCACGAGGTAGTAGTTGACGAGCGTGTCGACATCCATGTACGAGGGCACGCCGGTCTGCGCATCGAAGTCGCCGCGCAGGATGGCGTCTTCCAGGCCCTGCACCTGGGTCGAGATGTAGGCCTTCTGCGCCGGCTGGACGTCGTCCTCCTTCGGGCTCTCCATCAGGAAGTTGTAGATGCGGCTCGTGAAGTAGGTGTCCGTGGCCAGCAAGCGATCCGTGTACTCGACCTGCAGCAGGTAGCCGCCCTCGACGTTCGGCGCTGCGATGTCGGTGGTCTTCATCTTGGTGATGGCCACCCGCGCCGGGGCCACCTCGATCTTCTCGCCGAGGAGGTAGTTGCCGAGGAACTCGTTGTTCAGGTACACGTCGGCATGGCGCATCCGCGGCGTCCAGGCCATGTCGACGCGGCGGCTCAGTTCGAAGCCGACGTTGTTGCGCAGGAGCGTCTTGTCGGCGTAGTTGGCGATCAGCACCCAGTCCTTGTGGGCCGGCATGTCCAGGATGGGGGATGCCGACGAGAGCTTGAGCCGGTAGCTCTTCTTCGCCATGTTCCAAGAGGTGTTGCCACGGCCGCGAATTTCCAGCGTGCTGTGGTACAGGCCGGTGCCGTAGACCTGCTTGCTGCCATCGGTGATGCGCATGCAGCCCGTCAGGTAGGTTTCACGGTCGAGGACCGGCGCGGCATTCGTGGTCCAGATCTGCACCACGGGCAGACCCGTGTCGACGACAGGCAACGTTGCGGATTCGGGCGGCGCGCAGCCGGCGGTCTGGGCGTGAGCGCAGGCAGCGCCAAGCATGCCGGCGATGCCGACCCAGCGCGCCAGGCGCGCCGAGCGGCTCGAAAGTCTTGTTGTCGTGGGATTCATCGTTCCTCCTCCGTGCCGCGTCGGCACCTGTGTCGTTGCAGGTCTGCACCGGTGGCCAGCGCCTGTACCGGGCGGACGATTCTTCCCGTCGGGAATCCTGCGGACGAGCACCTCGGATCGGGGGATTTCTGGCGCTTTGTCGGAAGTGCGCCAACTTTCGAAGGCGACGATGTCCCGCGAGGAAGACGGCAAGAGCCGCCCTCCTCGCGTTTCTTCGGTCAGGTCACTCGACGGCGACCGGCTCGGCGGCGTCGTCCGCCGGCGGCGTGACGCCGTTGACGTCCACCGGCTCGAGCGTATCCGCCGACGACGCGACCAGCGCCTTGACGTAGCCCATGAAGCCGGCGCTCGACTCGCTCGCACTGGCCGGCACGGCCTCCGTCACCGACGGCGGATCGTCACCGCCGCCGCAGCCTGCGAGGGCCGCGCCTGCGCACAGCGCGAGGATCATCCATGACTTGTTCATGTGGTGCTCCTTGCGTCGCGTCACTGCGCACCCGGCAGCGGCGTGCCGATGTACGGGAAGGCCGGCAGCAGCGGGCCGGCCGCCTTGACCTTGGCACCCGCCTGGTCGACGCCGTCGTGCAGGCCGAAGGTGGCAGCGCCGAGCGGCACGGCCGAGGGCTTGCAGGTCGCGCCGAGCTTGAACGCGTCGGCATCGCCGTTGGCCACGCACAGGCCGCCCATCACCGCGATCAGCGAGATGTCGACCACGTCGTCGTTCGGACGGCGGCCGTTCGGGTAGCCGGCCAGGTCCTGCGGCGCCGGGCCGAGCAGACCGCCGAGCAGGCCGAGTCGGTTCTGGTTGGCGTACGCGGTCGGGGCGATCGCGGTGTTCAGGCGCAGCATCTCCGAGGCCGTCACCGTGGCGGGCTGGTTCACGCCCTTGATGCCGGTCAGGAAGGTCGTGACCAGGTCGGTGCGCGGGAAGTTCGTCGGCGCGATGTTCGGCGTCGCCAGCGCGATCTCGAGCAGTGCGGGCAGCGTCGGGTTGGTCACGTAGTTGGCGAACTGGCCGTCGTCCTTGGGCTTCGAGGCGTTGAACTTGTCCTTGTCCGGCAGGCCGATGACGACCTCGTTGACCAGCGGCATGCCCAGTCGCGAGACCTGCGTCCACGCACCGCCGCCGACCCGCGCGGTGCCGTAGCCGCTCTTCGGCGCACCGCTGACCAGGCTGCCCTGGCGCACGCTGGCCGTGGTCCAGGCGCCGATCACCGGGTCGGAGCCCGCCGTCAGGCAACTGGTCGGCACCTCGACCGCGAGCGACGTGACGTTCTTGTACTTCAGCGAATCCTCGCCGGCATCGCGGTTGTTGTTGTCGAGCAGGAAGGCCGCGCTCGGCACGTTCACCAGGTCGAAGATGGCGCCGAGGTTGACGGCGAACGGGTCCTTGCGCTGGCCGACGAACACCTTGCCCGGCGTGGCGCAGCCCGGGATCGCGACGGCGTACACGTGCTTGGCGGCGTAGGCGGCGTAGTTCGGGATCGTCTTGGTGCCGATGTTGTCCGACGGCTTGTCGAACGTGGCGCTGCCGCCGGTCACGTTGGTCACGGCGCTCTTCGTGCCGCCGCGGCGATCACCGCGCATCACGTTCACGGTGAAGCTCTCGTTGACGTTCAGCGTCGCGGCGTTCGGGTCGGTCACGCCGCCGAACTGCGTCAGCGGGATCGCCACGTCCTTGCCGCCGATCGACAGGGTCTTGCCCTTCAGCGTGTTCTTGAACTGGAACTGGAAGGTGATGTCTTCCTTGCCGTCGCCGTTGTTGTCGACATGGATCTCGTACAGCGCGTTCTGGTCGAGCTTGAAGTAGTTGGGGCCGCCGTACGCGTCCTGCAGCGGCACGTAGTTGGCGATCAGCGTGACGAAGCCGGTGCGGCCCGGCTCGTAGCTGTTGAACATGTAGAAGTCGGTCGCGTCGATCTTCGGCGTCCCGGTGATCGACGGTGCCTCGCGGTGACTCGAAGCCTGGGCCGGCATCGACGCCACGCCGTAGGCCGCGGCGATCGCCGCGAGCAGCGGCAGGAGGCGGGGATGGCCCGTTCGTTGAGCATTCATGTCGTCTCGTCCTTTGATTGAAGTGGGGGCACGGCCCGCCGGGCGCGGGGCCCGGCTGCGGTCGACTTTGTCTCGACGCGCATGACCGTGGCGGCCCGTCGCGTCTGCAGCCCCTTACGCCAGCCCCTTCGGACTGGATGCAATGCAAAGGAAGATTTCGGTGCGGGCGTCGTCAGGCCGGCCGGATCGGCGGCTCGGAGGTCGGCTCGGGGGTCGGCCGGGCGGCCGCCTTCATGCGCTGCGCGAACTCCTGGCGCAGCTCGCGCCGCGTGCGCGCGGCCGCGTCGCGCCGGCGCTGGTCGTCGGTCAGCAGCGCCAGCGGCGGCACCGGGACCGGCTTGCGGTCCTCGCCCACCGCCACCATCGTGAAGAAGCAGCTGTTCGCGTGCCGCACCGTCTGGCTGACGATGTTCTCGGTGACGACCTTGATGCCGATCTCCATCGAGGTGTTGCCGGTCGCGTTGACGCTGGCCAGGAAGGTCACCAGCTCGCCGACATGGATCGGCTCGCGGAACATCACCTGGTCGACCGACAGTGTCACGACGTAACGGCCGGCAAAGCGGCTCGCGCAGGCGTAGGCGACCTGGTCGAGCAGCTTGAGCACCGTGCCGCCGTGCACGTTGCCGCTGAAGTTCGCCATGTCGGGCGTCATCAGCACCGTCATCGTCAGCTCGTGCTTGGGCAGATTCATTCGGTGCTCCTTCAGGTCAGGTCAGCGGCTGCGCAGCAAGACCCGGGCCGCCGCGCGCCCAGTCGGCGAACTCGTCGCGCAGGCGCGCGCTCTCGGCGACCGCGCGCGTCCAGGCCTTGACGCGGCCGGCCACGTCCTCGCCGAACAGCTGGAAATCCGCGCGGTCCGGCAGCTTGCCGTTCGGCAGCGTCGCGATCCACGCCGGGTTCGGCGACAGCACGATCACGTTGGACAGCTGCTCGGTCGCGCGGTGCCGGTGCTTCAGGAACTTGTCCAGCCAGCCGGGAATGACGCTGCGCTGGAAGTGCGGGTACAGCACCAGCGACGGCTCGTCGGGCGAGGCGTCCGCCATCGACGCGTAGTTCAGGTGCAGGTGGTAGTCGGTGATGCCACCGTCCTGGTACGCGCCCTTCGGCGCGCCGGGGATGTTGTGCACCGGGTCCAGCCAGTACGGGATCGAGCAGCTGGCGAGGATGCTGGGCGCGAGGTTCTCGGCCGACAGGCGCGCCGTGTGCGTGCGGTAGTCGTGCAGGTGGATCGGCAGCGGGTCGCGCGGGTCGGAGAAGATCACCCGCTCCCACCAGCCGCCCATCGCGCGGCGGCTGAATGCGTTGGCGGCGAACGCGCTCGCGTAGCTCAGCGGCGTGCTGACCGACGACAGCGCGCGGCCGTGCCGGCGCAGCAGGTGGCGCCCGCGGCTGGTGAACACGTGCAGGCGATAGCGCCGGTTGCCGAGCAACTCGGGCACGCGCCGATCGAAACGCGCGGCCAGGTTGGCGCCGAACACCTCGGACACATGGCGCGGTGTCGGCAGCTTGCCGGGCGCGTGCTCGTAGTCCTGGTGGATGTAGTCGTGCGTCATCTGCGCCAGCGCCGCCGCCGGGTCGTCGAGACAGGCCGCGGCCATGCGCCAGGCGCCGATCGACGCGCCGAGCAGGTGGATCGTCTGCTGCGTCGACTCGAGCGGCGCGAGCCATTCGCCGAACAGGTACTGGTCGAGCGGGTTCAGCACCAGGCCCTTGGGACCGCCCGCCGCGGCGGGGATCGCGCGCACGTAACGTGCCTGAAGCCCGTGCTCGCGCAGCGCCTTCAGCGCACGCGGACCGGCATGGACACACAGGGCTTTCATGCCGCGAATGTAAGCGCCGCGCGCGACGGCGCGGCGCCCTGCCCGCTCAGCGCTTGGTCTGCAGGCGCGCGAACGCGTCGGCCATCGCCGAGCCGCCGGCCTGCGCGGGCGCTCCGCGGTTCGGTGCGGGGGCGCGTTCGCCGCGTGCCGGCGCGCGGTAGGCGTTGCCGCCGCGCTCGCCACCAGGAACGGGCTTGGCATCGAGCTTCATCGTCAGCGAGATGCGCTGGCGGGCCAGGTCGACCTCTAGCACCTTGACCTTGACGATGTCGCCGGTCTTCACGACCTCGCGCGCGTCGTTGACGAACTTGTTCGCCAGCTGGCTGACGTGGATCAGCCCGTCCTGGTGCACGCCGAGATCGACGAACGCGCCGAACTGCGCGACGTTGCTGATCGTGCCTTCCAGCGTCATGCCGGGCTGCAGGTCCTTGATGTCCTCGATGCCGTCGGTCAGCCGCGCGACCTTGAAGTCCGGGCGCGGATCGCGGCCCGGCTTCTCCAGCTCGGTCAGCACGTCCTTGACCGTGATCGCGCCGAACTTCTCGTCGGCGAAGGCTTCAGGTTTGAGCGCGCGGATCACGTCGCTGCGCCCCATCACCTCGGCGGCCGGCTTGTTGACGGCGGCGAGCAGGCGCTCGACCAGTGGGTAGGTCTCGGGGTGGACGCCGGACGCGTCGAGCGCGTTGTCGCCGCCGCGGATGCGCAGGAAGCCCGCGCTCTGCTCGAAGGTCTTCGCGCCCAGCCCGCTCACGTCGAGCAGCTGCTTGCGGCTGCGGAATGCGCCGTTCGCATCGCGCCAGCGCACGATGCTCGCGGCGACCGCGCTGCTCAGGCCGGAGACGCGCGAGAGCAGCGGCGTCGACGCGGTGTTCAGGTCCACGCCGACCGAGTTCACGCAGTCCTCGATCACCGTGCCCAGGCTCTTCGCGAGCTCGCTCTGGTTCACGTCGTGCTGGTACTGGCCCACTCCGATGCTCTTCGGGTCGATCTTCACGAGCTCGGCCAGCGGGTCCTGCAGGCGCCGCGCGATGCTGACCGCGCCGCGCAGGCTCACGTCGAGATCGGGCAGTTCCTTGCTGGCGTACTCGCTGGCCGAATAGACCGACGCGCCGGCCTCGCTGACGACGATCTTCTCGGCCTTCGTGTCGGGCGCGAGTTTCTGGATGCGCTTGATCAGGTCACCGGCCAGCTTGTCGGTCTCGCGGCTGCCGGTGCCGTTGCCGATCGCGATCAGGTTGACCGCGTGCGTGGCGCAGAGCAGGCCCAGCGTGTGCAGCGAGCCCTCCCAGTCCTTGCGCGGCTCCAGCGGGTAGACGGTGTGGGTGGCCAGCACCTTGCCGGTCGCGTCGACCACCGCCACCTTGCAGCCGGTGCGGATGCCCGGGTCCAGCCCCATCACGACGCGCGGGCCGGCCGGCGCGGCGAGCAGCAGGTCGCGCAGGTTCTCGGCGAACACCTTGATCGCGACCGCCTCGGCGTCCTCGCGCAGGCGGGCGAACAAGTCGCGCTCCAGGCTCAGGCTGAGCTTGACCTTCCAGGTCCAGGCGATGCACTTGCGGATCAGGTCGTCGGCCGGGCGCCGGGCGTGGCTCCACTTCAGGTGGACGGCGATGTGGCCTTCGGCGAGGACGGGTTTGCCGGGGACCACCTCTTCGTCGGTGACGAGCTTGGCGTCCAGCAACTCCAGCGTGCGACCGCGGAACACCGCGAGCGCGCGGTGCGAGGGCACGGCGCGGATGGGCTCGGCGTAGTCGAAGTAGTCGCGGAACTTGGCGGCGTCGGGGTGCGTGCCGTCCTTGCCATCCATCAACTTGCTCTGGAACAACGCCTCGCCCCAGAGCCAGTCGCGCAGCTTGCGCACGAGCGCGGCGTCCTCGGCCCAGCGCTCGGAGAGGATGTCGCGCACGCCGTCCAGCACCGCGTGCGCGTCGGCGAAACCGCCCTCGGCGTTGACGAACGCGGCGGCTTCATCGAGCGGCACGAGCGTGGGGTCGGCGAACAGCGTGTCGGCGAGCGGCTCGATGCCGGCCTCGCGGGCGATCATCGCCTTGGTGCGGCGCTTCTGCTTGTACGGCAGGTACAGGTCCTCGAGCTCCTGCTTGGTGGGCGCGGCGTCGATCGCGGCGCGCAGCGCGGGTGTCAGCTTGCCCTGCTCGTCGATGCTCTTGAGCACCGCGGCGCGGCGCTCCTCCAGCTCGCGCAGGTAAGACAGGCGCGCCTCGAGTTCACGCAGCTGGATGTCGTCGAGGTTGTCGGTCGCTTCCTTGCGGTAGCGCGCGATGAAGGGGACCGTGGCGCCCCCGTCGAGCAACTCGACGGCGGCCTGAACCTGGGCCGGCCGAACCTTCAGTTCGGCGGCGATCTGCAGAAGAATCTTGTCCAAGGGGCGGCGGGAAAATGCGAAGCGGCGCAGTGTGCCACAGCGCTTCCCGGCCCCCTCTCCCGCCTGCGGGAGAGGGTTGGGGTGAGGGTGGCGGCGCGGCACGACCCCTCACCCCTGCCCTCTCCCAGCGAGCGGGGAGAGGGAGAGTGGTCGCGCGTTACGGTGCGGAGGCTGCCGAAACCGCCGGGCCGACCGTCGTCTCGCGCGTCACGGTCTCGCGCAGGATGCCGCCGCCCTTGACGCTGCCGCTGGTGGTCGTCGTCACGCTCTTGGTCGAGCCCGACGGATCGATCTTCGTCATGCTGCCTTCCTGCACGCGGGCGCGGGCGATGCAGTCGCGCTGCTCGGCGCCGACCAGCACGTCGCAGCGCTCCTTGGCGTTCTTGCGCAGCTGGCCGTCGCCACTGGACAGCTGGCCCTTCATGGCCGCGTCACGGGCGTTGACGGCTTCCTTCATGCACGCGTCCATCACCTGCCCCGACTGGCCGGCCAGGCAGCGCGCGCGCTCCTGCTCGTAGCGGGCCTGAACGTCGACGGACGTGCCCGCAGCAGGGCCGGCAGCGACCGACAGGCCGCAGCTCATCGCGGCGGCCAGGCCGATGGCGGCGGTACGGAGGATCGAGTGGTGGCGGCTGGCATTCATGGGGTGTCCCTTGTTCGAGTGATCGAACCGCCACTTTAGGCAGGCGCGGTGAACGCAGGCGTCGGACACGGGCGCGACGCCGTCCCGCGCGGGACGATCCTGGTGTAGGACACGTCCGGCGCTGCGCACGCCCCGGCTGCTTCAGGCGCCGAGGTAACGCAGCACGCCGTGCCCGGCGACCAGGCCGCTGGCGAAGCACGCGCTCAGCAGGTAGCCACCGGTGGGCGCCTCCCAGTCCAGCATCTCGCCGGCGCAGAACACGCCCGGCAAGGCGCGCACCATGCCGCCCTCGTCCAGCGCCTCGAAGCGCACGCCGCCGGCGCTGCTGATCGCCTCGTCCAGCGGGCGCGCAGCGCCCAGCACCAGCGGCAAGGCCTTGATCGCCGCCGCGAGCGGCGCCGGATCGGCGATGACCTCGCGCGGCAGCAGCTCGTGCAGCAGCGCCGCCTTGACGCCGTCGAGCCCGAGCCGGCTCTTCAGGTGGGTGGACAGCGAGCGCGAGCCGCGCGGCCGCGCGACCTCGGCCTGCACGAACGCCGCGTCGCGCTGCGGCAGCAGGTCGATCTGGACGAGCGCGCGACCCTCGGCCGCGATCGCGTCGCGCACCGGGCCGGAGAGCGCGTAGACCAGCGTGCCCTCGACCCCGCCCTCCGTGACCACGAATTCCCCCGCCTGCCGGTGCGCCGGGCCGTCCGGCGTGACCAGCGATAGCGCGACATTCTTCAGCGGCTGGCCGGCGAAGCGGGTGCGGAAGAACTCGGTCCAGCCCGGCGCCACGTCGAACCCGCAGTTGGACGGCTGCAGCGGCGCCACCTCGACGCCGTCCGCCTGCAGCCACGGCACCCAGGCACCATCGGAGCCGAGCCGCGACCAGCTGCCGCCGCCCAGCGCGAGCACGACAGCGTCCGCATCGACGACCGTCTCGCCACCCGGCGCCGCGAAACGCAGCCGCAATGTGGCCGGCGCCTCGCCCTCCGCCCAGCCGATCCACCGGTGCCGCATGTGGAACACGACGCCGGCCGCGCGCAACCGGTGCAGCCACGCGCGCAGCAGCGGCGCGGCTTTCAGGTCGGTCGGGAACACGCGGCCCGAGCTGCCGACGAAGGTCGTCACGCCCAGCCCGAGCGCCCAGGCGCGCAACTCGGCCGGGCCGAACGCGCGCAGCAGCGGTTCCAGGGCGGGCCGGCGCGCCGCGTAGCGATCGAGGAACGGCTCGATCGGCTCGCTGTGCGTCAGGTTCAGGCCGCCCTTGCCGGCCAGCAGGAACTTGCGGCCGACCGAGGGCATCGCATCGAACAGGTCGACGCGGACGCCGCCGGCGGCCAGCGCCTCGGCGGCCATCAGCCCGGCCGGCCCGCCGCCGATGACGGCGACCCGGCGTGAAGAATTCAGGGTCATGGCTCGGTCGGTGCGTGTGTCGATGCGGATGCGCGATATCGGAGGCGGCGCAGTGTGGCACACGCTGGCGCGGCAGCCGACGTAAGAAACCGCGTGCCGCCACGACCCAGCACCGTGCTGACCCGACCCCTGGAGCGTGCCCCATGACTGCGAACCGCATGTTGACCGCTGCGACGATGCTCGCCGCCCTCGCCTCGGCCGGTGTCTCGGCGATCGCGGCCGTGCCCGCGTGCCGCGCCGCGAGCAGCGCCGTCGCGCCGCCGGTGGTCGAGCTCTACACCTCCGAGGGCTGCAGTTCCTGCCCGCCGGCCGACCGCTGGCTGTCGCGGCTGAAGGGTGATCCGTCCGCGGTCGCGCTCGCGTTCCATGTCGACTACTGGGACCGGCTCGGCTGGAAGGACCGGTTCGCCAGCCCCGCCTACACCCAGCGCCAGGCGCAGCAGCAGGCGAGCACCGGCGCGCGCTTCAGCTACACGCCGCAGGTGGTGATCGACGGTGCCGACCGGCCCGACTGGCCACGCGCGTCGCTCGCCGCGCGCGCCGAGCGGCAACCGGCGCCGGTGACGATCGAGCTCGCGCGGGACGGCGGCCGCGTCGTCGCGTCCGTCACCGCCGCGCCCGGTGCACCGGCGCGGCTGGCCGCCTACTGGGCCGTCACCGAATCGGGCCACCGCAGCGCGGTCAAGGCCGGCGAGAACGAAGGCGCCACGCTGCAGCACGATTTCGTCGTGCGCGAGTACCTGCCGGTGGCCGCGTGGACGCCGTCCGCCGGCGCACCTGCCGCGCTCGCGTTCAGCCCGGGGCTCGCGGCCGATACGGCGCACCCGCGCCAGGTGAACCTGGTCGTCATCGACGCGCAGACCGGCCGCCCGGTGCAGGCGCTCAAACTCCCGTGTTGAGTCGATCCGCGGAGGCCGCCGAGGCCACCGCCGCCAGCACGACAAACTCGGCGGGCACCCGGTACCGCCCGCCGCGCCGCCACGGCTCGAGCGACTCCAGGTAGCGCGCGTTGACGCGCGCCCGCGCGTCGGCATCGAAGCGCGACCACGCCAGCGCCACCGGCCCGCCCGCGAACGCGGCGCGGCAGGCGGCATCGCCGTCCGCGTAGTCCATGGTCGTGACGATGCGCTGCAGGTGGATCGCGCCGAAGCCGGCGTCCGCGGCGAGCCGCGCCAGCGTGTCGCCCTGGCCGAGGCGGAAGAACAGCGGGCAGACCTCGCTGCGCACCTCGGCGTCGACGATCTCGAACAGCGGCGCCCAGCCGCAGCGCGCGCGCTCGCCCCAGACCGCGGCGACGAGCCGACCGCCCGGCCGCAGCACGCGGCGCAGTTCGCGCAGCGCCGCTTCGGGCGCGGGCAGGTACATCAGGCCGAGCGCGCACAGCGCGACGTCGATAGAGGCCTCCGACAGATCGAGCCGCTCCGCGTCCATGCGCGCGAACGTGACCGGCTCGACGCCGGACGCCAGCGCGCGGGCCCGCGCCGCCTCGACCATGCGCTCCGACAGATCGACGCCGAGCGCATGGCCGGCCCGGCCCACCGCGCGCGCCGCGGCCAGCGTCACCAGGCCGGTGCCGCAGGCCACGTCGAGCACGCGCTCGCCGGGTGCGAGCGCGGCGCGCTGCAGCAGCGCGTCCTGTGCCGGCGCGAGCTGCTCGGCCCACAGCGCCTCGTAGTCAGCGGCGGCCAGGTCCCAGCCGTAGCGTTGCACTCGGCGTTGCAGGCGGGCGTCCATCGCAGCGCGCTCCGGTGCGCTCAACGCCGCGTGACAACGACTTCGAGGTACTCGCTCGGCACCCGCAGCGCATTGGCGCCGCCCTGGTTCAGGCCGTCGAGCAGCGCGCGCAGGTCGGTGTCGAGCGCGGCGGCCTTGTCCTCCGGCAGCGCGGCGAAGGCCTTGTGCACCGGGCCGTACCAGGTGCGGAACACCTCGACGAAATGCGCCGCCGAGCGGTAGCGGAAGTTGAACATCCGCTTCGTCACCGCGATCGACTGCGCGCTGTCGCCGAACATCTCCTTCAGCGCGGATTCGACGCCCCAGCGCGACGGCGGCAGCACGCCCGCCGGCGGCGGCAGGTGGCGGCCGAGCGTCTTGAACAGCTGGCCGATGAAGCCCTCGGGCGTCCAGTTGGCCATGCCGATCCGACCGCCCGGGCGGCACACGCGGGCCATCTCGGACGCGGCCTTGGCCTGGTCCGGCGCGAACATCACGCCGAAGGTGGATAGCACGACGTCGAAGCTCGCCGCGTCGTAGGGCAGCGCCTCGGCATCGGCGGTCTCGAAGGCGGCGTTCAGGCCCTCGGCGCGCGCGCGGGCGGCACCGCGCTCGAGCAGGCCGGGCACGTAGTCGGTCGAGGTGACGCGGCAGCCGCGGCGCGCGGCGGCGAGCGTCGCGTTGCCGTTGCCGGCAGCGACGTCGAGCACGCGCTCGTCCCAGCGCAGGTCGCAGGCCTCGGCGAGCTGCTCGCCGACGATCTGCAGCGTGGTGCCGATGACGGCGTAATCGCCGCTCGCCCAGGCGGTCTGCTGGCGGGCCTTGAGGGCGGTCAGGTCGGTGGTGGCAGGGGGGGTCGTGGTGGCGGTGTTCATGCGGATGTGCTCCTGTCGGGTGATGGACCCGGCGATGGCTTGCCGCGTCCTGCACCGCACTGTGAGCGCCGCGCGGCGGAACGTCCTGCCCGAACGTCGGCAAGGCTTGGCCGAGCGTCCGGCGGGCGCGCGGAACGGGGCGCGGGCTGGCGCAGCGTCCGCCAAACCTGACCGCGCGTCCGGGCGAAGCCCCTGACGAGACGCGGCACTTGGCCGGAGCCGACGCCGACACCACAATCGGCCGGATCGACGATGCACCGGAGTTCGACATGAGCCTGACCGACATTGCCACCGCCATGCAGCGCGTCGAGCGCGCGTTCACCCGGCGCCCCGAGGCGGGCATGCACGACGACGTGCCCGCCACCGCGCGCTGGCAAGGCGGCGCGCGCTTCGTGGCGAGCCACCCCGACGGCCACGAGGTGCCGACCGACATGCCGACCGACATCGGCGGCGCCGGCGGCGCGGTCACGCCGGGCTGGCTGTTCCGCGCCGGGCTGGCCTCTTGCGCGGCGACCTCGATCACGATGACCGTCGCCGCGGCCGGCATCGCGCTCGAGGTGCTCGAGGTGCGCGCCAGCAGCCGCTCCGACACGCGCGGCCTGATCGGCATGCCGGGCGCAGACGGTACGCCGGTCTACGCCGGCCCGCACGACGTGCAGCTGCAGGTGCGCATCGTCGCGCGTGGCATCGAGCCCGAGCGGCTGCGCGCGCTGGTGCAGGAGGCGGTCGGCCGCTCGCCGGTGCCGAGCGTCCTGCCGAACGCGACGGCGCTGGCGCTGCACATCGACACCGGCGAATACGCCGTCGCCTGAGCCCGGCGATGGACGCGCTCTCGCAGACGCTGCGCGTCGTCCACCTGGTCGGCGCGATCTTCATCCAGGGCCGCTTCACCGCGCCGTGGTGCTACGAATCGCCGCCGGCCGACACGGTGGCGCCGCTGCTCGAGCCGGGCGCCGAGCGCATCGTCATCTTCCACCTGATCACCGAGGGCGAATGCTGCGTCGAGATGGACGGCCAGCCGCCGCTGCACCTGGTGGCGGGCGACGCGATCGTCTTCCCGCACGGCGACGCGCACCACATGGCCTCCGAGCCCGGCGTGCCGCCCAAGCGCGGCGGGGCCAAGCTCGACGCGATCCTGGCGCGCCGCCCGCGCCAGATCGCCTACGGCGGCGGTGGCGCGGCGACGCGGCTGGTCTGCGGCTACCTGGCCTGCGACGCGCGCCTGGCGCGGCTGCTGCTGACCGGCCTGCCGGCGATCGTGCGGGTCAACGTGCGCGATTCGGCGGCCGGCGCGTGGCTGGAGGCCTCGCTGCGTTATGCGCTGGCGGAAGCGCGCTCACCGCGCCCGGGCGGCGCCGGCGTGCTGGCCAAGCTGGCCGAGGTGCTGTTCATCGAGGTGCTGCGCCTGTACATGAACGCGCCGGACACGCAGCGCACCGGCTGGCTTGCCGGCGTCGGCGACCGCATCGTCGGCAAGGCGCTGAGCGAGCTGCACGACCGGCCCGCGCACGCGTGGACGTTGGAGGAGCTGGCGCGCAGCGCAGGCACCTCGCGCTCGGTGCTGGCCGAGCGCTTCCAGCAATTGGTCGGCAGCTCGCCGATCCAGTACCTCACGCAGTGGCGCATGCTGCTCGCCGCCAACCTGCTGACCCGCAGCGACGCCTGCCTGGCGCGCATCGCCGAGGACGTGGGCTACCAGACCGACACCGCGTTCAGCCGCGCCTTCCGCCGCGAGTTCGGCGCACCGCCCGCGGCATGGCGGCGCAGCCGCGCGGCTGAGCGCGTGCTGGAGTGACCGGTGTCTTGCTCCCTCGCCCCTCCGGGGAGAGGGCCGGGGTGAGGGGTCGCGCGTCTCAGTCCACTTCCCGCAACTGCGCCCGCAGCTTGTCCCCCAGCTCCGGCTTGTGCGCGAACGGGTCGGTCGGGTTGCGCGGCAGCATGATGTCCTCGAGCCGCACCTGCACGCTGCCCAGCGACTTGGGGTGGCTGTAGACGTAGAAGCGGCGCTCGGCGATCGCGTCGAACACGAACTGCGCGACCTGCGCGGCGCTGACCTTGCCGCTGCTCACCGCCTTGTCGCTCATCGCCTGCCCGATCAGCTGGCTGCGCGTCAGCTTGCGGCCCGCATCGGTCATCTCGGCCGGGCGGTTGCGATCGCTCTTCGTGATGCCGGTCGGCACGAAGAACGGGCACAGCAGCGACGCGCTGATCTGGTCGGTGACGAGACGCAGGTCCTGATAGAGCGTCTCGCTCATCGCGACCACGGCGCTCTTGGTCGCGTTGTAGACGCCCATGTTCGGCGCGTTCAGCAGCCCGGCCATCGACGCGGTGTTGGTGATGTGGCCCTCGTAGGTCGGGTCCTTCTTCGCGGCCTCCAGCATCATGGGCGTGAACACGCGGATGCCGTGCGCCACGCCCATCAGGTTGACGCCGACGACCCACTCCCAGTCCTTCAGCGTCGTCTCCCAGATCAACCCGCCGGCCCCGACGCCGGCGTTGTTGAAGACGAAGTGCGGCGCGCCGAAGCGCGCGAACGCCGCGGCGCCGAGCGCCTCGACCTCCTCGGCCTTCGACACGTCGAGCCGGAACGCCAGCACCTGCGCGCCGAGCGCGCGGATCTCGGCGGCGGCGGTGTCGAGTGCGTCCTGCTGCACGTCGGCCATCACGATGTTCATGCCCAGGCGGGCGGCGATGCGCGAGGATTCGAGGCCGAAGCCCGAGGCGGCGCCGGTGATCACGGCCGTGCGGCCCTTGAATGTCTTCATGTGACGGGTTCTTTCAAGCGGGTTGCGATTTCTTGATCTGGAACGCGATGCGCGGGAAGTGCACGTGCACCGTGCCGGCACGCTCGTCGGTGCGCGCGATGACGACCTCTTGCGCGCTCAGGCCGACGAGCCGGCCGGCGACCGGGTCGTGCGCGTAGTCGGTCGGCGTCACCGTCACCTCGTCGCCCTGCGCGAGGCCCGGCTCGCCGGTGAACGACAGCGGCGCGTGCGCGCCCTGCGCCGCGACGGCGATCGCCTCGGCGCTGGTCATCTTGGTGAAGCTGCCCTGCCCGAACGCGTTGACGCGCTCGTACCAGGCGCGCACCTTCGGGTAGGCCTCGAGCACGGCGGCGACCGGCGGCGCCAGGCGGATGAACCAGATCGACTGCGCGGCCGAGAAGTCGGCGATCGACGGCAACGCGCCGAGCAGGAACGGCTGGCCGTCGTGCAGCATGTGTTCGAGCCGCGCGAGGTAGGTGCCGAGCGCGGCGGCGCCGTCGGGGACGGTCGCGCGGCGCAGGTTCGGGTTCATCGCGGCGCGGTCGGCGCCGAAGGCCTTCAGCATCTCCGGCGTCGCGTCCTTCAGCACATGCGGCGCGCCGGCCGGCTGCAGCGTGAACGGCACCGCCGTCCAGAAGAGCGTGGTGTCGGCCCACTGCGCGACGACGTCGGCGATGCCGCTGGTCGCCATCGGGTACAGCGGCGGCTCGGGCTTCAGCGCGTCGATCACGCGGCACATCAGCGCGGTGTCGCAGTACACGTCCGCGCCGATCTGCATGAACGGCGTGCGCCGGTAGCCTCCGGTCAGCGCCATCACGTCGGGCTTGGGCAGCATGTTCGGCACGATGACCGATCGCCACGGCAGGCCCTTGAAGCCGAGGATCAGGCGGACCTTCTCGGAGAACGGAGAGCCGGCGTAGTGGTGGAGGATGAGGTCGGACATGATGATCTCGGGTTCAGCGCGGCAGAGCGCGCTGGATGATGGAATCGGTATCGACGCCGGCCGGCAAGGTGCCGAAGACCTGCGGGCCGTCGCCGCTCAGGCGCGAGCGGCAGAACGCGTCGAAGACGGCGGGTGGCGAATGGCGGTGCAGCAGCGACGCCTGAACCGCCAGCGCGACGTCCTGCGCCAGCCGGCGCGCGCCGGCCTCGTCGCCGCCGTTGTCGGCGGCGTCGTTGAAGCGCCCGAGCAGCGCGGCGCTGAAGCGGTCATACGCCGGATGCGCGCCGCGCGCGGTGTCGAGTTCGGTGGCGAGCGCGCCGATCACGTCGCCGCCCTTCGCGTCGCGCTTCTTCATTGCACGCAGCAGGTCGAGCGCCATGATGTTGCCGGCCCCTTCCCAGATCGAGTTCAGCGGCATCTCGCGGTAGATGCGGGCCATCGTGCCCTCGCCGTGCTCCTCGACGTAGCCGTTGCCGCCCAGGCACTCCATCGCCTCCTGCGCGAGCGCCGAGCCGCGCTTGCAGACCCAGAACTTCGCGACGGGCGTGAGCACGCGGCGCATCAGGGCTTCGAACGGATCGTCCTGCTTGTCGATCGCACGCGCCAGGCGCATCGCGAGTGCGGTGGCGGCTTCGCTCTCCAGCGCCAGATCGGCGAGCACGTTCTTCATCAGCGGTTGCTCGATGAGCGGCTTGCCGAACGCGTGGCGTTGAGACGAGTGGTGCAGCGCCAGCGCGACCGCGCCGCGCATCAGGCCTGCCGTGCCGAGCGCGCAATCGAGCCGGGTCAGCGTGCCCATCTCGAGGATCTGCGGAATGCCGCGCCCCTCTTCGCCGACCAGCCACGCGAGCGCACCGTTGAACTCGACTTCGGAGCTGGCGTTGGCCTGGTTGCCGAGCTTGTCCTTCAGGCGCTGCACCGCGATGGCGTTGCGCGATCCATCCGGCAGCACGCGCGGCAGGAAAAAGCAGGACAACCCGGCCGGCGTCTGCGCCAGCACGAGGAACGCGTCGCTCATCGGTGCGGAGAAGAACCACTTGTGGCCGACGAGGCGGTAGCAGCGGCCCCACGGCGTGTCCTCGACGTACTCGGCGCGCGTCGTGTTGGCGCGCACGTCCGAGCCGCCCTGCTTCTCGGTCATGCCCATGCCCATGGTCACGCCGCGCTTCTCGCGCACATCGAGCAGGCGCGGGTCGTAGTCGGTGCTGGCGAGCTTGTCGAACCAGTCGGCGAAGACGGCGCCGTTGCCGCGCAGCGCGGGCGTGACGGCGTAGGTCATCGAGACGGGGCACAGCACCGAGGGTTCGAGCTGCGTGAACATCAGGAAGCCGGCGGCGCGCTCGATGTGCGCGCCTGGGCCCGGCTGCGACCACGGCGTCGCGTGCAGGCCGGCTTCGACGGCCGCCCCGAGCAGCGCGTGGTAGCTGGGATGGAACTCGACCCTGTCGACGCGGTGGCCGAAACGGTCATGCGTGTGCAGGCTCGGCTTGTGGACGTTGGCCAGGCGCGCGTGCGTCTGCATCGAAGGGTCGCCGAGCCGCTGACCGAGTTCGGTGCGACGCGCCTCGTCCACCTGCGGCGCATGGAAGCGCAGCGCATCGCGGAGCGCGTTATCCGTGGTGTAGAGGTTGTGCCCGGCGAGCGGCTCGCTCTGGTTCAGCACCTCGTGCGTGGCGGTCAGGCTCATGGCTCAGGCGGCACGGAAGCGTTGGGACCAGTCGGCCAGGTCGGCGTCGATCGCGGCGCGCAGCGCGGTGAGCGACTCGGCGCGCAGCCGCAGCTTGGTGGCGGTGAAGGCCTCGGCGTTCAGCGTCAGCAGCTTGGCGGTGCGCTCGCGGGCGACGGCGGCCAGCGACGCGGCCGGCACCAGCTCGTCCAGCATGCCGGCGGCCAGCGCCTGCTCGGGCGTGTACGGCGCGGCGGTCGCGGCGACGAGGTTCAGGTGCGCCGGCGCAAGCCGCTGGCGGCAGACCTCGATCGCGAAGTGCGGCAGCGTCAGGCCGATCTGCACCTCGTTGGCCTGCAGCCGCGCGCCGCTGTCCACGCCGATGCGCACGTCGGTGCTCAGCAGCAGGAACAGCCCCATCGCGACCGCGTGGCCGCTGCAGGCGGCGACCACCGGTTTGGGGTACGACAGCAGCCGTTCGGTGATGCGCGCGCCGGCCTCGAGCATGCGGTACAGCTCGTCGGGCCCGCGCTTGAACACCGCCAGGTCGAAGCCGCCGGAGAACATGCCGGCGCGCCCGGTGAGCAGCACGGCCGCGCCATCGGATTGCGCACGGTCGAGCGCGTCGTTCAGGGCCTGCAGCATGGCCACGCTCATCGCGTTGGCCTTGCCGTCGTCCATCGTCAGCGTGGCGATGCCGTCGCTGAACTCGTAGCTCACCAGCGGCGCGCTCATGGTGCCGGCCTCAGACGAGCTTGACGACCTGCTTGCCGAAGTTGCGGCCCTTCAGCAGGCCGAGGAAGGCCTCGGGCGCCGCGGCCAGGCCCTCCGCGACCGACTCGCGGTACTTGAGCTTGCCGGTGGCGACCATGGTGCCGAGTTCCTTCAGCGCCTCGGGCCACAGGTGCATGTGCTCGCTGACGATGAAGCCTTCGAGCGTGAGGCGATTGGTCAGCAGCAGCTGCGGCTGCTTCATCGGGATCGGCTCGCCGTCGTAGCCGCTGATCATCCCGCACAGCGCGATGCGGCCGAACGCGTTCATGCGCGGCAGCACCGCGTCGAGCACCGCGCCGCCGACGTTCTCGAAGTAGCCGTCGACGCCGTCGGGCGTGGCTTCCTTGAGGGCCTGGTACAGCGCCTTCGGGTCGGTGTGCGCCTTGTAGTCGATGCAGGCGTCGAAGCCGAGCTCGTTCACCACGTAGTCGCACTTGTCCTTGCCGCCGGCGATGCCGACCACGCGGCAGCCGCGCGCCTTGGCGAGCTGGCCGACCGCGCTGCCGACCGCACCGCTGGCGGCGCTGACCGCAATCGTCTTGCCGGCCGCCGGCTTGCAGATCTGCGTGAGGCCGTACCACGCAGTGACGCCGGGCATGCCGACCGCGCCGAGGTAGGCCGACAGCGGGATGTGGGTGGTGTCGACCTTGCGGAGCACGCCGGGCGTGGTCGCATCGACGACGCTGAACTGCTGCCAGCCGCCGAAGCCGACGACCTTGTCGCCGACCGCGTAGCCGGGGTTCTTCGACGCGACCACCTCGCCGACGGTGCCGCCCTGCATCACCGCGTTCAGCGGCTGCGGCACGGCGTAGCTCTTGGCGTCGTTCATGCGGCCGCGCATGTACGGGTCGAGGCTCATGAAGTGGTGGCGCACCAGCACCTGGCCGTCCTTCAGCTCGGGCAGTTCGGCTTCGATCAGCTTGAAGTTGTCGACGCTGGCCTCGCCGTCGGGGCGGGACACGAGGTGGATCTGCTGGTTGATCGTCATGGTGGGTCTCCTGTAATTCGTTGAAAAGTTCAATCGGTCGACAACGGCGCCTGCTGTTGCAGCGGATTGGTCGAGGTGGGGCTCACCGGCAGCCGCTTCACGTACTTGAAGGTGCCGGTGGAATGGCTGCAGGCACGCCCCTGCGCGTCGTAGATCGTGCCCTCGGTGAAGGCCATCGTGGCAGTGCGGTGCATCAGCCGCCCCTTGCCCACGAGCGCGCCGACCGCGGGCCGCATGAAGCTCGTCTTCATCTCGATCGTGACGACGCCCATCTCGGGGTTGGCGCTGCGTGCGGCGGTCGCCATCACGACATCGAGAAACGTCATGCAGGCGCCGCCATGCACGACCTGGAAGCTGTTGCTGTGCTCCGGCTTGGCCGCATAGTGCAGTTCGGATTCACCGCCCTCGAAGCGCTCGAGCGTGAAGCCGAGCAACTCGACGAAGGGGATCGTGACACCGAACGGGATGCTCATGCTTCTCTTCCCTTCCCCGCAAACGCCTGCGACGGTGGCCGGTCAGGCTGTCGGGGTGCTCTGCGGAGCGAAGTAAAGGAGGAGGCCGAAGGCCGGGGGACATGAGCGCAGCAGAGCACCCCGGCAGCCTGACCACGCTCAAACGAAACAACGATCACGCAGCACCCAAGACAATGCTGACGCCACCGTCGACCGCCATCCACTGCCCGGTGATGTGCTTCCCGGCTTCGCTCGCGTAGAGCAGCGTAATGCCCTTCAGGTCGTCCTCGTCGCCCAGCCGGCCGAGCGGCGCCTTGGCGGCCATGTTCTCTTCGCCGAGCGAGGTGATCAGGCCGGCGGCCATCTTGGTCATGAAGAAGCCGGGGCAGATCGCGTTGACGTTGATGTTGTACTTGCCCCATTCGGCGGCGAGCGTGTGGGTGAAGCCGATCACCGCCGTCTTGGAGGTGTTGTAGGCCAGCGTCTTCATCTCCGGCGGGTTGCCGTTGAGGCCGGCGATCGACGCGATGTTGATGATCGAGCCGCGCTTCTTCGGGATCATGTAGCCGCGCGCGACCTGCTGCGCCAGGATGAAGTAGCCGCGCACGTTCAGGTTCATCACCTTGTCCCAGGCGGGCACCGGGTGGTCCTCGGCGGCGGCGCCCCAGCTCGCGCCGGCGTTGTTGACCAGGATGTCGATCGCGCCCATGCGCTGCAGGGTCTCGTCGGCGAGGCGGCGGGTCTCGTCCTCCTTGGAGCAGTCGGCGGCGATCCAGCGCGCGTCGATGCCCGCGGCCTGCAGCTCGGCGGCGGCCTGCTCCAGGTCCTCGGCCTTGCGCGAGCTCAGCATGAGCCTGGCGCCGGCCTCGCCGAGGGCGTGGGCCATCTGCAGGCCCAGGCCGCGCGAGCCGCCGGTGATCAGCGCGGTCTTGCCGGTCAGGTCGAACAGTTTCTTGATCGATGTGCTCATGCTGTCGTCTCCTTGGTCAATGTCATTTCTTGGTGTTCTTCATGCGGGACCGGGCCCAGATCATCGCGATGCCGGCGACGATCATCAGGATGCCCGGTGCGGCGATGCCCCAGCCGAGTGCCGCGTCACTGCGCTGCACCGCGAGGCCGAGCGGGAGCAGGACCATCCCGAGGAAGATCAGGATCCAGCACCATTTCTCGAGGCGCTGCGCGCGGGTGGCGCTCACTTAGAACCACGCCTCGTCCATCGTCCGGCAGGTCGCGTCGCGCGCTTCGACGACCTGCAGCCACGCGCCGATCTTCGGCAGCTCGTAGTGGAAGAAGTAGGTGCACGCGGCCAGCTTGCCCTGCAGCAGCGCGGTGTCGTCGGTGGAGGCGCCGGCCAGCTTGGGCTGTGCGCACAGCGCCACATCGAGCCAGATCCACGCCAGCACCACGTGGCCGAAGGCCTGCAGGTACGGCGTCGCGTTGGCGAGCGCCTCGTCGGGCTGGCCGGTGGACCACGCGCCGCGGGTCGCGGTGCCGAGCTGCGCTATCGCGTCGGCCAGCGCGCTGGCGTGCGCGGCCAGCGCGGGCACGTCGCGCGCCTGGTCCAGCGTGCGCTGCATGCGGCCCATCAGCAGCGCGAGGCCGGCGCCCTCCTGCATCACGACCTTGCGGCCGAGCAGGTCCAGCGCCTGGATGCCGTGCGTGCCCTCGTGGATCATGTTCAGGCGGTTGTCGCGCCAGTACTGCTC
>JAZKIO010000132.1:0-22044 GCA_040384825.1 Pseudomonadota bacterium
AGGCCTACCTCGGCGTGCTGGTCGACGACCTGATCACCAAGGGCGTGACCGAGCCCTACCGCATGTTCACCAGCCGCGCCGAGTTCCGGCTGCAATTGCGCGAAGACAACGCCGACATGCGGCTGACCGAGGCTGGCCGCGCGATGGGCCTGGTCGACGACGCGCGCTGGGCGGCATTCAACCGCAAGCGCGATGCGGTCGCGCGCGAGACCGAGCGGATGAAGTCGACCTGGGTGCAACCGTCGACATTCCCTGCCGCCGAGGCCACCCGCTTGCTGGGCGCGCCGATCGAGCATGAATACAGCCTCGCCGAACTGTTGAAGCGGCCCGACGTCGAGTTCGACCGCATCACCGAGATCGCGCGGGTCGCACGGCCGGATGCGGTGGTTTCACGTGAAACATTGCGGGCCGAGTTCGGCACCGCCCTCGCTGACTCTGTGATCGAGCAGGCGCAGATCGCCATCAAGTACGCCGGCTACATCGACAAGCAGAACCGCGATGTGGAGCGCGCGGCGTCGTTCGAGGCGCTTCGGCTGCCGGAGGACCTGGACTACGCGCAGGTGGCGGCCCTGTCGTTCGAGGCGCGGCAGAAGCTGAGCAAGCACCGGCCGGAGACGCTGGGTCAGGCGTCGCGCCTGTCCGGCATCACGCCGGCTGCCGTTTCTCTGCTGCTGGTGCATTTGAAGAAGGGTCGGTTCAAGGGGTTCGCGACGCTGCCCTCGGACGTCGAGACCTCTGTCATCGCGCGCTGACGATGGATACCGCGATGGAGGCGCTGCGCCCGGCCCTGCGCGCGGCCATCTCCGAGTTGGCCCTCGACGTACCCGAGCCGCAGGTCGACACCCTCCTCTCGTACCTCGCGCTGCTGCAGCGCTGGAACGCTCACTACAACCTGACGGCGGTGCGCGATCCGGCGCAGATGCTGACCCAGCATCTCGCGGACTGCCTTGCAGTCATCGCCCCGCTGCGCCGCCAAGTCGGTGACCCGCCTGCGCGACTGCTCGACGTCGGCAGCGGCGGCGGGCTGCCCGGTGTGGTGATCGCCGCGCTGAACCCCGCCCTCGACGTGACCTGCGTCGACACCGTCGGCAAGAAGGCGGCGTTCATCCAACAGGCAGCCGGCGAACTGCGGCTGAGGAACCTTCATGCCGCCCACGCCCGGGTCGAGAAGCTGGTCGCCATTCCCTTCGATGTGATCACCTCCCGAGCCTTCGCGTCGCTCGCCGATTTCGTCGGCCTGACGCGGACGCAGCTCGCGGACAGCGGTGTCTGGCTCGCGATGAAGGGCAAAACACCTGCGGCGGAGATCGAATTGCTGCCGGCCGACACCGACGTGTTTCACGTGGAACAACTCCGCGTACCGGGGCTCGACGCCGAGCGTTGCCTCGTCTGGATGCGCCCGAAGGCGTGATCTGCGCTCCCTATAATTCGACGCTCACGCAGGCTCGCCGACTGGCGATTCGCCCTCCTTCAACCCCCTTTTGAGCGCACATGGCCAGAATTTTCTGCATCGCGAACCAGAAGGGCGGCGTCGGCAAGACCACCACCACCGTCAACCTCGCCGCCGGGCTGGCCCAGATCGGCAAGCGCGTGCTCGTCGTCGACCTCGATCCGCAGGGCAACGCGACGATGGGCTCGGGCGTCGACAAGCGCGCGCTGGAGCTGACGGTGTACGACGTGCTGCTGGAGAACGCTTCGGTCACCGAGGCGCGCCAAGCGAACACCAAGGCCGGCTACGACGTGCTCGGCGCCAACCGCGAACTGGCGGGCGCCGAGGTCGAGCTGGTCGAGTTGGAGCGGCGCAACGCCCGGCTCAAGGGCGCGCTGCAGGCGGTGTGGGACGACTACGACTTCGTGCTCATCGACTGCCCGCCTTCCCTCAGCCTGCTGACGCTGAACGGCCTGTGCAGCGCCCACGGCGTGATCGTGCCGATGCAGTGCGAGTACTTCGCGCTCGAAGGCCTGAGCGACCTCGTCAACACGATCAAGCAGGTGCACGCCAACCTGAACCCCGAGCTGGAGATCATCGGCCTGCTGCGGGTGATGTTCGACCCGCGCATCACCCTGCAGCAGCAGGTCAGCGAGCAGCTCAAGACGCACTTCGGCGACAAGGTGTTCAACACCGTGATCCCGCGCAACGTGCGGCTGGCCGAGGCCCCGAGCTACGGGCTGCCGGGGGTGGTGTTCGACCCGGCCTCGAAGGGCGCGCTCGCGTTCGTCGAGTTCGCGCGGGAAATGTCGGAGCGTCTGGGCGCCGCCGCGGTGCGCGTGGCCGCGTGACGCTGGCTGAATCGGGGCTGAACCCCGCCATCGACCCCGCCCTGCTCTCGCGCATCGAAGACGCCGGCCTGAACGCCAGCGCGCCGCCACAGCAGCGCTGGCTCGACGGCTGGCTGGTCCGGTTCTCGCCCGGCAAGGCCAAGCGCGCACGCTGCGTCAACGCCGTCGCCGCCGGCCGGACGCCGATCGCCGAGCGGCTCGCCGCCTGCGCGGCCGTGTTCGCCGAGGCCGGCCTGCCGCTGATCGTGCGCATCACCCCGTTCACGCTGCCGGGCGAGCTCGACGCGATGCTCAACCGCGACGGCCTGCGCCGCTTCGACGACACCCGCGTGATGGTGCTGGCCGACCTGCCCGATGTTGCGCCGGCCGCCGCGCCCGGCATCGCGATCGAGCCGATCGGATTGGAGGCGTTCGCGCGCCTCGTCGGTGGGTTCCGCGGCTCACCGCTGGTGCAGCAGCAGGCGCACGCCGAGCGCTTGTTGAGTTCGCCCGTGCCGTTCCAGGCGTGGGAGCTGCGCGAACACCACGCGCCGATCGCCTGCGGGCAATTCGCCCGCGAGGGCGACCTGGTCGGCCTGTACGACGTGTTCACCGCGCCGGCCGCGCGTGGCCAGGGCCTGGCCGGGTTGCTGTGCCGGCACCTGCTGGCGGCAGCGCGGGCCCAGGGCGCGCGCCACGCCTACCTGCAGGTCGAGGGCGACAACCACGCCGCGCGCGCCGTCTACCACCGCCTCGGCTTCGTCGACGGCTACGCCTACCACTACCGCACGCGCGACCCCTCCGCCGCCTGAGCGGCAGCGCGTCAGGTCAGAGGCCCTTGCCTTCGTCGAGGCCCAGGTGCACGTTCATCGACTGCACCGCGGCGCCGCTCGCGCCCTTGCCCAGGTTGTCCAGCCGCGCCATCAGGATCAGCTGGCTGTCGTTGGCGAACACGAAGATGTCGACGCGGTTCGTGTCGTTGCAGGCCTGCACGTCGAAGAAACCGTCCTCGAGCGTCTGCGCATCACGCAGCGGCATCACGCGGATGAAGCGCTCGCTGGCGTAGCGCTGCTCGAATGCGGCATGCACGGCCTCGGCCGTGACGCCAGAAGCCATTTCCGAGAGGTGTAAGGGCACGCTTACATTCAAGCCCTTGTAGAAGCTGCCGACGATCGGCATGAAGATCGGCTTGGTCGTCAGGCCCGTGTGCGTCGTCATCTCGGGCACGTGCTTGTGGCCGAGGCCGAGCGCATACGGCCGCGGCGCGTCGAGGCGCGCATCGCCGCCCGCCTCGTACTGCTCGATCATCTTCTTGCCGCCACCCGAGTAGCCGGTGATCGACGTGGCCGAGATCGGCGCGCCGGCCGGCACCAGCCCGGCGTCCACCAGCGGGCGCAGCAGCAGGATGAACGCCGACGCGTGGCAGCCCGGGTTCGAGATGCGCTTCGAGTCGCGGATCAACTGGCGCTGCGACGCCGCCAGTTCCGGCAGCCCGAAGGCCCAGCCGGGCGCGGTGCGGTGCGCGGTGCTCGCGTCGATCAGGCAGGTGTTCGGGTTGGTGACGAGCGCGGCGGCCTCGCGCGCCGCGCCGTCGGGCAGGCACAGGAACGCGACATCGGCGGCGTTGAGCAGGCGCGCGCGCTCGGCGGCGTCCTTGCGCTTGTCGGCATCGATGCGCAGCACCTCGATGTCGTCCCGCTGCGCGAGATACTCGTGAATGCGCAGGCCGGTCGTGCCCTCCTGGCCATCAACAAATGCGCGGTATCCCATGGCACCCTCTTTCATCGAAAACAGCCCGCTAGGATAAACCAGACCCCATGACCATCGACGCCGCCGAGCCCCGGGTCCTGCTGCTCCCCGGCTGGCTCGATTCCGACGCCGCGCACTGGCAGACGAGGTGGGAGGCGCTGCACGGCGACCGCCGCGTCCAGCAGGACGACTGGCAGTGGCCGCGCCGCGGCGACTGGATGGCGCGGCTCGACGAGGTGCTGCTCGACGCTGCCGAATCCGATCCTCCGGCGCTGCTCGTCGCCCACAGCCTGGGCTGCCTGCTGGTCGCGGCCTGGGCGGCGCACTCGCAGCACACCGGTCGGGTGCGCGGTGCGCTGCTGGTCGCGCCGCCGGACGCGGAGCGCGAGGACATGCCGCCCAACCTCTTCAACTGGCGCCCGATCGTGCGTGCGCGGCTGCCGTTCCCGAGCGTGGTGGTCATCAGCAGCGACGATCCCTACTGCGACGCGCTGCGCGCCCAGCAATTCGCACGCGACTGGGGCGCCGGGATCTTCGACGCGGGCCCGCGCGGCCACCTGAACGGCGAGTCCGGCCTCGGTGATTGGCCGCAGGGCCGCGCACTGCTGCAAACGCTGCGCGATTGATCGCAGACAATCCGCCGATGGTCACCAAGAAACCCAAAGGGCTCGGCCTCGGCCTCGAAGCGCTGCTCGGCCCCCGCGTCAAGGAAGCCGGCGACGCGCCCGCCACCGTCAGCGACGGCGTGCCGCACACCCTCAAGCTCACGCAGCTGCAGACCGGCAAGTACCAGCCGCGCACCCGCATGGACGAGGGCTCGCTGTACGAGCTGGCCGAGAGCATCAAGGCGCAGGGCGTGATGCAGCCGATCCTGGTGCGGCCGGTCGGCGGCGACCGCTTCGAGATCATCGCCGGCGAGCGCCGCACCCGCGCCGCGCGCCTGGCCGGGCTCGACGAAGTGCCGGTGCTGGTCAAGGACGTGCCCGACGAATCGGCCGCCGCGATGGCGCTGATCGAGAACATCCAGCGCGAAGACCTCAACCCGCTCGAGGAAGCGCAGGGCCTGAAGCGGCTGACCGACGAGTTCGGCCTGACGCACGAACTCGCGGCCCAGGCGGTCGGCCGCTCGCGCAGCGCCGCCAGCAACCTGCTGCGGCTGCTGAACCTGACCGAGCCGGTGCAGCAGATGCTGATGGCCGGCGACATCGACATGGGCCACGCCCGCGCGCTGCTGCCGCTCGACGGGGCGCAGCAGATCCTCAGCGCCACCGAGATCGTCGCGAAGAAGCTCTCGGTGCGCGAAGCCGAGAAGCTGGTCGCCCGCGCGGGCGCCAGCTCGGGCCGGCAGGCGCCGCTGCTGCGCACGAAGAGCGAGAAGCCGCGCGACCTGCAGCGCATCGAGCAGGAGCTGTCGGACCACCTGACCGCGGCGGTCGAGGTGCGGGTCAAGAAGCGCACCAAGCGCGGCGAGCAGGGCGAGGTCGCGATCCGCTTCGGCTCGCTCGACGAGCTCAACGGCCTGCTCGACAAGCTCGGCCTCGCACGCGGCTGAACGCCGCCGGCGCACAGGGTGTCGACTGCAGGGCCGGCATGAACATCACGCTGCGCCAGTTCCGCTATTTCACCGCGGTGGCCGAGAGCGGCTCGGTCGCGGCCGCCTCCCGGCTGCTGAGCATCGCGCAGAGCGCGGTCACCAAGGCGATGCTCGAACTCGAAGCCGAGCTCGGCCACCAGCTGTTCGAGCGCACCTCGCGCGGCATGGTGCTGACGCCGCAGGGCCACCGCTTTCTGGCCAGCGCGCGCAAGGTCATCGGCGCGGTGGCCGACGCCACGCGGCTGCACCGCCTGGAGCCGGCCGGCCTGAGTGGCACGCTGGCGATCGGCGTGACCAGCTTGGTCGCCGGCTACTACCTGAGCGACCTGCTCAGCCGCTACCGCCGCCAGTGCCCGGCCGTGGAAGTGCGCGTGACCGAGGAGACACCGCGCTTCCTCGAGCACCTGCTGATCAACGGCGAGCTCGACGTCGCGATCATGGTCAGCAACGCGCTCGGCGAGCCGCAGGCGCTGGTCGCCGAGACGCTGACGCGCTCGCCGAACCGCGTCTGGCTGGCCTCGAACCACCCGCTGGCCGAGCGCGAGGAGCTGACGCTGGTCGACTGCGCCGCCTGCGACCAGATCGTGCTCGAGGCGGACCGCATCGACGACCTGATGCGCGCCGTCTGGGCCCGCCACCAGCTCAAGACGCACACGATGCTGCGCACCTCGTCGCTCGAAGCCGTGCGCTCGCTGGTCGGCGCGGGGCTGGGCATCGCGGTGCTGCCGGATTTTCTCTACCGCGCCTGGACGCTGGACGCCGAGCACGTCAACGTGCGCCGCCTGCGCGACGAGGTGCCGACCATCGACGTCGGCCTGGTCTGGCGAAGAGGCTCGGGGCTGGAGCCGGCGGCGACCGAGTTCATCGAGCTGGCGCGCGAGCAGTCGCGCTCGCGCCGGCCGGTCGGCTGATCACCGCATCAGATTCAAAACTTCACCATGACGTGCCGGGCAACCGTGTAGTCCTCCAGCGCGTACATGCTCATGTCCTTGCCGTAGCCGCTGCTCTTCATGCCGCCGTGCGGCATCTCGTTGACGAGCATGAAGTGGGTGTTGATCCAGGTGCAGCCGTACTGCAGCTTCTTGGCCACGCGCATCGCCTTGCCGACGTCCTGCGTCCAGACCGACGAGGCCAGGCCGTAGTCGCTGTCGTTGGCCCAGGCGATCGCCTGCTCGGTGTCGGAGAAGCGCGTCACGCTCACCACCGGGCCGAAGACCTCGCGCTTGACGATCTCGTCCTCCTGGCGCGCGCCGGCGATCACGGTCGGCTCGTAGAAGAAGCCCGAGCCGGCGCGCACCTTGCCGCCCGCGGTGATCTCCATGTGGCCGGCCATCTGCGCGCGCTCGACGAAGCTCGCCACGCGGTTGCGCTGGCGGTCGCTGATCAGCGGGCCGATCTCGGCATCGGGCTCGTCCTGCGTGCCGACCTTGATCGTCTTCACCGCGCTCGACAGGTCGGCCACCAGCTTGTCGTAGACCTTGGCGCCGGCATAGAGCCGGCAGGCCGCGGTGCAATCCTGCCCGGCGTTGTAGAAGCCGAAGGTGCGGATGCCGTCGACGACCGAGGCCACGTCGGCGTCGTCGAACACGATCACCGGCGCCTTGCCGCCGAGCTCGAGGTGGGTGCGCTTGAGCGTGCCGGTGGCGGCCTGCAGGATCTTGCGGCCGGTGGCGACATCGCCGGTGACGCTGACCATCGCGACCTTCGGGTGCTCGACCAGCGGCTGGCCGACGCTCGGGCCGCGCCCGCAGATCACGTTGAGCACGCCCTTCGGGAAGATCTCGGCCGCCACCCGGGCCAGCAACAGCGACGTGAGCGGCGTCTGCTCGCTCGGCTTGAGCACCACCGTGTTGCCGGCGGCGAGCGCCGGGGCGATCTTCCACGCCGCCATCAGCAGCGGGTAGTTCCAGGGCGCGATCGATGCGACCACGCCGATCGCGTCCCGCCGGATCATGCTGGTGTGGCCGGCCAGGTACTCGTTGCTGACCGTGCCGCTCATGCATCGCGCGGCGCCGGCGAAGTAGCGGAAGCAGTCGGCGATCGCCGGGATCTCGTCGCCGAGCGCGCGCGCATACGGCTTGCCGCAGTTCAGCGATTCGAGCCGGGCGAATTCTTCGGCGCGCGCCTCGATCGCGTCGGCCAGCCGCAGCAGCAGGCGCGAGCGCTCCATCGGCGTGGTCTCGCTCCAGCCCTCGAAGGCGCGGTGCGCGGCCGAGACGGCCTTGTGCACCTGCTCGACCGAGGCCTCGGGCACGGCGACCAGCAGCGCGCCGGTGGCGGGGTTGAGCACCTTCTCGGCCTCGCCTTCGCCGGGCACGAAGGCGCCGTCGATCAGCAGGTCGGTGGGCAGGGCGATGGCGTGGGCGTCCATGAGAGTCTCCCGAGTTGAATCAGCGGTGGCCCGGTTCGTCGGCGCGGGTCAGCAGGTAGGCGCCGAGGATCGGCAGGAAGGTCAGCGCGATGATCACGACCGCCACCACGTTGGTGACCGGCCGCTGCCGCGGGCGGATCAGCTCCTGCAGCATCCAGATCGGCAGCGTCGTCTGCTGCCCGGCGGTGAAGGTGGTGACGATGACCTCGTCGAAGCTCAGCGCGAACGCCAGCAGCGCGCCGGCCAGCAGCGCCGAGCCGAGCTGCGGCAGGATGATGTGGCGCACGGTCTGGAAGCCGTCGGCGCCCAGGTCCATCGACGCCTCGATCAGGTTCGGGTTGAGCCGCCGCAGCCGCGCGATCGCGTTGTTGAACACCACCACGACACAGAATGTGGCGTGGCCGATCACGATGGTCCAGAACGAGAACGGGATCTGCAGCGTGCCGTAGGCCGAGCGCAGTGCGATGCCGGTGATCACGCCCGGCAGCGCGATCGGCAGGATCAGCAGCAGCGAGATCGCGTCGCGGCCGAAGAAGCTGCTGCGCGCCAGCGCAGCAGCCGCCAGCGTGCCCAGCACGACCGCCAGCGCGGTGGCGCAGGCGGCGATCTGGAAGCTGAGCTGGATCGCGGCCCAGACATCGTCGCGCTGCCAGGCCACGCCGAACCACTGGGTCGTCAGCGCCGGCGGCGGGAAGACGTAGCTCTTGTCCTCGGCGCTGAAGGCATACAGGATGATCAGCGCCAGCGGCACGTGCAGGAACGCGATCACGGCCCAGGCGCTGGCCTTCAGGCCGAAACCGGCGGAGCGTTCAGAGCGCATCGAAGGCTCCCAGCTTCTTGGCGAACCACAGGTACACGCCGATCACCACGATCGGCACCAGCGAGAACGCCGCCGCGAACGGCACGTTGCCGGCCACGCCCTGCTGCTTGTAGACGACCTGGCCGATGTAGAGCGTGCTGTCCCCGATCACCTGCGGGATGATGTAGTCGCCCAGCGTCAGCGAGAACGTGAAGATCGAGCCGGCCGCGATGCCCGGCAGCGCCAGCGGCAGGATCACGCGGCGCAGCGTCGTCAGCGGGTTGGCGCCCAGATCGCCCGAGGCCTCGATGTACGAGCCGGGGATGCGCTCGATCGCCGCCTGGATCGGCAGCACCATGAACGGCAGCCACATGTAGACGAACACCACGAAAGTGCCGATCGCCGAGAAGCTCAGGCTCGGGCCGCCCACCGCGGGCAGGGCGAGCAGCGCGTCGAGCGCCCAGGTCAGGTGCAGGTTCTGCGCCGCCCACGAGATCGCGCCCTCCTTGGCGAGCAGCAGCTTCCAGGCGTACAGCCGCACCAGGTAGCTCGACCACAGCGGCAGCATTACCGCGATGTAGAGCGCCGCCTTCTGCGCGCCGGTGGCGTAGCGGGCCATGTAGTAGGCCAGCGGGAAGGCCAACACGATGCAGGCGAGCGTGACGGCCACCGCCATCGTGATCGAGCGCCGGGCGACGTCGAGGTTGGCCGGGTCGGCGAGCTCGACGAAGTTCTTCAGCGTGAACTCGCGCACCACCTGGCCGGTGTAGTCGTCCAGCCCGAAGAAGGCGTTCGCCAGCAGCGCGAAGAGCGAGCCGAGGTAGACCACGCCGAACCACAGCAGCGGCGGCGCGAGCAGCGCCAGCAGCAGCAGGCCGCGGCGGGTGTAGAGCAGGTCGGAAACGCGCCGACGCAGGCCGGGCCCCGAGCGTTGAGCGGGAAGCGCGAGGGCGGTGTTCATGCGCTGACTCGCGTCGACGATGCCGCCGCGCATGGGCAGGGCACTTTTACCGCCAAGGACGCCAAGATCGCAAAGGGCGCCAAGGAAGAGACAAGTGGGCAGGTGCGCCCAGTGATCGCCTCGCGCCCAGAACGAGCATTCTCTTCTTGGCGTCCTTTGCGATCTTGGCGCACTTGGCGGTCCAAAAGGAGCGTCGTACACCACCGGACTTCACACATCACGCCCCCACCTCCAGCGCGTGCACCGCGCGCTCGTCCCAGTGCAGGTGCACGGTGGCACCAGGGTCGGGCAGGCGCAGCTCGGGAGCGTCGGGCAGGTCGGCCTGCAGCAGGCTGCCGCCGGTGGCGACCTTGACGCGGGTGAAGGCGCCGAAATACTGGACCTCGCCGACCACGCCGCTGGCGCGCGCGTCGGCCGCGGCGCCGAGGCGGATGCGCTCCGGCCGCAGCATCGCGCTGGCGTGGCCGGTGAGGCGGCGGGCGGCCTCGCCGTCGAGCACATTGGCGGCGCCGACGAACTGCGCCACGAAGCGCGTTGCCGGCGCGTTGTAGACGGCGTGCGGCGTGCCCACCTGCTCGAGCTTGCCGCGGTTGAACACGCCGATGCGGTCGCTCATCGAGAGCGCCTCGTGCTGGTCGTGGGTGATGAACAGGAAGGTGATGCCCAGCTTGCGCTGCAGCGCCTTGAGCTCCGTCTGCATCTGCTCGCGCAGCTTCAGGTCGAGCGCGCCGAGCGGCTCGTCGAGCAGCAGCACCTGCGGTTCGTTGATCAGCGCCCGGGCGAGCGCCACCCGCTGGCGCTGGCCGCCGGAGAGCTGCGCCGGCCGGCGATCGCCGACGCCGCCGAGCTGCACGAGCTCGAGCAGCTCGTCGGCGCGGCGGTGGCGCGTGGCCTTGTCGACCTTGCGCACCATCAGCGAATACGCGACGTTGTCGCGGATGCTCATGTGCGGGAACAGCGCGTAGTCCTGGAACACGGTGTTGACCGGCCGCGCGTAGGGCGGCTGCAGCGAGACATCGGCCCCGCCGATCAGCACCCGCCCGGCCGTCGGCAACGTGAAGCCGCCGATCATGCGCAGGCAGGTCGTCTTGCCCGAACCGGAGGGCCCGAGCAGCGTGAAGAACTCGCCGGGCTCGATCGTCAGGTCGACGCCGTCGACGGCACGGACTTCACGACCCGCCGCACCGAAAACACAGGAAACGCGGTCCAGGGTGACCGCTGCGGTCATGGTGCGGGCTCCGTCGGGTCAACGGCCGCCGAGCACGGCGATGTAGTCGGACACCCACTTGTGGTACGGCACGCACTTGTTGTCCTGCGTCGCGCACTGGCTGGTCGGCGTCTTCCAGAACGAGATCTTCTCGAACGAGGTGTAGCCCTGCTTCGCGCAGCCCTCGTCGGTCAGCAGCTTGTTGCCCTTGCAGGCCGCCGGCACCGCGGGCACCGAGCCGAACCAGGCCGCCAGGTCGCCCTGCAGCTTGGTGTTGAGCGAGTGCTCCAGCCACATGTAGGCGCAGTTCGGGTTCTTGGCGTCGGCGTGCATCATGGTCGAGTCGGCCCAGCCGGTGGCGCCTTCGACCGGCACCACGGTGGCGACCGGGCGGTTCTTGCTCTTCAGGATGTTGGCCATGAACTGCCAGCTGCTGGAGGCGACCACGCCTTCGTTGGTGAAGTCGTCGATCTGCACGAAGGCGTCGTGCCAGTACTTGCCGACCAGCTTGCGCTGCCCGCGCAGCAGGTCCAGCGCGGCCTTGTACTGGGTCTCGTTGAGCTGGTACGGGTCCTTGATGCCGAGCGCCGGGTTCTTCTTCATCAGGTAGAGCGCGGCATCGGCGATGTAGATCGGGCCGTCGAAGGCCTGGATGCGGCCCTTGTTGCTCTTGCCGTCGGGCAGGGTCGTCTCCTCGAACACGACCGACCAGCTGGTCGGCGGCTTGTCCTTGAAGACCGTCGTGTTGTACATCAGCACGTTCCAGCCCCACTGGTAGGGCACGCCGTAATGGGTGTTGCCTTCATAGTGCCAGGGCGCCTTCTGCAGCCGCGGGTCGATCGTCGAGTAGCTCGGGATCAGCGCCACGTTGATCGGCTGCACCTTCTTGCCGCGGATCAGCCGCGAGCTCGCGTCGCCCGAGGCGGTGACGAGGTCGAAGCCGCCCTCGTTCATCAGCGCCACCATCTCGTCGGAGGTGCCGGCCGTCTTGACGTTGACCTTGCACGAGGTCTTCTTCTCGAAGTCGGTGACCCAGTCGAAGTTCTTGTCGGTCGCGCCGCGCTCGATGTAGCCGGCCCAGGCCACGATGTCGACCTGGCCCTCGCCTTTGCCGAGCTTCTGCAACGCGCCTTGCTGCGCGAGGGCGGGCATCGAGACGGACAGTGCAGCGCACAGGCTGAGCAGTTGACGCGAGCGGGTGTTCATGGGCGGGCCTCCGGGGCGGTTTTGAGTGGCGGACGGCGGCCAGAATAGCGAGCCGGTTCCACGCTGGGAAATTCAATTAACCGGCCACGCGCTATCGCGAATCGAGATAACGAGGGTTAGCGCGAAGCGCCGATCGGCCCCGGGTGCGGCGCAGGCGCGGTGGAACTTTGAGGCGGCGCACGCCTCATTGAGGGACCGGTGTTTTCGGGTACCGGTCAACCGCCTGCCGAACGGCACGTTGTTTGCTAACGTTGGGTCATCGCATCGGTCCGGAGATGAAGGGTGAAGGGAGCGTTACTCGGAGCACCTGAAGGCGCAGAATGAACGAAGCTTGAAGCACGCAATCCGCTGACACGGAAAGCTCTGATGGCGCCCCACCGGGTGTCATCAGAACTTCCCCAGACGTCGAACGGCCCGTCCATCGGTCTTCGGCGTCTCCTTGGCAACCACCCAGGAGATCAGCATGGACGTGATCAGCAACTTCGCCGCTCGATTCGAGCGCAGCCGCGAAGAGGAAATCTCGATCGAGGACTACCTCGCCGAGTGCAAGCGCAACCCCGTGGCGTACGCGACCGCCGCCGAGCGCATGCTGAAGGCGATCGGCGAACCCAAGTTCGTCGACACGCGCAACGACCCGCGCATGTCGCGGCTGTTCGCGAACAAGGTCATCAAGATCTACCCCGCCTTCGCCGAGTTCTACGGCATGGAGGACGCGATCGAGCAGGTCGTCTCGTACTTCCGCCATGCCGCGCAGGGGCTGGAAGAGAAGAAGCAGATCCTGTATCTGCTCGGCCCGGTCGGTGGCGGCAAGAGCTCGATCGCCGAGCGCCTGAAGCAGCTCATGGAGCACGTGCCCTTCTACGCGATCAAGGGCTCGCCGGTGAACGAATCGCCGCTCGGCCTGTTCGATCCGGCCGAAGACGGCCCGCTGCTCGAGAAGGAGTACGGCATCCCCACGCGCTACCTGCAGCGCATCCTGAGCCCCTGGGCCGTCAAGCGGCTCGAGGAGTACGGCGGCGACATCCGCAAGTTCAAGGTCGTCAAGCGCCTGCCGAGCGTGCTGAAGCAGATCGGCGTGGCCAAGACTGAGCCGGGCGACGAGAACAACCAGGACATTTCTGCGCTCGTCGGCAAGGTCGACATCCGCAAGCTCGAGACCTACGCGCAGGACGATCCGGACGCCTACAGCTTCTCCGGCGGCCTGTGCCTGGCGAACCAGGGCCTGCTCGAGTTCGTCGAGATGTTCAAGGCGCCGATCAAGGTGCTGCACCCGCTGCTGACCGCCACGCAGGAAGGCAACTTCAAGGGCACCGAAGGCTTCGGCGCGATCCCGTTCGACGGCATCGTGCTCGCGCACAGCAACGAGAGCGAGTGGAAGACCTTCCGCAACAACAAGAACAACGAGGCCTTCCTCGACCGCATCTACATCGTCAAGGTGCCGTACTGCCTGCGCGTCTCGGAAGAGGTCAAGATCTACGAGAAGCTGTTGCGCGGCTCGTCGCTGGTCGATGCCAAGTGCGCCCCGGGCACGCTCAAGATGATGAGCCAGTTCGCGATGCTGACGCGCCTGAAGGAGCCCGAGAACTCGTCGCTCTACTCGAAGATGCTGATCTACGACGGAGAGAACCTCAAGGACACCGATCCGCGCGCCAAGAGCTACCAGGAGTACCGCGACTACGCCGGTGTCGACGAGGGCATGAGCGGGGTGTCGACGCGCTTCGCCTTCAAGATCCTGTCGAAGGTCTTCAACTTCGACCCGGCCGAAGTGGCGGCGAACCCGGTGCACCTGATGTACGTGCTGGAGCAGCAGATCGAGCGCGAGCAGTTCCCGGCCGAGCTCGAGCAGAAGTACCTCGGCTTCATCAAGGAGCACCTGTCGGCGCGCTATGCCGAGTTCATCGGCAAGGAGATCCAGACGGCGTACCTCGAGAGCTACAGCGAGTACGGCCAGAACATCTTCGACCGCTACGTGACCTATGCCGACTACTGGATCCAGGACCAGGAGTACCGCGACACCGACACCGGCGAAGTCTTCGACCGCTCGTCGCTGAACGCCGAGCTCGAGAAGATCGAGAAGCCCGCGGGCATCAGCAACCCCAAGGACTTCCGCAACGAGATCGTCAACTTCGTGCTGCGGGCTCGCGCCAGCAACGCCGGCAAGAACCCGCTGTGGACCAGCTACGAGAAGCTGCGTACCGTGATCGAGAAGAAGATGTTCTCGAACACCGAGGAGCTGCTGCCGGTGATCAGCTTCAACGCCAAGGCCAGCGCCGACGAGGCCAAGAAGCACGAGAACTTCGTCAACCGCATGGTCGAGAAGGGCTACACCGCGAAGCAGGTTCGGCTTCTGTGCGAGTGGTACCTGAGGGTGCGCAAGAGCAGCTGACCCGCCCGCGGCGACCAACGGAGTATTCATGCTTCAGCAGATCATCGATCGCAGGCTCGCAGGCAAGAACAAGTCGATCGGCAACCGCGAGCGCTTCCTGCGTCGCCACCACGCCCAGGTGCGCGACGCGGTGCGCCGCGCCGTCGACGGCCGCGGCATCCGCGACATGGAGCGCGGCGAGGACATCCGCATCCCGAAGAAGGACATCTCGGAGCCGGTCTTCGGCCACGGCCCCGGCGGCACCCGCGAGATGGTGCATCCGGGCAACCAGGAGTACGTGGCCGGCGACCAGATCGAGCGGCCCAAGGGCGGCGGCGGCAAGGGCAGCGGCAAGGGCGAGGCGGGGGACTCGGGCGAGGGTGAAGACGATTTCGTCTTCCACCTCACCAAGGAAGAGTTCATGCAGATCTTCTTCGACGACCTGGCGCTGCCGCGCATGACGCAGACGCAGCTCGCCGAGACGCCCGAATGGAAGAGCCACCGCGCCGGCTTCGTCAGCGACGGCACGCCGAGCAACCTCAGCGTCGTGCGCTCGATGCGCGGCGCGATCGGGCGGCGCCTGGCGATCGGTGCGGGCTCGCGCGGCGAATTGCGCGAGCTCGAGGAGCAACTCGCCGCCGTGCTCCTGGAGCCGCCGAGCGAACTGCGCGACGCGCACCGCGACGACCTGATGCTGCGCATCGACGCACTCAAGAACCGGCTGTCGCGCATCCCCTACCTCGACCCGATCGACCTGCGCTTCCGCAGCCGCGTGAAGGTGCCGGTGCCGACGACCAAGGCGGTGATGTTCTGCCTGATGGACGTGTCCGGCTCGATGGACGAGGCGCGCAAGGAGCTGTCGAAGCGCTTCTTCATCCTGCTGTACCTCTTCCTGACGCGGCACTACGACAAGATCGAACTCGTCTTCATCCGCCACCACACGCAGGCACAGGAAGTGGACGAAGAAAACTTCTTCCACGCCCGCGAGACCGGCGGCACCGTCGTGTCGAGCGCGCTGGTGCTGATGGACGAGATCATCAAGGCGCGCTACTCGCCGACCGAATGGAACATCTACGGCGCGCAGGCCAGCGACGGCGACAACTGGCACCACGACAGCGGCCGCTGCCGCGAGATCCTCACCGACAGCCTGCTGCCGGCCTGCCGCTACTTCGCCTACGTGCAGGTGGCGGAGGAAGAACAGAACCTGTGGGAAGAGTATTCGCGCCTGCAGGAGACGCACCCCGGGTTCGCGATGCGCAAGGTCACGCAGGCCTCGCAGATCTACCCGGTGTTCCGCGAGCTCTTCAAGAAGGAAGGCGCCTCGGCATGAGAAGGGCATCATCATGAGCACGTTCCCCGACGAACGGCGCGTCAGCGTCGAGGCGCCCCGGCCCTATCCCCACGACCGCCGCAAGGCGGAGCAGGGCCCGTTGCAGTGGCCCCTGCCGCCGGGGCCGCGCCCGGCCGAACCGCTGCCCGATCCGAGCGACTGGAGCTTCGAGCTGATCGAGCAGTACCACGAGGCGATCCGCGCCACCGCGCACCGCTTCGGGCTCGACACATACGCGAACCAGCTCGAGATCATCACCGCCGAGCAGATGATGGACGCCTACGCGTCGATCGGCATGCCGGTGAACTACCGCCACTGGAGTTACGGCAAGGAATTCATCGCCAACGAGAAGAACTACAAGCGCGGCCACATGGGGCTGGCGTACGAGATCGTCATCAACTCCGATCCCTGCATCAGCTACCTGATGGAGGAGAACACCACCGCAATGCAGGCGCTCGTGATCGCGCACGCCGCCTACGGCCACAACAGCTTCTTCAAGGGCAACTACCTGTTCAAGCTGTGGACCGACGCCTCGTCGATCATCGACTACCTCGTTTATTCCAAGAACTACATCGCCGAGTGCGAGGAGAAGCACGGCCTCGGCCCGGTCGAGGAGCTGCTGGACAGCTGCCACGCGCTGCAGAACTACGGCGTCGACAGGTATCGCCGGCCGAGCAAGCTCTCCTTCGCCGAGGAACTCGTGCGCCGCAAGGACCGGCTCGAACACGCGCAATCTCAGGTCAACGACATCTGGCGCACGCTGCCGCGCAAGCCCGAGAAGCCGGACGAGGCCGCCGAGGCCAAGCGCTTCCCGGCCGAGCTGCAGGAGAACATCCTGTACTTCATCGAGAAGAACGCACCGCTGCTCGAGCCGTGGCAGCGCGAGATCGTTCGCATCGTGCGCAAGATCGCGCAGTACTTCTACCCGCAGCGCCAGACGCAGGTGATGAACGAAGGCTGGGCCACGTTCTGGCACCACCACCTGCTCAACACCCTGTACGACGACGGGTACCTGACCGACGGCGTGATGATCGAGTGGCTCAAGTCGCACACCAACGTGATCTACCAGCCGCCGGTCGGCCACCGCGCCTACAGCGGCATCAACCCTTACGCGCTCGGCTTCGCGATGTACACCGACATCAAGCGCATCTGCGAGCACCCGACCGCGGAAGACCGCGAGTGGTTCCCGAACTTCGCCGGCCAGCCCTGGCTGCCGACGCTGGACCACGCGATGCGCAATTTCAAGGACGAGAGCTTCGTCGGCCAGTACCTCTCGCCCAAGCTGATGCGCGACCTGCGCCTGTTCGCGATCCTCGACGACGAGAAGGCCGAGAACCTGCAGGTCTCGGCGATCCACGATCCATCCGGCTTCAAGCGCCTTCGCGAGGCGCTGTCCAAGCAGTACGACCTCAGCTCGCGCGAGCCGGACATCCAGGTCTGGAACGTCAATCTGCGCGGCGACCGGTCACTGACGCTGCGTCACACCCGGCACAACAACCGCCCGCTGCACGAGGGCTCGCACGAGGTGCTCAAGCACGTCGCGCGCTTGTGGGGTTTCGGCGTGCACCTGGAGAGTGTCGACGGGTCCGGCACAAGCCAGCAGACGTTGTCGGTACCGGCCCCCGCCAACTGACGGTCACAGGCTGAAGATCTTCCCGGGGTTCATGATGTTCTTCGGGTCGAGCGCGCGCTTCAGCGTGCGCATCATCTCGATCGCGCCAACGCCGGCCTCGTTGACGAGGAACTCCATCTTATGCAGCCCGATGCCGTGCTCGCCGCTGCAGGTGCCCTGCACGTCGATCGCGCGCTGCACCAGCTCCTGATTCAGCCGCTCGGCCAGCTCGCGCTCCGCGGGAATCGTCGGATCGACGAGGTAGGCGATGTGGAAGTTGCCGTCGCCCACGTGCCCGACGATGTAGTGCTGCATGCCGGCGGCGGTGGCGGCCTCCGACGCGGCCGTCACGCACTCGGCCAGGCGCGAGATCGGCACGCAGGTGTCGGTGCTCACGGTGCGGCAACCGGGCTTCATCTGCGCACCCGCGAAGTAGGCGTGGTGGCGCGCGGTCCAGAGTTTCGTGCGCTCCTCCGGCGTCGTCGCCCACTGGAAGCCGGAGCCGCCGAACTCGCTGGCGATGTCCTGCACCGTGGCGGCCTGCTCGGCCACACTCGCCTCGCTGCCGTGGAATTCCATCAGCAGCAGCGGCGACTCGGGCAGGCTCAGCTTGTCGTGCCGGTTCACGGCGCGCACCGCATGCGCGTCGAGCAGCTCGCAGCGCGCGATCGGTACGCCCATCTGGATGATCTGGATCGTCGTGCGCACCGCCGCGTCGATGCTCGGGAAGGTGCAGGTCGCGGCCGAGATCGCCTCGGGCAGCGGGTACAGCCGCAGCGTGATCTCGGTCATCACGCCCAGCGTGCCCTCGCTGCCGACCATCAGCCGGGTCAGGTCGTAGCCGGCCGAGGACTTGCGCGCGCGCGTGCCGGTGTGGATGGTCTCGCCGCTGGCCGTCACCACCGTCAGGCCGAGCACGTTCTCGCGCATCGTGCCGTAGCGCACCGCGTTCGTGCCGCTGGCGCGCGTCGCGCTCATGCCGCCGAGGGTCGCGTCGGCGCCGGGGTCGATCGGGAAGAACAGGCCGGTGTGGCGGATCTCGTTGTTCAGCTGCATGCGCGTGACGCCGGCCTGAACCGTCACCGTCAGGTCCTCGGGCTGCACCGCGATGATCCGGTTCATGCGCGAGAGGTCGATGCTGATGCCGCCCTGCACCGCCAACAGGTGCCCTTCGAGCGACGAACCGACGCCGAACGGGATCACCGGCACCGCATGCTGGTCGGCCAGTTTGACGACCGCCGCCACGTCCTCGGTGCTCTCGCAGTACACCACCGCCTCGGGCGGCGGCGCGTCGATCGGGGACTCGTCCCGGCCGTGCTGCTCGCGCACCGCGAGCGCCGTCGAGCAACGGGCGCCGAAGTGCGCCTGCAGGGCCGCCAGCATCGCAGCCGGCACGGGGCGCGGTTCCAGGCGGGGCAGGAGGTGGGCGGGCAGCGGTGCGTTCATGCGTGTCTCCGTGGGCCACGCGAAGCATGACCGAACGTTGATTGTGCCAAGGTCGACACGCCGCGCTAGCATCCCACGATGGCCAATCGACTCTCCCAGATCGCGACACGCACCGGCGACGACGGCACCACCGGCCTGGGCGACGGCACCCGCGTGCCGAAAGACCACCTGCGCGTGCAGGCGATGGGCGATGTCGACGAGCTCAATTCACAGCTCGGCGTGCTGCTCGCCGAGCCGCTGCCCGAAGACGTTCGCGAGCTGATCGTCGTGGTCCAGCACGAGCTGTTCAACCTCGGCGGCGAGCTGTCGATCCCGGGGTTCGAGCTGCTGAAGGCCGACGCGGTGCTGCGGCTCGACGAGGCACTCGCGCACTACAACGATCAGTTGCCGCGGCTGAAGGAATTCATCCTGCCCGCCGGCACGCGCAGCGCGGCGCTCGCGCATGTCGGGCGCACGATCGCGCGGCGCGCCGAGCGGGCGGTCGTGGCGCTGACGGCCGTCGACGCGGTGCGCGCCGAGCCGCGGCACTACCTGAACCGCCTGTCCGACCTGCTGTTCGTGCTCGCGCGCGTGCTGAACCGCGCCAACCTCGACGGGCTGGGCGGCGACGACGTGTACTGGAAAAGCGAGCGCCTGGCGCGCGATACCGGCGACGAACCGGCGGCGCCGCCTACTGCTTGACCGGCGGCGTCGCGCCGACCGCGAACTCGGCGAACGACAGGAAGCTGTCGCGGTCGCGGTCCAGCTCGTCGAAGCGCGCGGCGATTTCCGGGAAGCGCTGGGCCTCCTCGCGCGAGAGCTTGCTGTCGCCGTTGGTGTCGGCCCGCGCGAACGCGGCCTCGATCGCCTCGCGGTCGACGGCCGACAACTCGGCCCGGGCCGGCGGCGCCGTGCCGACGAGCCCTGCCATCAAGCACCACAGACCGACTTGGCGCGGCCGAACCAGCTTCTCGAACATCTCTCGTCCCTGGCGCAGCATCAGGCGCACAACGCGGTCGCCGATTTGACCCGCTGGGCCGCCGATCCGCCAGCGCGCTTGCGCTCCATTACGTCGGTTACCTGCCATGCGCGAGGCGTCGGCCGCCGAACTACTGCAGCACCGGCGCCGACGCCGCGGCGCGTGCCTTGACGGCCTCGCTGAGCACCTCCAGCACCTCAAGCGAATGCTCCCAGCCGATGCAGGCGTCGGTGATGCTCTTGCCGTACTGCAGCTTCGCCGGGTCGTCCTTGCCGGCGCTGAACTTCTGCGCCCCGGCCTGCAGGTGGCTCTCGACCATCACGCCGAAGATGCAGCGGCTGCCGGCGCGCAGTTGCGCGGCGACGTCGCGCGCCACGTCGACCTGCCGCTCGTGCTGCTTGCTGCTGTTAGCGTGGCTGCAGTCGACCATCAGCGTGCAGTCCAGGTTGGCCGCCTCGATCTCCTTGCAGGCCGCGGCCACGTGCGTGGCGTCGTAGTTCGGCGCCTTGCCGCCGCGCAGGATCACGTGGCAGTCCTTGTTGCCGCGGGTCTCGACGATCGCGACCTGGCCGTTCTTGTGGACGGACAGGAAGTGGTGCGGCCGCGCCGCCGCCTGGATCGCGTCGATCGCGATGCGGATGTTGCCGTCGGTGCCATTCTTGAAGCCGATCGGCGCGCTCAGGCCCGAGGCGAGCTCGCGGTGGACCTGGCTCTCGGTGGTGCGCGCGCCGATCGCACCCCAGGAGATCAGGTCACCGATGTACTGCGGCGAGATCACGTCGAGGAACTCGCTGCCCGCCGGCATGCCCGAGCGGTTGATCTCCAGGAGCAGCTGGCGCGCGATGCGCAGGCCCTCGTCGATGCGGTAGCTTTCGTCGAGGTACGGGTCGTTGATCAGGCCCTTCCAGCCGACCGTCGTGCGCGGCTTCTCGAAGTAGACCCGCATCACGATCTCCAGCGTGTCCTTGTACTTCTCGCGCTGCACCAGCAGTTGGCGCGCGTACTCGGCGGCGGCGACCGGGTCGTGGATCGAGCACGGGCCCATGATCACGAGCAGCCGGTCGTCCTTCTTCTGCATGATCCGGCGGATCGCGGCGCGGGTGTTGCCGATCAGCGTCTCGACCGGCGTGCCGGCGATCGGGAAGAAGCGGATCAGGTGCTCCGGCGGAGGCAGCGGCGTCACGTCCTCGATCCGCTGGTCGTCCGTCTGGCTGGTGCGTTCGCTGTGCGCATACCAGCCTTCGGCGGCTGCGGGGTTCGTCTTGGTGGTCATGGCGGGCTCCTGAAGGGGGATTCGAGTTCGTGCGGCCGAAAAAAAACCGCCGGGGGTGAGCCCGGCGGTTTTCGGAGATTCTTTGGCGCTTTACTTGGCGTGTGCGCTGGCCTCTCCGGCCGCAGGGCGGTGGGAGCTCCAAAAATACGCAAAGTGGGCGACGCGGGAAATCATGGCCGCGAATGTAGCACAGGGCTCCGCGCGACGGGCCGAGCGCCGGGCCGCCCCAAGCCGGCCCGTACCCGCTTGGCGGGTGGGCTCGCGTACTCGCGAGACCGGGTGCTCCATCAAGCCGTGCCGCCGACGGTAAGCCGGTCGATGCGCAAGGTGGGCTGGCCCACACCGACCGGCACGCTTTGCCCTTCCTTGCCGCAGACGCCGACGCCGGTGTCGAGCTTCATGTCGTTGCCGATCATGCTGACGCGCGTCAGCGCGTCCGGCCCGTTGCCGATGATGGTCGCGCCCTTCACCGGGTACTGGATCTTGCCGTTCTCGACCCAGAAGGCCTCGCTCGCCGAGAACACGAACTTGCCGCTGGTGATGTCGACCTGGCCGCCGCCGAAGTTCGTGGCGTACAGGCCGCGCTTCAGGCCCGCGACGATCTCTTCCTTCGTCTTGTCGCCGCCCAGCATGTAGGTGTTGGTCATGCGCGGCATCGGCACCGCGGCGTAGCTCTCGCGGCGGCCGTTGCCGGTCGGCGCCACGCCCATCAGGCGCGCGTTCATCGAGTCCTGGATGTAGCCCTTCAGGATGCCGTCCTCGATCAGCACGTTGCGCTGCGAGGGGTTGCCTTCGTCGTCGACATTGAGTGAGCCGCGGCGGTCGGGGATCGTGCCGTCGTCGAGCACCGTCACGCCCCTGGCCGCGACGCGCTGGCCGATCTTGCCGCTGAACGCGCTGCTGCCCTTGCGGTT
>JAZKIO010000133.1:0-17348 GCA_040384825.1 Pseudomonadota bacterium
GCCGCTGGTTCGTCGAGGGCCTGAGCCCGCGCGCCGGCATCGGCGTGCTGCGCGCGGCCCGCGCCCGCGCCCTGCTCGGCCAGCGCGATTACGTCGCACCGGACGACGTGCAGTACGTGCTGCCGCAGACCATCGCCCACCGCCTGGTCCCCGTCGCCGGCGCCGGCCGCGGCCGGGTCGAGCAGGTGCGGGCGATGGTCGAGGCGGTGGCGTTGCCGTGACGGCGGCGGCGGTCCCGGCACCAGCAGGATTCAATCCGGCGGCCCGCCTGCGGGCCCGCTTCCGCGCCTGGATCGACGCGCGCCAGCCGCGCACCGACACGCTGCAGCTCACGCAGCGCAACGTCTACATCCTCCCGACGCGGGCGGGCTGGATGTTCGGAGCGACGCTGCTGGTGCTGCTGGTCGCCTCGGTCAACTACCAGCTGAACCTCGGCTACGTGCTGACCTTCCTGCTCGCCGGCAGCGGCGTGGTCTCGATGCACCTGACGCACGCCACCTTGCGCGGCCTCACGCTGCACCTGAAGCCGGTCGCGCCCGTCTTCGCCGGCGACCCGGCGGTGCTCGACGTGGTGCTGACGAGCCCCGGCGCCGCGCGCTTCGGCATCGGCCTGAAGGTCTACGGCGCGGCCGACGACACGCTCACGTGGATCAACGTACCGGCGCTGGGCCAGGCGCATGCGCAGGTGAGCTTCGTGCCGCCGACGCGCGGTCGGCACGAGGCGCCGACGCTCGGCGCGGAGACGCGCTTTCCGCTCGGCCTGTTCCGCGTCTGGACGGTCTGGCGGCCGGCGGCGCAGCTGCTGGTCTACCCGTCGCCGGAGCGCCCGCCGGCCGCGCTGCCGGCCGCGCGCGCCGTGCCGGGCGGGCCGACGCAATCGCGCAGCGCCGATGGCGGCGAAGTCGAAGGCGTGCGCGCGTACCGGCGCGGCGACCCGCTGAAGCTTATCGCCTGGAAGAAGGCCGCGAAGACGCTCGACAGCGGCGGCGATCTGGTCAGCCGCGACACCAGCGCTTCCGCCCACCAGGAGCTGTGGCTGGACTGGCAGGCCTGCGGCACGCTCGCGCCGGAGGAGCGGTTGTCGCGCCTGACCGCGTGGACACTGGCCGCGCACCGCGCCGGCGCCGACTACGGGTTGCACCTGCCGGGCGTCGACATCGTTCCGGCCGACGGCGACCTGCAGCGCCGGCAATGTCTGGAAGCGCTCGCGCTGTGGCACTGATCGCGCCGGCCGCCGGCCTGCTGCCGCTGCCGAAGTGGCGCACGTTGCCGCGCGATGCGCGCGACACGCTGTTCCTGCTCGCGGTGATCGGCTGGACGGTGCTGCCGCACGTCTCGCACCTGCCGCTGTGGTGCTCGCTGTTCACGCTGGTGGTGCTGCTGTGGCGGGCGCGGCTGGCGCTGGCGAACGCGCCGTTGCCGAACCGCTGGTGGCTGGTGGCGGCGCTGGCGCTGGCCGCGGCGCTGACGTTCTGGTCGCACCGCACCCTCCTCGGCAAGGAGGCCGGCGTCACGCTGGCGGTGGTGCTGATGGCGCTGAAGACGCTGGAGCTGCGCGCGCGGCGCGATGCGTTCGTGGTGTTCTTCCTCGGCTTCTTCCTGATCCTGACGCACTTCCTGTACTCGCAATCGCTCGGCGTCGCCGCGGCGATGCTGGTGTCGGTCTGGGGGCTGCTGACCGCACTGGTGCTGGCGCACATGCCGGTCGGCCAGCCGAGCCTGCGCCAGGCGGCGCGGCTCTCGGCGCGAACCGCGCTGCTGGGCGCGCCGATCATGGCGCTGCTGTTCGTGCTGTTCCCGCGCATCGGGCCGCTGTGGGGCGTGCCGCAGGACGGGCAGTCGACCACCGGCCTGTCGAACTCGATGCGCATGGGCTCGGTGGCCGAGGTGGCGCAGGACGACAGCATCGCGCTGCGCCTGCGCTTCGCCGGCACGCCGCCGCCGCCCGCCACGCTGTACTTCCGGGGGCCGGTGCTGACGAACTTCGACGGCGTCGAGTGGCGCGTCGCGCCGCCCGGCGTCAGCGATTTCGGGCCGGTGCGGCGCAACCTGCGCACCAGCGGCGCGGGGCTCGCGTACGAGATGACCATCGAGCCCTCGCGGCTCACCTCGCTGCCGCTGCTGGAGGCCAGCGTCGATGCGCCGAAGATCGACGGCGTGCGCGTCACCGGGTTCTCGAACCTGGAGTGGCGCACCGACCGCCCGCTGTTCGAGCGGCTGCGCTTCGACGCCGTCGCGTTCACCGACTTCCGCCACGGCCCGACGACGCCGCAGCTCGCCTTGCAGGACCATCTCTCGCTGCCGCCCGGCTACAACCCGCGCACGCTCGAATGGGCCGCCGCGATGCGCCGCGACCCGCGCTACGCGACCGCCGAGCCGCGCGTGCTCGCGCAGGCGCTGCTCGACCACATCCGCAGCGCGAACTACACCTACACGCTCGCGCCCGGCGAGTACGGGCGCGACGCCGTCGACGAGTTCTGGCTCGACCGGCGCGAGGGCTTCTGCGAGCACTTCGCGGCCTCGTTCGTGGTGCTGATGCGCGCGCTCGACGTGCCGGCGCGCGTCGTCACCGGCTACCAGGGCGCCGACCCGATCGCGGTCGACGGCTACTACGTGGTGCGCCAGAGTTCGGCGCACGCCTGGGCCGAGTACTGGCAGGCCGGCGTCGGCTGGATCCGCGCCGACCCGACGGCCGCGGTCGCACCCGAGCGCATCAACCGCAGCGTGCGGCTGCTCGCGCCGCGCGGCGTCGTCGCCGGGGCGATCGCCAACGTCAGCCCGCAACTGCTCGAGCAACTGCGCGGCAGCTGGGAGGCGATCAACAACCGCTGGAACCAGTGGGTGATGAACTACTCGCGCGGCCAGCAGCTCGACCTGCTCAAGAACATCGGCTTCGACTCGCCGAGCTGGGAGGACCTGACGCTGCTGCTGATCGGCGCGTTGAGCTCGCTGGCGCTGGTCGGTGCGGGCTGGGCCTGGTGGGACCGGCACCGCGTCGACCCGTGGACGCGGCAGATGGTCAGCCTGCGTGGGGCCCTTCAGCGTGCCGGCCTGCACGTGGCCGCGCACGAGCCGCCGCGCGCGCTGGCGCAGCGCGTGCGCGCGCGCTGGGGCGCGGCCGGCGAGCCGATGGCCGACCTGCTGGACGCGCTCGAACGCCAGCGCTACGGTCGCGCGCCGATCGCCCGGCCGGATGCGACGCTGACGCGCCGCTTCGTCGCGCACGCCCGGGCGCTGCGCGGCATGCCGGCCTGAGCCCGCGGCGCGCCGCCGATAATCGACGCATGCATCGATACCCCCTCGGCCACGCCGTCGCGCTGGCCCTGCTCGCGACCACGCTGGGGGCCGCGGCCCCGGCCGACGCCGCCCCGCGCAAGAAGAAGCCGCCCACCGAACAGATCCGCGCCGACGACGCGCCGGACATCGTCACCTACGGCCAGCGCGAGGACGTGATGCGCTTCGGCGCCGAGCTCGCCGAGCGCCGCGGCCTGGACGCGACGCGCGTGCTGGCCGCGCTGCAGAACGCGCGTTACCAGCCGGCGGTGACGAAGTTCATCATGCCGCCGCCGGCCGGCACCGCGAAGAACTGGGCCGCGTACCGCAGCCGCTTCGTCGAGCCGATCCGCATCCGCGCGGGCGCCGCCTTCTGGCGCGCCAACGAGAAGTGGCTGCGGCTGGCCGAGGAGTTGTACGGGGTGCCGCCGGAGATCGTCGTCGGCATCGTCGGCGTCGAGACGCTGTACGGGCAGCAGATGGGCAGCTTCCGCATCATCGACGCGCTCGCCACGCTGGCCTTCGATTTCCCGAGCGGCCGCAAGGACCGCACGCCGTTCTTCCGCAGCGAACTGGAAGAGTTTTTCGTGATGTGCCAGAGCGAGGGCGTGGACCCGCTGCGCCCGACCGGCAGCTTCGCCGGTGCGATGGGCATGCCGCAGTTCATGCCGTCGAGCTTCAACCGCTACGCGGTCGACCTCGACGGCGACGGCCGGGCCGACCTGCGCGGCAGCCCGGCCGACGTGATCGGCAGCGTCGCGCACTACCTGGCCGAGTTCGGCTGGCGGCGCGCGCTGCCCACGCGGTTCGAGGTCGCGATCCCCGTGAACTCGGCCGACCGCGCGGTGCTGCTCGGCCCCGACATCCTGCCCAGCTTCAGCGCCGCCGAGTTCGCCGAACGCGGCGCGGTGCTGGGCGACGGTGTGGCGGCCGCGCAGGCGCGCCTGGCCGACTCCGGCGGCGTGGGCAAGCTGGCGCTGGTCGAGGTGCAGAACGGCGACGCCGCGCCGAGCTACGTGGCCGGCACGTCGAACTTCTACGCGGTCACGCGCTACAACTGGTCCAGCTACTACGCGCTGGCCGTGATCGAACTCGGCGAGGCGGTGGCGCGCGACCTGGCGCGCAGCCCGCGCTGAACCGCGCCGACCCTGGCGCCGACGCGCGTCAGAAGGTCGACAAGCGCTCGACGTGGCGCCTGATGAACCGGCCCGCCCGCCGCCAGCGCCCGAGGGGAACGCGGGCCTCGAACGGCGCCCCGGCGAACCAGCGGTCGATGTCGGCGCGCAGCGTCTCGGCGCCCGGGCAGCGCTGTTCGGGCTGCTTGGCCAGCGCCCTGAGCACGATGGCGTCGAGGTCGCCGGCCAGCGTGCGGCGCAGCCGGCGGGGCGTCGTGCCACGCAGCTGGGCGACGTCGGCGCCGAGATCGCGCGCGCTCGGCGGGCGCGGCGGGGTGTCGAGGATCGATTGCTCCAGCAGCGCGGCGGATTCGAATCGGAGCTCGTCCGGTCGCTGCCCGCACAACAGTTCGTAGAGCAGCACGCCGAGCGCGTACACGTCGCACGCGGTGGTGAGCGGCTGGCCGAGCAGTTGCTCCGGGGCGGCGTACCACGGAAGCACGGGCGTGCCGGAGAGGCGCGCGAGCTCGGTCTCGACCGACGCGACGCCGTCCGGCTCCATCAGCTGGACGAGACCGAAATCGAGCACGCGCAGTTCGCCGTCGGGCGTGACCAGGATGTTCTCGGGCTTGAGGTCGCGGTGCAGCACGAGGTGCGCGTGGGCGTGGCGCACGGCGAGCACCACCGCGAGGAACAACTCGAGCCGCGCCTCGATGCCCAGGCGCCGCTCGTCGCACCACACCGTGAGCGGCTGGCCCTCGACGTACTCGTGCGCCACCCACGGCCGGCCACAGGGGCTGAACCCCGCTTCGCGCAGGCCGGCGATGTGCGGGTGGCGCAGGGCCGAGAGCACCTCGCGCTGGCGCTCGAAGCGGCGCAGGAGCGCCTCGCGTTCGAGCGGGCTGGCGCAGCGCGGCATGAGCTTGACGATCTCCGGCCGGCGCGCGCTCATGTCGGCGCGTTGCGCGAGCCAGACTTCGGTCGTGTCTTCGTCGGCCAGGCGGCGCTGCAGCCGGTAGGGCCCGAAACGCGCGCCCTCGCGGCGTGCGGTCGACGGCCGCGCGCGCAGGGCCGACGCCAGAGGTGCCGTCGGCGGTGACGGCGGCTGCAGGCCCTCGAAGAACTCGCGCAACGGTGCGCGGGCGCGGTCGTCGAGCATCTGCCGCAGTTGCGGGAGCAGCGGATGGGCCTGCGCGGCGAGCCGGCGCAACCAGTCGTCGAGTGCCTCGGCATCGAGCGCGTCGGCGAGCTCGTACATCGCGGAAAGTTGTTGCCAGTCGGCCACCGGGGTCCGGATCATGCTGCGCTCGGATTCTTGAATCGGGATGATGCGATCGAGGTTAGGGGCAGCCTCGGGACGCCGCAATCCGTCATTCGTGGGAACGGGCGCCCACCGGGCGTCAGGCCAGGGCCAGGCCCTCGATGCCGAAGCGGCTGAAGTCGTCGGGCGGCGCATCGGCCGATCGGGATGCCGGGGTCGCTGTCAGCGGGTGCACCTCGCGCGCGAGGTCGGCCAGATCGAGCGGCTCGGTCGCCTCGGCACGATCGACGCGGCGGGCCGGGCGCGCGGTCGCCGCATGGCGCGCCGCCACGTTCGCGCGTTTCGCGGCGGCGCGGCCTTCGGCGATCGCGCGGGCGGCGAGCCAGTCGTCGTAGCCGGCATCGCCCGCGTCGCGCACCTCGAGCCCGTGCGACAGGTCGAAGCTCGAATCGAACCACCCCGGCCCCTGCGCGGCCGCCGGCGCGTCCAGGCCCATCAGGTCCCGCAGTGCATGCTGCGTGACGCACGGTGGCGTGGCACGTGGCGTCAGCAGGTGGCGCAGGTTGAACTGGAAGCGGGCCATGTCGGTGTCTCCGTGCGGGCTGGTCGATGGACCCAGTGTTCCGGCACGGCGCCGCGCGGGCCATCCCCGCGAAGGCGGAACGGCGCGCGGAAATCGGGGGAGGCCCGCCCGCTCCCCCGGCCGGGGGCACCCTGCCGACGCGCGCGGCGCCGCAGCGCTCAGGCCGGGATGACGCTGACCTCGACGTCCATCCGCTGGTCGCCGCCGCCGTAGATGACGCCGCGCAGCGGCACCACGTCGGCGAAATCGGCACCCCAGGTCAGCGTGATGTAGCGCTGGTCGGCGAGCTGGCGGTTGGTCGGATCGAACTCGATCCAGCCGTGCTGCGGCGAATAGGCCGCGACCCACGCGTGCGACGCGTCCACCCCCATCAGCCGCGGCATGCCCGGCGGCGGATCGGTGAGCAGGTAGCCCGACACGTAGCGCGCCGGCAGGCCGTGGCCGCGCAGGCAGGCGAGCATCAGGTGCGCGAAATCCTGGCAGACGCCGCGGCGCTGGTACAGGACCTCGTCGACCGACGTGCTGACCGTCGTGGCGCCGGGCTCGAACTCGAAGTCGTCGTGGATGCGCCGCATCAGCTCGCTCACCGCATCGAGCCACGGGCGCCCGCGCGCGAACGACTTGCTGGCGTAGTGGCGCGCGCCTTCGGAGAGCGGCACCAGCGGCGTCGGCTCGCTCATGCTGGCGGGGATCAGGTCGTCCTGCTGCGGATCACGGCGGATCGCCTCGCGCACGGCCTCCCAGGCGAGCTCGGCCGGGGGCAGCGGTGACTGCGTCTGCGTCTGCGTCTGGACCTGCGTCTGCATCTGCACCTGCGGCGACATCTGCAGGGACATCTGCGCCGGCAGCGCGAACGCCAGCTGCTCCTGGATCGGCTGCCCCGGCGCATCGACGCGCGGCCGCTCGAGCACCTCGACCACGCACTCCATGCGCACCTTCAGCATGCGGTGCGCGCCGTGCAGCCCGAAGTGCGTGACCATGTTGCCGAAGCTGTCGAGCTCGTCGCGGCGCTCGTCGGCCTTCGGCTCGATCTCGAGCGTGTACGACAGCACGCGCTGCCACGGCAGCATGCGTGGCGTCAGCCGGGCCAGCTGCCAAGACTGCGAAACCGGCGCGGTGTACGCGTACCTTGTCTCGTGATGAACGGTATAGCGCTGCGGGAGCATGGCTTCAGGCCACCAGCGACAGCACGCTGCGCGACGCGGCATGCTGAAAGAACTTGAGGGTCAGCTCGTCGGAGACCGCGCCGGCGCAGCGGCGCAGCTGCTCCAGCACCTGCGCGACGGCCTCGCTCTCGGGGTGCAGGTCGCGCGGCGCGAGATCGCGCAACGCCGCCTGCGCCGGCGCGAGCACGTCGCTGGCGAAGCGGCCGTGGCTGAGCTCGAGCTTCGCGACGTACTCGGCCAGGCCCTTGACCTGGAACGCGAGCGAGCGCGGGTTGGTCTCGTCGCGCATCAGGATGTCGAGCACCGGCAGCCACTCGGGCGCGACCAGGTAGCGGCCGCGGTAGGTGCCGGTGGAATCGGTCAGGTCGAGCAGCCAGTCCAGGCCGTACGAGGCGCCGTCGGTGGTCGCGACCTGCAGCGACACGCACAGGTGCGACAGGCGCTCCAGCCGCCGCCCGATCGACAGGAAGCGCCAGCCGGAACTGCGCGTCATGCCGTCGAGCACGAAGCCGGACAGCGTCATCATCGAGGTGATCGCGCGATCGAGCCAGCTCAGCGCCAGCGGCAGTGCCGCGCCGCGCTGGAACACCGGGTCGGCGGCGAGCTGGTTGAGCGTGCGCCAGTTGTCGGCGGACATCCGGTCGCGCAGGTTGAACGCGGCGCGCTGCAGCTGCCGCAGGCGGTTCGCGAGCGCTTCGTCCGGGTGCGTCGCGGCGCGCAGCAGCGCGACGTTCGCATCGACCATGTCGTCGATCAGGCCGAGTCGATGCGCCAGCACGATGGCCGGCGCGGTGCCTTCCGCCGGCTCGGCGGCGTGGTCGAGCACGCCGGCGATGGCGACACGCAACGTGCGCACCGCGCTGTCGCAGCGTTCGCCGTAGCGGCCGTACCAGAACAGGTTCTCGGCAGCGCGCGACGGCAGGTTGACGCGCGAGCCGACCAGGTCCTCGGGCTTCACGGTCGTCGACAGCAGCGAGAACGCGGCGTTGACCGGCGCGCCGGACTGCACCCAGGTGTCCTTGGAGCGGCCGCCGCGCTGCATCGCGATGACGCGCGAGTCGCCGTCGACCGCGACGCGCGTCAGGCCGCCCGGCATCACGCGGTAACCGTTCGGTGTCGCGACCGCGAACACGCGCAGGCCGACCGCGCGCGGTGCGAGCGCGTCCGGCGCGCCGCGGGTCGGCGAGCGCCGGTCGCCGCGTTCGAGCACAGGCGCCTGCGAGACATGCACCCACTCCTGCGCGACGAAGCGCTGCGGCCGCGCGGCGACGCGCGCCTTCAGCAGCAGGCGCTCGTCGTGCGACAGGTCGGCGCCGAAGATCGCCGGCTCGCGCACCGAGCGTTCGAGCGGCTTGATCAGCAGCTTGTCCAGGCGCTTCCAGGCGTCGTCGAACGCGGCCGGTTCGCCCAGCCACCAGGTCGCGACCGACGGTAGCTTGAGCGGCTCGCCGAGCAGTTGCTCGGACAGCTTGGGCAGGTAGCCGAGCAGCGCGCCCGACTCGATCACGCCCGAGCCGAGCGCGTTGCCGAGGAACACGGTGCCGCGGCGCGCGCAGTCGGTCAGCCCGGCCACGCCGAGCGCGGAATCGGAGCGCAGCTCGAGCGGATCGCAGTAGTCGTCGTCCTGGCGGCGCAGGATGGCGTGGACGCGCTTCAGGCCCTCGACCGTCTTCATCCAGACGCAGCCGCTGCGCACCGTGAGGTCGCTGCCCTCCACCAGCGGGAAGCCGAGGTAGCGCGCCAGCAGGGCGTGCTCGAAGTAGGTCTCGTTGAACGGGCCGGGCGTGAGCAGCACGACCAGGGGGGCACCGTCGCCGGCGTTCGGCTTCGGCGCCCAGTGCAGCAGCGAGTCGCGCACGCCGGCGAAGAACGACGCGAGGTGCTGCACGTTCAGGTCGGAGAACATCTGCGGGAACACGCGCGAGACGACCAGCCGGTTCTCGAGCGCGTAGCCAGCGCCGGACGGCGCCTGCGTGCGGTCGCCGACGACCCACCAGCTGCCGTCGGGCGAGCGCGCCAGGTCGGCCGCGTACTGGAACAGGTGCACGCCGCCGGCCGGCCGCACGCCCTTGACCGGGTGCAGGAAACCGCTGTGGCCGAAGATCACCGGCGCGGGGATGGCGCCACTGCGCAGCAGCGTCTGCGGGCCGTAGATGTCGGCCAGCACGCGGTTCAGCAGCTCGGCGCGCTGCGCGATGCCGGCCTCGATCTCGGCCCATTCGTCGGCCGCCAGCAGCAGCGGCAGCGGGTCGACCTCCCACGGCCGGTCGGCGCCCTTCGGGTCGGCGTAGACGTTGTACGTGATGCCGTTTTCGCGGATCTCGCGCTCCATCAGCGAGAGCGTGTCGCCGATCTCGGCGCCTTCGCGCGCGGCCAGCGAGCGCAGGAAGGCCTCCCAGTGCGGGCGCGGCACGCCCGGCGACGCCAGCATCTCGTCGAAGCGGCTGTCGGGGACGGCGTAGGACGCCAGCAGGTCGGTGAGCATGGGGGGTTTCATGGGAGCGACGCGCATTGTCGCCTCGCGCCAGTGCGCGCAGGCAGCTCATCCGGCCAACGCGATGACCTCCTGGCTCAATCGGTTGACGATCTCGTGGGCGCTGCGCAACATGTTCTTCAGCAGCGCGATCTCGATCTCGGGGTGGCTGGCGCCCAGTTGTTCGAGGGCGCGGGCGTCGAGGATGCGGCACTCGACCGCGGTCATCGCGATCACGTCGGCCGAGCGCTTGCCGCCGTTGATCATCGCCAGCTCGCCGAAGCTCAGGCCGGCCGACAACGTTGACAGCCGCTTCGGCGCTCCGGCGGCGGACGGCATCGCGATCTTCACCTGCCCGCGCGTGATCAGGTACAGCGCCTGCGCCGGCTCGCCGTGGTGGACGACGTACTGCCCGGCCGCGAACTCGCGCATGCCGAGCAGCGGCTCCAGCGCCGCGATCTGTGCGGCGTCGAGATCGCGGCACAGGTCGTTGCCGGCGAGCGGCACCGCGGGCGCCTGGGTGCCGCCGCCGGCCGCGGCGAGCAGCTGGTTCTCGCACCACTCGATCGCGCCGTCCAGATCGCCGAGGCTGACGATGCGCCACGCGGTGCCGCGCACCGCGCGCTGCTCGTCGAGCGCGCGCAGCATGCGACCGTGGCGCTCGCAGGAAGCCAGCACCAGCCGCTGCCCGCGCTCGTGCAGCGAGTCGACCAGGTCGAACAGCACCCGCACCGCCGGCCCGCCGACGGCGGTCACGCGCTTGAAATCGAGCACCGCGGTGGTCAGCGCGTCGCCGCGGCCGATGATGGCGCTGACGACCGCCTCGATCGCCGGGAACAGCAGGTCGCCCTGCAGCTCGTAGACGCGCACCGAGCGGCCGTCGCGCCGGATGACCTCGCGCTCGAACTCGGGGCGGCGGCGCTTGGAGTTCACTTCGGCCACGCTGTACTGCGCGCGGAACACCGAGCGCGAGCTCCGCGCGCTGCGCAGGAAGTGCAGGTCCAGATCGCGCGACAGGTCCTTGCAGACCTCCAGCCCGCGCACGCTGTTGCCGTGCGCGTCGAGCCGCGGCGAGAACACGCCGATGCCGAGCTGCCCCGGCAGCACGACGAGGATGCCGCCGCCGACGCCGCTCTTGGCCGGCATGCCGACCCGGAACACCCATTCGCCGGCCGCGTCGTACAGGCCGCAGGTCGTCATCACGCTCAGCACGCGCTCGACGTGGACGGCGTCGAGCGCGTGCTCGCCGGTGATCGGGTGCACGCCGCCGTTGGCGAGCGTCGCGGCGATCAGGCTCAGGTCACGGCAGTCGACCGCGACCGAGCACTGGCGGAAGTACAGGTCGAGCGCCGGCTCCGGGTCGTCGACGATCTCGAAGTTGCGCAGCATGTGGCCGATCGCGCGGTTGCGGTGGCCGGTGCTGCGCTCGGACTCGAAGACGGCGTGGTCGATCTCCAGCGGGCGGCCGGCGAACATCGAGTAGACCGCCAGCAGCCGCGCCGCCTTGTCCTCGGCCGAGTGGCCGGAGACCAGCGAGGCCGCGGCGATCGCGCCGGCGTTGATCATCGGGTTCAGCGGCCGGCCGGTGTCGGGCTCCAGGCTGATCGAGTTGAACGCATCGCCGGTCGGCTCCACGCCGATGCGGCGCAGCACCTCGTCGAGCCCGCGGTCGCCGAGCGCGAGGCCGTAAGTCAGCGGCTTGGAGATCGACTGGATCGTGAAGCGCGCCCGCGCGTCGCCCACTTCGTAGACCCGGCCGTCGGTGGTCGCAACGCAGATCGCGAACTGGTCGGGATCGACCTGCGCGAGCTGCGGGATGTAGGTCGCGACGGCACCGTCACGCAAGCCCGCGTACTTGGCGTGCAGGCTTTCCAGGTAGCGCTGGATCGGCGAACGGCCGAGCTCGTCCGCCGATGCCGCGCCGGCAGCCATCCCCGCTCAGGCCCGACGCAGGTCGAGCGTGAACGGGAAGTTCGGGTTGCGCACTTCCTTTGGCGCGCTGAGGTAGCCCGGCGTATGGCCGGTGCGGAAGAAGCGCGCCAGGCGGCGTGCCTCGGCCTCCAGCATGTTGACCGGGAAGGTGTCGTAGCTGCGGCCACCCGGGTGCGCGACGTGGTACTGGCAGCCGCCCATCGAGCGGCTCATCCAGGTGTCCAGCAGGTCGAAGGTCAGCGGCGCGTGCACGTCGATGCTGGGGTGCAGCGCCGACGGCGGGTTCCACGCGCGGTAGCGCACCGCGCCGACGAATTCGCCGACCTTGCCGGTGGGCTGCAGCGGGATCGCGCGGCCGTTGCAGGTGAGCACGTGGCGGTCGCCGACCAGCCCGGTCACGCGCACCTGGATGCGCTCGACCGACGAATCGACGAAGCGCGCGGTGCCGCCGACGGCGCCCTCCTCGCCCATCACGTGCCACGGCTCCAGCGCGAGCCGCAGTTCGACGTTGACGCCCATCGCCGCGAAGTCGCCGAGCCGCGGGAAGCGGAAGTTCAGGTGCGGCGCGAACCAGTCCAGATCGACCGGGTAGCCGGCCGCGTTTAGCTCCTCGCACACATCCGACAGGTCCTGCCAGATGAAGTGCGGCAGCATGAAGCGGTCGTGCAGCTCGGTGCCCCAGCGCTTCAGGCGCTCGGGGCGGTACGGGTCCTGCCAGAAGCGCGAGACCAGCGCGCGCATCAGCAGCTGCTGCGTCAGGCTCATGCGGGCATGCGGCGGCATCTCGAACGCGCGCATCTCGAGCAGGCCCAGGCGGCCGGTCGGGCCGTCGGGCGAGTACAGCTTGTCGATGCAGAACTCGGCGCGGTGGGTGTTGCCCGAGACGTCGATCAGCAGGTTGCGCATCAGCCGGTCGACCAGCCACGGCGGCACCTGCCCCTGCGTGGCGGTGATGCGCTTGAGTTCGGCGAACGCGATCTCGATCTCGTAGACCGAGTCGTTGCGCGCCTCGTCGACCCGCGGCGCCTGGCTGGTCGGGCCGACGAACAGGCCCGAGAACAGGTAGCTCAGCGCCGGGTGGTTGTGCCAGTACGCGACCATGCTGGTGAGCAGATCGGGTCGGCGCAGGAACGGTGAATCGGCCACCGTCGCGCCGCCGAGCACGAAGTGGTTGCCGCCGCCGGTGCCGGTGTGGCGGCCGTCGAGCATGAACTTCTCGGTCGACAGCCGCGTCTCGTGCGCCGACTGGTACAGGTGCGTGGCCTGGTCGACCAGTTCGCCCCAGCTGTGCGCCGGGTGGATGTTGACCTCGATGACGCCCGGGTCGGGCGTGACGCGCAGCAGCGCGAGTCGCGGGTCCTTCGGCGGCTCGTAGCCCTCGAGGATGACCGGCAGGTTCATCTCGAGCGCGGTGTCCTCGACGGCGCAGATCAGCTCGAGGTAGTCCTCCAGCGCCGTCGCCGGCGGCATGAAGACGTACAGGCGTCCGTTGCGCGGCTCGGCACTCATCGCGGTGCGGGTGACGTGCGCCGCCGACTCGAACTTGCCGGGCGCGCGCAGCGCCGGGCCGGTCGCGACGGTCGCGGTCGGCGAGCGGTCGCCGCTCAGCGCGGCGCGCGAGCGGTCGGCGAAGCTGCTCGACGCCGGCGCGCCGGCTGCGGGCGACGTGGCGGCGCTGGCGGTGCCCGCACCGGCGCCCATCTCGTTCGCGCCGTTCGCGAAACGCAGGCGGCGGTACGGCGGCAGCGGCGCGAAGGGCTGGGTCTGGTCGGGCGGGTAGACCCACGGCAGGTCCGTGTCCTTGGCCCAGGGTTGCGAATCGAGCGGCAGGCGGTAGCCCATCGCCGAATCACCGGGGATCAGGTAGCAGCGCTCGGCGCGCAGGAACCACGGGCCGGTCTGCCAGCGCGGCGCACCGGTGGGGTTGCGCGCGACCGGGAACACGTGGCCGACGACCTTGTCGAGTCCCTGCGTGAAGATCTTGCGGATGCGATCGCGCTCCAGCGGATCGGACAGGCGCGCGTCGAACGGATCGACGTTGGTCGGCAGCTTGCGCTCGCGCCACAGGTAGTACCAGGTGTCCTCATAGGCCGGGAAAACGTACTTCGGGTCCAACCCCAGCCGCTTGGCGACGCCGGCGAGGAACCGGTGCGCATGCGCCTCGGTGACGCCGTAGTCCTGGTGCTCGCTCGCGAACAGCTCGGGGTGCGTCCAGACCGGCTCCTTGTCCTTGCGCCAGAACAGGTTCAGCGACCAGCGCGGCAACTGCTCGCCCGGGTACCACTTGCCCTGGCCGTAGTGCAGCAGGCCGCCGTCGCCGTACTTGGCGCGCAGCTTGTCCATCAGGTCGGCGCTGAGCAGGCGCTTGGTCGGGCCCATCGCCTCGGTGTTCCACTCGGCGCCCTCGCGGTCGTCGACCGAGACGAAGGTGGGCTCCCCGCCCTGCGTCAGGCGCACGTCGTTCTTGCGCAGGTCGGCGTCGACCTGGTGGCCGAGCGCGTCGATCGCGCTCCACTGTGCCTCGGTGTACGGCAACGTGACGCGCGGCGCCTCCCAGACGCGCGTAACGGACATCGAATGCTCGAAGGTCGTCTCGCACTCGTCGATCGCGCCGCTGACCGGCGCGGCCGAGCCGGGCTCGGGCGAGCACGCGAGCGGGATGTGGCCTTCGCCGGCGAGCAGGCCGGAGGTCGGGTCCAGGCCGATCCAGCCGGCGCCGGGCAGGAAGACCTCGCACCAGGCGTGCAGGTCGGTGAAGTCGATCTCGGTGCCGCTCGGGCCGTCGAGCGATTTGACGTCGCTCTTCAACTGGATCAGGTAGCCCGAGACGAAGCGCGCCGCCAGGCCGAGGTGGCGCAGCAGTTGAACCAGCAGCCAGCCGGTGTCGCGGCACGAGCCGCTGGCCTTGACCAGCGTTTCTTCCGGCGTCTGCACGCCGGGCTCCATGCGCACCAGGTAGCCGATGTCGCGCTGCAGCTTCTGGTTCAGCGAGACCAGCCAGTCGTTGGTCGGCGTCTTCTCGCGCGGGACGCTCGCCAGGTAGGCCTCGAAGGCCGGCGTGGTCGGCGCCTTGATCATGTACGAGGCCAGCTCGGTCTCGACCTCGGGCTCGTACTTGAACGGGTAGTGCTCGGCCGACGGCTCGAGGAAGAAGTCGAACGGGTTCAGCGTCGCCATCTCGGCGACCAGGTCGATCTCGATCCGGAAGCTCGTGGTCTTGTCAGGGAACACCAGCCGCGCCAGGTAGTTGGACTGCGGGTCCTGCTGCCAGTTGATGAAGTGCGTGGCCGGCTCGACGCGCATCGAGTAGCTGAGGATGCGCGTGCGCGAATGCGGCGCCGGGCGCAGCCGCACGATCTGCGGGCCGAGGTTGATCGGCCGGTCGTAGCGGTAGTGCGTGACGTGATTCAGCGCGACGTGGATGGACATTGAGTCTCCGGAGGGATGTTCGAGTTCTGTGGGAGGGGCGCGTGAACGCTCAGGCGGCGACCGGCACGAGGAAGTCCCGGCTGATGCCGATGCCGAGCGTGCCGACGCGCTCTAGGAACTGGGTCAGGTAGGCGTGCAGCCCTGTCGCGAGGATCTCGTCGATGCGGCCGTACTGCAGGTCGGCCTGCAGGCGGCCGGCCTTGCGCAGCGTCTCGGTGGACTGCTCGTTCGCCACCATTTTCAGGTTGCTCACGACCTCGTGCATGCAGGCGGCGAGCGATCGCGGCATGTCCGGCCGCAGGATCAGCAGCTCGGCCACCTTCTCGGGCCGGATCACGTTGCGATACGCCTTGCGGTAGACCTCGAAGCCGGACACAGACCTGAGGATGCCGGACCAGTGATAGAAGTCGACCTCGGTGTCGCGCGCCACGGCGGCCTCGCCGTCGACGCCTTGGCCCTGCGACTGGCTCTGGCTCTGCGTCTGGAAGCCGTGGTACTCGCTCTCGACGGCGTGGAACTTCACGTCGAGCAGACGTGCCGTGTTGTCGGCCCGCTCCAGGAAGCTGCCGATGCGCAGAAAGTGAAAGGCCTCGTCCTGCAGCATGGTGCCGACCGTGACGCCGCGCGACAGGTGCGAGCGGAACTTGACCCACTCGAACAGCGTGCTCGGATCGCGCAGGAACGATTCGGTCGAGACCATGCGCTGGAACTCGAGCCAGGTCTGGTTCTGCGTCTCCCAGACCTCGGTGGTGAGCGTGCCGCGCACCGCCCGCGCGTTCTCGCGCGCGGCCTGCAGGCAGTTGCGGATGCTGGAGCCGTTCTCCTCGTCGCTGACCATGTAGCGCATCACGCTGTCGGGCGTGACGTCGCCGTAACGCTTGGCGAAATCGCCGCTGAGTTCGCTGATGCCGAGCAGGCCCTTCCAGCCCTTCTCGGCGTCCTCGGCGGACTGCGGCATCAGCGAGGCCTGGTAGTTCACGTCCAGCATGCGGGCGGTGTTCTCGGCGCGCTCCATGTAGCGCGCCATCCAGAACAGGTGATCGGCGGTTCTTGACAACATCTTGTTCTCTCCCTTTGGCCGATCAGGCTTCCAGCACCCAGGTGTCCTTGGTCCCGCCGCCCTGCGACGAGTTGACGACCAGCGACCCTTCCTTCAGCGCCACGCGGGTCAGCCCGCCCGGCACCATCTGCACCTCCTTGCCCGAGAGCACGAACGGCCGCAGGTCGATGTGGCGCGGCGCGATGCCGCTCTCCACGTAGGTGGGGCAGGTCGACAGGCTCAGCGTGGGCTGCGCGATGTAGCCGCTCGGGTTGGCCAGCAGCGCGGCGCGGAAGTCCTCGATCTCGGCCCTGGTGGCCGCCGGCCCGATCAGCATGCCGTAGCCGCCGGCGCCGTGGACTTCCTTGACGACCAGTTGGTCGAGGTTGGCGAGCACGTAGCTCAGGTCCTCGGTCTTGCGGCACATGTAGGTCGGCACGTTGTGCAGGATCGGCTTCTCGCCCAGGTAGAACTCGATCATCTTCGGCACGTACGGATAGATCGACTTGTCGTCCGCCACGCCGGTGCCGATCGCGTTGCTCAAGGTCACGTTGCCGGCGCGGTAGGCGCTGAGCAGGCCAGCGCAGCCGAGCGTCGAATCCTTGCGGAAGACCTGCGGATCGAGGAAGTCGTCGTCGACGCGGCGGTAGATCACGTCGACCCGCTTCGGCCCCTGCGTCGTGCGCATGTAGACGAAGTTGTCCTTGACGAACAGGTCCTGCCCCTCGACCAGCTCGATGCCCATCTGCTGCGCGAGGAACGCGTGCTCGAAGTACGCGCTGTTGTGCATGCCCGGCGTGAGCACGACGACGGTCGGCTCGTTCACCGACGCCGGCGCCACCGAGCGCAGCGTCTCGAGCAGCAGGTCGGGGTAGTGCGCGACCGGCGCCACGCGGTGCTGGCTGAACAGCTCGGGGAAGAGCCGCATCATCATCTTGCGGTCTTCCAGCATGTAGCTCACGCCGCTGGGCACGCGCAGGTTGTCTTCCAGCACGTAGTAGCTGCCGCTGCCGTCGGCGTTGGCGGCGCGGATGATGTCGATGCCCGAGATGTGCGAGTAGATGCCGCCCGGCACGT
>JAZKIO010000134.1:0-2722 GCA_040384825.1 Pseudomonadota bacterium
TTTGGGTGGCGGTGAGGAGCGCAGGGCCGAGGTCGGCGCGCGCAGCGCGCTTCGTTGTCTGACTCGCCGCGGTTGTCCGAGTGCAGTGAGCGAAGCGAACGTAGCGAGTTCTGCGGCGCGACCTCGGACCGAGCACCGCAACGCAGTCGATGCGCAGCATCGACCGCCACCGGATGAGCCCCTGCCCGGTGCCGCCTGCCGCGACGCGCTCGACGCGTCGCAAGTGCGGCCGTGAGACGCCGAATCAGACCGTCGTGAACCGATAGATCCCGTCCGCATCCAGCCGGCGAACCAACCGTCCGGCCAACCACAGCGCATGCAAGTGCGCCACCGACTCGCCCATCGCGAACGTGGTCTGGTGCAGATCGAGCTTGCGCCGAAACAGCACCATCAGCAGGTCGGCCGCGTGCTGCGGCGCCTCGGCACAGGCGGCGAGCACGTCCGCGAAGCGCTCGTCGTGGTGGGCGACGAGCTGGTCGATGCGGGTGTGCAGGCCGCGGAACGGGCGGCCATGCGAGGGGAGGACCAGTGTGTCCTCGGGCAGCGCCTTCATGCGCTTGATCGAGTCGAGGTACAGCATCAACGGGTTCGCCTCGGGCTCGCCCTCGTGCACGCTGACGTTGGTCGAGATGCGCGGCAGCACCATGTCGCCGCTGATCAGCACGCCGAGCTGCGCGCAGTGCAGTGACATGTGTTCGGGCGCGTGGCCGTAGCCGGCGTGGCAGGTCCAGTCGTGGCCGCCGATCTGCAGCACGTCGCCGGCGAGCAGGCGGCGATAGGCGTGCGGCAGGTCCGGCACCATGCTCTTGTAGTAGTTGGTGCGGGCCTTGATCTTGGTCTGCGATTCCTCGTCGGTCAGGCCGTGGCTCGCCATGAAGCGGGCCGTCGCCTCGCCGCCGATCGCGGCGATGCCGCTGCTGGCCAGGCGGGCCACGTTGTAGTCGGTGGCGCTGCACCACAGGCGCACGTTCCAGCGCTCGGTCAGCCAGTGCGCCAGGCCGATGTGGTCGGGGTGCATGTGCGTGACGATCACCCGCAGCACCGGCAGGCCCTGCAGCTCGTTGGCGAAGATCGTCTCCCAGGCGGCGCGGGTCGCGTCGTTGGTGATGCCGCAGTCGACGATCGTCCAGCCGTCGCGGCCGTCGATCCGGTCACGCAGCAGCCACAGGTTGATGTGGTCGAGCTGGAACGGCAGCAGCATGCGCAGCCAGCGCACGCCGGGCGCCACTTCGAGCGTCGTGCCGAGCGCGGGCAGCGTCTCGCCGAACGGGTAGGCGAGCTGCATTTCGAGCGCGTTCATGGCCTTCATCGGATTCCCCAACTACACTTTGTGCACTTGACGTAAACGTCAACTCGAGCCCAGTGTAGGCCGTCCGCTCCATCGCCGCTGTCACCCAGATGTCTCCCGCCCCGTTCAAGACCTTCACGATCGGCGAGCTCGCCCGCGAGTTCGATCTGACGACCCGCGCGATCCGCTTCTACGAGGATTGCGGGCTGATCACGCCCCAGCGCAGCGGCCGCAACCGCGTCTACACCCAGCGTGAGCGCACGCGCCTCAAGCTCACGCTGCGCGGCAAGCGCCTCGGGCTGACGCTGGCGGAGGTGAAGGAGCTGGTCGACATGTACGAGTCGCCGCGCGACACCCAGCCCCAGCTGCAGAAGTACCTGGCGGTGCTGGGCGCGCACCGCGAGCAGCTGGAGCAGCAGATGGCCGACCTGCACGCCACGCTCGACGAGGTGCGTTCGCACGAGAAGGAAGCGCGTCGCCTGCTGGCCGGCACCGGTGCCCGCAAGGCGGCGGCGCGCGAGTAAGCTGAATCACGTCATCGACAGGAGCCCCGAACGATGCAGGCCCGCAATCCCGATTTCGCGCAGCGCGTCAATGAGTCGTTCGCGCTGCAAGGCGCGATGCGCACGCTCGGCGCGTCGCTGGCGGCCGTCGAGCCCGGTCGCGTCGTGATCGCGATGCGGCACAAGCCGGAGCTGACGCAGCAGCACGGCTTCGTTCACGCCGGCATGATCGCCGCGGCGCTCGATTCGGCCTGCGGATTCGCGGCCTTCTCGCTGATGCCGGCCGACGCGGGTGTGCTGACGATCGAGTTCAAGATCAACCTGCTCGCGCCGGCGCGCGGACCGCTGCTGCAGTTCGAAGGTCTGGTCACCAAGGGCGGCCGCACGATCAGCGTGGTCGACGGGCGTGCCTGGCAGTCCGAGCCGGGCAGCGACGAGAAGAAGCTGATCGCGACGATGACCGCGACGGTGATGACCGTGGTCGGCCGCGACGACGTGCGGCACTGACGATTTCAGAAGGAGACACGACACATGAACAACCTGCCAGGCCTCGACTTCCAGCTCGGCGACGACGTCGATGCATTGCGCGACGCGGTGCGCGAGTTCGCGCAGGCCGAGATCGCACCCCGCGCCGCCGAGATCGACCGCAGCGACCAGTTCCCGATGGACCTGTGGCGCAAGATGGGCTCGCTCGGCGTGCTCGGCATCACCGTCAGCGAGGAGTATGGCGGTGCCGACATGGGCTACCTCGCGCACATGATCGCGATGGAAGAGATCTCGCGCGCGAGCGCCTCGATCGGCCTGAGCTACGGCGCGCACAGCAACCTGTGCGTCAACCAGATCAAGCGCAACGGCAGCGACGCGCAACGCGCCAAATACCTGCCCAAGCTGATCAGCGGCGAGCACGTGGGCGCGCTGGCGATGAGCGAGC
>JAZKIO010000135.1:0-51863 GCA_040384825.1 Pseudomonadota bacterium
GCCAGATGCCCGAGCTGGTCGAGCGCGGCCACATCTACATCGCGCAGCCGCCGCTCTACAAGGTCAAGCTCGGGAAGGAAGAGCAGTACCTGAAGGACGGCCACGAGCTCGACGCCTATCTGCTCAAGGTCGCGCTCAAGGACGCCAAGCTCGACACCAAGACACCCGGCGCCGCGCTGCTGCAGGGCGACGCGCTCGAAGCGCTGGCGCGCCAGTACGTGCTCGCGAAGAACGTGGTCGAGCGGCTGTCGAACTGGATGGACGTGGAAGCGCTGCGCGCGATGGCCAACGGCCTCGCACTCGATGTCGACACGCTGGAAGCCGCCGAGCAATCGGCCGCCGCGCTGAAGGCCGCATTGCACGACGCCGAGGTGACGGCCGAGTTCGACGCCCGTACCGACAAGCACATCCTGCGCATCAGCCGCATGCACCACGGCAACGTGAAGAGCAGCGTCATCACCGCCGATTTCGTCCACGGTGCCGACTACGAAGCGCTGAGCACCGCCGGTGCCACCTTCCGCGGCCTCGTCGGCGAGGAGGCCGTGGTCATGCGCGGCGAGGGCGAGAAGCAGAAGGAAATGCGCGTCGGCGATTTCCGCGAGGCGATGGCCTGGCTGATCCAGCAGGCCGAAGGCGCCGTCGCGCGCCAGCGCTACAAGGGCCTCGGCGAGATGAACCCGGCGCAGCTGTGGGAGACCACGATGGACCCGGCCGTGCGCCGCCTGTTGCGCGTCCAGATCGACGACGCGATCGAAGCCGACCGCGTCTTCACGATGCTGATGGGCGACGAGGTCGAGCCGCGGCGGAATTTCATCGAGACGAACGCGCTGCGGGCGGCGAATATCGACGTTTGATCGATCCCAGGCAGCAGCTTCGTCATGCCGCGCACGATTGCCGACCTGAGCGATCCATTTGCAGTCCAGGCAGCTCTCGACGAGTACCTTCGCCTCGGGCAGGCCGCGTTTCTGAGGCTATACGGATTCTACGTGCCAGCGGTTATCTGGTGCGCGACCCGCTGAGCGGCCAGTGGGCCGACTCGAAAGCAATAGCCGGCGTGGCCGTCGGCATTCAGTTTCCGGCGGACGGCCCGCTTCGCTCAGGGCAGTTTTCCGGGGGACAGGAAACCGTCGTTCGTCGTTTGACCTCGTTGGGCTTCGAAGTTCGAGCGTTAGGTGCCAAGGCGGGTGACGATTGGCAGCGCGAAGAGGTCGAGTTGATCGTGGCCGACTACTTGGCCATGCTGTTGCAGGAGTTGGCCGGCCAGTCCTACAGCAAGGCCGCGCACCGTCGTCAACTGCTGCATCGATTGACTGTGCGCAGCGAGGGTTCCATCGAATTCAAACACGCGAACATCAGCGCGGTGATGCTCGAACTGGGCTATCCGTACATCAGCGGCTACCAGCCAAGAAGCAACTTCCAGCGTGATTTGCTGACCGAAACGGTGGAACGACAGGTGCGTCACCACCCACAGCTCGATGACCTCGCGCTATCGGCCGTCGAGCGCCCAGCGGTGGCGTCGGAACACGCTGACTTCACGCGCGTGCTGAGCGAGGCTCCGCGGGCTGAACATGCGGTTCGCGAGAGCAGTCCCGCGTATCTGCAAAAACCAGTCAAGCGCGATTACTTTGCGCGCGAGGCACAGAACCGCTCGCTCGGTGCCGCAGGCGAGCTCTTTGCGTTGAGCTTCGAACGCTGGCGTCTCGTACAACAAGGTGCAGGTCAACTTGCCGACAAGGTTCGGCACGTTTCGGTCGAAGAGGGCGATGGCCTCGGATACGACATCCGCTCTTTCGACGTCGATGGTCGCGAGCGCTTCATCGAAGTCAAGACCACCGGATTCGGCGAACGCACGCCCTTTTACGTCTCGGCGAACGAAGCGCGTTTCGCTCGCGACCATCAAGACAACTCTCGGCTCTACCGTCTGTTCGACTTTAGATCGGCGGCTCGATTGTTCGAACTGGCCGGGCCGATTGAGCAGCACTGCCTGCTCGATGCAGTGACATTCAAAGCCAGCTTCGTCTGAGGGCCTGATCGACCCTCTATTTTAAGGAGACAAGTCGCCATGACCACCAACGGATTCGTTGCTTCGCACGCTGCGGGCGCCGTCTTCGAACGCGGCTTGCGCTCGTTCTACGAATATCGTGATCTGGGCGTCAAGGCGGCGACCGAGGGTCGGGTCGACGCTCACGTCATCCGCGCGGCTGCCGGTAGGGAATTCTCGAGCCAGCCGCACATTCACCGAACCACCTTTCAGCTCGTCTACATCCTGAAGGGCTGGATCGAGTTCGAGTACGAAGGGCAAGGCGTGGTGCGTCTCGAAGCCGGCTCCTGCGTGCACCAGCCGCCGGAGATTCGGCACCGCGAACTCGGTCACAGCGAGGACATCGAGATGCTCGAGATCGTGCTGCCCGGCGACTTCACGACCGAGGATGTGGATCGCGTCCAGCGTTGAAGCGGTGATCCCTTGCGCTTCACGTGAGCACGAAGGCGGCCGTGTTCACACGTGCCGCCGGTGCGTCCCCCCATCCGTCTGCGGATGTGCGTTCGGCGACAGATCGACATTCATCTGCAACGAATGCCCCTCTCGCTTCCACGCCGCCACGGTGGCCGTCGAACCGTCGGTGAACGTCATCACGAACTCCGCATCGCCGCTGGGACGCTCCATCACGGCGGCGGATTCGATGGTCTTGCCTTGAAGCTCGGGCTTGATCTGCTGGGCGGTCATCGGATATCTCCTCGAAGTGGTTGGGGATCGGCGCCAAGCAGCGCCAACGTGCGCGCGTCCCGCTGACCGCCGTACAGCCGGTCGAGTGCGCGCGCGAACAGCGCGTCGTCGGGCGCCACGTGCTCGAACAGCGTGAGGCTGGACCTCAGCTTCTGGTCGTCGGGGCTGCCGAAGATGTCGTGCACCGATCGACCCCGGACATCCAGCACGAGTTCCACGCACTGCCGCAGCCGTGCCCCCAGCATCGGGTGGGCCAGATACGCGCGCGCCTCGTCGGCCGACGCCAGCCCGTAGAAGTGGGCGCGCGGGCTGGTGCCCAGGCCGCGCAGCTGTGGAAACACGAACCACATCCAGTGGCTGGTCTTGCGACCGCGCCGCAGTTCGTCGACGACCGCGTCCCAGACGGGCTCCTGGGCGCTCACGAACCGCTCGACACCCTCGGCATTCATGCGCTTTCGCTCCTCGGCCGGCGCCAGGCCGGCCCACGGCATGCAAGGTAGCGCGTCGGCGCCATCGGCGCTGTAGGGCGTCGCCGCGTGCGAAGCGCGCGACGCGCTGGCTCGATGTCAGTCTCGCGCGGCCCGGCGTTTCGCGAACGCCATGCCGACCACGGCGCCGCCGATGCTGCCGGCGTAGAGCATGGCCATCATGAAGCCGTCGCTGTCCTTCTGGAAGTCGATCATCGCGAGCAGCGCGGTGGCCGGGAGAAGGGCCGGGATGGTGCCGAGCATGGCGACGACCAGCACTTCGGCGATCGCCCGGATGCGCACCTTGATCGATGTCGACGCCTGCACGAATCGCCCCTGAAGTGAAGCGCCGGATGCAGCAAGCTTCGTGCCGCGCGCCTGCGTTTCCGGAGCCGCGCTAGCAGGTGACGCCCTCCGCACCGCGTTGGTCCAGCGCCGAGGCCGCGTCGGCGGGCGCGAGCCACTTGAGCAGGGCCTGGTAGAGGTCGTTCGGGTGGCAGGGCTTGTCGACGAAGCCGTTCATGCCGGCGTCCTCGAACTCCTGCCGGCTCTCGTTGAAGAGGTCCGCCGTCATCGCCAGGATCGGGGTGTTGCCGCGCCCGGGGAGCGCCCGGATCGCGCGGCTGGCGGCCAGGCCGTCCATGACCGGCATCTGCACGTCCATCAGGATCAGCGCGTAGGCCTCCCGGCTCGCCATCTCCAGCGCCTCGCGGCCGTCGTTGGCGACGGCGACGCTGATGCCCGCGGCGGCGAGCAGCGCGCAGGCCACCGCCTGGTTGACCTCGTTGTCCTCGGCCAGCAGCACGCGGGCGCCTTCGTGGCGACGCCGCAGCTCGGCCCGCGGGTCGGGCAGGCGATCCGGCCGCTCGGTGGCCGGCACGGCTTCGGTGGCGCGTTTCAGGCGCGCCGTGAACCAGAAGGTGCTGCCCCGGCCCGGCTTGCTCGAGGCGCCGGCGTCGCCACCCATCGAGATCGCCAGGCTCTTGGTGATGGCCAGGCCCAGGCCGGTGCCGGTGGCCTTGAGACCGGGCGGTCCGTCGGCCTGCTCGAAGGCGCGGAACAGGCGCGAGAGCTGGTCGGCCGTGAGGCCGGGGCCGGGATCGCGCACCTCGAACCGCGCCAGCACCGCGTCGGGCCCCGACTCCAGCAGGTCGGCGCGCACGAGGATCGTTCCCTCGGTCGTGAACTTGATCGCATTGCCGGTGTAGTTCAGCAGGGCCTGCAGCAGTCGGGTCGCGTCGCCGTGCAGGTGCAGCGGCACGTCGCCGGTGTCGAGCTCGATCCGCAGGCCCTTGTCCAGCAACTGGTTGGCGACCAGCGCGCGCAACTGGGCGAACGTGGCCGCCAGGTCGAAATCGGCATGCTGCAGCTCGAGCTTGCCGGCCTCGATCTTCGAGATGTCGAGGATGGCGTTGACGAGCGACAGCAGGTGCGCCGAGGCGGTCTCGATCGTGCGCAGCCACTCGACCTGCCGCGGCTGCTGCTCGGAGTGCATCAGCAGATGGGTGACGCCGATGATCGCGTTCATCGGCGTGCGGAACTCGTGGCTCATGTTGGCGACGAAATCGCTCTTGGCGCGGCTGGCCGCCTTGGCCGCGTCGAGCGCGAGCGAGAGCGCTGCCTGCGCGTCGATCAGCAGCCGGGACTTCTCCTCGGTCTGCTGGCTCGCGCGCCGGATCGCGCCGTTGAGGGTCTCGAGCTCGCGCCGCTGCCGCTCCAGCGTGTGGTTGGAGCGCGCGAGCTCGTGCTCGCGCAGGAAGGCGGCGCGCTGCGTGCGCTCCAGCTGCTGCGCCAGGGCCGTGCCGAGCGCTCCGACGACCAGCAGGATGTTGCTCAGCTTGAAGACGTAGTCCTGCTCGGGCCGGAGATCGACCCCGGGGCGCGACAGGATCTCGATCTGCAGCAGCAGCGCCGGCGCCAGCACGCAGGCGCCCATCACGCACAGCACCGGCAAGCCACGCAGCCGCAGCGCGGCGAACCCGGCGGTCATGATCGTCGACAGCGCCAGGCCGTAGTACGCGTGGCCATACTCGGGCGGCAGCAGCCGCATCTGCCCGTACGCGAACACGAAGGTCGTGATGCTCGAGAACATCAGCAGCGCGGACGCGGCATGCTCGTCGCGCTCGATCCACGGGCCGGCCGCGATGGCCGCCACGAGCAGCAGCACGCAGAAGCTGGCCGCGCGCAGGCCGACGAACAAGGTCGCGTCGCTCAGCTCGGCGCCGAGCTCGCTCATGTTGACCAGGTCCCAGCACATCAGCGGGAGCCAGAGCAACGCCGCGAGCAGCGTGATCGCGCGGCGCTCGTCGGCGAAGCGGCGAGCGTAGTCGGCGAGGAATTCGCGCTCCAGCGCGGCGGGCTGGAATGCGCGCGCGGGCGTCAGCATGGCCCGCCAGACGGCGAACACGGGGTTCAGGCGGGCCCGCACGTCGTCCTCTAACGGCAGATGCCGTCACGCGCCGTGGTACGGGTGAGGTTCACAGGCGCGGAGGCTACGCGCCGGGTCGAGGCGCCAGTACCCGACACGTGTCGGAAGTTTGTCCCGCGCCGCGGGACGCGCCGGTCAGCGGCCCTTGGCAGCGGCCTCGGCGAGGCGCTTCTTCTCGCGCAGCTGCTCGAGCTGCTCGTCCTCGAGGCGGCGTCGGGTCTCCTGCTGCTTCAGCATCTCCTGGTGCCGCAGCTCCTCCAGCTGCTCTGGGGACGGGCCGTCGTCCTCGATCGCCAGGTCCATGAAGTTGGACGGCGGCGGCTCGCCGCGCTCGCTCTTGAGCTTGATGTGCAGGCGCAGCTCGTTGGCCGAATCGGCGTTGCGGATCGCCTCCTCGAAGCTGATGGTGCCGGCGTTGTAGAGCTCGAACAGCGCCCAGTCGAAGGTGCGCATGCCGAGCTCGCGCGACTTGGACATGATCGCCTTCAGCTCGTGGAAGTGCCCCTGGAAGATGCGCTCCGCGATGATCGGCGTGTTCAGCAGGATCTCGATCGCGGCGGCGCGGCCGTGGCCGTCCTCGCGCCGCACCAGGCGCTGCGAGACGATCGCGCGCAGGTTGGCCGACAGGTCCATCAGCAGCTGCGCGCGACGCTCCTCGGGGAAGAAGTTAATGATCCGCTCGATCGTCTGGCTCGAGCTGTTGGCGTGCAGCGTGCCCAGGCACAGGTGGCCGGTCTCGGCGAAGGCGATCGCGTGCTCCATCGTCTCGGCATCACGGATCTCGCCGATCAGGATCACGTCGGGCGCCTGGCGCAGCGTGTTCTTCAGCGCGTGGTGCCACGACTTGGTGTCGACGCCGACCTCGCGGTGCGTCACCAGGGACTGGCGCGAAGCGTGCACGTACTCCACCGGATCCTCCACCGTGATGATGTGGCCGGCGTGGGTGCGGTTGCGGTGGTCGATCAGCGCCGCCAGCGTGGTCGACTTGCCCGAACCGGTGGCGCCCACCACGAGCACGAGCCCGCGCTTGTTCATCACCACGTCCTTCAGCACCTCGGGCAGCTTGAGCTTCTCGAAGTTCGGGATCTCCGAGGCGATGGTGCGGATCACCATGCTGACGCACTGCTGCTGCACGTGCACGTTGACGCGGAAGCGCGAGATGTTCGGGATCGAGATCGCGAAGTTGCACTCCATCTCCTTCTCGAACTCGGCGCGCTGCGCTTCGTTCATCAGGGAGTTGGCCAGTTCGCGGGTCAGCTCGGCGCTGAGCTTCTGGGTCGTCAGCGGCTTCATCGCGCCGTTCGACTTGATGCTCGGCGGGAATTCGGCCGCGATGAACAGGTCGGAGCCGCCGGCCTGGCTCATGGCCGCCAGCAGCTTGTGCATGTAGGCGCGGGCTTGTTCTTCGGTGAAAGCGGGCATGGGACGGCAGGTGCGGCGGGCAATCGAGGCGGCCCGACCACAGCATGACGATTCCCGACACGCGCGATCGCCGGAAAAGCGCCGTCAACGCCGCCCAGCAGAACCCGGGGGCGCGACGGCGGTGACGCTCAGGCGATCAGTTCGACGCGGCGCTGGCAGGCGGCGTGACGATCACGGTCGTGTCGCCCGGCTTGCCGGCCTCGCCCTGCGGACCCGGCTGGCCCGGGGGGCCCGGGACCACGACGGTGGACGGTGCCGGCGACGGCGCGGGCACGGCCACGACGGCCGGCTTGTCGCAGGCCGCGAGTGCGAACAGGGATGCCAGCGCGGCGGGGATCAGGATGGTTCTCATGCGGGGTTCTCCTCGGTTCTTGGTGCGGTCAAGCTTAAGCAGGCGGGGTCGCGCTTCATGCCGGTGCGCAGCGCCAGGTGGTGTAGGTCGTGTCCCACGCCGGAACAGGCCCCGGCCGATGACGCGGGTTCGCGAAACGAGGCACTATGCTGCACTGCACCATTTCTTTTTCGCCTGGGACCCCATGAGCCTGCACACCATTTCAGACACCATCGAGCGCGCCCTGCGCTCCGCCGGGCTCGACCCGGCCACCGGCCCGACCCGCGGCGTCACCGAGACGATCCGGCGCGCGCTCGCGTCGGCCGGGCTGGTCCAGCATCCGACGGCCGATCCGGCGGCCCCCACGGCGCACGCGCCGGCCGCCGCGGACGAGCCGCTGGCGTTCGTCGAGCGGGTCGATCGCCCGGCGCCCGCCGACCCGGTCGCCCCGGCAAGGCCGGCCGCCACGCCCGAGGCCGACCGCCCCGCCCGTTCCGCCCGGCGGGCCGGCGCCGAGCCCGGCGTCTTCCTGGCCCGCACGCACACCGGCCCGGCCGGCAGCCGCGCCTACAAGCTCTACGTGCCTGCCGGCGCGGCCGACGACGACGCACCGCGGCCGCTCGTCGTGATGCTGCACGGCTGCAAGCAACACCCGGACGACTTCGCGGCCGGTACGCGCATGAACGCGCTGGCCGACGAACACGGCTTCCTGGTCGCCTACCCGGCGCAATCGCGCAACGCCAACGGCTCGAACTGCTGGAACTGGTTCCGCCCCGAGGACCAGCGCCGCGAGGGCGGCGAGCCGGCGATCCTGGCCGGCATCGTCGCGGACGTGGTGGCCGCCCACCGCATCGATCCGGCGCGCGTGTTCGTGGCCGGCTTGTCGGCTGGCGCGGCGATGGCGGTGATCCTCGGCCAGACGCACCCGGAGCTGTTCGCCGCCATCGGCGCCCACTCGGGACTGCCGAGCGGCGCGGCGCACGACGTCGGCTCCGCCTTCATGGCGATGAACGGCGCGAAATCCGTATTCGGCGCCGCACCGGCGCGCGCCGCGGCGCCCGGCGGGCCGCGGCCGCGCACGATCGTCTTCCACGGCGACGAGGACGCGACCGTGGTCGCGCGCAACGGCGAGGCGATCGTCGCGCAGGCCCTGGCCGGCGGCACGCCGCTCGCAGCGGCCGACGCCACGCGCGGCTCCGCCGGGGGCCGCGCCTACACCCGCACCGTGCATGCCGACGAGGCCGGCCGCGCCCGCGTGGAACTCTGGCTGCTGCACGGCGGCGCGCACGCCTGGTCCGGCGGCAGCCCCGCAGGTTCGTACACCGATCCGCGCGGGCCGGATGCGTCCGCGGAGATGGTGCGGTTCTTCCTGCAGGCGCCGTAGACGGAACGCATCACGCTGCACCCGCCACAATGCCGCCCGTGCATCCGGCACGGCAATCCGCATCAGCGGCAGGGGCAGCGTCATGGCAGATCGAGTGCTCGTCACCGGAGGCAGCGGATACATCGCCGGCTTCCTGATCCGCCAGCTGGTTGCCGAGGGCTGGACCGTGCACACGACCGTGCGCGATCTGGCGAAGGAGGTGGCGGTGCGGCGCCTGCTGGCGGTCGACGACGCCCGCCTGCACGTCTTCGCGGCCGACCTGAACGCCGACGCCGGCTGGGCCGAGGCGGCGGCCGGCTGCAGCCATGTGGCGCACCTCGCGTCCCCGCTGCCGGCCGGCGTGCCCAGGCACCCCGACGAGCTGATCGTGCCGGCCCGCGACGGTGCGCTGCGCGCGTTGCGCGCCGCCAGGGCCGCGGGCGCGACGCGCTTCGTGATGACCTCGTCGGTCGCCGCCATCGCCTACGGCCGCGGCCGCGGCGTGCACCACTTCACCGAGGCCGACTGGACGCAGCTCGACAAGCCGGGCCTGACGCCGTACGTGCGCTCCAAGACCATCGCCGAGCGCGCGGCGCGGGACTGGGTGGCCGCGGAAGGCGCCGGCCTCGAGTTCTGCACCATCAACCCGTCGGTCGTGCTCGGGCCGGTGTGGAGCCGGGACTACTCGGCCTCGGTCGTCATCGTTCGCAAGCTGCTCGACGGCAGCGTGCGCGCCTGCCCGAACTTCGGCTTCGGCATCGTCGACGTGCGCGACGTGGCCGACCTGCATGTGCGTGCGCTGACCGCGCCGAACATGAGCGGCGAGCGCTTCATCGCGTCGGGCCGCTTCATGACGATCCGCGAGGTGGCCGACGTGCTGCGCGCCGGGCTCGGCACGCAGGCCGCGCGGGTGACGACGCGCAATGTGTCGGACCGGGTGGTGCGCATCGCGGCGCTGTTCAACCGGGTGGCGCGCGCCGTCGCGCCCGAGCTCGGCTCGGTGCGCCACCAGGACGCCTCGCATGCGAAAGCCGTGCTCGGCTGGGCCACGCGGCCCGAAGAACAGAGCATCCTCGACACCGCGCGCAGCCTGCTCGCGCTTGGCATCGTCCAACCCTGAACCCATTCATCCCCATGACTGCACCGATGATCGACCTGCGTTCCGACACCGTCACCCGCCCGACCGACGCGATGCGCGCCGCGATGGCTGCCGCCCCGGTCGGCGACGACCAGTACGGCGAGGACCCGACCACGAACCGGCTGCAGGCGCGCGTCGCCGAACTGCTCGGCCAGGAGGCCGCGCTGTGGCTGCCGACCGGCACGATGGCCAACCAGGTGGCGCTGCGCGTGCTCACGCGGCCGGGCGACGAGGTGATCGCGTCGCGCGAGTCGCACGCCGGCTGGCACGAGGCCGGCGGCGCGGCGGCGAACGCCGGCGTGCAGGTCCACGAGATCGGCGCGCGCGGCGTGTTCAGCGTCGACGAGATGCTGGCCGCGATCAAGCCGAAGAGCTTCGCGATCTTCCCGTCGACGACGCTGATGCAGATCGAGAACACCCACAACCGCGCCGGTGGCGTGGTCGTGCCGCAGGTGGACGTGCAGCGCCTGTGCGACGCCGCACGCGAACAAGGCCTGGCGTGTTTCCTCGACGGCGCGCGGCTGTGGAACGCGAGTGTCGCGAGCGGCCTGGCGCCGGCCGCGCTGGCCGCGCCGTTCGACTTGATCGCCGTGGCGTTCTCGAAAGGCCTGGGCGCGCCGGGCGGCTCGCTGCTGGCCGGCCCCAAGGCGCTGATCCAGTCGGCGCACCGGCACCGCCAGCGCCTGGGCGGCGCGATGCGGCAGAACGGGATCTTCGCCGCCGCCGCGCTGCACGGGCTCGACCATCACCTCGCGCGGCTCGGCGAGGACCACGCCAACGCGCGCGCGTTCGCCGAACGGCTCGTGGGCGAGGCGCCGGTGCAGCTCGACCTGGCGAGCGTGCAGACCAACATCATCGTGTTCCACCTGCCGGCGAGCGTCTCGATCGATGCGCCGACGCTCACCGCCCGCGCCCGCGAGCGTGGCGTGCTGCTGAACGCGTTCGGCCCGCGCACGGTGCGCGCCGTGACGCACCTCGATGTGACCGGCGCGCAGTGCGCGCAGGCCGCCCAGGTGCTGGCGGCGTTGTTGAACGGCTGAACGTCGCCGCCGCGTGGGGAGGCGGCCGGCACAATCGTGCCGATGAACCTGAACCAGCGCAGCGCCGGCGTCCTGCTGCACATCACCTCGCTGCCGGGGCCGCACGGCATCGGCGATCTGGGCCCCGAGGCCCATCACTTCGTCGACTGGCTGGCGGCGGCCGGGCAGTCGATCTGGCAGGTGCTGCCGACCACGCCGGTCGGGCCCGGCGATTCGCCCTATCAAAGCGTCTCGGCCTTCGCCGGCAGCCCGCTGATGGTGGCGCTGGAGCCGCTGGTCGCGAAGGGCTGGCTCGCCGCGCCGGTGCTGCCCGAAGGCGGCTTCGGCGCCGCGCGGGTCGACTACGTGCGGGTCACGCCGTGGCGGCTGGCGCAGCTGCGGGCGGCGTCGGACGCCTTCTTTGCGCGCGCGGCGGTGGGCGATCGCGCGGCGTTCGCGGCCTGGTGTGCCGAGCAGGCCGAGTGGCTCGACGACTACGTGCTGTTCATGGCGCTGGAGACAACGCACGCCGGCGCGGCCTGGTGGCACTGGCCCAAGCCGCAGCGCGAGCGCGAGCCGGCGGCGCTGGCCGAGGCGCGGCGAACGCTGGCCGGCGAGATCCGCTTCTGGCAGTTCGTGCAGTGGTGCTTCGACACCCAGTGGGCCGCGCTGAAGGCGCACGCCCAGGCGCGTGGCGTGTCGCTGATGGGCGACCTGCCGATCTTCATCGCCCACCACAGCGCCGACTGCTGGGCCCGCCCCGACCTCTACACGCTGGATGCGGATTGCCAGCCCACGGTCGTCGCCGGCGTGCCGCCCGATGCCTTCACCGCCGAGGGCCAGCGCTGGGGCAACCCGCTGTACCGCTGGGACCGCATGGCCGACGAGGGCTACGCCTGGTGGATCGCCCGGGTGCGCCGCGCGCTGGCGCAGACCGATGCGTTCCGCATCGACCACTTCCGCGGCTTCGCGGCGTACTGGGAGGTGCCGGCGACCAGCCCGACCGCCATCGACGGCCACTGGGTGCCCGGCCCGGGCCAGGCGCTGTTCGATGCGCTGGCCCGCGCGCTCGGCCCGCTGCCGATCGTCGCCGAAGACCTGGGCGTGATCACGCCCGACGTGACCGCGCTGCGCGAGGCCTGCGGCTTCCCGGGAATGCGCGTGCTGCAGTTCGCCTTCGGCGAGGACGCGCGCAACGTCTACCTGCCGCACCACCACACGCCGGCCTCGGTGGTCTACAGCGGCACGCACGACAACGACACCTCGCGCGGCTGGTGGGCGGCGATCCCCCAACACGAGCGGGCGTTCGCCGGCGCCTACCTCGCGGCCGATGCCGACGACGTGCACTGGGCGCTGATCCGCGCCGCGTTCAACTCGGTCGCGAACACCGCCATCGTGACGATGCAGGACGTGCTCGGCCTCGACGGCACGCACCGCATGAACCTGCCCGGCACGCCGACCGGCAACTGGTCGTGGCGCTTCGACTGGGCCATGGTCGGCCACGAACCGGGCCGCGTGCTCGGGGTGATGACGGCGGCCAGCGGGCGCGGGCCGTTCGAACTGCTGCGCGGCTGACGGCGCGCCGCCGCGGGTCGGTCAGTCGGCGGCCAGGCTCGCGATCGCCTGCTCGACGCCGCCGCGCCCGAACGGGATGCGCTGCACCGCCAGCGCCGCTTCGACGCCGGCGAGCGCACCCAGCACCATCGCGGCGTTGATGTCGCCGAGGTGGCCGATGCGGAACGCGCGGCCGGCCAGCGGCCCGAGGCCACCTGCGATCGCGACCTCGAAGCGCTCGCGGGCGACGGTGCGCATCGCCTCTGGGTCGACACCGGGCGCGACCGCGATCGTCGTCACCGATACCGAGCGCGAGTCGGGCACATCGCCGAAGAAGCTCAGCGCGCCGCCCTCGCTCCAGCGCGCAACGGCGGCGTGCACCGCGTCGGCGAGGCGGCGGTGGCGGGCGAGGACCGCCGCCTCGCCTTCGCGCTCGATCAGCAGCAACGACGCTTCGAGCCCGGCCAGCAGGCTCTGCGGCGGCGTGCCGCAGAACTTGCGATACGACAGCGGGCTCTGGCGCAGCCGCCAGTCCCAGTAGAAGCGCGGCGCGGGGTTGCGGCGCGACGCGTCCATCGCCACGTCGTCGACCGCGACGAACGCGAGCCCCGGCGGCACCATCAGGCCCTTCTGGCAGGCGCCGAGCGCCACGTTGGCGCGCAGCGCGGTCATGTCGAACGGCGCCGCGCCAAGCGAGGCGACCACGTCGACCACGTAAAGCGCCGGGTGGCCGGCGCGGTCGATCGCGGCGCGGATCGCGGCCAGGTCGCTGGTGATGCCGCTGGCGGTGTCGGTGTGGACGACGAACACTGCGGCGATCGTGTGTTCAGCGTCGTCGCGCAACGCGGCCTCGATGTCGGCCGGCGCGATCGGCAGGCCCTCGACCCACGGCGTGCGGACGACCACGCCGCCCATCGCCTCGGTCTGCTGTGCCCACGATTCCGAGAAGTGGCCGGTGCCGGCGATCAGCACCTTGGTGCCGGGCGCGACGAGGTTGGCGATCACCGCCTCCCACGCGCCGTGGCCGTTGGCGGCGTAGAGGAACACGTCGTGCTCGGTGTGCAGCAGGCGCTTCAAGCCAGCCTCGCACGCGGCAATGGTCGCGTCGACCCGAGGATCGGCCAGGTCCATAGGCTGCCGGCTCATCGCGTGCAGCACCTCGTCGGGCACGCGGCTCGGGCCGGGGGAATGCAGGAAGCGGTGGCCGGGCAGGCGAGTGGGTGATGTCATGCGGGTCGATTCGAGTTGGCGGCTGAGAGATCGTAGCGAGGTAGTGCCGATTCGGCCGCGCATCGAGACGCTACAGGAACCCCTGCACCGCGCGCGCCAGCAGCGCGAACTGGCTGGCGATCTCCTCTTCACGCACCGCGCCGTAGCCGAGCAGCAGGCCCTTGGCCGGCGCCGGGCGGCGCATCGAGTACAGCGACAGCGGCCGCGTGGCCACACCCGCGCGCAGCACCTGCTGCACGACGGCGTGGTCGTCGAGGTGATCCGGCAGGCCGAGCACCAGGTGCAGGCCAGCGTCGCCACCGATCACGGGCAGCGTGCTGCCGAAGTGCCGGCCGATCGCGTCGATCAGCGCGTCGTGCCGGGCGCTGTAGACCGCGCGCATCTTGCGGATGTGGCTGGCGTAGTGGCCCTCGGCGAGGAAGCGCGCGAGCACCGCCTGCTGCAGCGTCTGGCCCTCGCGGAACAGCTCGTTGAGCGCGCGCGCGAACGGCTCGACCAACTCCGGCGGCAGCACGAGGTACGCCAGCCGCAGCGCCGGGAACAGCGTCTTCGAGAAGGTGCCGAGGTAGATCACGCGGCCGTGCTCGTCCAGGCCCTGCAATGCGGGCAGCGGGCGCGCGCCGTAGCGGAACTCGCTGTCGTAGTCGTCCTCGACCACCCACACGCCGTGCACCGCCGCGTAGTCGAGCAGCTGGCGGCGCCGGCCGTGGCTCATCAGCGCGCCGGTCGGGTACTGGTGCGAGGGCGAGACGAACATCGCCCGCGGCGGCTCGCGCAGGTGCTCGGGGCCGGGCGCGAGGCCGTCGGCATCGACCGGCACCGGCACCAGCTTCAGCCCGAGCGCGCGGAACACGCTGCGCGCGCCCCAGTAGCCGGGGTCTTCGAGCCAGACCGCGTCGCCCGGGTCGGCGAGCAATTGCGCGACCAGGTGCAGCGACTGCTGGGTGCCGCTGGTGATCACGACCTGCTCCGGCGTGCAGCTCACGCCGCGGGTGCCCTGCAGGTACTCGGCCACGGCCTCGCGCAGGCCCGGGTCGCCGGCGCCGGTCGCGTAGGTGAGGTGCTGCGGCGTCGCGCTGCGCCACGCCTTGGCCTGCAGGCGCGTCCAGACGGCGGCCGGGAACATCCGGACTTCCGGCACACCGGGGGTGAACGCGCCCCACTGCAGCCGGGCCGCGCTGGCGCCGTCGACGAGCTGCCCGCCGCGCCCCGACAGCGCCGCCGGACGCGCGGGCGACGCGGCCGCCGGCATCGCACTGCCGCGCTCCACGAGCCGCGGCCCGACGGCCGCCACGAAGGTCCCGCGCCCGACCCCCGCCTGTACGTAACCTTCGAGCGCCAGTTGCTCGTAGACATGCACGACGGTGTTGCGGGCGATAGCGAGGGCCTGTGCCAGCGCGCGAGTGGGCGGTAACTTCGACCCGGCCGGCAGCACCCCGCCGCGGATGCCGGCCTGCAGGATGAGGTAGAGCTGCCGATGGTCGTGCTCGGCGCTGCCGTGATCGAACTGGCGCAACACGAAGTCGGGCAACGCCGCGGCCTGGGGCCGCTTGTCGGCGGCGGCATGGGCGAATGCAAAACTCATGGCATTGGTTCTGTCAATTCGGCGAGATTGGTTCCAATGATAGGGCCAAGCCCGACCTAGACTCGCGCCTGTATCCAGCTTTTCGGGCCCTTCGTGCCCGTGCGAGAGGCCCCATGAACACCAGCACACCCACCGAATCCGCCCGCCTGGCCGCCGCCGCCAGCCGCCACCTGACCAACGCCGAGATCGATGCGCGCCGCGTGGCCGCCACGCCGCGCGGCGTGGGCATCGGCTTCAACATCTACGCCGAGCGCGCGCTGAACTCGGAGCTGTGGGATGTGGAAGGCAAGCGCTACATCGACTTCGGCTCCGGCATCGCGGTGCTCAACACCGGCCACCGCCACCCGCGCATCGTCGACGCGATCCGCACGCAGCTCGATCACTTCACCCACACCGCCTACCAGGTGGTGCCGTACGAGAGCGTCGTGCGCCTCGCCGAGCGCCTCAACAAGCTCACGCCGGGCGACCACGCGAAGAAGACGGCGTTCTTCACGACCGGCGTCGAGGCGGTCGAGAACGCGATCAAGATCGCCCGCGCCCACACCCGCCGCCCCGGCGTGATCGCGCTGACCGGCGCGTTCCACGGCCGCACCTACATGGGCATGGCGCTGACGGGCAAGGTCGCGCCGTACAAGATCGGCTTCGGGCCGTTCCCGGGCAGCATCTTCCACGTGCCGGCGCCGATGGAACTGCACGGCGTGACGGTCGACGACACGCTCAAGGCGATCCACAACCTGTTCAAGGCCGACATCGAGCCGACGCAGGTGGCGGCCATCATCCTGGAGCCGATCCAGGGCGAGGGCGGCTTCTACGTGATGCCGGCCGAGCTGATGCGCGCGCTGCGCGCCATCTGCGACCAGCACGGCATCGTGCTGATCTGCGACGAGATCCAGACCGGCTTCGCGCGCACCGGCAAGATGTTCGCGATGCAGCACCACGACGTGCTGCCCGACATCATGACGCTGGCGAAGAGCCTCGCCGGCGGCGTACCGCTGTCGGCCGTGTGCGGCCGCGCCGAGATCATGGACGCGCCGGCCCCGGGCGGCCTGGGCGGCACCTACGCCGCGAACGCGCTGGCGATCGCCTCGGCCCACGCCGTGCTCGACGTGATCGAGGACGAGCAGCTCTGCGCCCGCGCCGAGGTGCTGGGCACCAAGCTCAAGGCGCATCTCAACGACCTGCGCGCCAAGGTGCCGGCCATCGCCGAAGTGCGCGGTCTTGGCGCGATGGTCGCGGTCGAGTTCGCCAAGACCGACGGCACGCCCGACCCCGATTTCACCAAGGCGATCGTCACCCGCGCACAAGCGGCCGGCCTGCTGCTGCTGACCTGCGGCGTGTACGGCAACGTCGTGCGCTTCCTGTTCCCGCTGACGATCCAGGACGCGGTGTTCGACGAAGGCATGGCTATCCTCACGCAGGCGATGACCGCTTAAGGAGCCCCCGCATGTTGAAGTTGAAGGACCCGAGCCTGTTCAAGCAGCAGGCCTATGTCGCCGGCCAGTGGATCGATGCCGACAGCGGCGAGACCGTGGCCGTGACCAACCCCGCCACCGGCGAGCAGCTTGGCACCGTGCCGATGTGCGGCACCGCCGAGACCGTGCGCGCGATCGAGGCCGCCGACACCGCGCAGAAGCAGTGGCGCAACGTGCCCGCGAAGGAGCGCGCCGCGATCCTGCGCAAGCTCAACGACCTGATGCTCGCGAACACCGACGACCTGGCGCTGATCATGACCAGCGAGCAGGGCAAGCCGCTGGCCGAATCGAAGGGCGAGATCGCCTACGCCGCGTCGTTCATCGAGTGGTTCGCCGATGAAGCGCGTCGCGTCTACGGCGACACGATCCCCGCCACCTCGAACGACAAGCGCATCCTCGCGCTGAAGCAGCCGGTGGGCACGACCGCGGCGATCACGCCGTGGAACTTCCCGACCGCGATGCTGACCCGCAAGGCCGGCCCGGCGCTGGCGGCGGGCTGCTCGATGGTCGTGAAGCCCGCGACGCAGACGCCGTTCTCGGCGCTGGCGTTCGCCGAACTGGCCGAGCGCGCCGGCGTGCCCAAGGGCCTGCTGGCGGTGCTGACCGGCTCGGCGTCGAAGATCGGCGGCGAGATGACGCGCAGCCCGATCGTGCGCAAGCTCACCTTCACCGGCTCGACCGAAGTCGGCCGCACGCTGATGCGGCAGAGCGCCGACACGATCAAGAAGCTCTCCCTCGAACTGGGCGGCAACGCGCCGTTCATCGTGTTCGACGATGCCGACATCGACGCCGCCGTCGACGGCGCGATGGTCAGCAAGTACCGCAACACCGGCCAGACCTGCGTCTGCGCGAACCGCCTGTACGTGCAGCGCGGCGTGCTGCAGGCCTTCACCGAGAAGCTGGTCGCGAAGGTCAAGGCGCTCAAGGTCGGCAACGGCCTCGAGGCTGGCGTGACGCAAGGCCCGCTGATCGACGCCAAGGCCGTCGCGAAGATCGAGGAGCACATCGCCGACGCCCGCGCCAAGGGCGGCGAGGTGCTGACCGGCGGCAAGCGCCACGCGCTCGGCGGCCTGTTCTTCGAGCCGACGGTGGTCGGCGGCGCCACGTCCGACATGCTGTTCGCGAAGGAAGAGACCTTCGGCCCGCTGGCGCCGATCTTCGCGTTCGACACCGAGGCCGAGGTCATCGAGCTGGCCAACGATTCGGAGTTCGGCCTGGCCGCGTACTTCTACAGCCGCGACATCGGCCGCGTGATGCGCGTGGCCGAGCAGCTGGAATCGGGCATCGTCGGCGTCAACACCGGGCTGATCTCCACGGCCGAGGCGCCGTTCGGTGGCGTCAAGCAATCCGGCCTGGGGCGCGAGGGCTCGAAGTACGGGCTGGACGACTTCCTGGAAGTGAAATACGTCTGCCTCGGGGGCCTCGACAAGTGAGTGTTCCGGTGACGAGCCCGGCCACCTTCGGGGTGGCCGGCGTGCAGATGAGTGTGTCGGCGTTCGAGGACAACGTCGACAAGATGGGCGCGTACCTGCGCCACATCCGCATGCGCTTTCCGTGGGTGCGGATGGTGCTGTTCTCCGAACTGGCCGCGCTCGGCCCCAAGCACGCGAAGGCCGAGCCGCTGCCCGGCCCGACCGAGCAGCGCCTGTGCGCGCTGGCGCGCGAGACCGGCCTCTGGCTGATCCCCGGCTCGCTGTTCGAGCTGGCGGACGGCAAGGTCTACAACACCACCTCGGTGATCGATCCGCAGGGCGTGGTGATCCGTCGCTTCCGCAAGCTGTTCCCGTTCCGGCCGTACGAGAAGGACGTGGAAGGCGGCACCGAGTTCTGCGTGTTCGACGTGCCGGGCGCCGGCCGCTTCGGCGTCTCGATCTGCTACGACATGTGGTTCCCAGAGACCACGCGCACGCTGGCCGCGATGGGTGCCGAGGTGATCCTGCACCCCACCATGACCGACACGATCGACCGCGACGTGGAGCTCGCGATCGCGCGCGCCTCGGCGGTGACGAACCAGGTCTACTTCTTCGACATCAACGGCGTGGGCGACGGCGGCGTGGGCCGCTCGATCGTCTGCGATCCGTCGGGCAATGTCATTCACCAGTCGCAGGTGAGTGCCGAGATCGTGCCGGTCGCGGTCGACTTCGCGCTCGTTCGCCGGGAGCGCGAGCAGGGCCTGCGCAGCAACCTCGGCCAGCCGCTGAAAAGCTTTCGCGACCGCGACTGCGCATTCGATGTGTACCGAAAGGGCAGCGAGCAAGAGGCCTTCCTGCACACACTGGGGCCGCTGACCAAGCCGACCTGACGATTTCCTGATTCCTTTCCCTGCGCCGACAGGCGATAACACGAAGCCGGGTTCCACGCGAACACCGCGCTCATTGGAGGTGACATGACAACAACCGACGTGGCCAGCGGCCACACCGCTGACTCGCTCAGCCGGCACCGCAGCGTCTGGGAGATGCGCGCCGACGGCTGGATCGGCCTGGTCGACGACCTGGGCCGCATCGCCACACTCGCCCGCGACCACGCGGACTTCGAGCCCACGCTCGCGCGGGTGCGCTCGGTCGTCGCGATCCTCGCGCCGATCGAGAGTTACTGGGCCTTCCCGGGCGGCCGCGTGTTCGGCGAACTCGGCAACTGGATCGAGCGCGGCGAACTCGCCCGCGCGCACCAGGCCGCGCGGCGCATCCACCGCATGCTGGCCGCGCAGACCTACCGCCACGAGTCGGCCGCGATCGACGCCGAGGGCGACCTGCCCTCGCAGATCGAGACCGACAGCGAGCGCGAGAAGCAGCTCTCGCGCCCGTACTTCGAGGTGCTGATCGTCGACGAGATGAGCGTCGGCGAGGAGCAGGCGCTGCGCCGACGGGTGCAGAGCAAGCGCAACCCCGACGACGACTTCATGTTCGACGTGGTGATCGTGCCGAGCTTCGAAGATGCGCTGATCGCCACGCTGGTCAACTTCAACCTTCAGGCGGTCGTGATCCGCCACGGTTTCCCGTTCCGCTCGATGTACCACAACGACATGTTGCGGCGCTTTCTCGACGGCGTGGACAACAGCATCGAGAAGCTCGCCGAATCGGAGCGCGGCCCGCTGCTCGGCCGGCAGATTGCGCAGTTGCGGCCGGAGCTCGACTTGTACCTGGTGACTGACGTCAACGTCGAGGAAATTGCGGCGCGCGCGGGCGAGATCTTCAAGCGCATCTTCTTCCGCGAGGAAGACCACATCGAGCTCTACAGTTCGATCATGAAAGGCGTCGGCGAGCGCCACAAGACGCCTTTCTTCAACGCGCTGCGCGAGTACGCAAAACAACCGACGGGCGTGTTCCACGCGCTGCCGCTGGCGCGCGGCAAGTCGATCATGAACTCCAACTGGATCGGCGACCTGGCGCAGTTCTACGGCATGAACCTGTTCATGGCCGAAACCTCCGCCACCTCGGGCGGGCTCGATTCGCTGCTCGACCCGGTCGGCCCGCTGAAGGTGGCGCAGGAGTACGCGGCGCGGGCGTTCGGCGCCAAGCGCACCTACTTCGCGACCAATGGCACGTCGACCTGCAACAAGATCGTCGTGCAGGCGCTGGTGCGGCCGGACGACATCGTGCTCGTCGACCGCAACTGCCACAAGAGCCACCACTACGGCATGGTGCTGGCGGGCGCGCAGGTCACCTACCTCGACTCCTACCCGCTCGACCAGTACTCGATGTACGGTGCGGTGCCGGTGCGCCACATCAAGCAGACGCTGCTCGACTTCCGCAAGGCCGGCACGCTGAACCGCGTGCGCATGGTGCTGCTGACCAACTGCACTTTCGACGGCGTGGTCTACGACGTCGAGCGCGTGATGATGGAGTGCCTGGCAATCAAGCCCGACCTCGTCTTTTTGTGGGACGAGGCCTGGTTCGCTTTCGCGCGCTGCCACCCGATCTATCGCCAGCGCACCGGCATGGCGACGGCCGCGAAGCTGGCCGACCTGTTCGCCGACCCGGCCTACGCCAAGCGCTACGACGAGTTCAAGGCCGGCTTCGACGACGCGGCCTGGGGCGACGACGAACGCGTGCTGAACACCCGCCTGCTGCCCGACCCGAAGAAGGCCCGCGTGCGCGTCTACGCGACCCACTCGACCCACAAGACGCTGACCGCGCTGCGCCAGGGCTCGATGATCCACGTGTGGGACCAGGACTTCAAGGACAAGGCCGAGGAGGCCTTCCACGAGGCCTACATGACGCACACGTCGACCTCACCGAACTACCAGATCCTCGCGTCGCTCGACGTGGGCCGTCGCCAGGTCGAGCTCGAAGGGTATGAGCTCGTGCAGCGCCAGCTCGAACTGGCGATGACCTTGCGCGAGCAGGTGCTGAACCACCCGCTGCTGAGCAAGTACTTCCGCTTCATGCGCGTGGGCGACCTGGTGCCGCCGCAATACCGCGAGTCGGCGGTCGAGACCTATTACAACGTCGACAGCGGCTGGAACAACCTCGAGCAGGCCTGGCGCACCGACGAGTTCGCGATGGACCCGACCCGCGCCACGCTCTACATCGGCCTGACCGGCATGGACGGCGACACCTTCAAGAACAAGGAGTTGATGGACAAGTACGGCATCCAGATCAACAAGACCTCGCGCAACACGGTGCTGTTCATGACGAACATCGGCAGCACGCGCTCGGCGGTCGCGTACTTGCTGGAAGTGCTGGTGAAGATCGCGCGCGACGTCGACAAGCGCGTGGCCGACATGAGTGCGATCGAGCGCCGCATCCACGACAAGCGGGTGCGCTCGCTGACGCAGGAGCAGCCGCCGCTGCCGGACTTCAGCAGCTTCCACTTCGCGTTCCGCGGGCGCAGCGTGGAAGGCCGCGCGCAGACGCGCGACGGCGACATCCGCAGCGCGTTCTTCCTCTCGTACGACGACGAGAACTGCGAGTACATCGGCATGGCCGAGGCGGCGCAGGCGATCAAGGGGGGGCGCGAGCTGGTCTCGGCGCTGTTCGTGATTCCCTATCCGCCGGGCTTCCCGATCCTGGTTCCCGGCCAGGTGATCAGCGCCGATATCCTGCAGTTCATGCAGGCGCTGGACGTGAAGGAGATCCACGGCTTCCGCCCCGAGCTGGGCTTTCGCATCTTCAACGACGAGGCGCTCGGGCGCGTCGCCGAGGCCACGGCGGCACGCGCCGCACTGGCCGCGACCGGACGCGCCGCGTTCCCGGTCGAGCGTGGTTCGCAGACCGTTTCAGAAACGGTCGAAGTTCAAGAAGGCATCACCCCGTCCACCCCAGCCACCACGCGAGTCCAGTCATGAGCATGAACAAAGTCAGGAACGTCTCCGATCTGAAGCTGATGTTCCACACGAACGAGCGACCGATTTACTTCATCAGCGCGACCAACTTCAACCTGCTGGGCATCGACCGCTGGGTCAACCGCTTCCGCTACATCAGCTACATCGACTGCTTCGACGGCCGGCACCCGAACGTGTTCGTGCCGGGCGAGGCGCCGCACGACGAGTTCGAGTCGATCGAGGACATCAACAACTACCTGCTGCAGCACAAGGACGTGGTCGACCTGATCGAGCGCCGCGGCGGCAAGCCCGTGGGCACCTTCCTGATGTTCGACGAGAAGACCGAAGCGCTCGCGAAAGAGATCGGCCTCGACATCTGGTTCCCGCCCGCCAAGCTGCGCCAGCGCTGCGACAACAAGATGGAAACCGTGCGCATCGGCAACAAGGCCGGCGTGTTCTCGGTGCCGAACGCGCTCGAGAAGGTCGACAGCTTCCAGCACCTGATGCAGATCGCCGAGCGCAACAAGCTGGGCCGCGACCTGGTCGTGCAATCGGCGTTCGGCGACTCGGGACACACCACGTTCTTCATCTCGAACGAGGACGAGTTCAACAAGCACAAGGACGAGATCGTCAACGACCCCGAGGTCAAGATCATGAAGCGGATCAACTGCCGCGGTGCCACGCTGGAAGCGTGCGCCACGCAGTCGGGCACGCTGGTCGGGCCGCTGCTGACCGAAGTCGTCGGTGCCAAGGAGCTGACGCCGTACAAGGGCGGCTGGTGCGGCAACGAGGTGTTCCCGGGCGCGTTCAGCGAGGGCGTGCGCCAGAAGGCGCGCGACATGGCCGAGAAGTTCGGCAACCAGTTGCTCGAGGAGGGCTACCGCGGCTACTTCGACCTCGATTTCCTGATCGATCAGGACAATGGCGAGGTCTACCTCGGCGAGCTGAACCCGCGCATCTGCGGCGCCAGCCCGATGACCAACCACGCCGCGTTCGCGTATGCCGATGCGCCGCTGTTTCTGTTCCACCTGCTGGAGTTCTCGGGCGCGCCGTTCGACCTGAACGTGAAGGAGATCAACGAGCGCTGGGCGCAGTCGCACTTCATCGACAGCTGGAGCCAGGTCGTCATCAAGTACACCGAGGACAAGGTCGACCAGGTCACGCGCGCGCCGGGCACCGGCATCTACAAGATGAACGAGGACGGCAGCATCGGCTACGCGCGCTACGACCACGAGCGCCGCGCACTCGACAGCGAGCGCGAGGCCTTCTTCATGCGCATCACCGGCCCCGGCGACTACCGCTACGAGGGCGCCGACCTCGGCATCCTGATCACGCGCGGGCGTTCGATGGACGACAACTTCCGGTTGAACATCCGCGCCCGCGACTGGATCCGCGGCATCAAGAGCCACTACGACGGCAAGCCGATCGTGACAACCCAGCACGCGCTCGCGCCGGAGCCGGGCTCGTTCAAGATCCTCTGATGCTGCTCGCCCGCCCTCACCCCGGCCCTCTCCCGCACGCGGGAGAGGGAGAAGCGCGGGTTCCCTCTCCTGCTTGCGGGAGAGGGTCAGGGTGAGGGTGCTCGCATGACGATCCACGTCACCTTCAAGACCCTCATCGAGGACGCGCCCGGCCCGCAATGGCAGGCGCTGTTCGAGCGCCTGTGGCCGGCGTACCGCTCGTGGTTCCTGCGCAGCGGCGCGGTCGGCCGGCCGAGCTACCTGGAGAGCCGGCGTGCGCTGCGCCAGCACATGCCGGAGCTGGTGCCGACCTGGGAGAAGCTGGTCACGCTAGCCGGCGGCGGTGACGTGGAAGCCCGCTTCCTCTCGCTGTGGTGCCCGCCGCCCTACATCGCCGGCTGCTCGCAGGCGATCTGGATCGACCCGCATGGCCACGACGAACCCGCGCTGCTGCGCAACTACGACTTCGCGCCCGGCCTGCTCGAAGGCAGCTGGCTCGCGACGCGCTGGAGCGGCCAACGCGTGGCGGCGCTGGGCGATTGCCTGTGGGGCGCGCTCGATGGTCTGAACGAAGCCGGCCTCGCTGCCGCGCTCTCGTTCGGCGGCCGCACCGTCTCGGGCACCGGCTTCGGCATCCCGCTGGTGCTGCGCTACGTGCTCGATGTGGCGCAAAACACCGCCGAAGCCATCGCGATCCTGCAGCGGGTGCCGGTCAGCATGTGCTACTCCGTGACGCTGCTTGACGCGGCCGGCGACTGGGCCACCGTGTTCGTCGCACCCGACCGGCCGACCGAGGTGACGCGTCGCAAGGTCGTCACCAACTTCCAGCACCAGGTCGACTGGCCGGAGCATGCGCGCGCGACCCACTCCGTCGAGCGCCGCGACGCGCTGCAGGCGCAGATCGACGGCCCGGGCACGCTGGCCGAAGCGACCGACGCGCTGCTGCGCGAGCCGCTGTTCCAGTCGGCCTGGCTGCGCGGCTACGGCACGCTGTACGGCGCGCTCTACAAACCTCGCAGCGGACAGATCGAGTTGCTGTGGCCGGGCCAGCGCTGGGCGCAATCGCTCGCCACGTTCGACGAGGGCGAGCGCCGCATCGACTACCTGTAGGGCGCTGGACATTCGGCGTTCTCGATGGGCGAAAAAGCGCCGCGCTGCTAGGCTGAATTTCCCCTCTCGGAGACACACAGCATGCAGCGACGGTTCCTCTCTCGGCTCGCGGTCCTCACCGCGGCCGCCCTCTTCACCGGTGCGCACGCCGCCGAACTTCCCAAGCCGGCCGAGCCGGCCACTGCCGCTGCCAATGCCAAGGTGCTCGGCGAGCTGAACTTCTCGAACCGGGAGGACTTCGAATCAGCGAAACGCGGCTTCGTCGCGGCCATCCCCGGCGCCGAGGTCAGGACCGCCGACGGCCGCGTCGTCTACAGCCTCAAGCCGTTCGAGTTCCTGCTCGCCAGCGACACGGCGCCGGCCTCGGTCAACCCGAGCCTGTGGCGCCACGCGCAGATCAACCAGATGCACGGGTTGTTCAAGGTCACCGACCGCGTGTATCAGGTGCGTGGGATGGACCTCGCGAACATGACGATCGTCGAGGGCGACACCGGGCTGATCCTGATCGACCCGCTGCTCTCCGCCGAGACGGCGCGCGCCGCGCTCGACCTGTACCTCGCCCACCGGCCGAAGAAGCCGGTGGTCGCGGTGATCTACACCCACTCGCACGTCGACCACTTCGGTGGCGTGCGCGGCGTGATCGACGAGGCCGATGCACTCTCGGGCCGGGTCAAGGTGATCGCGCCGACCGGCTTCATGGAGCACGCCGTCAGCGAGAACGTGATCGCCGGCAACGCGATGAGCCGGCGCGCGCAGTACCAGTTCGGCCGCTTCGTGCCGCCAGGGCCGCAAGGGCAGATCGACACCGGCCTGGGCACGATGCTCTCGCGCGGGCGCATCACGCTGATCGCGCCGAACGACCTGGTCGAGAAGTCGATGGACACGCGCAGCGTCGACGGCGTGCAGATGACCTTCCAGCTCACGCCGGGCACCGAAGCGCCGGCCGAGCTGAACGTGTGGTTCCCGCAGTTCAAGGTGTTCAACGCGGCCGAGAACGTGACGCAGCAGATCCACAACCTGTACACGCTGCGCGGCGCCGAGGTGCGCGACGCCCTGGCGTGGGCCAAGTACATCGACGAGTCGCGCGAGCTGTTCGCCGGCCAGGCCGCGGTGATGATCGCGCAGCACAACTGGCCGGTCTGGGGCGCACCGGCGATCGACAACATGCTGCGCAAGCAGCGCGACCTCTACAAGTACATGCACGACCAGACCGTGCGGCTGATGAACATGGGGGTCAAGCCGCGCGAGATCGCCGAGACGATCCGCCTGCCCGACAGCATCGGCAAGGAATGGTTCGCGCGCGGCTACTACGGCACCGTCTCGCACAACACCAAGGCCGTGTACCAGCGTTACCTCGGCTGGTACGACGCCAACCCCGCGCACCTGAACCCGCTGCCCGAGGCCGAGGCCGCGAAGAAGTACGTGGCCTACATGGGCGGCGCCGACGCGGTGACGGCGCGCGCCCGCGAAGACTTCAAGGCCGGCCATTACCGCTGGGTCGCCGAGGTGATGAACCAGGTCGTGTTCGCCGATCCGGCCAACGCCGCGGCGCGCAGTCTGCAGGCCGATGCGCTGGAGCAGCTCGGCTACCAGGCCGAGTCCGGCGTGTGGCGCAACGTCTACCTGACCGGCGCGCTGGAGCTGCGCAACGGCCTGCCGAGCGGCATCGGTGCCACGGCCGGCAGTGCCGACGTGGTCCGGGCGATCCCGCTGGGCCTATTTTTCGACTACCTCGCGGTGCGGCTCGACGGCCCGCGCGCCGCCGGCAAGGCGATGGTGGTGAACTGGAACTTCACCGACGTGAAGACGCAGGTGCGCCTGACGCTGGAGAACAGCGTGCTCAGCCACCAGCTCGATCGCCCGGCGGCGAAGCCCGATGCGACGATCACGCTCAAGCGCGCCACGCTCGACCAGATCAGCCTGCGCCAGAAGAGCTTCGCCGAGGCGCTGCAGGCGGGCGAGATCGTCGTCACCGGCAACGGCGACAAGCTCGGCGAGCTGCTCGGGCTGGTCGACACCTTCGCGCCGATGTTCGACGTGGTGACGCCGCCGCTGAAGCGCTGACTTCACAGTAGGGATTCCGTCGGCGCGGCCGCGTGGTCATATTGCCCGGCGGCCTGCCCGGGCCGAGGAGACCCGAGATGCTCACCGACGCCCAGCTCCAGCAGATCATGCCCAACCTCGCCGCCGCGAAGCGGGCGCTGTACCTGCCGCACCTCAACGCCGCGATGCAGGCCTACGGCATCGACGGCGCGCTGCGCACCGCGGCATTCGTCGCGCAGCTGGCGCACGAGTCCGGCGAGTTCCGCTGGATGGAGGAGATCTGGGGCCCCACGCCTGCGCAGCGCCGCTACGAGCCGCCTAGCGACCTGGCCCGGCGCCTGGGCAACACGCAGGCCGGTGACGGCAAGCGCTTCAAGGGGCGCGGGCCGATCCAGATCACCGGCCGCTTCAACTACGAGAAGTACGGTGCGCTGCTCGGCATCGAGCTCGCCGCCGATCCGGCGCTGGCGGCCACGCCGGGTGTGGCGTTCGCGACCGCCGGGCTCTACTGGCAGAAGAACGGCCTGAACGAACTGGCCGACGCGCGCGAGTTCGTCGCGATCACCAAGCGCATCAACGGCGGCACCAACGGGCTGGCCGATCGGCAGCACTACTACGCGCGGGCCCTGGCGGTGCTCGGTGTCGGCGTCACACGCGCCATGCGCGCAGCGCCGCTGACGCGCGGCCACGAGGCGATCGTCGCCGACGCCAAGGCGCCGGCGCGCAAACGCGCCGCGACGAAGAAGACACCGGCGAAAAAGGTGGCGGCGGAGAAGATGCCCGCGAAGAAGGTGGCAGCGAAGAAGGCGGCAGCACGTCCCAGAACCTGAGCCGACCGTGCCAGACTCGGGGGTCCGAGTGAACCCGCCATGTCGTTCTTCAACCCCAAGCGCCTGAGCTGCGGTGTCGTGATCCTGAACCCGGGTCGCGAACTGCTGCTCTGCCACGTCACCGGCCAGAACCACTGGGACCTGCCGAAAGGCGGCATCGACCCCGGCGAGACGCCGCTGGAGGCGGCGGTGCGCGAGACGCGCGAGGAATCGGGCGTGAAGCTCGCTCCCGACGCGCTCCTCGACCTGGGCCGCTTCCACTACACGAACAAGAAGAACCTGCACCTGTTCGCGACCTGCATGCCGCGCTTCGATCTGAAGGACCTGCGCTGCGAGACGCGCTACCTCGACCGCTGGTCCGGCCGGCAACTGCCCGAGATGGACGGCTACGGCTGGTTCGGCTTCGATCGCATCGGCCAGCTGTGCACGCCCAAGATGGCGCAGGTGCTGACGGTGCGCATCGAGCTCGACGCGGTGCTGGCGCGCCTGCAGACGGCCGAGGGGCCGTCCGCCTCGCTGCCGCCGGACTCGCCGGCCGCGGCGGCGGCGGGCTAAGCTGGTCAGCCGTCGAACAGGCCCGGCGTGCCGCCGAGCGGCGCGCCTTCGATCTCCAGCAGGCGCAGCTTGGTGCGGGTGCCGCCCGGCGCCGAGAAGCCGCCGGCCCGGCTGCCCGCCGCGAGCACGCGGTGACACGGCACGATGATCGGAAAGGGATTGGCGCCCAGGGCCTGGCCCACGGCACGCGCCATCGCCGCCGTCTCGCCGAGCGCCGCAGCCACCTCGCCGTAGCTGCGCGTCTGCCCGGGCCGGATGCCGCGCGCGACCGCGTAGACGCGGGCGTTGAACGGCGGCACGCCGCGCAGGTCGAGCGCGATGTCGGCCAGGTCGTCCGGCGCGCCGTGCAGCAGCGCCTGGATGCGCGCGATCACGGCCTGCACGTCCGCAGGAGGCGTCGATTCGGGCAGGGCGCCGAAGCGCTGCTGCAGGCGCGCGCGCGTGGCCGCTTCGCTCGGCTCGGGCAGCGCGCTGCCGACGATGCCGTGCGCGCCCCAGGCCAGCGCGCAGGCGCCGACGGACGTGTCGAAGAGCGTGAATGCGGTGGCGGCCATGGCGCGATGATGAACCGTCGTCAGCCCTGCCACACGCCGTAACCCGCCTCGCGCAGCGCGATGCCGAGCTCGACCTCCATCTCGCAGGCGCCGAGGTAGGGCATGGGGTTGTAGACCGCGTAGAGCTGCGGCAGCAGGCGCAGGCCGTAGTCGCGCACGTAGCGGTTGGCCTGGATGCCGGCCTTGTGGCGGTCGAAGCGTAGGTCGGGGTCCAGGCCGGTCATGCCGACATAGACGAAGGGCTTGCCCAGCACGTGGCCCGGATTCGCCTTGCGGAAGCCGGCGAGGTTCCAGACGGTGTCGGCGAGCTCGACGACGTACACGCTGTAGTGGTGCTTGCGGTTCCTGCGGGGTGCGCGCGTGGCCATGCTCTCTACACTAGCAGGCATGGCCGACTCCGACCCGTTCGACACCTTCACCGCGCTGCTCGCCGACGCGATCGCGCAGGCCACGTTCGCGAAGCTCGTGCTCGCCAAACCCGCGGCCGCGGCCGGCGACCTGCTGCGCGTGACGGTGCGGCCGATCACCTTGAAGGGCGACACGCAGCTCTCGTTCGTCCACACCCACCAGACTCGCGACATCACCAAGAACCACGAGCCGGCCGAGGGCGTGCAGCGCATCCGCTCGCTGCTGGACGAAGGCGCGTTCGGCCACGCGCACCTGTTCACCGCGGACGAGGAGATCCAGCTGCTCGTCAGCAAGAAGGGCAGGCGCACGCTGCTGCGCGGCAAGGCCAGCCACCGCGCCGCGCCGGTGGCGCACGACCGCGAGAAGCACCGCTTCCTCGACCTGGACCGCGCGTTCCTCGTCGAGCTGGGCGTGACCGACGCGCAGCACCGGCTGGTGCCGGCGATGGCGCGCAAGTGGAAGCAGATCAACAAGTTCATCGAGGTGCTCGACCACGCGCTGGCCGAGACGACGCTCAAATCGGCCGCGCAGCTCGACGTGGTCGACTTCGGCAGCGGCAAGGGCTACCTCACCTTCGCGATGCACGACTACCTGCGCAGCACGCTCGGCCTGCCCGCGCAGGTGGCCGGCGTCGAGCTGCGGGCCGACATGGTCGCGCTGTGCAACGGCGCCGTGCAGCGCCTGGGCGCGCAGGGCCTGCGCTTCGAGGAGGGCGACGTGCGCAGCGTGGTGCCGCCGAAGATCGACGTGATGATCGCGCTGCACGCCTGCGACGTGGCCACCGACTACGCCATCCACACCGGCCTGCGGGCCGGCGCGCAGATCATCATGTGCTCGCCGTGCTGCCACAAGGAGCTGCGACCGCAGCTGCTGAGCCCGCACCCGCTGCGGCCGATCCTGAAGCACGGTGTGCACCTCGGCCAGCAGGCCGAGATGCTGACCGACGGCCTGCGCGCGATGCTGCTCGAGGCCTGCGGCTACGACACCCAGGTGTTCGAGTTCGTGGCGCTGGAGCACACCAACAAGAACAAGATGATCCTGGCGGTGAAGCGGGCGCGCGCCACACCGGCCGACGAGATCTGGCGCGAGATCGAGGCCGTCAAGGGCCACTACGGCATTCGCGACCAGTGCCTCGAGACCCTGCTGAAGGCGGACCGGGCGGCGCAGGCCGCGTGAGCCGCGGGGCGGTCCGCCGGCGCGTCAGGTTAGTTCGTCGATCCGGGCCATGCCGTCGGTCGTGCCGGCGGGCGCCGGGCCGACCAGGGTGACGCTGACCACGTTCGCGATCGTCGTGAACACGTGGCCCTCGACGAAGAACGAGACGGAGCCGGTCTCGGGGCTGTACTGCTCCGCGTAGGCGGTCCAGTGCGTGTCGTCGCTGGTCACGATCGCGTACTTGTTCATCGGCAGCATGGGTCGGTCTCCGGGGAAGGCGCGCAAAGGCGCGGGAGCCGAGATTCTGGCCGTGGCGCACGCGCCGACGACGCTTCGAACTTGGGGGGTCGAGCGCCGCTACGCGACCGCCGGCGTGCGCCGGCCGAACATGCCCCAGCCCTGCATCGTCAGCACCAGCTCGCGGTCCTGGTTCAGTACTTCCCACTTCGACAGGATCAGGCCGACGGCGGGCCGACTCTTCATCGGCCGGGCCTCGAGCACCGTCATGCGCACGCTCAGCGTGTCGCCGACCAGCACCGGCTTGACCCAGCGCAGGCTGTCGATGCCGGGCGAGCCGAGGCTGCTGGATTCGAGCAGGTACTCGTCGCACATCATGCGCATCGACATCGCGCAGGTGTGCCAGCCGCTGGCCGAGAGCCGGCCGAACAGCGAGGCCTCGGCGGCGGTGTCGTCCAGGTGGAAGGGCTGCGGGTCGAACTGGCTGGCGAACGCGAGGATCGCCTCGCGCGTCACGCGCATCGCGCCGAACTCGCGCAGGTTGCCGACCGGGAAGTCCTCCCAGTACCAGCGGATCGTGCGGGCGGCGGGTGCCGGGGCGGGAGAGGGTTCGCTCATCCGCCCGAGGATAGCGATTCGCGCCGGACCGCGTCGAACACCAGCTCGGCCGCGGCCAGGTCCTCCAGCGCGGTGCCGACGGCCTTGAACAGCGTGCACTCGGCGGCTGTGCGCCGGCCCGGGCGCGTGCCGGCGCACAGCTCGGCGAGCGTGCCTTCCAGTCGCGCCGCGTCGAACGCGCCGGCGGCGATTGCCTCGAGCACGTCGCCCGACTTGGCCAGCGCTTCGGCGGTGTCCACGTAGACGCGGGCGCGCGTGAAGCACTCGGCATCCGCCTCGCGCATCTGCGGCGTGAAACTGCCGATCAGGTCGAGGTGCGTGCCCGGCCGCAACCAGGCGCCGCGCACCAGCGCCGCGGTCGAGAGCGTGGCGCAGCTGACGATGTCGGCTTGCGCGACGGCGGCTTCGAGATCGGCGGACGCGGTGGCGTCGACACCGGCCGCACGCAACTCGCCCGCGAGTCGTTCCGCGGAGGCCGGCCGGTGGTTCCACACCACGACCTCGTCGATCGGCCGCACGGCGCGCATCGCCTCGGCGAGCAGCGCCGCGACGCGGCCGGTGCCGAGGATCAGCAGGCGCCGCGCATCGGCGCGTGCCAGGAACGAGGCCGCGAGCGCCGCCGCCGCCGCGGTGCGGCGCGAGGTGATCTCGTTGCCGTCGAGATGCGCCAGTGGCACGCCGGTGGCGGCGTCGAACAGCCCGTAGGTCGAGTGCAGCCCGGGCAGGCCGAGCGCGCCGTTGCCGGGGAAGATCGTCACGGTCTTGATGCCGAGGCGGGCACCGGCGCGCCACGCGGGCATCAGAAGGATCGTGCCGCCGCCGCTGGCGTCAGTCGCGCCGCCGCCGATGCGGTGCGTGGCGCGCAGCGGCACCTCGCAGCCGCTGACGAACATGGCGCGCAGCGCGGCGATCAGCGTGTCGAACGGCAGGTGGCGGCGCGTCGTCGCGGCGTCGATGAGTTGCATCGCCGGGCGCGCCGTGCCGCGTCAGTCGGGACGATCGAGCGTCCAGCGGGCGCACACGCCCTTCTCGAATGTGATGCGCACCTCGGCGCCGGCGTCGTCACTCCAGGACCAGATCTCCGGCGTCTCGCTGACGCGCCGGCCCAGGCTCTTGGTCATCCTGACGATCTGCAGCATCGGCTGGCCGACGCTCAGCTTCGAGTGCAGCATCACCGCGCTCGGCACGTGCCCGACCGGGGACTCGGACGCGTCGCGCATCACCCGCACCGAGCGGCTGAACTGGATCAGCAGCCAGAACACGATCACGCTGAACGCCAGCACGAGGCCGGGCCAGCCGTAGCCGAACCAGCCCGCGACCAGCGCGACGAACGCGAGCGACCAGCCGACGACAGGATTCATGCCACGTGCGGCCCCGCACCGATGTCGGCGCGCAACGAGGCCGGCAGCTTGCCGAGCAGCCAGCGGATCGCCACCGGCACGACGACGATGTCGTCGAGCACGCCGAAGAACGGGACCACGTCCGGGATCAGGTCGATCGGCGAGAACAGGTACAGCACGATGCCGAGCGCGCCGAGCTTGAGCCAGCCCGGCGCTTGCGGATGCCGCAGCGCGCGCCACAGCAGGCGGGCATCGCCGCGGACGACCGACCAGAGGATGGCAATGCGTTTGAACATGGAATGACTCCGATCGAGGCGGCGCGACATCGCGACAGCGCTCAACGTGCGGGCGACGGGGGCGATGACAAGGCCGCTGTTGTAACCGACGGCGGCACCCGTGACCTGCCTCACGACGCGCCTCACAGCCCGCGCACCACGTCGATCGCCTGCTCGATGCGGTCGACGGCGTGGATGGTCAGCCCCTCGATCGGCTTCTTGGGCGCGTTCGCCTTCGGCACGATCGCGACCGAGAAGCCGAGCTTGGCGGCCTCCTTCAGCCGCTCCTGGCCGCGCGGCGCGGGCCGCACCTCGCCGGCCAGGCCGACCTCCCCGAACGCGATGAAGCCGCGCGGCAGCGCTTTGCCGCGCAGGCTGCTCTGGATCGCCAGCATCACCGCCAGGTCGGCGGCGGGCTCGCTGATGCGCACGCCGCCGACGGCGTTGACGAACACGTCCTGGTCCGACGCGCTGACGCCGGCGTGGCGGTGCAGCACCGCCAGCATCATCGCCAGCCGGTCGCGCTCGATGCCGACCGACAGCCGCCGCGGCGACGGCCCGCCCGAATCGACCAGCGCCTGGATCTCGACCAGCAGCGGGCGTGTGCCTTCGAGCGTGACGAGTACGCACGAGCCGGCAACCGGATCGCCGTGCGTCGACAGGAAAATCGCGCTCGGGTTCGCGACGCCCTTCAGGCCCTTCTCGGTCATCGCGAACACGCCGATCTCGTTGACCGCGCCGAAGCGGTTCTTGATCGCGCGCACGAGGCGAAAGCTGCTATGCGTGTCGCCCTCGAAATACAGCACCGTGTCGACGATGTGCTCGAGCACGCGCGGGCCGGCGAGCGCGCCCTCCTTCGTCACGTGGCCGACCAGCACGATCGTGGTGCCGCTGCGCTTGGCGATGCGCGTGAGCTGCGCCGCGCACTCGCGCACCTGCGCGACCGAGCCGGGCGCCGAGGTGAGTTGATCGCTGTAGACCGTCTGGATCGAATCGATCACGCAGACGGCGGGCTGCTCCTGGTCGAGCGTGGCGGCGATCTTCTCGAGCTGGATCTCGGCCAGCACGCGCACCTGCGAGCCGTTCAGGCCGAGGCGCCGCGAGCGCAGCGCGACCTGCGCGCCGCTCTCCTCGCCGGTGACGTAGAGCGTCTTCATGCTGCGCGAGAGCGAATCGAGCGCCTGCAGCAGCAGCGTCGACTTGCCGATGCCCGGATCGCCGCCGATCAGCACCACGCCGCCGGCGACGATGCCGCCGCCGAGCACGCGGTCGAGCTCGTCGAGCCCGGTCGGCTGGCGGTCGACATCGCTGGCCTCGATCTCCGACAGCGTGGTGACCGGCTGGCTCGCGATCAGCCCGCGCGGGGTGCTGGCGTAGCGGTTCTTGGGCGTCGCGTCGGCGACCGACTCGACCAGCGTGTTCCAGGCCTCGCAGCTCGGGCACTGGCCCAGCCACTTGGCCGAGGTTCCACCGCATTCGGTGCAGATGTAGATCGACTTCTCTTTGGCCATGCGGGGATTGTCATCGCAAGCCGGCGGCGGCCCGTCTGCCGCCGTCGTCACAACCGGACGCTTCTTCGACGCCGGCGCAGCGACGGGCGCCATCGACAATCGGCCGTCCCGACTCTCCCGACCCGCCATGACCCGCCAGCTGATCAGTTCCGGTTCCCGCTTCGAGGAAGAGATGGGCTACTCCCGCGCCGTGGTCGACGGCGACTGGGTGTTCGTCTCCGGCACCACCGGGTTCGACTACGCGACGATGACGATCGCCGACGACCTGGTCGAGCAGACCGAGCAGTGCTTCCGCAACATCGAGGCCGCGCTGGCGCTGGCGAACGCGGCGTTCAAGGACGTGGTGCGCGTCCACTACGTGCTGCCCGCCGGCAACGACTTCAGCCGCTGCTGGCCGGTGCTGCGCCGCCACTTCGGCGACGTCCGCCCCGCGGCGATGATGATCCACGCCGGCCTCGCCGACCCGCGCATGCGGATCGAGATCGAGGTCACGGCCTTGCGCGCGGCGCGGCCGGTCGCCGACCTCACGCCGCCGTGAAGTTGCCGTGGAAGCCGTACGGCAGCCCGTACGGCAGTGTCGCGGTCGCGATCGGGCCGTCGGCCAGATGCCGGGCGTCGAGCAGGTTGACGCGTGTGACGCCGCGCTTCACGTCGTAGGTGGTGCCGAGCAGCCAGGCGTCGAGCTCGTCGCGCGCGCCGGCTCGGGGCACGACGATGTGCTCTTCGACGACGGTCTGCGGGCCGTAGTCGAAGCGCTGTGCGCGGCCGGTGTGCAGGTCGCGCAGCTGCAGGCCGTGGAACCACAGCGGCTTGGCGGCGCTGCCCGCCCAGGTCGCGGCGGTCAGCAGCCAGCGCGTGTCCTGCCCGTTGCGCAGCGGGTGGACGCGCGGGAACTCGACGATGTCGTCCATCGACTCCACGCGCGCCCGGCCGCTGCGCATGTCGAGCACCGCGCGCTGCGTGCTCGAGCCGCCGAAGCTTCCCGGGTGCCCGGCGAGCAGTGACGAGGCCGTCTTCATCACGAACTCCGGCGTCGGCGAGCCGACATAGCTCAGCGCGATGCTGCCGTCGGCGCGCTCGTGCGCGTTGCCGACGTGGAACACCATCTGCGACGGCAGCTCGAAGACGCGGCGCTGCGCGATGTCGTCCTTGCGCATCACGAGGATGCGCAGCGGCTCGTTCGGCTCGTGCGTGAACGCGCGGCCCGTCGCCACGTCTTCGCCGAAGTGCAGCTTGATCGGCGGTAGCGGCAGGACGATGTAGCGCTCGGTGATGGCCGCGTCGTGCGCCATGCCGCCGGGGTAGGGCGTCTCGCCGATCTGCGCGTCGACGAGCCGGCCGGCCGGGTCGATGTGCCAGACCACGAGGTTCTTGCCCGCGCTGCCGAAGTTCCACAGGTGGCCTTGCGCGTCGAGCTTGGGATGGGCCGAGAACGGCATCTGCGCCAAACCCTCCTGCCACGTGACGGGGCCGAGCGTCGCGAGGTCGTCCGGGCGCATCGCGAACGCCGAGCCGCCCTCCCACAACGCGAGCACCCGGCCGGCGTGCTCGAGCGCGTTGGTGTTGGCGACGTTGTAGCTGTCGGCGCCCTGCGTCGGCGCGTCGCTCTCGATCTTCGTGCCGTAGGCGTTGAACAGGAACTCGCCGGCCTGCTGCTCGGCCGCGAGCTTGGGCGTGCGCACCAGCCGCCCGAGGTGCTGCACCGCGGGCCGTGCGCCGCCGCTGAAGCCGAACTGCTGCACCATGCCGTCGCCGGCGAACCAGTGGCGGTAGCGCTGGCCGTCGCGCTCGTGCAGCGCCGGCCCGTTGCGGTAGAAGCGGCCGCGGAACGCGGCCGGCCAGCGGCCCGACAGCGTCAGCGCATCGCAGCGCAGGTCGGCGTCGGTCACGCCCTTGAACGCCTTGAGCCACGGCTGCGTGGCGATCGCGGCGTCGAAGGCCTGGCCGTCGGGTGCCAGGGCGAAGGCCGGCCAGGCGCCTGCGGCACCGAGGGCGGCGCCGGCGCGCAGGGAGGCGAGAAGGAAGTCGCGGCGTTGCATGGCGCGGCGCCTCAGGACGCGAGCTTGACGACGATCGTGCCGCTGGCGACGGGCACCTGCGCCGAGTCCCAGGCCGGGCCCATCGGCGCCGGCTTGCCCGAGGCGCCCCAGGGCTCGGTGGGCATGCCGAACGGGTTGGCGTCCATCCGACCGTTGGCGTTCAGGTCCTGGTAGAGCGTGATGGCGACCGCGTCGCCGCGCAGGCCGCAGACGCTGAGCGTCATCGTCGGGCTGGTCACGGCGACCTGCATCTGCGTCGCGGCGGTCTTGCGGAAGGTCGCCGCGTCGCTGTAGGCGGCGATCATCAACGGGCCCTGGCCGACGCGCAGGTTCTGGATCTCGACGGTGGCGCAGCCGGCTGGCGCCTGTGCCTGCGTTTGGGCCTGTGCAAGCGTGGTGAACGAGAGCAGCGCCAGGGCGGCGGTGGCGAGGGTGAGCAGGGCTTTCATGGGGACTCCCGGAGTTGGCGGATGAGTCACTGTAGGAAGCCGGCCCGCCGCGCGCACCGGTCATGCGACGAAGCGCCGGCGCGCGGCGCGAGGTGTCGGCAGCCGGCGCGAAACGCGGTCGCGTCGCCCGCGCTACTCGTCGACCCGGCCGCGCCCGGCCTTGATCTGCGCGCGCTGGCTCTTGCCGGCGAGGCGCCGCTGCTTCGAGCCGAAGGTCGGCTTGGTCGGTCGGCGTGGCTTGGGCGGCACCGCGACCGCATCGACGATCGCCTGCAGGCGCGCGAGCGCGTCGGCGCGGTTCATGTCCTGGCTGCGCGTGGTCTGCGCCTTGATCACGATCACGCCTTCGGAAGTGATGCGCGAATCGCTGAGCGCGAGCAGGCGTTCCTTGATCGGCTCGGGCAGCGAGGACGCGCGGATGTCGAAGCGCAGGTGCACCGCGCTCGAGACCTTGTTGACGTTCTGCCCGCCCGCGCCCTGCGCGCGGATCGCGGTGAACTCGACCTCGTGCTCGGGGATGGTGGGCATCGGGGCGCTCAGGCCGCGCGCGTCGGCACCCGTTGCGCGAGGGCACACATCAGCTCGTAGCCGATGGTGCCGGCGGCGGCGGCGATCTCGTCGATCGGCAGCAGCGCGCCGCCCGGGCTCGCGCCCCACAGCGTCGCGACGCTGCCGACGCCGGCGTCCGGCGCGGCGCTCAGGTCGATCGTGATCATGTCCATCGAGACGCGGCCGACGAGCCGCGTGCGCTGTTCGCCGATCAGTACGGGCGTGCCGTTCGGCACGACGCGCGGGTAACCGTCGGCGTAGCCGCAGGCAATCACGCCGATGCGCATGTCGCGCTCGGCCGTGAAGCGGCTGCCGTAGCCGACCTGCTCGCCCGCCTTCAGCGCCTGCACCGCGATGACCTGCGCGCGCAGGCTCATGGTCGGCTGCAGCTGCCAGTCGGCGATCGAGTGCTCGGGGAAATCCGGCGACGAGCCGTAGACCATGATCCCCGGGCGGATCCAGTCGGCGGCCACGCCGCCGACGTCGTGGCCCTGACCGCGCACGTCGTCCGCACCCGGCTCGAAACGCAGCGTCGCGGCGCTGTTGGCCACCGTGCGTTCCCCGGGCAGATCGCGCGTGACCTCGTCGAACACCGCGAGTTGGTGCGCGATGCCACGCGGGCCGTCGGCATCCGACAGGTGCGTCATCAGCGCGATGCTCTCCACTTGCGTCAGCCCGCTCAGGCGCCGCCAGGCGTGCGCATACGCCGCCGGCTTGAAGCCGAGTCGGTTCATGCCGCTGTTCATCTTCAGGAAGACCTGGTGCGGCACGTGCGTCTTGTGCGCGGCGAGCCAGTCGATCTGCGCCTCGTGGTGCACGGTGTGCCAGAGGTTCAGGCGCGAGCAGAGCTCCAGGTCGCGCGGATCGAAGCAGCCTTCCAGCAGCAGCACCGGCCCGCGCCAGCCGAGGGCGCGGATGCGCTCGGCCTCGGCCAGATCGAGAAGCGCGAAGCCGTCGGCGCCCTTCAGGCCGGCATACGCGCGCTCGATGCCATGACCATAGGCGTTGGCCTTGACGATGGCCCAGACCTTGGCTTCGGGCGCGGCAGCGCGGGCCCGGTTCAGGTTGTGCGCCAGGGCGTCGGTGTGGATCAGGGCTTCGATGGGACGGGGCATCGATCGATTCTGCCAGCGGGCCCTGGCCCCGGGCAGAAGCGCTGCGCTGAGGGCAGCGCGAGCGGCTTCGGACCCTTCGGTCTAAGGGGTAACCCGCCGTACGGTCAGTGACCAAACGTCACGCAGGTAAGGCGACAATGCCGGCATGCTCGCCCGACCCCCCCAGTTTGAAGAGAAGCCGCTGCACGCATGAAAAAGGGCTTCTACACGATCATGTCGGCGCAGTTCTTCAGCTCGCTCGCCGACAACGCGCTGCTGGTGGCGGCGATCGAGATGCTGAAGTCGACGAACTCGCCGTCCTGGCAGATCCCGGCGCTCGGCCCGATGTTCGCGTTGTTCTACGTGATCCTCGCGCCGTTCCTCGGCGCCTTCGCCGACGCGGTGCCCAAGGGCAGGGTGATGTTCTTCTCGAACGGCATCAAGGTCGGCGGTTGCCTGCTGATGCTGTTCGGCGGCCACCCGCTGCTCGCGTACGCGATCGTCGGCCTGGGCGCGGCGGCCTATTCCCCGGCCAAGTACGGCATCCTGACCGAGCTGCTGCCGAACTCGCAGCTCGTCAAGGCCAACGGCTGGATCGAGGGGCTGACGATCATGTCGATCATCCTCGGCATCGCGCTCGGCGGGCAGCTGATCGGCGTGGTGGTGTCGCGCCACCTGCTGGCGATCGACCTGCCGATGATCGACACCGGCATCGTCACCGCGCCGGAATCGGCGATCGCGGTGATCGTGTTCCTGTACCTGATCGCCGCGGCGTTCAACCTGCGCATCCCGCGCACCGACGCGCCGCTGCAACCGCTCGCGCACGGCGTGATGGGCCTGATGCGCGATTTCTCGAGCTGCAACGCGCGCCTGTGGTCGGACAAGCTGGGCCAGATCTCGCTGGCGACGACCACGCTGTTCTGGGGCGTCTCGGGCAACCTGCGGATCATCGTGTTCGCGTGGGCGACGGCGGCGCTGGGCTACACGACGACGCAGGCCACCTCGCTGGTCGCGGTGGTCGTGATCGGCACCGCTGCCGGCGCGATCGTGGCGTCGATGCGCATGCGGCTCGACCAGGCCACCAGCGTGATCCCGATGGGCATCATGCTCGGTCTGCTGGTGATCGGCCTGAACGCGATCACCAACGTCTGGGTGGCCGCGCCCTTCCTGATCATGCTCGGCGCGATCGGCGGCTACATGGTGGTGCCGATGAACGCGCTGCTGCAGCACCGCGGCGCCAACCTGATGGGCGCCGGCCGCTCGATCGCGGTGCAGAACTTCAACGAGCAGGCCTGCATCCTCGGCCTCGGCGCGTTCTACACCGGCATGACGAAGTTCGGCCTGTCGGCGTTCACCGCGATCGCGATGTTCGGCGGCGTGGTGGCCGGCACGATGTGGCTGATCTACCGCTGGCACAAGTCGAACGGCATCAAGCACAAGGTCGAGCTCGATCACCTGCTCGCCATCGCCCGCAGCGACAAGCACTGAGCGCCGCGGGGCGACGCGCGACCCGGCACTTGCCCGGGCGCCGCGGCGGTACGATGGCGCGCCCCCCGCAGCATCGCGGCACACCGGAGACACGCCATGGCCCCCACGCCCACCAGCATCTACGACTTCGAGGCGCAGAGCATCGACGGCCAACCGGCGGCGCTCTCCACCCAGCGCGGCAAGGTCATGCTGATCGTCAACACCGCGAGCGCCTGCGGCTTCACGCCGCAGTTCGAGGGCCTGGAAAAGCTCTGGAAGACCTATGCCGACAAGGGCCTCGTGGTGCTGGGCTTCCCGAGCAACGAGTTCGGCGGGCAGGACCCGGGCAGCGATGGCGAGATCCAGTCCTTCTGCCAGCTGAACTACGGCGTCAGCTTCCCGATGATGAGCAAGGTCAAGGTCAACGGGGCGCAGGCGCACCCGCTCTGGCAGTGGCTCACCAAGGAGGCGCCCGGCCTGCTCGGCAGCAAGGCGGTGAAGTGGAACTTCACCAAATTCCTGGTCGGCCGCGACGGCCGCGTGATCAAGCGCTACGCGCCGACCGACAAGCCCGAATCGATCACCCGCGACATCGAGGCCGCGCTCGCCGCCTGAGCCGCTGCCTGAGCTGCCGTCCCCTGAACCCACGACACGACCGAGAGCCATGTTCGAGCACATCCCCCCCTTCGCCGGCGACCCGATCCTGAGCCTGAACGAGGACTTCCAGAAGGACCCGCGGCCGAACAAGATCAACCTGAGCATCGGCATCTACTTCGACGATGCCGGGCGCATCCCGGTGATAGATTCGGTGCGTCGGGCCGAGGCGATGGTCGTCGCCAGGGGCGGCCCGAAGCCGTACCTGCCGATCGAGGGCGCGGCCAACTTCCGCACTGCCGTGCAGCAACTGCTGTTCGGCGCCGGGCACGAGGCCATCACCTCGGGCCGCGTCGCGACGATCCAGTCGGTGGGCTCCAGCGGCGGGCTGAAGGTCGGCGCCGATTTCCTCGCCACCTACTTCAAGGGCAGCCAGGTCTGGGTCAGCGACCCGACCTGGGACAACCACCGCTCGATGTTCGAGGGTGCCGGCCTGACGGTGAACACCTACCCGTACTACGACCCGGCCACCGGCGGCCTGAAGTTCGACGCGATGCTCGCCACGCTGCGCGGCCTGCCCGCCAAGAGCATCGTGCTGCTGCACGCCTGCTGCCACAACCCGACCGGCGTCGACCTGACCCGCGCGCAGTGGGAGCAGCTGATCCCGGTGCTGCGCGACGGCCAGCTGATCCCCTACCTCGACCTCGCGTACCAGGGCTTCGGCGACGGCATCGAGCAGGACGCCTACGCGGCCCGCGCGCTGGCCAGCGCCGGCGTCAGCTTCTTCATCGCCAACTCGTTCTCGAAGAGCATGAGCGTCTACGGCGAGCGCTGCGGCGCGCTCAGCGTCGTGTGCCCGAACGCGCACGAAGCGGCGCTGGTGCTCGGCCAGATGAAGTTCACGGTGCGCCGCAACTACTCCAGCCCGCCGATCCACGGCGGCCAGATCGTCGCCACCGTGCTGACCGACCCCGGCCTGCGCCAGAACTGGGAAACCGAACTCGGCGCGATGCGCGAGCGCATCCTGGCGATGCGCGTGAAGCTGCACGCCGTGCTCGCCGCCAAGGTGCCGGGCCGCGACTTCGGCTATTTCCTGACCCAGCACGGCATGTTCAGCTACACCGGCATGACGACCGCGCAGGTCGACCAGCTCCGCGAGGTGTACGGCGTGTACATGGTGCGCTCGGGTCGCATCTGCGTGGCCGGGTTGAACAGCGGGAATGTCGAGGCGACGGCGGTGGCGATGGCGGCGGTGCTGGCCGGCTGAATGGCATCCAGGCCGATCAGGAGACGCGCTTGTCAGTCTTTCTCTTTGGCTACGCTGCCTTGCTGGCATTTGCCGTATCTTCGGCAGTCATCTACTGGCGCAGTGGGCAAACTCGCCAGAGTTGGAAGCAGCTCGTTGAGCAACTCCGCGAGGGCAGCTTGTGGCACATCTTCGCCGCACTCAGCGGGGTTGCATTCCTCGGGGCGCTCGCGCTCATGCGCCTCTCGCCGACGCAGCTATAGGACTGACACTTGGTCAAGCTGGCAATCGATTTCGATCTGCTTGAGCGCGCAGTCGCCGTCAGCGACGAGCGAACAAGGGAAGCGGTTGTCACCAAGGCGCTGCAGGAGTTCATTGCTCGTCGCAACCAGAAGCGGCTGGTCGACCTGATGGGCAAGCTGGAGTGGGACGACTCGTTCGACTGCAAGGCCCAGCGCTCGAGATCGTGATCTTCTTTTACCCGCGCCCGAACCACCGCTGCGCGTGCAGCCCCAACCCTGTCGCGACGCTGGCGAAGCGGTCGCCGCGTGCGACTTGCGCTGACGGGAACGCCGCGGCGATGCGGTCGGCCAGCAGTCGCAGGCCGGTGGAGCCGCCGGTGAAGTAGAGCGCGTCCACCTGATCGGGCCGCAGCCCGGCCTGCGCGACCGCTTCGCGGGCCGCGCCGACGATGCGCGCGATGTCGGCCTCGATCGCGTCGACCGCCTGCTGCTCGGTCAGCGCGGCGGCGAGGTGGCGCTCGGTGTGGCTCAGGTCGATCGTGGTCGCGCCGCCGTCGGCCACGTCGATCTTGGCCTGCTCGGCGCGCGCCATCAGCTCGTGGCCGAGGCGTTCGTCGACGACGACCATCAGCCGCTCGTGGTGCTTCGGGTCGCCGTAGAAGCTGCGCATGCCGCGCAGCTCGGCGACGCGGCCGGGGCCGTAGACGGTGTTGATCAGGTGCCAGGTCGCGAGGTCGAAGTAGACGCCGCTCGGCACCTCGCGGGCCGGCGCGCCGGCGATGCTCGGGCCGTAGGCGCCGTAGCCGTACTGCGGCAGGATCGCCGCGAGCTCGATGCGGCGGTCGAAATCGGTGCCGGCCACGTGGACGCCGTGGTTGGCGAGGATGTCGCCCTTGCGGTCGAGCACGTCGATGCGCTGCGGGCCGACGCGCACGACCGAGAAGTCGGAGGTGCCGCCGCCGATGTCCACGACCAGCACGACCTGCTCGCGGTCGACGCTGCGCTCGTAGTCGAACGCGGCGGCGATCGGCTCGTACTGGAACTGGATCTCGTCGAAGCCGACCTGCCGCGCGGCCGCTTCGAGCGCCGATTGCGCCTGCGCGTCGCGCGCCGCGTCGTCGTCGACGAAGAACACCGGCCGGCCGAGCACCGCGCGGCGGATCGGCGCGCCGGCCTGCGCCTCGGCGCGGCCCTTCAGGTGCTTGAGGTAGCCGGCGACGATGTCGAGGTACTTGGCGCCGCGGCCGCCACCCACGTCGGTGGTCTGGTCGATCAGGTTGCTGCCGAGGATGCTCTTCATCGAGCGCATCAGGCGGCCGTCGAGGCCGTCCACGTATGCGGCCACGGCGGCGCGGCCGAACGCGCGCGGCGGGCCGTCGAGTTCCGGCCCTTCGACGAAGTAGAAGACGGCGGTCGGCATCGTCGCGTGGCCGGGCTCGAGCTCGACCAGGCGCATCGCGCCGGCGGCGGCGGGGATCGCGATCGCGGAATTGGAGGTGCCGAAGTCGATGGCGCAGAACATGGGGCGTTGCCGGCGACGGCGGTGGGGCGGGGGCGCGATTCTACTGACCGAGCCGGGCGGCGGCTTGCATGGCACGCGCAATGATGCGACGCTGCGCGCTGATGTCGTTCAACCCGAAGGTACCCATGCGAATCCCTTTCACTCCCGCAGCGGTGGCGCTGCTGGCGCTTGCTCTGTTCAGCGGCGCCCACGCGGCCGATACCGCGCCCGCCAAGGCCGACCCGCTCGCGCCGGCGCGCACCCAGATCGCCAAGAAGAACTGGAGCGGCGCGATCGATGAGCTGAAGAAGGTCAACGAGACCGGCAGCGCCGACTGGAACAACCTGATGGGCTACAGCCTGCGCAAGGGGTCAGCGCCGGATGTGGCCGCCGCGGAGAAGTTCTACGACGAGGCGCTGCGGCTGGACCCGAAGCACCGAGGCGCGCTCGAATATTCCGGCGAGCTGTACCTGATGACCGGCAAGCTCGCGCAGGCCGAGGAGCGCCTGGCCGCGCTCGACAAGGTCTGCCGCCTGCCGTGTGAGGAGTACACCGACCTGAAGCAGGCGGTGGCCAAGTACAAGGCGAACGGCAACAAGTACGTCGCCGCGCCCTGAACCCGCTGCTTACTCCACGCCCAACTGGGTGATCAGCTTGGTATTCAGGTAGGCCTCGATCGCCTCGGTGCCGCCCTCCGAGCCGTAGCCCGAATCCTTCATGCCGCCGAACGGCAGCTCGGGCAGCGCGAAGCCGACGTGGTTGATCGTGACCATGCCGCTTTCGATCGCCGCGCCGATGGCCTGCACGGTCTTCGACGAGCGGGTGTAGGCGTACGAGGCCAGCCCGAACGGCAGGCGGTTCGCCTCGGCCACGACCTCGTCGAACGAGCTGAACGGGACGATCGGCGCGATCGGGCCGAACGGCTCTTCGCTCATGATCCGCGCGCTGGCCGGCACGTGGCCGAGCACGGTCGGCTCGAAGAAGTTGCCGGTGCTGCCGATGCGCTGGCCGCCGGTCAGCAGCTTCGCGCCCTTGGCGACGGCGTCGTCCACGAACATCTGCATCGCCTCGATCCGGCGGGAGTTGGCCAGCGCGCCCATGCGCGACTCGGCGTTCATGCCGTCGCCGACCTTGATCGCGTTGGCGGCCTTGACGAAGCCCTCGGTGAAGCGCTCGTAGACCGACTCATGCACCAGGAACCGCGTCGGCGCGATGCAGACCTGCCCGGCATTGCGGAACTTGGAAGCCGCGAGCTGCTTCACTGCGGTGTCGACATCGGCGTCGCCGAACACGATCGCCGGCGCGTGGCCGCCCAGCTCCATGGTGATGCGCTTCATGTGCTGGCCGGCGAGCGCGGCCAGCTTCTTGCCGACCGGCGTGGAGCCGGTGAAGGTGATCTTGCGGATCACCGGGCTCGGGATCAGGTACTCGGAAATCTCCGACGGCACGCCCCAGACCAGGTTCAGCACGCCGGCCGGCAGGCCCGCGTCGGCATACGCCTTGACCAGTGCGGCGACGCTCGCGGGCGTCTCTTCCGGCCCCTTCAGGATGACCGAGCAGCCGGCCGCGAGCGCGGCCGAGACCTTGCGCACCGCCTGGTTGATCGGGAAGTTCCACGGCGTGAACGCGGCGACCGGGCCGACCGGCTCCTTCACGACCAGCTGCATCACGCCGTCGGCGCGCGCCGGGACGATGCGGCCGTAGGTGCGGCGCGCCTCCTCGGCGAACCAGTCCATGATGTCGCCGGCGAGCATCGTCTCCATCTTCGCCTCGGCGAGCGGCTTGCCCTGCTCCTGCGTCATCAGCGCGGCGATCTCGTCGGCGCGGCTGCGGATGATGTCGCCGGCCTTGCGCAGCAGCTTCGAGCGTTCGAAGCCCGAGACCTTGCGCCAGACCTTGAAGCCCTTGTCGGCGGCGTGCAGGGCCTCGTCCAGATCGGCGGTGCCGGCGTGGGCGAGGCGGGCGAGCACCTGGCCGGTGGCCGGGTTGACGATCGGCTCGCTCTTGCCGGACGAGCCGGTGGTCCATTCACCGTTGATGAAAAGCTTGACGTCGGAGTACATGGCGGTCCTTCGGTTCGGGGTGGAGCGCGCGCGGCCGCGGCCGCGTGGCGGATCAACCCGGATTAGACCGCATCCGCCCTGCCATTGCGCCGGGCGTGGACTCAGCGCGCGGGGTGGTTGGCGCCAGGTGCAGGCGTGCTGCGCTGGAGCAGCAGCGACGGTTTCGTGCGCGCCTCGCCCGCCCCGGGCGCGGCCCCGAGGCGCGGGATGCTGCCGTCGGTCGCGCTCAACCAGATCGCGCTGCACACCGCGGCGGTAATGGTGACCCACACCAGCGTCTTGCGGCTGTCCAGCATCATGATCGGCTCCCCGGTGGCGATGTGCCCGGCGGATGTGTGCCGGGCTGCACCGATAACCATAGGCGGCTTGCAAGCTTCACGCCACCCGTCAAGCAACGGATCGGACACCACCGGTGCCGCGCGCAACGCGCGCGCACGGCGGCGATGCCAACTGCGACCGAACTCGGCCTCAGTTCGGCGCTTCACGCGCCGAAAACAATTGCACACTGATTGCACATCAAAGGTCACGCGGGAGGTCGCGATGAACTGGTCCACGAGTCTTTCCTGGTTGTCGTCCACGCTGAAGTCTTCGCCCCCTGCCGCGGCGGGTGGCGCCGACCCGGCCGACATGGGCACGGCCTTCGGGCTCGATGCGAGCTTCGACGGGCTCGCCGCATGCGATGCGCCGGTGCTCGACACGGCGGCGGCCGCGCCGCTGCCCTGGGAACACCGCCTGACGCGCCGCACCGGGCTCTGACCGCTCAATGTGAACTTGTCGGTCGCTCCGCGACTGGCGCGTTCCATGTGTTGCCGGGCCGCCTAGAATCCAGCCCATGGCGCGAGGCTCATTCCGGGAACAGGTGTTGATCGCGCGCGAGCGGGCGATCGTCGAGGCGGTCAACCGTCTGCTGGCCGAGAAGGGCTTCGAGGCGATGACCGTCGACGCGGTCGCGGCCGAGGTCGGCATCGCCAAGGCCAGCCTCTACAAGCATTTCAAGTCGAAGGAAGATCTCGCCGCCGCGGCCATGATCGGCGTGCTCGACCGGGCGCTCGAATTGATCGAGACGCTCCAGCGCGACGCCGCGACGAGCGCCCGCGAACGGCTCGAGGCCGTGACGCGCTGGGCCATGCAGGCGCAGCTCGCGGGCGAGATGCCCTCGCTGCCGGCGCAGAACTCCGCCTTGCGCAGCGCGCTCATGGCCAACCGCGACTACCTGGACCGGGTGATGCAGGTGAGCGACCTGCTCGGCGAGTGGATCCTCGCGGCGCAGGCGGCCGGCGACCTGGACCCGGCGCTCCCGCCCGAGGTCATCCTCTACACCATCTACGCACGTGCCTGTGATCCTGTCTCGGGTGTGCTGAAGGCGAGCGCTAACTTCACCGACGAGCGGATCGTCGAGCTGCTGCTTTCGACCTGCTTTCGCGGCTTGGCCGGCGCACCGGCTGCCGCCGGCTGACGCCAGCCCGGATCAGCCGGGCAGCTCGATCACCAGATCGGGGCGGAAGGCGCGCTGCTCGCCCTTGTCCGCATAGCCCAGCGGGTTGGCGACGACGCGGCAGCTGTACGGCTGCCCGCCCGCCACGCCCTGCGCCAGGTAGTCGTTGGCGCAGTGCAGGTGGCCGTGGAGCCAAAGATCGGCCTGCGGCAGCCAGTCGTCCAGCGCATTGCAGAAGCCCGCGGTGCCGGGTGTCAGCCCGTAGCGCGGATCGGCGCTGCGCAGGCTGGGCGCGAAGTGCGTGACGACCACGGTGCGGCCGTCGAACGGTTGGGCCAGTGCGGACCGGAGCCACGCCTGACATTCGAGCGACAGCCCGCGGATGGCCTCGGCCATCATCGGCTCGCCGTCGCGCAGGGTGGTGAAGCGGCGCAGGTAGAAGTTGGCGGCGCGGAAGGCCTTGTCGCGCCGCTTGGCCTGCTCGGCCGGCTTGGTCGCGGCGCTGGCGAGCGCGTCGAAGTCGCTCCACAGCGTGGTGCCGATGAACCGCACCCGGCCGAGCGTCACGGTCTCGCGCTCGAGCCAGGTGATGCCGAGCTCGGCGCACAGGCGCTTCAGGCGGGCGGTGGTCACGTCGAAATCCAGCCCGTCGAACTCGTGGTTGCCCGGGACGTAGAGCACGACCGGCCAGCGCGCGCCCGGGCGCAGCGGCGAGAAGCGGCCGAGCCCGAAATCGTCCTCCTGCAGGCGCGAGCCGGCCTGGTACGAGCCGATGTCGCCCGCCAGGACCAGCACGTCGACGTCCGGCGCCGCTTCGGGCTGGAACGTCGGGTCGTGCTCCAGGTGCAGGTCAGACAGCAGCTGCAGGCGCATCGCGGCAGTTCAGGTCCTCAGCTCGCCCCATGGCACTGCTTGAACTTCTTGCCGCTGCCGCACGGGCAGGGCTCGTTGCGGCCGACCTTCGGCGTCTCGCGCTTGACGGTCTCGACCTTGTAGCGCTGCTCGGCGGTCAGGTCCTGCAGGTCGGCGATCGTGACGACGAGCTCTTCCATCGCGTCGTCGAGCGTCGCGAGCGGGTGCTCGCGGTCAAGCAGGGCGACGAGTTCGCGCTGCTCGTCGTCCTCGACCGGCAGGTGGCGGTACAGGCGCGCCAGCGCGGCCATCACTGCATCGTCGGGCATCTCGGCCAGATCGGGGAAGGTCTCGGCGGCGTGGTGGAAGCCGGCGACCCACGGCATCAGCGATTGCGAGACCGGGCTCAGCCCGGCCATGTGGTCGATCTCGCCCTCGGGCACCGGCTCGCGCGGGTGCTCCTCGTCGAACTCCAGCACCAGCGGGTCGAACCAGCCGTCCTCGACGATCGCGCGGTTCAGCGCGGCGTGGCGGCGCATGATCAGCGCGGTGGTGCGGGCCAGCCATTCCTGATTCACTTCGTCCGGCAGCGGGCGGCCGTCGAAATCGAAGACGTGGGCGAGCCAGGTCGCGGGTTCGAGCAGCACCGGCTGCACGATCACGCCGCACAGGTAGCCGTCGAGCATGACCGCGTCGAGCGGCTCGAGCGGCTCGGGGGTCTCGAGCAGCAGGTCGTCGAGCTCGGCGAACTCGGCGTCGGTCAGATCGTGGGCGCGCGCGGCGGTCGACGGGGGCGTTTCTTTGGGCGTCATGCCCGGATTGTGAACGCTCGGTTCTCCTAGACGGAGAAGCGGCCGATCAGGCGGTATCTCGAACCGGGGTGATACAGCCGCGCGACCGAGGCCACGGTGCCCTGCGACACGGTGCGCCGCGAGACCATCAGCAACGCGCTGCCCTCCGCCACGTCGAGCAACGTCGCCTGCTCAGCGTTCGCGAGCACCGCCTCGACGACCTGCTCCGCTTCGGTCAGCGGCGCGTGCTCGAACAGCACGAACGACGGCGTGACCCGAGTGAAATCGCGCGCCAGCAGGTCGGGCGCGAGGGCCGGGTTGACGTGCCGGTCCTCGAGCTGGATCGGCACGCCGTTCTCCAGATGCACCAGCTGAACGCGGTAGACCGGCGCGCCCTTGGTCAGGCGCATGGCCGCGGCGGTGCGCGCGTCGGCCCGCTCGCGCACCACGCCGACGACGCGCGTCGCATGGGTGTGGCCACGCTCGCGGATCTCTTCGTGGATGTCGCGCACCTGCAGCAGGTTGGAGATCGGGTGCAGTTCGGCCACGTACGAGCCGGAGCCCTGGCGGCGTTCGATCAGGCCCTCTTCTTCCAGCTCGCGCAGCGCGCGCTGCACCGTCATGCGCGCGCAGCCGAACTCCTGAACCAGCTCGCGCTCGGACGGCAGGCGCACGCCCGGCTCCCACCCGCCTTGCGCGATGCGCTCGCGCAGCGCCGCCTTGACGGTCGCGTAAGGCAGCGTGCGGGTCGCCGCGGCGGGTGATTTCATCGCCGCATTCTACGGTCGTGCATGCTAAAGTTGTCTAGACCACTTTGGAGTTCGACCCCATGGAACAGACGCCGCAGCCGCACACCATCGTTCCCGGTCGGCTCGATGCGGCGCTGCTGGAGCAGGCCGCCGTCGGCGGCGCGCGCTGGGCGATCGATGCGTCGGCGCGTGCCGGCATCGAGGCCAGCGTCGCCACGGTGCGCGAGCTGGTCGCGCAGCACGCGGCGGTCTACGGCATCAACACCGGGTTCGGCAAGCTGGCGCAGACGCGCATCGCCGACGACGACCTCGCGCAGCTGCAGAAGAACCTCGTGCTCTCGCACAGCGCCGGCGTCGGCCAGCCGCTCGCGGCGCCGGTCGTGCGGCTGATGCTGCTGTTGAAGGCGGCGAGCCTCGCGCACGGCGTGTCGGGCGTGCGGCCCGAGGTGATCGACGCGCTGCTCGCGCTGTTGAACGCCGACGTGCTGCCGGTCGTGCCCGAGAAGGGCTCGGTCGGCGCCTCCGGCGATCTGGCGCCGCTCGCCCACCTGGCGGGCGTGCTGATCGGCGTCGGCGAGGCGTTCGTCGGCGGCGTGCGGATGCCGGCCGCGCAGGCGCTCGCGCACGCCGGCCTGGCGCCGCTGCAGCTCGGCCCGAAGGAAGGCCTGGCCCTGCTGAACGGCACGCAGGCGTCGACCGCGCTGGCGATCCGCGCCGTGCAGCGCCTGCGCCGCGTCTTCGACACCGCGGTCGCGATCGGCGCCATGACGGTCGACGCCGCGAAGGGCTCGGACACGCCGTTCGACGACCGCATCCACGCGGTGCGCGGCCAGCGCGGGCAGCGTGCGGTCGCCGCCCGCTACCGCGAGTGGCTGGCCGGCAGCCCGCTGCGTGCCTCGCACCTCGACTGCGACCGCGTGCAGGACCCGTACTGCCTGCGCTGCCAGCCGCAGGTGATGGGCGCCTGCCTCGACCAGATCGACCATGCCTGGGGCATCCTGCTGATCGAGGCGAACGGCGTGTCCGACAACCCGCTCGTGTTCTCGGACACGAAGGAGGCGCTGTCCGGCGGCAACTTCCACGCCGAGCCGGTCGCGTTCGCCGCCGACAACCTCGCGCTGGCGATCGCCGAGATCGGCGCGCTCGCCGAGCGCCGCACGGCGATGCTGATGGACGCGGGCATCTCGGGCCTGCCGGCTTTCCTGATCGAGCACGGCGGCCTGAACTCGGGCTTCATGATCGCGCAGGTCACGTCGGCCGCGCTCGCGTCGGAGAACAAGTCGCTCGCGCATCCGGCCAGCGTCGACTCGCTGCCGACTTCGGCCAACCAGGAGGACCACGTCTCGATGGCAACGTTCGCCGCGCGGCGCCTGCACGCGATGCTGGACAACACCGCCGCGGTGGTCGCCATCGAGTGGCTGTGCGCGGCGCAGGCGATCGAGTTCCACCGGCCGCTGCGCTCATCGGATGCGCTGGAGGCGCAGCTGGCGCGGCTGCGTGAGAAGGTCGAGCACTTGAGCGTCGACCGGCTGATGGCGCCGGACATCGAGGCGGCGACCGCGCTGGTCGAGGTTGGTCTGTAGCTGGCGGGCACGACCTACTTTTCCATTTGCACTGCGCGCAGGGTCTCGACGCGGATGTCCTCCGTGACCTGCGCCTTCAGTTCCGAGAAGCGCGCCGTCGTCTTCACCGTGTAGTGCCGCGGGTACGGCAGGTCGATCTGCAGCTCGTTCTTGATGCGGCCGGGGCGGGCGCTGAACACCGCGCAGCGGTTCGCCATGAAGATCGCCTCGTCGATGTCGTGGGTCACGAACAGCACGGTCTTCCTGTGCAGCTCCCAGATCGACAGCAGCAGCTCCTGCATCAGCGCGCGGGTCTGGTTGTCGAGCGCGCCGAACGGCTCGTCGAGCAGCAGGATCTTCGGGTCGTTGGCGAGCGCGCGGGCCAGCGCGACGCGCTGCTGCATGCCGCCTGACAACTGCTTCGGGTAGTGCGACTCGAAGCCCGTCAGCCCGACCTCCGCGATGAAGCGCGCCGCGATCTCGGCCTGCGCGCCGGCTGCCATGCCCTTCTGCTTCAGACCGAAGCAGATGTTCTCGCGCACCGTGAGCCACGGGAACAGCGTGTAGCTCTGGAACACCATGCCGCGGTCGGCACCGGGGCCGGTGACGGGTTCGCCATCGAGCAGCACCTGCCCGACCGTCGGCGTGTCGAGCCCGGCGACGATGCGCAGCAGCGTCGACTTGCCGCAGCCCGAGGGGCCGAGCACGGTGATGAAGTCGTTGTGAGCGACTTGGAGGCTCGTCGGCTGCAGGGCCAGGGTCGGCTTGCCGCCGTTGACGCCTGGGAACGTTCTTCCGACACCTTGAATGGACAAGGTGCTCATGGGCGCGTGATCCGGTTCAAGGTCGGAGCGGCGAAGGCACGCCCGGGTGCGCTGCGCCGCGCCACGGAGGCGGTCATCGCTGCGCGATGACTGCTCTGCGCTGCTCGGTCGTGTGGCCTCGTCGCCAACTCACTTCGCGACCTGCGGTCGCTGCGTTCAGACAGTCGCTCCGAAGTCAGTTGACGAAGCGCGCTGCGCGCGCGGCCACACGCCCTGCGCTGCTCGACGCCTCCCAGGCGCGGCGCAGCGCACCCGGGCGCGCCTTCGCTGCAACGGTGGGGCTCTTTCGTCAACGTGCTCAGGTCGTTGACGT
>JAZKIO010000136.1:0-5613 GCA_040384825.1 Pseudomonadota bacterium
GGTTGCGCCGGCAAGGTCGTCAGCGCGTTCGACATCGCGCGCATGCTCGCGCTCGGCGCCGACTGGTGCAACTCGGCGCGCGGCTTCATGTTCTCGCTCGGTTGCATCCAGGCGCAGAGCTGCCACACCGGCCACTGCCCCACCGGCGTCGCGACGCAGGACGAGCAGCGCTCGCGCGCGCTGGTGGTGCCGACGAAGGCCGAGCGCGTCTACCACTTCCACCAGAACACGCTGATGGCGTTGAAGGAGCTGGTGCAGGCCGCCGGCCTGCCGGACCCGAGCCACATCACCGCGTCGCACATCGTGCGCCGCACCGCCGAGCAGAGCGTGAAGCTGCTCGCCACGCTGATGCCGTTCGTGCAGCCCGGCGAGCTGCTGCGCGGCGAGATGTCGCAGCAGGTGTTCCGGCTCTACTGGCCGATGGCCCAGGCCTCGAGCTTCGGGGTGGCGAACCAGCGTTAGAGACGCCCGTTCGATGCGCCGCCGGCGCATGAATGTGTCCCCAGTTCACAGCGTGTCAGCGCACTTCCGACAAGCGGCGTCGGCAGCGCCCGCACACGGCCCGCGGGATGCGCAAAACGGGTCGGCTCGGAACAATTCGCTCCTCGATTCACGCGACGAGCGTTCATGTCCAGCATCCTTCTCATCGTCCTCGACGTCATCACCCGCGCCGAGATCAGCCGCCTCGCCGGCACCGACTCCACCCTCGCCATCAGCGATGCGGTCGGCTCACTCGCCGGGGCCCGCGCGGCCCTCGAACGGCGGCTGCCGGACCTGATCGTCGCCGACGTCCGGCTGCCCGACGGCCCGCTCGTCAACCTGCTCGACGAACTGCGGCCGCGCCGCTCGCACGTGCTGGCGCTGACGCCCTCGCTGCGCGACCCGCACCTGATGCACACCCTGCGCCACGGCGCCGACGGCTATGCGCTGGCCGGCCATGTCGGGCCCGATCTGCTGCTGCGGATGCAGCGCATGCTGGCCGGCGAATCACCGATGGACGCGCGGGTCGCGCAGTTGCTGACGATGCAGTTGCGCACCGGTGCGCACCCGCTGCTCGAGGAGGAGGTGAAGCTGCTGCACGCGATCGGCTCGGGCGCGTCGATGGCCGATGTCGCGCGCGGCGCGCAGATGACGCATCAGCAGGTCGGCCTGATGCTGCGCGGCATCTACCGCAAGCTGCATCTCGACCTGCGCCCGCGCCCGGCCGCGGCCGGACCGGAATGACTCAGGTGCCGGGCGGGCGGGTGTCGGCGAAGCTGGCGCGCGCCGCGAGCTTGTCGGCCAGCTTGGCCAGGTTGGCGTGCCGGGCCCGCCAGTCCACCTGCGGGAAGCGGAAGCTCATGTAGTCGAGCGCGCAGCCGACCGCGATGTCGGCCAGCGACAGGTGGATGCCGGTGCACCACGGCTTGTCGGCCAGGCCGGTGCTGATCGCGTCGAGCGAGACATCGATCTTGTGCATCTGGCGCTCGATCCACGCCGGGCTGCGCTGCGCGTCGGTGCGGCCGGCCCAGGTCTGCTCCAGGCGCGCGAGGATCGCGGCGTCCAGCACGCCGTCGGCCAGCGCCTCCCAGGTGCGCACCTCGATGCGCTCGCGGCTGCCCTCGGGGATCAGCCGGCTGACCGGCGAGCGGGTGTCGAGGTACTCGACGATCACGCGCGAATCGAAGATCGCCTCGCCGCCCGGCAGCACCAGGCACGGCACCTTGCCCAGCGGGTTCGACTTCATGATCTTGTCGTTCGCCCACACGTCTTCGAGCTCGTGCTGGTAGTCGAGCTTTTTCTCGGCCATGACGATGCGCACCTTGCGCACGTACGGGCTGGTGAGAGAACCAATGAGTTTCATGGAGAGCCGTCCCTGTGGCCACACTGGTGGCTCTGCCCCATTTTAGCGGGGCGTCCCGTGCACGCTGCCTCAGCGACGTAGCGTCCAGTCCACACTCTGCGGCCGGCCGGGCAGGTGCAGCGCGGCCGATGCGGCCGGGGACTCGGCCACCACGCGCCCGCGCCGCACCACCAGCAGGCGCTGCGCGCGCAGGCGGATCGCCTCGACCGGGTCGCGCGCCTGCAGCAGCACGAAATCGGCGTGGCAGCCGACCTCGACGCCGTAGTCCGCCAGCCCCATGACCCGCGCCGCATTGACCGTCACCGCGTCGAAGCAGGCCCGCATGCCTGCCTGCGAGGTCATCTGCGCGACGTGCAGGCCCATGTGCGCGACCTCGAGCATGTCGCCCGAGCCGAGCGAATACCACGGGTCCATCACGCAGTCGTGGCCGAACGCGACGTTGACGCCGGCCGCCATCAGCTCGGGCACGCGGGTCATGCCGCGGCGCTTGGGGTAGGTGTCGTGCCGGCCCTGCAGCGTGATGTTGATCAGCGGGTTCGCGATCGCGTGGAGCTGCGCCTCGCGCATCAGCGGCAGCAGCTTGCTCACGTAGTAGTTGTCCATCGAGTGCATGGACGTGAGGTGCGAGCCGGTGACGCGGCCGTGCAGCCCGAGCCGGTGGGTGTGGAAGGCCAGCGTCTCGACATGGCGCGACAGCGGGTCGTCGCTTTCGTCGCAGTGCATGTCGACGCGCAGGCCGCGCTCGGCGGCCAGCTCGCACAGGATGCGCACGCTCTCGGCGCCATCGGCCATCGTGCGCTCGAAGTGCGGGATGCCGCCGACCACGTCCACGCCCAGGTCCAACGCACGCTTCAGGTTGGCCAGCGCAGTCGGCGATCGCAGCACACCGTCCTGCGGGAACGCGACGAGCTGCAGGTCGAGGTAGGGCGCGACCGCCCCCTTCACCTGCAGCAAGGCTTCCACCGCGAGCAAGCGATCGTCGCAGACGTCGACATGGGTGCGGATCGCCAGCAGCCCCTTCGCCACCGCCCAGTCGCAGTACTGCAGCGCGCGCTCGACCAGCGCCTGCTGCGTCAGCTCGGGCTTGAGCTCGCCCCACAGCGCGATGCCCTCCAGCAGCGTGCCGCTGGCGTTGACGCGTGGCAGGCCGTAGCTGAGCGTCGCGTCCATGTGGAAGTGCGGGTCGACGAAGGGCGGCGCGAGCAGCCAGCCGCCGGCGTCGATGACCCGCGCGTCGGCCGGCGCCACCAGGGCGGGGCCGATCGTGGCGATGCGGCCGGCGCGCACCAGCACGTCCTGGCCGGTCCGGCCATCGACCAGCGACGCGCCGCGCAACAGAAGGGGCTGGGGATCCTGCATCTGCCAATCTTTGCACAAAGGGCCGGAATCACACGGCACTTCCAGCGATCGGCGCGCCGCCCGGAAACGCAGAATCCCTTCGAGTCCAGGCCACAGGCGCTCGCCCTCTTCCGTGTTCAAGCTCCTCCTCCTGTTCGCCCACCTGCTCGGCACCAGCCTGGCACTCGGGGCGATCGTCGCCACCGACATCCGGCTGCTGCGCCGGCTGGCCGACGACCGCGTGCGCATCGCACCGCCCAACCCCTACGTGATGCGCCTGATCACGATCGCCCTGATGGTGCTGATCGCCACCGGCGGCGCACTCATCGCGCTCGGCATCGCCGACGATCCCGGCTACCTGAGCGGCAACCCCAAGCTGCAGGGCAAGCTGGTGCTCGTCGCCCTGCTGACGATCAACGCGTTCGTGCTGCACCGCTACACCTTCCCCGGCCTGGCCCGCGGTCGCCGCGTGGCCCGCTGGAAGCCGCGCGATTTCCTGCGCGTGGCGGTGCCGGTCGCGCTGTCCAACTGCCTGTGGTTGTATTGCGCCTTTCTCGGCATCGCCCGGCCCTGGAGTGGCACGGTCTCGATCGACTTCGTGCTCGGCACCGCGCTCTGGCTGTTCGGCGCCGCGCTGATCGGCGTGATGGCCGTGCTGATGATCGCCGCGCAGGACCGCACCCACGCCGAACCCGGCTGGATCGACGTGCTCAAGCGCCGGATCGACCGGCTGGCGACGGCGCTGCGGATCTGACCTTTTTCGTGACCTGAAGGCCCTCTCGTGCCGAGGAGGACGGGTGGCCCATTGCGCTCATGTCCCCCGACTCGGGCTGCGCCCGACTCTCCTCCTTTACTTCGCTCCATGGGCCACCCGCCCTCCTCGGCTGCAACCGTCGGAGTACTGCCGCCGAAACACAAGTCGTCGCAGATCAGGCCGGCGGGGCACTCCGCGGAGCGAAATAAAGGAGGAGCCGCCGGCCGGCGGCGGGGGACATTCGCGGAGCGGAGTGCCCCGCCGGCCTGATCACGCTCCACCCATGACCTGACAGGTCATCGCCACCGTGATCCAGGAACGAGAAGATGCAACCAACGCAGCTTCCCAACCAAAGGAATCACCATGAACGGCATCGACCTCCTCCCCCTCGGCGTCAGCCACATGATCGGCCTCGGCGCGATCGGCTCGTGTCTCGGCGTCGGGCTGCTCGGGAGCAAATACCTCGAAGCCTCGGCGCGGCAGCCGGAGCTGATGGAGCCGCTGCAGAACAAGGTGTTCCTGCTGGTCGGCGTGCTCGACGGCGCGTTCATCATCGCGACCGGCATCGGCCTGTGGTTCGCGACCGCCAACCCGTTCAAGTGACCGGTCAGCGTTCGCCCTTCCGATAGGGCTTCATCAAGGCCTGCGGATAGGCCGCGCGGCGCGCCACCAGCACCAGCGCGGCGATCGACAGCAGATACGGCAGCATCAGGTAGACCTGGTACGGCACCGCGAACCCGAACAACCCGGTGCCGGACTGCTGCAGCCGCAACTGCAGCGCGTCGAACACCGCGAACAGCAGCGCGCCGAGCAGCGCCTTGCCGGGCCGCCACGACGCGAACACGACCAGCGCCACGCACACCCAGCCGCGCCCGTTCACCATGTTGAAGTAGAACGCGTTGAACGCCGCGAGCGTGAGGAACGAACCGGCCACGCCCATCAGCGCCGAGCCCGCCGCGATCGCGCCGATGCGCAGCGCCGCCACGCTCAAGCCCTGGCCTTCGGCCGCGGCCGGGTTCTCGCCGACGGTGCGCAGCGCCAGGCCGAGCGGCGTGCGGTAGAGCAGCCAGCCGATCGCCGGCACGAGCCCCAGCGCGAGCAGCGTGAGCGGCGTCTGCGCGTTCAGCACCGGGATCGGCAGCCACTCCATCGCGGTGAACGGCTGCACCGTCGGCGGGCTCTCGACCTTGGGGAAGCCGACGCGGTAGGCGTAGCTCGCCAGGCTGGTGGCGAACAGCGTGATGCCGAGACCGGAGACATGCTGCGACAGCGACAGCGTGACCGTCAGCACCCCGTGCAGCAGCCCGAACCCCGCGCCGACGAGTGCTGCGACCGCCACGCCCGTCCACAAGCCGCCGCCCTGGTACACCGTGAGCCAGCCGGCGAACGCGCCCGCGACCATGATCCCCTCGATGCCGAGGTTGAGCACGCCGGCGCGCTCGCACAGCAACACGCCGAGCGTGCCCAGGATCAGCGGCGTCGCGATGCGCAGCACCGCGACCCAGAACGGCGCGCTCAGCAGCAGCTCGGCGATTTCAGCGAGCATGCGCTGCGCTCCTCGCGAACACCACGCGGTACTGCGCCGCGAGCGTGGCAACCAGCATGCTCAGCAGCGAGACCGAGACGATCACGTCGGCGATGTAGGTCGGCACATTGACGGCGCGGCTCATGCTGTCGG
>JAZKIO010000137.1:0-4464 GCA_040384825.1 Pseudomonadota bacterium
AGCAGCCTGACCTTCACGACGCTGATCTCGCTGGTGCCGCTGCTGACCGTGATGCTCGCGGTGTTCTCGGCCTTCCCGATGTTCGCCAGCTTCCAGGAGTCGCTGCAGAAGTATTTCCTGCAGACGCTGGTGCCGCAGGACATCGCGAGCCAGGTGCTGAAGGCGCTGAACCAGTTCGCCGGCAAGGCCAAGGGCGTCGGCAGCGTCGGCCTGGTGCTGCTGGTGCTGGCCGCGCTCGCGCTGATGCTGACGATCGACCGCACGCTGAATAACATCTGGCGAGTGCGCGCGATGCGGCCGATCGCGCAGCGCGTGCTCGTCTACTGGTCGGCCGCCACGCTCGGCCCGCTGGTGCTCGGCGTGAGCCTGAGCCTGACCTCGTACGCGATCTCGGCCTCGAAGGGCTTCGTCGCGGTGCTGCCGGGCGGGTTGGCGCTGCTGCTCGCGGTGCTGGAGTTCCTGCTGCTGGTCGCGGCCTTTGCCGGCCTGTTCCACTACGTGCCCAACACCCACGTGCGCTGGCGCCACGCGATCGCGGGCGGCGCGTTCACCGCGTTCGGCATCGAGGTCGCGAAGAAGCTGCTGGGCTGGTACCTGCAGACCGTGCCGACCTACACGGTGATCTACGGCACGCTGGCGGCGGTGCCGATCCTGCTGATCTGGATCTACCTGGCCTGGGTGATGGTGCTGCTCGGGGCGGTGATCGCGGCGTATGCGCCGAGCCTGCAGCTGCGCGTGAAGCGCTGGCCCGACGGGCCCGGCGCGAAGCTCCAGCTGGCACTGGCGGTGCTGCGCGAACTGGCCTTCGCGCGCGCGGCCGGCGAGCGCGGCCTCAGCGTGGGCCAGCTCGGCGAGACCCTGCGGATCGATCCGCTGCAGACCGAGCCGATCCTCGAGACGCTGGTCCAGTTCGACTGGATCGGCCTCCTCGAGGAGGCCGACGACCCGCGCTTCGTGCTGCTGTGCGATCCGGCGCGCACGCCGGCGCAGCCGCTGATCGCCCTGATGCTGCTGACGCCCACCGAGACCTCGCGCGGCCTGTGGCGCCGCGCCGGGTTCGACACGATGACGCTGCAGGAACTGCTGGACACCGAGGACACGGCGCCCGCGTGACCGGGCGCGTCGCCCAGGGCCCCGTGCGCGCTCAGCGCGTCGACTCGAATCCGATCGCGGCGCAGTGCATCGCGCAGTTCTTGCCGCTGCGCTTGGCGGCGTACATCGCGTCGTCGGCGAGCTGCAGCAGCGCCAGCGGGTGCCGCGTGTCGCGCGGCGCGAGCGCGTAGCCGATGCTCGCGCTGACGACGCCCGCGAGCGGCCCGCTGCCGGTCACGGAAGTGACGGCGGCCAGCATGTGCAGCGCCAGCGCATGGGCGCCTTCGCTGTCGCGCACCGGCGCGAGCACCAGGAACTCGTCGCCACCGAAGCGGCCGACGGCGTCGTCGGCGCGCACCGCCACCTGCAGCGCGCGGCCCACCGCCACCAGCAGCGCGTCGCCCTCGCGGTGGCCGAGCCGGTCGTTCACGGCCTTGAAGCCGTCCAGGTCGACGAAGTAGAGCGCGACCGGCTGCCGCTCGGCATCGGCCAGCGCGACCTCGACGTGGTCCATCATCGTGCGCCGGCTCAGCACGTCGGTGAGGCCGTCGCGTTCGACCCGGCGCTTCAGCTTCTCCTGCGAGACCGTCAGCTCGTGCACGTCGACCGTCACGGTGTACAGGCCGACGATGCGACCGCTCGCCTCGTCGAGATCGGGCACGTAGCTGGTGCGCATCCAGCGCGGGCCCTGCGGCAGCGCGTCGACGAGCCGGGTGTACTGCACCGCCTGGCCCGCCAGCGCGCGCTCGAAGTAGGGCGCGTGCTCGGCCCAGCGGCGCGCGCCGCGGGCCTCGCCGATGTGGCGGCCGATCAGGTCCTCGCGGCGCGTGCGTGTCGCCTCGCAATACGCCTTGTTGACGAAGCGCAGCACGCACTGGTGGTCCACATAGGTCAGCGGGTACGGGATGTTCTCGGTGAAGCGGTCGAGTCGCTTCTGCGTCGCCGTCAGCACCTCGCGCGCGATCACGTCGTCGTGGATGTCGGTCGCGATCGTGAACACCGCTTCGACGGTGCCGCTCGCGTCCGCGTCGGGGAACACCTGGATGCGCGCCCAGCGGCCCGGCGTCGGCCCGTGCGTCAGCTGGCGCTGGTAGCTGAGCGTGTGGCCGGCGAAGGCCTGCATGAAGGCCGCGGCGGCGGCGGCCCAGGCCGGCTCGCCGAACAGCTCCTGCAGCGTGCGGCCCAGCAACTGTTCGCGCGGCCGGCCGGCCCATGCCTGGTAGTGGTCGTTGCAGAAGACCAGCCGCGCGTCGCGGTCCCAGCGGCCGATCGGCAGGTCGATCGCCGTCACCAGGCGCTCGATGTGCGTGATGCGCGGGTCGGCGGCGGCCACCATGGTTCGCGCGCGTCGGTCAGGCCAGCGCGCGGCGCAGCGCGGCGAGCACCGCGTCCGGCGCCTCGGACATCAGCGCGTGCCCGGCCGGCACCGTGTGCACCGTGGCGTGGAGCGCCTGCGCGAGTTCGCGCGCCTGCCGCGGGCTGGTCATCTGGTCGCGCTCGCCGAGGACGAGGTGCGCGGGGCAGGTCACGCGCGCCGCGGCGTCCAGCCCGCCGGCGTAGCGGTCGCAGGCCTGGAAGTCGTGGTGGAACAGGTTGACGCCGGTCTGCGCGGCCTGCACGCGCCGCATCAGCGCGCGGTTGGCACCGTGCAGCCAGGTGCCGGGCCCCGGTGCCGACGGCTTGGCCGCGAAGCCGGCGTGCGAGAACGCATTGACCATGTCGATCGCGGCCAGCGGCGTCTCGCGCGCCGTGGCCAGCAGCGCCGGCGAGACCTTCATCGGGTAGGCGGTGCCGACCATCACGAGCCGGCTCGCGCGGTCCGGTGCGCGGCCCGCGGCCTCCAGCGCGATCAGCGAGCCCATGCTGTGGCCGACGAACGCGGCGCGCGCGACGCCGGCCGCGTCCAGCAGCGCGATCAGCCAGTCGGCCAGGTGTTCGACGTCGGCCAGCGGCGCGCCGCGGCTGCGGCCGTGCCCGGGCAGGTCGACCGCCAGCACCGCGTGGCCGTGGTGCGCGAACCAGCGCGCCAGCAGCGTCCAGACGCTGTGGTCGTGCAGCGCGCCGTGAACGAACACCACACAGGGCAGCGCCGCGTCGAACGGCTTGCCGCCGGTGTAGGCGTAGGCGCGCGCAGCGCCTTCAGGGGTGACGACGTCGAGTTCCATCACGCGCCCGCCTTTTCGGCGGCCTTCAAGGCGCGCTTCAGGTCGTCGATCAGGTCATCGGGGTCTTCGAGGCCGATCGACAGCCGGATCGTCCCGGCGCCGATGCCGGCCTGCGCGAGCGCCGCGTCGTCCATCCGGAAGTGCGTGGTCGAGGCGGGGTGGATCACCAGCGAGCGGCAGTCGCCCACGTTCGCGAGGTGCGAGAACAGCTTCAGTGCCTCGATGAACGCGACGCCCTGGGCGCGTGCGCCGTTCAGGTCGAAGCTGAAGATCGAGCCGCAGCCGCGCGGCAGCAGGCGCTTGGCGAGCGCGTGGTCGGGGTGGGTCTCGAGTTCCGGGTAGCCGATGCGGCCGACCATCGTCTGCCCGGCCAGGAACTGCACCACCTTGCGCGTGTTCTCGATGTGCCGCGCCATGCGCAGCGGCAGCGTCTCGATGCCCTGCAGGATCAGCCACGCGGTGTGCGGGCTCATGCACGCGCCGAAATCGCGCAGGCCCTCGCGGCGCGCGCGCAGCAGGAACGCGCCGACGCTGCTCTCCTCGGTGAACACCATGCCGTGGAAGCCGTCGTAGGGCTGGGCCAGTTCGGCGAAGCCGCCGTGGCGCGCGTGGGCCGCGGCCCAGTTGAACTGGCCGCTGTCGACCAGCACGCCGCCGATCACGGTGCCGTGGCCCGAGAGGAACTTGGTCGCCGAATGGAAGAGCAGATCGGCGCCGTGCTCGAACGGCTTCATCAGCCAGGGCGTCGTGAAGGTGGAGTCGACCATCAGCGGCAGGCCGTGGTCGTGGGCGAGGGCGGCGACGCTCGGGATGTCGAGCACATCGAGCCCCGGGTTGCCGAGCGTCTCGCCGAACAGCAGCCTGGTGTTCGGCCGGATGGCGGCGCGCCAGCCGTCGATGTCGCCGGGCCGCACGAACGTCGTCTCGATGCCGAAACGGGACAGCGTGTAGTGCAACAGGTTGTGAGAGCCGCCGTACAGCGCGCTCGACGCCACGACGTGCGAGCCGGCGCCGGCGATCGTCGCGATCCCCAGGTGCATGGCGGCCTGGCCGCTCGCGGTGGCGATGGCGCCGGCGCCGCCCTCGAGCGCCGCGACGCGCTCCTCCAGCACCGCGTTGGTCGGGTTGGAGATGCGGCTGTAGACGTGGCCGGAGCGCTCCATGTTGAACAGCGACGCGGCGTGCTCGCTGTTCTCGAACACGAACG
>JAZKIO010000138.1:0-36092 GCA_040384825.1 Pseudomonadota bacterium
TGCAGCAGGCCGGCGGCCAGCAGCGTCTTCATCACCTGCGGGATGCCGCCGGCGCGGTGCAGGTCGACGGCGAGGTACTGGCCCGAGGGCTTCAGGTCGCACAGCACGGGCACTTTCTGACGCACCCGCTCGAAATCGTCGATCGTCCACTCGACGCCGGCCGCATGCGCGATCGCCAGGAAGTGCAGCACCGCGTTGGTCGAACCGCCGGTCGCCATGATCACCGCGACCGCGTTCTCCAGCGACTTGCGTGTGACGATGTCGCGCGGCTTCAGGTTCTTCTTGACCGCCTCGACCAGCACCCGCGCCGCCTCGGTGGTGTGCGCGACGATCTCGTCGTGCACGTTGGCCATCGTGCTCGAGAACGGCAGGCTCATGCCCAGCGCCTCGAACGACGAACTCATCGTGTTGGCGGTGTACATGCCGCCGCACGAGCCGGTGCCGGGGATGGCGCGGCGCTCGATCTGGCAGAAGTCTTCCTCGCTCATGTTGCCGGCGCTGAACTGGCCGACGGCCTCGAACACGCTCACGATGTTCAGGTCCTTGCCCTGGTAGCGGCCCGGCAGGATCGTGCCGCCGTAGACGTAGATGGCGGGCACGTTGGCGCGCAGCATGCCCATCATGCCGCCGGGCATGTTCTTGTCGCAGCCGCCGACGACGAGCACGCCGTCCATCCACTGGCCGCCGACGCAGGTCTCGATGCAGTCGGCGATCACCTCGCGCGAGACCAGGCTGTACTTCATGCCCTCGGTGCCCATCGCCATGCCGTCGCTGATCGTCGGCGTGCCGAAGATCTGCGCGTTGCCGCCGGCCGCCTCGATGCCCGCGACGGCCGCGTCGGCCAGCTTCTGCAGGCCGGAGTTGCACGGCGTGATGGTCGAGTGGCCGTTCGCGACGCCGATCATCGGCTTCTTGAAGTCGCCTTCCTCATAGCCCATCGCGTAGTACATCGAGCGGTTCGGCGCGCGCGCGACGCCCTCGGTGATGTTGGCGGAACGGCGATTGATTTTGTCGGCGCTCTTGTCGGTCGGTGCGGTCATGGTGGGTCTCCTTCGGAGCGCAGAGTATCCGGTGCCGACTGGCAAGTGTCCAATAGATATCAGAGCGCTTGTTGATATGCTGCGCGGATGACAGCCACTGATCAGACGATCGAGTTGCGCGTCTGGCGCCAGTTCTTGACGCTGGCGCAGACGCTGCACTTCGGCCGTGCTGCCGCGCAGCTCAGCATCACGCAGCCGCCGCTGACGCAGGCGATCCAGCAGCTCGAGCAACGACTGGGAACGCTGCTCTTCGAGCGCACCCGCCGCAGCGTGTCGTTGACGCCCGCCGGCGCCGCACTTGTCGATCCGGTTCGACAACTGCTGGCGCAGGCCGCGGCCCTGCAGGCCCGGGCACGCGATGCCGCCGCGGGCGAGATCGGGCTGGTGCGGCTGGGCTTCATCTCGACCGTCGGCTTCGGCCCGCTGCCGCTGTGGCTGCGCGCGTTCCGCGAGCGCTGCCCGGGCATCGCCGTCGAACTGATCGAGGCCACGAGCGACGTGCAGGCGCGCGCATTCGAGCGCGGCGAGATCGATGCGGGCTTCATGCTGCACGCGCCCGGGCAATCGCCCGAGTGGCCGAGCGGGGCGGCGCGCCCTCAGCGCCTGTCGCTCGGCGTGGAGCCGCTGGTGCTCGCGTTGCCCGAGGGCGAAGCGTGGGCGACCGCGCGGCGCCTGCGCCCGCGTGACCTGCTCGAGCAGCCGCTCGTGATCTTCCCGCGCAGCGCGACACCCTCGCTGTACGACGCGGTGCTGGCGTTCTACCAGCGCCATGGCGTCACGCCGGTGATCGCGCAGCAGGCCACGCAGATGCAGACGATCGTCAACCTGGTGTCGGCGGGGCTGGGCCTCGCGCTGGTGCCGCAGGCCGTCACGCAACTGCAGCGGCCGGGCGTGGTCTATCGGCCGCTGCCGGCCGCGCTCGCCGTCGATGCGCCACGCGCCGAGACCACGATGTTCTGGGCCGCGCAACCGGCCCCGTCGGTCGAGCGTTTCGTCCAGTTCGTGCGGGCGCTGATCGCGCAGCCACTGGGTTATCGTTCGCGCTGATTTTGCTGAACGGCTATTCTCGATGCTCCACTATCCCCAGTTCAACCCGGTCGCGCTCCAGATCGGCCCGGTCGCGATCCACTGGTACGGCCTGACCTATCTGGTGGCGTTCGGGTTGTTCGCCTTCCTCGGCGTGCAGCGCGTCAAGCTGGCGCAGTTCGCGAGCCGGCACTGGTCGCGCCGCGACATCGAGGACCTGCTGTTCTTCGGCGTGCTCGGCGTCGTGATCGGCGGGCGCCTGGGCTACGTGCTGTTCTACAAGCCAGGCTACTACGCGGCGCATCCGCTCGAGATTTTCATGGTGTGGAAGGGCGGCATGTCCTTCCATGGCGGCATGCTGGGCGTGTTCGCGGCGATGGCGCTGTTCGCGCGCAGCCGCGGTCGCCAGTTCCTCGATGCCACCGACCTGATCGCGCCTTGCGTGCCGCTCGGGCTGGCCTCGGGGCGCATCGGCAACTTCATCAACGCCGAGTTGCCCGGCCGGGTCGCCGATCCGGGCCTGCCGTGGGCGATGGTCTATCCCAACGCCGGCCCGCTGCCGCGCCACCCATCCTCGCTGTACCAGTTCGCGCTCGAAGGGGTGCTGCTGTTCGTGCTGCTGTGGCTGTACGCGCGCAAGCCGCGCGGGCTGGGCCAGGTCTCCGGCGCGTTCCTCGTCGGCTACGGCGTGCTGCGCTTCGTTGCGGAGTACTTCCGCGAGCCCGACGACTTTCTGGGCCTGCTCGCGCTCAACCTCAGCATGGGCCAGTGGCTGTGCGTCCCGATGATCGCCGCGGGCATCGCGATGTGGTTCTGGGGCCGCGACCGCCGGCCCCGCTGACCACCCGCTTCTAGAATCCCGCCGATGCGCCAGATCTTCCTCGACACCGAAACCACCGGCCTCAATCCCGAAGCGGGCGACCGCATCATCGAGATCGGCTGCGTCGAGATGCTGAACCGGCGCCTCTCGGGCCGCAATCTCCACTTCTACGTCAACCCCGAACGCCCCAGCCACGAGGACGCCGTCAAGGTCCACGGCCTGACCGACGAGTTCCTGGCCGACAAGCCGCGCTTCGCGAGCGTCGTCGACGAGTTCCTCGAGTACGTGGACGGCGCCGAGATCGTGATCCACAACGCGGCGTTCGACGTCGGCTTCCTGAACGAGGAACTGCGCCGCCTCGGCCGGCCGAAGTTCCCCGGCTTCGTGCGCCAGGTGACCGACAGCCTGTCGATGGCGCGCGAGCTTTTCCCGGGCAAGGCGAATTCGCTCGACGCGCTGTGCCGCCGCCTCGAAGTCGACAACTCGAACCGCACCCTGCACGGCGCGCTGATCGACGCCGTGCTGCTCGCCGAGGTCTACATCCGCATGACGCGCGGCCAGAACTCGCTGGTGATCGACACCGGCGAGGGCAGCGCCGCCGGCGGCCCGATCGAGGCGATCGATTTCAGCGTCTACACGCTGCCGGTGATCGCCGCCAGCGCGGACGAACTCGCGGCCCACGTGGCGTTGCTGGCAGAGCTCGACAAGGCCAGCGGCGGCAAGACGGTCTGGCGGCGGGCCGAGACCGCTGTGGCATAATCCGAGGCTGTTCGGCGCGTGCCCCACACGGCGCCGCACACCGCGATCAGTCGCGAACAGGGCGGTTAGCTCAGGGGTAGAGCACAACATTCACACTGTTGGGGTCGGGGGTTCGAAACCCTCACCGCCCACCAATCGGCGTCCAGTCCGGGCGCCCCCGAACGTTTTCCCCGCTCGCATTCGTGCCGCCCCCGCGGTAGGCTTGTCAACGCGCGTTTCCGCCGTGTGTGCAGGCGTGTTGTCCTACAAGGATTCGGGGGCGGATTGGGCGATATTTCCCATATTCGAATCGGCGTGCCGCCGCCACTTTCTTCAGGGACAGAACATGATGAACAACAGCTGGTTCCGGGCCGTCGCGCTCGTTCCGTTTCTCGGTCTGGCGGCGTGCGGCGGTGGTGGCGGCGGGGGCGGTAACGCGACGGCCGACACCACGCCGATCGCGAACTTCGCGATCGCGTGCGCCGACCTGTCCTGCACGTTCACCGACACCAGCTCGGACCCGGATGTCGGCGACAGCGTCGCCGCGTACAGCTGGAACTTCGGCGACGGCTCGGCCGCATCTACCGTCGCCAGCCCCGTCCATGCCTACGCGAGCGCCAACACCTACACCGTGTCGCTGACGGTGACCGACAAGTTCGGCCTCAAGTCGACGATCACGCGGCCGGTGACCGTCACCGCGGCGCCCGCGCCGGCCGCGCCGCATGCCAACTTCACCGTGTCCTGCTCTGCGCTGACCTGTTCGTTCACCGACACCAGCACCTACGACGCCGGCAGCGTGTTCCAGTCCCGCAGCTGGGACTTCGGCGACGGCAGCGCCGCCGCCACGGCCGCCAGCACGACGCACGCCTACGCCGCTACCACGCTGACCACCTACACGGTCAAGCTCACGATCACCGATGCGGCCGGCAAGGTCAGCACCAACGTCCAGAGCATCCCGGTCACGCCGCCCGCCACCTCGCTGAACTGCACCGGCGGCAACTGCACGCTGACCCTGGTGCAGGCCGCCAAGGTGACGTCGACGCTGGTGAGTTCCTCGTGCTCGGCACGCGGCAACGTCTTCAACCTCACCGCACCGGTGCAGCAGACGCTGTACGCGGATGGCTGCTTCGACGCGCTCGGGTCCGCCGTGGCGCTGAACGGCGGTGCGACGCTGCCGGCGGGTACGGAGCTGCAGTTCGCGGTGCTCTCCGGCTTGTCCGGCTCGTCGAAGCTGACCTACCCGCCGACGATCCGCGTCACCGGTGACTTCGCCAGCGGCTGGACGCTCACCTTCGACGACGGCTTCGGCGGCCCCGGCGAGCCGGACTTCAACGACGTGGTCGTGCTGATCAAGGCGACGCCCTGACCGATAGCGCGCGGCCACCCGCCGCGTAGACTTGGGTGCATGTTCATCACGCCGCTCGCGGCGGAAGGGAATGACCATGCACCAGGTCGCCGTCATCGTCGGAAGTCTGCGCCGGGAGTCGATCAACCTGCGTCTCGCGAAAGCGCTCGCCCGGCTCGCCGGCCCCGGCCTGCAGCTGAACCTGCTCGACATCTCCGACCTCCCGCTCTACAACGAGGACCTCTGGCCCACGCCGCCCGCGAGCGTGCTGCGCCTCAAGCGTGAGCTGGCCGCAGCCGCCGGCGTGCTGTTCGTGACGCCCGAGTACAACCGCGGCATCCCGGCCGTGACCAAGAACGTGGTCGACTGGGGCTCGCGGCCGATGGGGCAAAGCGCATGGACCGACAAGCCGACGGCGATCGTCGGCACCAGCCCCGGCGCCGTCGCGACCGCGGTGGCGCAATCGCAGTTGCGCAGCGTGATGATCAGCTGCGGGGTGCGCCTGCTCAGCCAGGCCGAGGTCTACCTGCAGACGAAGCCGGGCCTGATCGCCGACGACTTCAGCGTCACCGACGACAGGACCCGCGGTTTCCTCGAGAGCTTCCTCGGCAAGTTCGCCGCCTTCCTCGAGCCCGGCGCCGCGCGCTGATGGACCGCGTCGACGCGGTCGTCATCGGCGCGGGCGTGGTCGGGCTTGCGGTCGGGCGCGCCCTGGCGCTGCGCGGTCTGGAGACGATCGTGCTCGAACGCGCCAACGCGATCGGCACCGGCACCAGCTCGCGCAACAGCGAGGTCATCCACGCCGGCATCTACTACCCCGCCGGGTCGCTGAAGGCGCGCCTGTGCGTCGCCGGCCGGGAGCAGTTGTATCGCTACTGCGAGTCCCACGGGGTCGAACACCGGCGGTGCGGCAAGCTGCTGGTCGCGACCAGCGCGGCGCAGTGCGCCCAGCTCGACCGGATCCGCGCGCAGGCCGCGGGCAACGGCGTGCATGACTTGCGGCTGCTGGATGCCGCCGACGTCCGCGCGCTCGAGCCGGCGCTCGCGGCGAGCGCGGCGCTGCATTCGCCGTCGACCGGCATCGTCGACAGCCACGGGCTGATGCTCGCGCTCCAGGGCGACCTGGAGGCCGCGGGTGGCGCGCTCGCGTTGCTCTCGCCCGTGCTGGCGATCGAGCCGGCCGGCGACGGCCATGTCGTCTCGATCGGGGGCGACGCGCCGATGCAGCTCGCGGCCCGCTACGTGGTCAATTCCGCAGGCTTGTGGGCGCCCGGACTGGCCGCCCGCATCAAGGGCGTCGCGCCGGCGCTGGTGCCCGAGGCGCGCTACGCCAAGGGCAGCTACTTCTCGCTCGCCGGCCGCGCGCCGTTCACGCACCTGATCTACCCGATCCCCGAGGCGGCCGGCCTGGGCGTGCACCTGACGCTGGATCTGGCCGGCCAGGCGCGCTTCGGCCCCGACGTGGAATGGATCGCGCCGGCCACGCCCGACCACATCGACTACCAGGTCGACGCCGCGCGCGCCGACGGCTTCGAGGCGGCCATCCGGGCCTACTGGCCCGGTCTGCCCGCGGGGGCACTGCAGCCGGCTTACAGCGGCGTGCGGCCCAAGCTGCAGTCACCCGGCGAGGTGGCGCACGACTTCGTGCTGCAGGGCCCGGCCGAGCACGGGATCGACGGGCTGATGAACCTGTTCGGGATCGAATCGCCCGGCCTGACCTCGAGCCTCGCGCTCGCCGACGAGGTGGTCAGCCGGCTGGCGGCGTAGGCGGGTTCTCGGCCGCCGCGGCGGAATCGCCGGGCTGCCACTGGCCGTTGACGAGCAGCTCGTGCGGCCGGAACTGCGCCTTGTAGGCCATCTTGCCGCTCTGGCCGATCCAGTAGCCCAGGTACACGTGCGGCAGCTTCAGCATGCGCGTCTGCTCGATCTGCCACATGACGCTGTAGGTGCCGTAGCTGGCGTGTTCGTCGGGTTCGTAGAAGGTGTAGACGGCGGACAGGCCGTCGTTGAGCACGTCGAGGATCGAGACGATCTTCAGGGCGCCGGGCCGGCCGTCGACGCCCGGCTCGCGGAACTCGACCAGCCGGGAATTGACCCGGCTCTGCAGCAGGAACTGGGTGTACTGGTCGACGCTGTCGTGGTCCATGCCGCCGCCTTCGTGGCGGCCCGCCTGGTAGCGCAGGTAGAGCTGGTAGTGCTCGGGCACGAAGCACAGCCGCAGGACGCGCGCCTCGAGCCCCGCGTGCGCTTTGACGGCACGCCGCTGGCTGCGCGTGGGCACGAAGCGCGCGACCGGGATGCGCAGCGGCAGGCAGGCCTTGCAGCCGTCGCAATACGGGCGGTAGGTGAACATGCCGCTGCGGCGGAAGCCGTTGGCGACGAGGCCGGAATAGGCGTCGGCGTGGATCAGGTGGCTGGGCGTGGCGACCTGCGAGCGCGCCAACCGACCCTCGATGTAGCTGCAGGGGTAGGGCGCAGTCGCGTAGAACTGCAACGAGGCGAGGGGAAGTTCTTTCGGGTGGGTCACTGGCCGGAATCCTGGTCAGGGCGCTCGGCGGCGGGCTCGTCGAGGAGCCGCCACATGGACAAATCATAGGTCCAATCGGCGATCGGCGGTTCCCCCAGGCTGCGGGACAGGCGGGCCTCGAACTCGGCGCGGCGCAGCTCGCGCGCGCCCATCGAGGCGAGGTGGCTGGTGTGCTGCTGGCAGTCGATCATCGGCACGCCGTGCGCGCGGCAGAAGCACACCAGCGCAGCGAAGGCGATCTTCGAGGCGTCGGTGCGGTGGGCGAACATCGATTCGCCGAAGAACATGCGGCCCAGGCCGATGCCGTACAGGCCGCCGACCAGCTCGCCGTCGATCCAGGTCTCCACGCTGTGGGCATGGCCCAGCGCGTGCCATTCGCAGTAGGCCTCGATCATTTCGGGCACGATCCAGGTGCCGTCCTGGCCGTCGCGGGGCGTCTGCGCGCAGGCGGTGATCACGCGGCGGAACGCGCTGTCGATGCGCAGCTCGCAGCGTTGGTCGGCGGCGAAGCGCCGCACCGTCTTGCGCAGCGAACGCGAGAGGCGGAACTCCGGCGTCAGCAGCACCATGCGCGGGTCGGGTGACCACCACAGCACCGGCTGGCCCTCGCTGTACCAGGGGAAGATGCCGTGGGAATAGGCCTCGGCCAGGCGTTGGGGCGTGGGGTGGCCGCCGGCCGCCAGCAGGCCCGGAGCGTCGCTGCCGAGCGGCAGCGCCAGCCGGGTCGAGGGCAGCGGATCGTCCGGGCCGCGCAGCCAGTGGATCACCGCAGCCCCCGCGCTGTCACTGCATGAACCAGCCGTGGCTCACCACCAGCGACTGGCCGGTCAACGCGTTGGTCTCGAAGCCGGCGAACAGCAGCGCGACCTCGGCCACGTCCTGCACGGTCGTGAACTCGCCGTCGACCGTCTCCTTCAGCATCACCTTCTTCACCACATCCTCTTCGCTGATGCCCAGCGCCTTCGACTGCTCGGGGATCTGTTTCTCGACCAGCGGCGTGCGCACGAAGCCCGGGCAGATCACGTTGGCGCGGATCCTGTGCTTGCCGCCTTCCTTGGCGACCGTCTTGCACAGGCCGATCAGCCCGTGCTTGGCGGTGACGTAGGCCGATTTCAGCACCGACGCCTCCTTCGAGTGCACCGAACCCATGTAGATGATGCTGCCGCCATTGCCGGATTTCTGCATCAGCGGCACCACCGCCTTGGTGGTCAGGAACGCCCCGTCGAGGTGGATCGCGAGCATCTTCTTCCAGTCGGCGAACGGGAACGCCTCGACCGGGTGGACGATCTGGATGCCGGCGTTGCTGACGAGCACGTCGACCGTGCCCCAGGCCGCCACGACCTCGGCCACCGCGGCGTCGACCTGCTCCTCGCTGGTCACGTCCATCGCCACCGCCATCGCGGTGCCGCCGGCGGCGGCGATCTCGTCCGCCGCCGCCTGCGCCGCGGCCTTGTTCAGGTCGGCGATCACCACCTTGCCGCCTTCGCGGGCATAGGTCTGGGCGATGGCCTTGCCGATGCCGCTGGCCGCGCCGGTGACGATGCAGACCTTGTCCTTGAGCTTCATGAACGGTTCCCCTGTGCTGTGAGATGGTGTGTGGCGGATGTCTGTCTGGATTCTGCGGTCAGATCGAAGACGTGGACGCCGCCTTCCTGGCGGCGATGCGCGATCCAGCGCGGATCGTGCAGCGTGTGCGCCATGTCCGTGCGGCCGGCCTCCCAGTGCTCGCGCATCGACAGGCGCGAGAACTCGTAGTCCTTCGACTGGCTCTCGTAGTGCTTGCTGCGGTAGATCAAATGCACCACGTCGACCACGCATTCGGGGCGCAGCTGCGCGAGCGCCCGCACGTCGGGGTCGTCGCGCAGCGCGGGCGGGAGCTTGTCGATCAGCCGCCGCGCCGCCTGCGAGATCACCTGCCGATCGAGCTCGTTGGTCGTGTTCATGCGGGTGCGGCTCGAGAAGCGGATGTCCTTCTCGCGTTCGCTGACCTCCGCCAGCGTGCGCGGCATCGCCCCCTTGGCGGGGAACAGGTCGACCTGGAACACCACGCGGCGGCGCTTGCCCGGCTGGTCGAGCACGTATTGCAGCGGCGTGTTGGACACCAGGCCGCCGTCCCAGTAATGCTCGCCGTCGATCTCGACGGGCGCGAAGCCCGGCGGCAGGGCGCCGCTGGCCATGATGTGGCGCGCGTCGATCGTCTGCCGGCTCGAATCGAAATACTCGAAGTTGCCGCTGCGCACGTTGACCGCGCCGACCGAGAGCCGCAACGGCCCGGCGTTGATGCGGTCGAAATCGACCAGCCGTTCCAGCGTCGCCTTCAGGGGCGTGGTGTCGTACCAACTGATCGACCCGGCCGAACCGGCGGCCTGGAACGGGGCAGGGGGCAGCCGGGGCGTGAAGAAGCCGGGCACGCCGAACAGCATCGCGTGGGAAGCGCTGAACTCGTTGACGCTTTCGCGCAGCGAGGCGAGTGCAGGCATCGCGGGCGCGGTGACGCCCGAGCTCACCATCTCCCAGAACTCGCGCAGGCGGGCCACGCGCTGCTCGGCCGGGTTGCCGGCGATCAGCGCCGCGTTGATGGCACCGATGGAGATGCCGGCCACCCAGGTCGGCTCACGGTAGACGCCCTCGAGCGACTCGAACACGCCGGCCTGGTAGGCGCCGAGTGCGCCGCCGCCCTGCAGCACCAGGATGCAGTCTTCGTCGGCGCCGTGCGGGCGAGCGGTGGAGGCGGGGAGGGGGGTCGGACGCGACGGAGGCATGGGCTTGGCAGCAGGCGGAAACCGCCTCGGGAAGCGGCGCTGCTGCCAAGCATAGCGCGGGCCAGGGCGGCCCGCGGCGGCTAGATCTTGCCCATCACGAGCAGGACGATCACGATGATCAGCACCAGGCCGAGACCGCCGCTCGGGCCGTAGCCCCACGAGCGGCTGTGCCCCCAGCTCGGGAGTGCGCCGATGAGCAACAGGATCAGGACGATCAGCAGAATGGTTCCCAGGGTCATGGAGTGTTCTCCTTGTGGTTGTCGATGTCTCGACGTTAAGTGAACGTATCCGTTCGTGACATGTGCGCGCCACGCACCCTGGTGTGGGCGGCAGGCCCGTCCAGAGGTGCGGGTATGTCCTACAGCAATCCACAGGCCGCCACGCCGCGAGGCCTTGACACCGTCTCTCCATCGATCCAGAATGCTTCACAACTGAATGATTCATGACTTCATGAAAATTGTCTGCATCGGCGGTGGCCCGTCGGGTCTGTACTTCGCGCTGCTGATGAAGCAGCAGGACCCGGCGCACGACGTGACCGTCGTCGAGCGCAACCGGCCCTACGACACCTTCGGCTGGGGCGTGGTGTTCTCCGACCAGACGCTGGGCAACCTGCAGCAGGCCGACCCGAAGACGGCCGGCGAGATCCTCGGCGCGTTCAACCACTGGGACGACATCGAGGTCAACATCCGCGGCCACAAGGTGCGCTCCGGCGGCCACGGCTTCTGCGGCATCGGGCGCAAGCGGCTGCTGAACATTTTGCAGGCGCGCTGCGAGCAGGTCGGCGTGAAGCTGGTGTTCGAGACCGACGTGCTGGGCGACGATGCCTACCCCGATGCCGACCTGATCATCGCCAGCGACGGACTGAACAGCCGCATCCGCACGCAGCACGCCGCCACCTACCAGCCCGACATCGACACCCGCCTGTGCCGCTTCGTCTGGCTCGGCACGCACAAGCTGTTCGAGGCCTTCACCTTCGCGTTCGAGGAGACCGAGCACGGCTGGTTCCAGGCCCACGCCTACCGCTTCGACGACACCACTTCGACTTTCATCATCGAGACGCCGGAGAGCGTGTGGCTGAAGGCCGGCCTCGACAAGATGGAGAAGGAAGAGGCCATCGCGTACTGCGAGAAGCTGTTCGCCAAGCACCTCGACGGCCACGCGCTGATCTCGAACGCCAGCCACCTGCGCGGCTCGGCCCAGTGGATCAAGTTCCCGCGCGTCGTCTGCAAGCGCTGGGTGCACCACAACGGCCATGCGCCGGTGGTGTTGATGGGCGACGCCGCTCACACCGCGCACTTTTCGATCGGCTCGGGCACCAAGCTGGCGCTGGAGGATTCGATCGAGCTGGCCCGCAGCATCGCGCAGCACCCCGGCGACCTGGCCGCCGCGCTGCAGCACTACGAGGACCTGCGCAGCATCGAGGTGCTGCGCATCCAGAACGCGGCACGCAATTCGACCGAGTGGTTCGAGCATGTGGACCGTTACGTCAACCTGCCGCCGGAGCAGTTCGCCTACTCGCTGCTGACGCGCAGCCAGCGCATCAGCCACGAGAACCTGCGGCTGCGCGACAAGGCGTATGTCGAGAACTACGAGGACTGGATCGCGCAGCAGGCGGGCGCGCCGCGCGGCGCGGGCCATGGCCCGGTGCCGCCGATGTTCACGCCGTTCACGGCGCGCGGCGTCACGCTGAAGAACCGCATCGTCGTCTCGCCGATGGCGCAGTACTCGTGCGTCGACGGCCTGCCGGCCGACTACCACCTCGTGCACCTCGGCGCGCGGGCGATGGGCGGCGCCGGCCTGGTCGTCGCCGAGATGACCTGCACCTCGGCCGACGCCCGCATCACGCCCGGTTGCCCGGGGTTGTGGAACGACGCGCAGCGCGACGGCTGGAAGCGCATCGCCGACTTCGTGCACGCGAACAGCGACGCCAAGATGGCGCTCCAGCTCGGCCATGCCGGCGCCAAGGGCTCGACCCGCCTGGCGTGGGACGGCATCGACCGCCCGCTGGACGCCGGCAACTGGCCGCTGATCTCGGCCTCGCCGCAGCAGTACCTGGACGGCGTCAGCGACTGGTCGCACGCGATGACCCGCGCCGACATGGACCGCGTGCGCGACGATTTCGTGCGCTCGACCCGCTTCGCCGCCGAGGCCGGCTTCGACTGGCTGGAGCTGCATTGCGCGCACGGCTACCTGCTGTCGTCGTTCATCTCGCCGCTGACCAATCAACGCACGGACGAGTACGGCGGCACCCTGGCCAACCGCCTGCGGTATCCGCTCGAGGTCTTCGCCGCGGTGCGTGCCGCGTGGCCGCAGCACCTGCCGATGTCGGTGCGCATCTCGGCGCACGACTGGGTCGAGGGCGGCATCACGCCGGACGACGCGGTCGAGATCGCGCGGGCGTTCAAGGCCGCCGGCGCCGACCTGATCGACTGCTCGTCGGGCCAGGTCAGCAAGCAGGAGCAGCCGGTCTTCGGCCGCATGTTCCAGACGCCGTTCGCCGACCGCGTGCGCAACGAGGCCGGAATCGCGACGATCGCGGTCGGCGCGATCAGCGAGGCCGATCACGTCAACAGCATCATCGCTGCGGGCCGGGCCGACCTGTGCGCGATCGCGCGGCCACACCTCGCCAACCCGGCGTGGACGCTGCTTGAATCCGCCAAGATCGGCTACACCGAGATCGAATGGCCGAAGCAGTACCGCGCGGCCAAGTCGCAGCTGGAGCGCAATCTGGAACGCGAGCGCGCCGCAGCGGCGGCCGTGGTCGCCGCACCGCAGGGCGACGCATGAAGCAGCACGACGCCTCCCACGCGCTGCTGCGCGAAGCGCAGGAGCTCGGTCACGAGGGCCGCGCCGCCAGCGACGACCACGCCGCGCTGAAGCTCTGGCTGCGCATGCTCGCCAGCACCACGCAGATCGAGGCCGAGATCCGCACCCGGCTGCGCGAGCGCTTCGACATCTCGCTCGGCCGCTTCGACTACATGGCGCAGCTGTTCCGCCATCGCGACGGCCTGAAGATGCGCACGCTGTCGCGCTACCTGATGGTCACCGGCGGCAATGTGACCGGCCTGACCGACGAGCTCGAGCGCGACGGCCTGGTCACGCGCGAACCTAGCCCCGACGACCGCCGCGCCTGGATCGTGCGCCTCACGACCAAGGGCCGGCGCGCGTTCGAGGCGATGGCGCACGAGCACGAGCAATGGATCCTCGAGATGTTCGCCGGGCTCGACGCGAAGACCGTGCAGCAGCTCTACACCCACCTGGGCGCGCTGCGCGTGCAGCTCGTCCGCCACGATCAACCGGCCGAGGAGAAGGCATGAACACCCCCGCGACGCCCGAGCGCGTCGACCCGGCGCTGGCCGCCGGCAACCGCAAGTCACTCGCCGGCTACCGTGCCACGCATTTCGCGTGGACGGCGGCCGACGGCGTCGCGACCGTCACGCTGAACCGCCCGGAGCGCAAGAACCCGCTGACCTTCGAGTCGTACGCCGAGCTGCGCGACCTGTTCGGCGCGCTGAAGTACGCGACCGACGTGCATGCCGTCGTGATCGCCGGCGCCGGCGACAACTTCTGCTCCGGTGGCGACGTGCACGAGATCATCGGCCCGCTGGTTCGCCTCAAGGCGCCCGAGCTGCTGATGTTCACCCGCATGACCGGCGACCTCGTCAAGGCGATGCGCGGCTGCCCGCAGCCGATCGTCGCGGCGATCGACGGCGTCTGCGCCGGCGCCGGCGCGATCATGGCGATGGCCTCCGACCTGCGCCTGGGCACGGCCCGCAGCAAGACTGCATTCCTGTTCAACCGCGTCGGCCTGGCCGGCTGCGACATGGGCGCCTGCGCAATGCTGCCGCGCCTGATCGGCCAGGGCCGCGCCAGCGAACTGCTCTACACCGGCCGCTCGCTCGGTGGCGAGGAAGGCGAGCGCTGGGGCTTCTTCAACCGGCTGGTCGCGCCCGAGGCGCTGCTGGCCGAGGTGCAGGCGCTCGCACGCGATCTGGCGGCCGGCCCGACCTTCGCGAACGGCATCACCAAGACGATGCTGCATCAGGAGTGGGCGATGACGATCGAGCAGGCGATCGAGGCCGAGGCGCAGGCCCAGGCGATCTGCATGCTGACCGAGGACTTCTCGCGGGCGTATCACGCGTTCGTCGCGAAGAGCAAGCCGACCTTCGAGGGCAACTGAGCATGGCCGACGTCCGTTATCTCGATTGGCCGTTCTTCGAGGACCGGCATCGCGTGCTGGCGCGTGAACTCGATGCGTGGGCGACGGCGAACATCACCGACGACCACGGCGATGTCGACGCCCAGTGCAAGTCACTGGTCAAGGCGCTGGGGCAGGGCGGCTGGCTGCGGCATGCGGTCGGCGGCACCGCGCACGGCGGCGCGAGCGAGCAGATCGATACCCGCGCGATCTGCCTGATCCGCGAGACGCTGGCGCGGCATTCCGGCCTGGCCGATTTCGCGTTCGCGATGCAGGGCCTCGGCTCCGGCGCGATCAGCCTCGACGGCAGCGCCGCGCAGAAGGAGGCCTACTTGCCGCGCGTCGCGCGCGGCGAGGCGATCAGCGCGTTTGCGTTGTCCGAGCCCGACGCCGGCTCCGACGTGGCCGCCATGGCCTGCGAAGCCCGCATCGAGGGCGACCACGCGGTGCTGAACGGCGAGAAGACCTGGATCTCCAACGGCGGTATCGCCGACTTCTACGTCGTCTTCGTGCGCACCGGCGAGGCCCCGGGGTCGCGGGGCATCTCCGCCTTCATCGTCGATGCCGACACGCCCGGCTTCGAGATCGCCGAGCGCATCGACGTGATCGCCCCGCACCCGCTCGCTCGCCTGCGCTTCACCGACTGCCGCGTGCCGCTGAGCCAGCGCGTCGGCGCGGCCGGTGAGGGCTTCAAGGTCGCGATGCGCACGCTCGACGTGTTCCGCACGTCAGTGGCCGCCGCGTCGCTCGGCTTCGCACGCCGTGCGCTGGACGAGGCGCTCGCCCGCGCGACCACGCGCAAGATGTTCAACGGCGTGCTCGCCGACTTCCAGCTGACCCAGGCCAAGCTCGCCCAGATGGCGCTGACGATCGACAGCGCCGCGCTGCTGACCTACCGCGCGGCATGGCAGCGCGACCAGGGCCGCAACGTGACCCGCGAAGCTGCGATGGCCAAGCTCGCCGCCACCGAGGGCGCGCAGCAGGTGATCGACGCCGCAGTGCAGATCTGGGGCGGCGCCGGCGTCGAGCGCGGGCGGGCCGTCGAGAGCCTGTACCGAGAGATCCGCGCGCTGCGCATCTACGAGGGCGCGAGCGAGGTCCAGCAGTTGATCATCGCCCGCGAGCTGCTGAAGGACGCGCGCGGCGCGTCTACCGGGTCCACCAAGGAATGAACGCCATGGACGTACTTCTCCCCCCGGGCTGGCCCCGGCCCAAGGGCTACGCCAACGGCGTGGCCGCCACCGGCCGGCAGGTCTACATCGCCGGCATGATCGGCTGGGACGCGCAGGGCGTGTTCCACACCGACGATTTCGCCGCGCAGGTGCGCCAGGCGCTGGAGCACATCGTCGCGGTGCTGGCCGAGGCGGGCGGCCGGCCGGAGCACATCGTGCGCATGACCTGGTACGTGACCGACAAGCGCGAATACCTCGCTGCCGGGCGGGAGATCGGCCGGGCGTTTCGTGAAATCATCGGGTCCTACAACGCCGCGATGACCGCGGTGGAGGTCAAGGCCCTGATCGAAGACCGCGCCAAGGTCGAGATCGAGGCCACGGCCGTGATTCCGACCTGACCCGTCGCCCACATTTCGCACTGGAGAGCACCCGATGGCCACCACCAAAGCATCCTTCCACTGGGACGACCCGCTGCTGCTCGACCAGCAGCTGACCGACGACGAGCGCGCGGTGCGCGACGCCGCCCACGCCTACTGCCAGGAGCGCCTGGCCCCGCGCGTGACGATGGCGTTCCGCGAGGGCACGACCGACCCGGCGATCTTCCGCGAGATGGGCGAACTCGGCCTGCTCGGCGCGACGATTCCCGAGGCCTACGGCGGCGCCGCGCTCAACTACGTCTGCTACGGGCTGGTGGCGCGCGAGGTCGAGCGCATCGACTCCGGCTACCGCTCGATGATGAGCGTGCAGTCGTCGCTGGTCATGGTGCCGATCAACGAGTTCGGCACCGAGGCGCAGAAGCAGAAGTACCTGCCCAAGCTCGCCCGCGGCGAGTGGATCGGCTGCTTCGGCCTGACCGAGCCCGACCACGGCTCCGACCCTGGCAGCATGGTCACCCGCGCCAAGAAGGTCGACGGTGGCTACAGCCTGAGCGGCGCCAAGATGTGGATCACCAACAGCCCGATCGCCGACGTGTTCGTCGTCTGGGCCAAGGACGACAGCGGCGCGATCCGCGGCTTCATCCTCGACAAGGGCGCCAAGGGCCTGAGCGCCCCGGCCATCCACAGCAAGGTCGGCCTGCGCGCCAGCATCACCGGCGAGATCGTGATGGACAACGTGTTCTGCCCCGAGGAGAACGCGTTCCCCGAGGTGCGCGGCCTGAAGGGCCCGTTCACCTGCCTGAACAGCGCCCGTTACGGCATCGCCTGGGGTGCGCTAGGCGCCGCGGAGGACTGCTTCCACCGCGCCCGCCAATACACGATGGACCGCAAGCAGTTCGGCAAGCCGCTCGCGGCGAACCAGCTGATCCAGAAGAAGCTGGCCGACATGCAGACCGAGATCACGATGGCGCTGCAAGGCTGCCTGCGGCTCGGGCGCATGAAGGACGAAGGCACGGCCTCGGTCGAGATCACCTCGATCATGAAGCGCAACTCCTGCGGCAAGAGCCTGGACATCGCCCGCGTCGCGCGCGACATGATGGGCGGCAACGGCATCTCCGACGAGTTCGGCGTCGCGCGCCACCTGGTCAACCTCGAGGTGGTCAACACCTACGAGGGCACGCACGATGTGCACGCGCTGATCCTCGGTCGGGCGATCACGGGCATCGCTGCCTTCTGAGCGTGGAGGGCGGACATGGCTGACAGCGCGCACGTCGACACCTTCGCCCGCGATCACCTGCCGCCCGCCGATCAGCAGCCGGAGTGCATCTTCGAACTGCCGGAACTGCAGTTCCCGGCGCAGCTGAACTGCGCGACCGAACTGCTCGACCGGCACATTGCCGAAGGGCGCGGCGAGCGCGTCTGCGTGCGCGCACCGGGCGACTTGGCGTGGACCTACGCCGACCTGCAGCGCCACGCCAACCGCATCGCCCACGTGCTGGTGCACGACATGGGCCTGGTGCCCGGCAACCGTGTCCTGCTGCGCGCCGCGAACAAGCCGATGCTGGTGGCGTGCTGGTTCGCGGTGATGAAGGCCGGCGGCATCGCTGTCGCGACGATGCCGCTGCTGCGCGCCAAGGAACTCGGCCAGATCATCGAGAAGGGGCGCGTGACGCACGCGCTGTGCGACGTGTCGCTGCGCGCCGAGCTCGATATCGCCATCGAGCAGCACCCGACGCTGGCGCATGCGGTTTGCTTCGGCGATGCCGCCGCGAGCGACGGCCTCGAGGCGCGCATGGCCGCGCAGCCGGCCACCTTCGACAACGTGCCGACCGCCGCCGACGACACCTGCCTGATCGCCTTCACCTCCGGCACCACCGGCCAGCCCAAGGGCACGATGCACTTCCACCGCGACGTGATGGCGAGCTGCGCGTGCTTCCCGCCGCACGTGCTGCGCGCGACGGCCGACGACGTGTTCATCGGCAGCCCGCCGCTCGCCTTCACCTTCGGGCTGGGCGGGCTGACGCTGTTCCCGATGAGCGTCGGCGCGTCCACCGTGCTGCTCGAGAAGGCCTCGCCGCCCGACCTGCTCGACGCGATCGGCCGTTTCGGCGCCACCGTGCTGTTCACCGCACCGACCTCGTACCGCGCCATGGCCACCGGCGCGCGCGAGCGCCGCCTGGCCGCGCCGCTCGGCGGGCCGCTGCGCAAGTGCGTCGCCGCCGGCGAGGCGCTGCCCGCGGCCACGCGCCAGCTCTGGTTGGAGGCGACCGGCCTGCAGATCATCGACGGCATCGGCGCGACCGAGATGCTGCACATCTTCATCTCCGCCGACGAGGCGCATGCGCGTCCCGGCGCGACCGGTGTCGCGATTCCCGGCTACCGCGCCTGCGTGATGGACGCGCATGGCCGGGAGGTGCCACGCGGCACGATCGGCCGGCTCGCGGTGAAGGGCCCCACGGGCTGCCGCTACCTCGACGACCCGCGCCAGGCAAGCTACGTCAGCGGCGGCTGGAACTACACCGGCGACGCCTACCTGCAGGACGCCGACGGCTACTTCCACTACCAGTCGCGCACCGACGACATGATCATCTCGTCGGGCTACAACATCGCCGCGCCCGAGATCGAGGAGGTGCTGCTCACGCATCCGGCGGTGGCCGAATGCGCGGTGATCGGCGTGCCCGACGCCGAGCGCGGTCAGATCGTCAAGGCGTTCGTGGTGCTGCGGGAACCGGCCACCGCGGGCGACGCGACGGTGCGCGCGCTGCAGGACTTCGTGAAGGGCGCCGTCGCGCCGTACAAGTACCCGCGCGCGATCGAGTTCCGCGACGCGCTGCCGCGTACCGGCACCGGCAAGCTGCAGCGCTTCCGGTTGCGCGACAGCGACTGACGCGGGCGCGCCGGTCGGCGGCGGCGCCACAGCGGCGCGCGGCGTCCGGCATGCCGCGCCGATTTGCCCGCACAATCCAGCCCTTCCTCGCCCTTCGTTCCCGCTTCATGTCCGAGCCCACTCCGCTGCCCACGACCGAGACCGCCGTTCCGCCCGTGCCCGACGCGGCGCCGGCACCGCAGGCCTCGTCGGCCGATGACCATGCCGCGGCCGAATTGGTGCCGAGCGTTGCACAGGAGGACGCGCCCGCATCGACAGAGCCCGCACTGGCCACGCCTGCTGCGCCGGCTGTCGCGGCGATGTCGCCGGCCGAGTGCGCGCAGCAGCTCAAGCAGCGCTTCCCGGCCCTGTTCGGCGGCGCGGTCAAGCCGCTGAAGCTGCGCATCCAGGTCGACATCCAGGAGCGCGCGCCCGGCGTGTTCTCGAAGCAGGTGCTGTCGGCGTTCTTCCGCCGTCACACCGGCAGCACCTCGTACCTGATCGCCGTCACCAAGGCGCCGACGCGCTTCGATCTCGACGGCCAGCCCGCCGGCGAGATCACCGACGAGCATCGCAAGGTCGCGCAGGACGAACTGGCGCGCCGGCGTGGCAACCAGGAGGAGCGCCGCCAGCTCGAGGAGCAGCAGCGGCGCAACCGCGCCGGGCTGCTGCACGACTTCCAGACCACCACGCTGACCAAGGCGAATTTCTGTGCGCTGAAGGGCGTGCCGATCGACGAGCTCGACGGCCTGCTCGAGATCGCGCGCACCGAGGCGCAGGAGCGCGCGCGCAACCTGCCGCCGCCCGCGTTCGATCGCCCGCCGCGCCCGGACCATCGCCAGCCCCGCGGCGAGCAGGGTGCCGGCGCACCGCGCGGCCCGCAGCGTCGCCCGGGCGGTGGTGGCCCGCCGCCGCGTCGGCCGCGCTGAGGCGCCGCCACCCGCTCGCGCCCGACGCTACGCCACGGCGGCGGCGCCGGTCTCGGCCACCTGACGGCGCCGGCGCAGGCGGCTGAAGGTCAGCGCGACCGCCAGCACCCCCGCGGCGCCCAGCGCGATCACCGGCCCGGTCCCGAGCCGCACGACCAGCGCACCGGCCGCGGCCACGCCGACGGCCTGGCCCAGGAAGAAGCTCGACGCGAACGCCGACACCGCCGCGCCGCGGCGCTCCGGTGCCATCTGCGTGGCGTTGATCTGCAGCGTGTTGTGCAGCATGTAGAAGCCCAGCCCGGCCAGGAAGCACGCCGGCATCGCCCACCACCAGACGGGCGCCAGGCCGACGACGGCCAGCGCCGCGGCCAGGACCACGCCGCCGATGCCGGTCAACCCCACCTCGCCGAGCCGGCGCACCAGCAGCGCCGACGCCAGCGCGAACAGCAGGCCGCCGAAGCCGAACAGCATGACCATCGAGCCGGCAGTCGACAGCGCGACGCCGAAGTGCTCGTGCAGGTGCGCCGCGATGAACGCGAACGCGCCGTACAGGAAGCCGCCCTCGAGGAACACCGTGACGAGCACGATGCGCGCCCAGGGCTGGCGCAGCACCTGCGCGAACTCGCCCGCCATACGCGCGATGGCGTGGCCGTCGCCGCGACGGGTCAGGCGTGCCGCGGCGGGCAATTGCCGGTTCATGGCGAACAGCGCGGCGCTGATCAGCGCGAAGCCGGCGCCGAGCGCGAAGAACGGCAAGCGCCAACTCGCATGCTCGGCGGCGAACCCGCCGACGAACACGCCCGCCGACAGGCCGAGGATCTGCCCGATCAGGAAGCGCGCGAGCACCGGTTGGCGGCGCTCGTAGGGCACGACATCGCCGATCCACGCCATCGCCAATGGAATGATCGCGGCGGCGGTCGCGCCGGCGACGAGCCGCGCCGTGACGAGCAGCGGGAAATCGGGCGCCAGCCCGCACGCGGAGGCCGTCAGCGCGCACGCGGCGCAGCCCCAGGCGATGACGCGGTACTTGCCGAAGCGGTCGCCCACCGGGCCAAAGAAGAGTTGGGACAGCCCGTAGGCGATCGAGAAGGCGGTGATCACCGCGGCGGCATCGCCGAGGCCGACGCCGAAGTCCCTGGCGAACATCGGCAGCATCGCGTCGGTCAGTCGCAGCGAGACGCCGCTACCGAAGGCTGCCAACGCGAGCGCGGGAACCGCGAGCGGGGGCAGGGCGGGTGAGGTCGACGCGGGGTCAGCCACGGCGTCAGCCGCGGGGTCGGAAGAAGTCAGGGCCATGCCGCGTTGTCGCGGCGGGGGCCGAGACACTGCGCCGGTGCAGTCGGGCGCACCCGTGCCGGCCGAAGCCTAGCGCGCGAAGCTCAGCAGCGACTCATTGCACTGCTCGTCGACCGGCTGCAGGGAGGCGATCTCGCGCTCGGTGGCCGACAACTCGTCCGCCAGCCGATCGATGCGACCGCTGTGCCACGGCTGCGCGCGGTAGGCGATCGAGAGTTCCTGCTTCAGCCGGAAATAACGTCCCATCAGTTGCTCGAGGTCCATGGATAAAGCTCCTTTGCTGCAGTGCAGTATGGAGTAGCCCGTCAGGATCCCGTGTAAGACAACGCCCACTCGAATCCCCGCGATCACGGGGGATCGACGTCCAGTAAATCACGCTTCCGGTGACAGCATGTTTCCCGGGCGTCAGTAGATCATCCGGCCGTCGCCGAGCAGGTGCGAATGGCAGTCCTTCTTTGCGACCAGGCAATGCTTGAACCAGGCCTCGCTGACCTCGTGTTTCCAGCCGTTGAACCAGTCGCCGTGGGCCGAGTAGCCGCCCGGCTTGCGCGCGTCGTAGCGGTCGCTCGCGAGGCGCCAGTTCTGCGCTGCGTCCTTCGTCTTCGCGGTGTAGATCACGTTGAAGGTGATCTGCGGAAGGACGACCGGGTGCGTCTTCGGACAGGACCAATCGAACGGTGCACGCTGGTTTTGAACCGCATAGCTCATGTGGCTCTTGTGATCCGGGCTGTCGAGGTTCTGGCCGTCCCAGCACTGAGGGAAGAAGATCTCCTGCCAGATCGAGGCGCCGAGATCGCAGTTGGGGATCTCGCTGCCGTACTTGTCGTTCTGCTTGCGCGGGCCGCCGATGCACTTGTAGCGGTAGGCGAACGGATCGCCCGGCTTCGGCGGGCCGCTCGACGCGGGATTGCCCGCGATCATGCGCAGGCCTTCCGGAATGCCCTGCGTCAGCTTGTCGCCGGTCGTGAAGCCGCTCTTGTAGTAGACGCCGATGTCGTCGGGCATGACCGGCTTGCCGGTGGCGGTGTCGACCATCGTCGGCACCCAGTACGCCGAGCGGTTCGCGGTGCCGCCGCGGCACGTGCTGGCGCCCGAGGCGAGCAGGCTGCTCGTCGTGGAGTTCTCGTCGACCTTCACGTTGCCGAAGAAGGTGTGCAGGTGCGACTGGTCGAGCTTGCCGGGAAAGACGATCGGGTCGATGCGCGCCACCTTCGCGATCGTGCACGAGGTGCGGAACGCGCCGCTTTCGCTCGTGGGCGCGATCTCGTCGGTGCGCTTGACGCGGAACTCGTTCGAGCCGGTGCCGCGCGGGATCGTGCCCGGGGGCAGCCGCACGATCGGCCCCATGTTGTCGACCATCGCCGCGCGCTCGTCCGCGGCGGCCGGCGCGTCGGTGTCGGTCTGGGCGAGCGTCGTGGTGGCGAGCGTGGCGAGGAGCGCGAGTGGTGCGAGTAGTGCTGGTCGGGTCATGCGAGAACGGTTCCTCTCTCTGGTGGCGGGCCACGGTGGCGCGGCTGAGCGTCATTCTCGCCGTCGGCAATACCCCAGCCCCGCGTGCTGCCAAGCCGCTCGCCCGGCGCAGCCACCTACACGTCGCCGCGCCCGCCACCTACAGCCGGGCGATGACTGCGGGGCGAGCATGGCGGCGGCCTTCGGGCCCGGACGGTCCGAATCGGGCCGCAGACCCACCATCATCCCCCGGGGAACATTCATGAAGAAAACCATCGCCATCCTCGCCGCGCTGTTCGTCGCCGGTGCCGTCAATGCCCAAACCACGACCGCGGTCAAGGAATCGGGCAAGGCCGTCGCCGAGAAGGCCATGGAAGGCAAGGAGACCGTTCAGGCCGCCGTGACCGGCGAGCCGAAGAAGACGGTTCACAAGGCCAAGGCCAAGGTCCACAAGGCCAAGGCCGCCAACCACAGCGACAAGGCCAAGGCGGCCGGCGAGCAGATCGGCAAGTAAGCTACTTCGCCCCGCGCCGCTCCCGCTTCGCGGCGCGGCGCTCGGCCTCGCGCGCGTGGCTCAGCACGGACCACTGCGCGAAGTCCTCCGGTGACTCGAGCGTGATGCGCCCCCAGGCGCCGGACCGGAAATCGTTGAGGGCGATCTCGGCGGCCTTCTGCAGGTTCACCAGACCGCCGGCGCGCAGCCCGCCGCGCTGGCGGCCGATCGCGGCCAGCAGGGCCTCGTCGCTCGCGTCGTCGGCCTCGCGCAGCTGATACCGCTCGCGCAGCCGCGCGCCGTGGCGCCGCCGCACGTTGGCCAGCAGCGCCAGCGCCACCTCTTCCTCGTCATACGCGTTGCGACCGATGCCGCCGCTCGCCGCCAGGTGATAGCCGCTCTGTTCCACGACGATGCGCGGCCACAGCATGCCCGGCGTGTCGAAGAGCTGGAAGTCGCTGGCCAGCATGATCTTCTGCTCCACCTTGGTGATGCCGGGTTCGTCTCCCGTCTTCGCGGCGCGGTGACCGGCGAGCGTGTTGATCAAGGTCGACTTGCCGACATTGGGGATCCCGCAGATCAGCACGCGAAGCGGCTTGACCATCCCGCCGCGCAAAGGCGCCAGAGCGCGGCAGGCGGCGACCAGCTGGCGTGAAGGGGCGACAACGCTCGCGTCGAGCGCCAGCGCGTGGGTGCCGGGCAGCGCGCGGTAGTGGTCCAGCCAGTGCTCCGTCAGCTCGGCTTCGGCCAGGTCCTGCTTGTTCAGCACCTTCAGCGCCGGCTTGCCGCGCGTGAGCTCGGCCAGCAGCGGGTTGGCGCTCGACCCCGGCAAACGCGCGTCGAGCAGTTCGATCACCGCATCGATCTCGGGCAATCGCTCGGCGATCGCCTTCTTCGTCGAGTGCATGTGACCGGGGAACCATTGGATGGGCATGGCGCGAGCCTACCCTACGGGCAACGATGCGCGCCGGCATGGCGAGCCCGGCACCCCGCCGGGCGCCGCGGTCAACGGCCCGGCGCGGTCATCCGGTTGGTGGCGACGGGAGTGCCGGTCAGTTCCGACAATCGACGGCGCAGCGCCTCGACGCGGCGACGGCCTTCCTCGAGTCGCTCTTCGGCCTGTTGCCAGGTTTCACGGGTGTAGGGCAGGTCGCCGCGGAGGCGAACGTATGTCGACTCCGCGTTCGCCAGACGTCGGGCGGTGAGCCAGATATTGAAGGTGCGCGTCATGCGCGGAGTCTCGTGGCGGGCCTGCATCGCCGCGCTGCGGTCCTCGCACCGAAAGACGCAAAGCGGTCATTCCCAGGCACATGCCGCTTCGAGAGAGCGACACGGCGTGTCGCACGTCACCTTCCTGAGGCCCGGACTGTCGTAGCGCGGTGGACATCACCGGGCCCCACGGACGACGTTGCTTCATCTTTCGCTCCACCACGCCCGGAATAGGCCTAGCGTTCGGAAAGCAGCCCTCAAGGCGACGACGCTAACGATCGCAGTTCTGCGAGTTGGTAGCCCCGCTCAGCCGCCGGCAGAAGATGCCTCGCTATTTTGCTCTACGTCGCAGCAACATGCCTTCGCATTCCAGAGGGACGCCATCTAGCAACAACCGGTCTTGTGGAACTTGCCATACCATTACGCGTTCATGGGTCTGTTCGACAAACGATTCAAAAGAGTGGCGGCAGAAGAACCGCATTGGGTAGCTACCGCGATATTCTTTTTGGTTGACTCGTTGCACAGTAATACGCTCGCGATCAATCATCGGAAGGCGGTTAATAATCGCGAATTCGGATAACGGTAATAGGTCTGAGAGCATTCCAAACGGGTCAGGAACGTACTGAAGTAAGGCGCTCATCATAATCAGATCGAACCGTTCGTCACGCGGTGGCGTTGACGTAAAGCGTAGGCTGGAAGTCGCTCTCGATTGCAATGCAGTTGCAGAAGCCGGTGTTTCAAGAACCGTTGCGTTGCAGCCAGGTCGAAATCGCTGTATGAGTCGACAGTAATGTCCTGAGGCGCCTCCGACATCCAACAGCCGATCGGCACGTGCGACGGCGAGACAAGCCAAGATCTGCTGGTCGCGATCGCTCAAATACGTGCTTTTCGCGTCTGGAGCGGCAGCTACGGCTCTCGTGATCTCCGCAGTTTCGTAACCAGAACTCCGCGCTACGGCGGCTTCCCAAGACGGGTAGTCGCCTTCCCAGTAGATCGACGGCTTGCCACGCAAAGATCGCAGTAGTAGCGGCGGTAGCAGGTCTCTTATCAATTCCTTCATCTTCAATCTCCGGCGGCCTAAAAAGAAATCGATTTTAATTTACGCGAAGAAAGGCGTAGGGGTGCAGCCGAGATTTTAGCATGGATCCGCTCGTTGTTACTCTAGGGCTTTATCCGAGTTGTTGACGCCTCTGCAACCGGTGATGATGGGCGGGTCGCTCTTATCACGACTCGCTGATCGGCGTTAAATAGCTAGTAAAGCAGGAAAGCGCCAAGCACACGCCGCATGCGATGGAGGACATCAGGGCGCTTCGTGACGAGTTGGAAGAGGCCTATGACCAACCTTGTGCCTATCTACGTCTTGTCAGTGATGGGGTACTTGCGTGGATGATCAGAAAGCTGCTGCGGCGAGCACATCGACAACCTTAGGGCGGGGTACGACGCCGAACTGGCGGTGGCAAGGAACAGGACAAACTTATTCTCACCGGCGCCAGAGTGTTCCATGACTTCGCAACGGAGAACTTCAACATTGATCAGACGTAGCCTTGCTGGCAGATCGAGCTCAATGGCCAGGCGCGTGCGCGCGTGCCGGTCCATGTCGTCATCTCCGCTCAGGGTGTCTGCGGCGTCGAGACGAAGGGCTACACCACTACAGCGGCTGCGCGGTGGAGCACCTACTCGGCTCTTTTCAAAACAGCCGCTGATCGCTCAGGATGTGAAGCGAATTTCGCATCAGGCCGCGAGGTTTACGCCGAAGCCTGTTGACGACGACCGCCCAATCGATGACGGCCTGATCCGTCTGCGGCGGCGGGCACGCTGCATAGACTTGTGCTGCGGTCTCGCGTGGGCGCTGCGGGCTGCCGGTGTTAACGGATGTAATAGATCGCAGTTGAGGCACCATCGCACTCGGCGGACGGGCCCGATGAAGTCGTTCTTACTGACGAGCTTAATCGCGCGCGTCAATTGCGGCCCTCCCCCCGAAGGCCAGGACATTCTCATATGGCAGCAGAATTCGAGGATCAGCTCGACCGGCACATCGCTGAGATCAAGGCGTTCCTGACCGGCCAGATTCCCGATGGCATTCTGTTCCGCGTCTCGTCCATAGACCCCAATGCGGAACACGCTTATGCAAGACAGCACGCGTTCGTTGCTGGCATGGTGACTTTGCTCACGTCAATGGACCTAAACCGGCTTACGGGATTGACGCCCGGGAAATCTGCCTGACTTCGGCGCGACCTTCGCGCAAGATCAGAACGAGACCTCCAAGTCCTTGCGTGGCCATTGAGGCCAACGTGCCGCCGGAAGTGTTCCTGGCGGTTAAGGCCAAGCGGCACCAGCGTTCGCCGCAGATCACGCCGGCGCGCGTCGTCATTCGCCGATCCTCTTGCAGCATGCCAGCTGTGCCGGTTGCCAAGCTGGATCGCGCGGTCCTCGCGGCGCTTGCGGACAAAGTGTTTACGCCCGAGCGACTGAAGGAAATGCTGCGCGAATTGAAGGCGCGGCTCAAGAAGGCGCAGTCCGGCCAGGACGATTAGACGAGGGTATTGCAGCGCGAACTGGATGGAGCCTGAGGCGACCGGCCGGCTGTACGAGGCGGTCGAGAAGGGCTTCTCGCCGATGGATGAGACGCTGACGGCTCGGGCACAGAAGCTCAAGTCAAGACGCGAGTCACTGATGATCGACCTGGCGGGCGTACGCCGGAGATGCCAGTGTCGATGCTGACGCAGCCGAACTTCAATGCGTTCGGTACGGCGCTGCGAGCCAAGCTCCAAGCGGGCGAGGGCGGCTTCCTTAAGCCAACTGCCGCAGTTCGTCAGCGACGTTCGCTTCGACGGCAAGCGGCTCACCATGAGTGGCAAGAAGGACGCGCTGCTGATGGACGCGCTGGAAAAGAAAGTGGGCACCACGGAGGTGCCCACTTCTAGCCTGTCTTGGCTCCCCGACCTGGGCTCGAACCAGGGACCTACGGATTAACAGTCGGGGGGTCACATTGCGCCGCAGCCCGCGCCAAATCTCGATTTCGGGCGCGTCGCTGTTCCATTGGAAAACCCGATCACGGCGAGATTCTCCCCCGCTGCGCTCGGTCGAAACACTGGATATGGAACGCCCTTAGAGGCCGAGTTTCACCTTGTTCGGCTGGGCCGTTTCGCGCCACCGAGCCTTGATGTAAATTTCGGTCACGACCACGTTAGCGTGGCCGAGCAGTTGCTGGATCTGCTCGATCGGCACCTTGTCGACGAAATACATATCGGTCGCGCCCTTGCCCTTCAAGTCTCGGTAGCCGAACGACGGGATCAGCGCGAGCCCGCGGGCCTTGCGGCGCTCGTTGGCCACCGCGATCGAGCGGCGCAGCATCGAGCTCAGGCCGGCGTAGGTGTACGCCTCGCCGTCGAGCCGGCGAACCAAGGGCTCGTTCAGCTTGACCACGTTCCCGGTCGGCCGCGGCAGCAGCGCGTCCAGCTCGGGGCTCAGGGCGATGCGATGCCGGCGGCCGGTCTTGTTCTGCCTGAACTGCAGCGCGCGGCCGGCGCCGTCGGCGACCAAGTTCGTGCTGTCCCACAGGATGATGTCGCTCTGCGGTCGCTGCAGGGTCCGGTAGGTGATGCCCATCAGCAGGCGCTCGGCGCGTGTCGCGACCTGCCACACGTCGCGGTACTCGTCGTGCGTGACGTACCGCTCGCGCTTGGCCTCGGCGTTGCGCACGACGCCGCTGGCGCGCATGCAGGGGTTCACGACCATCGGACAGCCTGAGTCGGGCCGCCTGAGCAGCCAGGACAGCATCGTCGACAGGCAGGCGCGCTCGCGGTTCGCCTGCGTCCCGCGCTGCGCCTTGGCGCCGTCGTCGAGATACGCCTGCACGTGCGTCGGCTTGATGTCCTCGGGCAGCATCGCGCCGAAGTAGATCATCAGCGGGCCGTCTTCGGCCGCGTAGCCGGTGTAGTCGTCGCACGTGCGGCGCGCGAGGGTCTTGCTCGTGACGCGAGCCTCGCAGTCGGCGAGGAACAGCGCCATCCAGTAGTTCACCGTGCCGTAGGCGCCGGAGGGGTCGTTGTAGAGCGCCGCGCGCTTCTTCGCTTGCTCGAGATTGGCGCCGACGTTCTCGAAGCGGTCGGTGCCGCGGTGCCGATACCAGAACTTGCCCCGGCGGTACGCCAAGCGCGTGCCCGCCAGCCCGAAGGGATCACCGTCCTTGCGATTGCGTCCCATGCTTACGCCTGCTTGCCCACTGTTGAAGGCCGACCACGTTCGGGCCGGAAGGAGCATTCTGCGCCTGCGTCGCCGCCGCCACGGCCGGGCGCCAGGCGAGTGGCCTGCCGTTGGGCTTGCGGTCGACGCGCAGGCCGAGGCTGCGCAGGTAGCGGATCATCGCGGCCGGCTGGGTCAGCCCCTCGCACATTTCATCGACCTGGGCGTCGGTGAAAAACGAGTCCGATGCCGGCGGCTTGCTCACGACTTTCTTTTCATGCATCTTCGGGCCGGCCATTAGTTCTATTCGCAACCGTATGGAGTTATCTGCGTCTTGGTGAGCGGTTGAGGCGAAGCTAAGCCAACCCTCGTCAGGTTGACCAGCGTCTTTGCGTCCCGGAGCCACGGCATCGGTGCATCGGCGGAGTCGACATGAGGGCGCTCCGCTGCAGATCCTTCTGCCGGCCCTTGCCGACACCCACGGGCGATCCGCTTTCGCCAAAACCCGCCATCCCGCATGTGCCTGTTGCAGGGTCGTCGCACGCGTCACAGTCGTCCCATCGCGCGCCAAGAACGAAGAAGCCCTCAAGGCCTCGCCGTCCGTGGATGCAACACGTCCCCTTTCGGGGTAAACGGCGAGAGCTTGAGGGCTCTGGTTCGACCAGGGTTGCATCCGATGGCCACTCACTATCACGCGGAAACTCAAAAAAGCTACCGTCAGACGGCGTTCACGACAAAGCCGCCGTGCTTCGGCCATCGTCAACCTCGATCGACACTTGATTCGCCTACGAAAGCAGGCACAGGCCGCCTGCAAACGCCACCAACCGCGCAGTTTTAAGCCAAATCCGGCCGCCGTTTACGTGGTGTAACGGTGCGGTATCGCGGATGTACCGGAGTTCGACATAGGCGGACGAAGAACTTCACGGCCCCGAACTGCCGACGATCCGGAGCCCAAGGCAGCTCACGGCATCGGATCTTCTAGAACGACAGGAAAACGCAACGCACTAGGGGAACGGCCAAGGGCGCAACACGGACGGGCGCTCTTGGCACCCCGTTCTTTGCTGCTTTAAAAACTCCAATAGCCGCCACGGAGTTGTTCCTGGCGGCTGTCATCCCGTGTCTGCAAGACGCCATTTCGCCTACGGAAAGGTGCGTCGATGAGGCGCGCGCCGTAGTGCGGTTTGGATCGACTCCTTCGTAGGTCGCCGCGGCTTTACTCTTGGTCGGCGGGTAATGCAGTGCAACAGGTGCGCAACAAGAAAGTAGCCAAGATCTTGTTGTTGCATCCGGGCGAAACAAGGTAGAGAGGGCAGCGCGCGGTGGTGAAGCTGATCCGAATCTGGCTCCAGAGATCTACGTGACGTCCAAGCGCAGCAGCATCGAGCATGTCGATTCAGTGGCTACGAGCCTGCCGACCAATCCGCTCGCGGCTGCGGGATCGAAGTTGCTGCGTGAAGCCGCGTTGGGGTTGAGGAGTTTCTCGTGGCACTACGCCCGGTACACGCGAGAGAGGCGCTGGCGACAGTTGCGCGCGCCGCCTGCTCAGAAATGCTCAGGTTTCTGCGGAAACTATGGGCCTGCAAGTAAAGTAACCTGTCGACGCGAGTGAGATGGCGACTAAGAACGTGTTGGTCGAGCGTGCCTTAACCCGATGGCTGAGGCGCCACGAGCTCATGTTGTTTGTGTCTTCGCCGCCCCAAGCAATGTCTCCTACGGACAGGCAGCGCGATTGTTACCGAAGTCCGGCTCTCTCTTCGAAGAAGAGGTGAGTGCAACGGTCCTCAGCAGAATTCGTGCTTATTGTCCCGGGGACACCCTCGGGACTCCCGCGGGACATCCTCGGGACTCCCGCGTGACCCAAGCGTGAGTCACACTAAAGGCTCGCGTGGCTTCGCTGGAACATTGCAAACGGCAAGAAGCGGAAAGAGTGGCGCTCCCCGTCCGCCAGTTTGTCCGCCCGAGCGACATGTCGGCGTCAGCGCTTCGGAGTAATGCCGCCCTTACGAAGCATCTTGGCAGCCACGCGATAGATGTCGGGGATGTTTATCCGTCCATCGGAGCGGCGCTCAGCGATGCCTATGCGCAGCAGTGCCCGCAAAATCATCAACGGCCGGGCTGAATCATCCTCGGAGAACTCGATCGGTTCGAGGTACTTGCCCTGAGACCGCGAGATCAGGGCAACCGTCTCGGCATCGGCCCAGCGCTCGTATAGCTGCTCTGCGCGACAGGGCACCTGCTGATCAGCCAGCGGCACAAGCACGGCGTCGATCCAGTTGTACTCTTCGCGCAACTGGGCAACGCGTACGTCGGAGGCGGACTGAATCCCGGAACGCAAACCGGCTGGCGAGATGGCGAACGGGCTATCGATCTGGCCCCGGTACTCTGCGGCCTGTCGGACAGCCTGCAGAAACGTGCGTGGGCTGACACGGCCGTGAGCGTCCGCAAGGTGCTTGTGTAGCCATGTATAGGTTCGCCCCTTCTGAGCGTTAGTGCCCATGTAGCGACCCGCAAGCTCGATGAAAATTTGCGCCTGGAAGTCTTCTGAGTCTTTCAGTTGGGGAGGCAAACTGGTCACCGTCGCTTTTCGCGAGATTGCGATGCCTGTCGCACGGCGCACCATGCGCTCGAACGCCGAGTGTGCTGATTCGTCGTTCAGCAGCAAGGTGTACAGCAAACCGAAAAGGTCCCGGTGGTCCCATGTGAGGTCAACGCGCGCACCGTGACTCAACAGCTTCGACGCATCAGGAAAGTTGGCGATGCCGCCATCTTCCGCTTGGTCGGTACGCAGGAAGATCTTGGGCTTGATCGCCCGATAGGTACGCAATGCGAGCGCGACCTGAAGGAGGGCACGTGTGCGCTCTCGGATCTGCTTCCAGTCTCGGCCGAGACGGTCGAGCGCATCGAACACCACGACGACCCTCTTACCCTGCCGAGCAAGTTGATCGTCGACCGCGCGCAATAGGCGCTGCACGCGGGCTGCGTCCGCGGCTACCCAGGCCACGAGCCCGTCGTCGCCACGCAAGTCCGACGGCACGTCAATTTCGACGTGGCGACTAATCCCCTTAAGAAATACGGCGCGCCAGACCTTTTGCGGATCGTGCTTGTCAGTCTCGATAAGGTCGTCGAGTTCGTCCTTGCTGGGCGCGCCATTGGCGTCGGCATCGACCCCTGCGAATCCGAGGGCGACGTGACAACGGGCGAGTTGCAGCCGGGGATAGCTTTTCGCGACGTAGAGGCGAGTTTGGTCGTTCACCAGCGCTGCTGACCAGAAACTCTTACCCATGCCGCGCCCGCCGATGACCAGCGCTCTTTCCGGGTCGAGCGCCGCTTCGTGCCCCGGCGGCGTGTAGATCTGCTGAAGGGTGGGCGGAGAAATCGCGTCGTGGCTAGGAGATGGCGCGAGCGCGCGGAGTGCATTGCGCAGCAAGGCGGTGTTGTCACTCGCCATCGGCGGCCTCGCCTTCATCCGATTGCACCAGCGAGCCTGCCCAGGCCAGCAAATCCTTGTACGAGTTCTGATAGAGCGCCTGATCCAGTACGTCGCGGCGCGTGAGCGGGTCAAAGCGGAAGTAGTTGGTATCCATGAGAACAGGCAGCGCGTAATGCGGCGCGCCGACTTCGTCGAGCATGAACTCCGATAGTGCCACCGAGTCAACCGGCGTCGCCTCGCCGGGAGCTTCGTCAGGGGCTACGGACTCCTCGACATAGATGAACTCCTGGAACACGTCGTGCGCGCGGTCCCGAAAGCCCTGCTGATCGGCAGCGAGCGGTGAAGCCTTCGCGTACACCATTTTCAGCCGCGCTACCCAATCGTCATCGGGGTTGCGCGCGAAGCGGCCCAGGTGGGCAAGGAGGTAGCGGTAGCCAGCGAAAGTCTGAGGCGTGTCCTCCCCGAATAGAAGAACATGCGCGCCGAGCGCGAGCATCGCTGCCGCGGTGGATTCGTTCAGACCAGCACGCGCGTCGACGAGAACCAAGTCGTAGGACTTCAGTGACGAAAGGCGACCGACAAGCGAACGGGTGCGCTCACCGAATGTCTGGACGCTGCCTGCGGCATCGAAGGTGTCGACGTATGCGCGGGCCAGCTTGGCGAGTACGTTGCCAGGATGGCCGTCCGCAATGCTTCCGGTCGCAGGCACGACGTCGATTAATCCATTGCCAGCTCCAAAAGAACTCGCGGCAACCATTTCGAAGAGGAACTCGTCGGTCAGCGAGGTGATGCCGGATTCAACAAAAGCGTCGAGCATCCCAAAGCGCGGCAGATCGATCGTGTTCAGCAGCATCGAACCGATGCCAGGCGCTTCGAGGTCAAGATCCACCACGAGCACTTTGCGTCCCTGCGCGGCCATGTCCGCCGCCACAACTGCGAGCGCGGTAGTGCGGCCCACACCGCCTTTCAAACTGGCGAAAACGACGCAGGGCATCGCGGTGGCTGGCGTGGTCGACGGCGGCGATAGCCAGTCCCGGCCGACAAGCCGCTGGTCAATCATCCGGATCAGTACGCGACCCCGACTCCACTCTATGGGCAACACGTACGGTGAGGCACTCCGCACAATCGAGCTGACCCCGGGCGCGTCACCAGACACGACGCCGAAATCTGGATTGAGATAGGGGCCGAGTGCTTCGGCAGCGAGCGCTTGAGCCCGCTCAGCCACTGAGACATCCTGCAGCCCCCCGGAGATAAACGTGAGCTGTCCGGCGGCATTGACAAGTACCCAGCCGGCGGCTATTTCTTCCATCGGCATGACACCAGCCAGAGCATCGACAAGCGCGGTCAGGCTGGTGTCAAACGTGACGGTGGCGCGATTTTCGGTCACAGTAGCAGCCCCAGGGCAAGGTTGGCATGGTCTTTCCAGCGTCGCGCAAGCGGCTCATCGACGGCCGCCTTGCCAGCGTAGCGCATCGTGACGTCCCACTGCGCCATGTAGTTGACAGGGGTCAGTACGCGACGCAGGTCCGCCGCACTCCGACTGGTGATGGCTAGGAGCGCCAGGGGTCGGAGACTAGGCTAGTGCTTCCAGACCGCATCATCCTCCTGCGATACCCCGCACTCGAGGAGACGCTGCTTCACTGCGCACTCAGCGGCGAAGCCGAAGTGATACCCCGCGTTGTCGAATCGGTGGTCGTCGAAAAGCTTGATGCCGTCAGCATAGTGCCGCTGTCCGGCAGCGCGCATGTTCGTCACATAGGCCATCTAAGGGTCCTTGTCCGAACAGCAGCAGCCGGCCGGCTTGGTATGCCAAAGGTGCCGATGTTACCAACCAAGATCGACCCGTCGAGCCCGCTGACTTCGCGGGCGGACGCTAGCCCAACGCTCAACGAGCTGCTTTTTGTCACGGTGCGGCGATTCAGTCGGTCTGAGCCATGCGTCGGATCGCCTCGATCGTTGCCTGCATCTCGATTCCCACGACGCGATGCGACTGCGTCTCGCGCACGCTCGCCCGCAAACTGCCCGTGTCCTGCGTGAGCTCGTCGAGCACATGATCACCTTTCGGCGAATGCCGGATCAGCAACACGATCGCCTGGCGTAGCAGTTCTTGCCAGCTAGGCGCGATATCTCTCGTTGTACGTCCGATTCCTGGCCATGGGGTCGAAGAGTCCCATGCCCGCCCTCCCAGACTGCTGGTTGTGAGAAGAAGCCGCCAGCGTAACCTGGTCGACCCAACATGATCGTTACTCGTGCACAGTGAAAGTTTGGGCGGACACGCCTTCGCCGGGAGCACACGCGTGGCAAATCGGCGGAGCGCACGTCCGCCCAAGCCATGTCCTCAATGCAGCGGGATCTGACGGTCATTCGGCGGCGGTGAAGGTTTCCGAGCACGCAATCAGGCGGCAAAAAAGCCGACGCTCGCCAACTTCCGCTACTGGCCGGGAGCCGTCCCGAAGGTGCAGACCGCTTCCGACCCAGGCTGTGTGAAAACGCGTTGATGGCTCGAAGACGGTCGCCTAAATTGTGGCAACGTCACTTCGGGCCACGACATGAAGCGATTCGTCGAAGGCGAGGATCGAAGCCAGATCACGCTGCTTCCCGAGTGCCTGGACGACTACGTTGGTGAAGACAACCCGGTCCGGGTCGTAGAAGTGTTCGTCGACGAACTCGATCTCGGAGGTCTGGGCTTCGAAGGTGTTGACCCCGCAGCCACGGGTCGACCTGCCTATCATCCATCCGTGATGCTGAAGATCTACATCTACGGCTATCTCAATCGCATCCAGTCCAGTCGCCGCTTGGAGCGCGAAGCCCGGCGCAATGTCGAGCTGATGTGGCTGACCCAGCGGCTGACACCGGACTTCAAGACCATCGCCGACTTCCGCCGCGACAACGGTCGCGCGATACGCAACGCTTGCCGCCAGTTCGTCGTGCTGTGTCGCAAGCTCGATCTGTTCTCGCAATCCATCATTGCCATCGACGGCAGCAAGTTCAAGGCGGTGAACAACCGCGACCGCAACTTCACCGACGCCAAGATCAAGCGACGCATGGAGCAGATCGAGCAAAGCATCGATCGCTACTTGGCAACGATGGACACAGCCGACCGCACGCAGTCCGAAGTTGCCGAACCCAAGGCCGTGCGGCTGAAGGACAAGATCGAGAAGCTCAAGCAGCAGATGCAGGGCCTCAAGGAGATGGAGCAACGGCTGCGCGATGCGTCCGATGGGCAGGTCTCGTTGACCGATCCAGACGCGCGATCCATGGCCACCAGCGGCCGTGGCACCGGCGTGGTTGGCTACAACGTCCAGACCGCAGTCGATGACAAGCACCACTTGATCGTCGCGCACCAGGTCACCAATATCGGCAACGACAGGACTCAGCTGGCGTCGATGGCGCAGCAGGCGCGTGACGCCACGGGCACTGAGAACCTCACGGTCGTTGCCGATCGCGGCTACTTCAAAGGCGACGAGATCCTGAAGTGCGAGCAGGCTGGCATCACCACCTATGTACCGAAGCCGTTGACCTCGAACAGCAAGGCCGACGGACGCTTCGGCAAGCAGGACTTCGTCTACGTGCCGGAGAAGAACGAATACCGATGTCCTGCGGGCCAAAGCTTGATCTATCGGTACACGAACCTCGAAGCCGGTCTGACCACCCATGCGTACTGGACCTCGAACTGCCAGCAGTGTGCGATCAAGGCGCAGTGCACCAACCTCTCGTACCGACGCGTGCGGCGCTGGGAGCACGAGGACGTGATCGATGCGATGCAGCGACGGCTCGATCGTGAGCCTGAGAGGATGCGACAGCGAAGGCAGACGGTCGAGCACCCGTTCGGAACCACCAAGCACTGGATGGGTTCAACGCACTTCCTAACCAAGACGATCGAGCGCGTGAGCGCCGAAATGAGCCTGCATGTGCTCGCATACAACCTCAAGCGAGTGATGAGGGTGCTTGGCATCGCGGAAACTATGAAGGCGATGCGGTTGGCGAGGGCGTGAGCCTTCTTGCCGCCTTCAAAAGCGCCCGGTCGGGGCTTGTGAGCCATCAAAAACCCTGGTGACTCAGCAGTGACCACTGTGCAAGGGCGTCGGCCTGAAAGCGCTGATCGCGTTCAAGCGCCGGGCGCCGTTCATCTGAATTGCGTTCTCACACGGCCTGGACCCGTTGCTGACCGTCGGGACTGCAGGGAAGCGGAACTTGACCGCGAAGGCGGGCCCCAGTCGCTTGACACCT
>JAZKIO010000139.1:0-38227 GCA_040384825.1 Pseudomonadota bacterium
CCGGGCCGAGCTTGACGGCCTCGTCCATCTTCGACAGCACGATGCCGGCGCAGACGGGCGCGTGGTACGAGATCAGCACGTCCTCGATCGTCTCGCCCTGCGACGCGGCGTTGATCACCAGGAGCTTGCGGATCTCGCGGTGGCTCAGCATGTCCAGCAGCTCGCGGGTGCGGGCGTCGCGCTGGGCCATGCCGGCGGTGTCGATCAGGACCATCTTCTTGCCCGCCAGCAGCTCCAGCAGGTCTTCCAGCGACGCGCGGTCGTGGGCGGTGTGCACCGGCACGCCGAGGATGCGGCCGTAGGCGCGCAGCTGCTCGTGGGCACCGATCCGGTAGGCGTCGAGCGTGATCAGGCCGAGGTTGCTCGCGCCGTACTTGGCGGCGAACGCGGCGGCGATCTTGGCGGTGGTGGTGGTCTTGCCGACGCCGGTGGCGCCCACCAGCGCGTAGACGCCGCCCTGGTCTTCCAGCGGGGACTCGGCCTCGGCCGTCAGCAGGTTGCGCTCGAGCACGCCCGCGGCCCAGGTGGCCTCGTCGCTCACGTCCATCGGCAGGCTGTCGCCGATCTTGCGGATCAGCGCCGGCGAGAAGCCGCAGTCGAGCAGCTTCTGGGTCAGGCGGGCCTGCGCCGGCTGGCGGTTCAGCTTCTCCATGAAGGCCAGGGCGCCGAAGCGCTCCTCGATGAGGCCCTTCATCGAGCGCAGCTCGCTCATCATGTCTTCCTGGTCGCGGCGCGCGACCTGCGCGGCATGCGCGGTGTGAGTCGCGTGCGGCGGCTCGGCGAACACCGGCATCGGGTCGCTCAGCACCGGCGGCTCGCGCAGCAGCGGGGCCGGCGCCGGGGCGCTCATGCGCTGCTCGAGCACGCTGTGGCGGTCGCTGGCGACGCGCGGCTCCTCGCGCACCGGCGCGGCCTCGCGCACCGGAGCCGCCTCGGGCACCATCGCGGCGGAGCGGCGGCGCAGCATGCGGTCGCGCACGTAATCCTGGAACGACAGGGTGCTCATCGAGAGCTGCGCGACGTCGTCGTTGACCTCACTCGGGGCCGGCTCGGCCAACGCCGCGGCGCGCGCGGCCGGCTTGGCAGGAGCGGCCGGCGTGGCGGCGGCCATGCGCTCGATCTGCTTCATGCCCTCGGGCGCCATCGCCAGCACCTCGACACCGTCGACGCTCGGCTTGGTCGACAGCACCACCGCGTCCTCGCCCAGCGCCTGCCTCACGAGAACCAGTGCATCACGCGACGTGCGCGCCGTGAAACGTTTGACGTTCATGAGTGGGCTCCAATGATCGAACCGATGCGGATCGAATGCGTTTCAGGGATTTCGCTGTGGCCGAGCACGCGCAGGCGGGGGGCCGCGCGCTTCAGCAGGCGCGCCATCGGGGCGCGGATCATGTCGGGCACCAGCAGGCAGGCCGGGTGGCCCATGTCTTCCTGGCGCTTGGCGGAATCGGCGGCGCTGCGCGCCAGCGTGTCGGCCACGCCCGGATCGAGCGCGGCGCCGTGCGGCGAGTTCAGGGCCTGGGTGACCAGGCGCTCGAGCTCGGGCTCCAGCGCGATCACGTCGAGCTCGCGCACCGGGCCGTAGATCTGCTGCACGATGCTCGGCGCCAGGTGGATGCGGATGCGGCGGGCCAGCTCGGCCGGGTCGGTGACGGTGGCGGCCGCGTCGGCCAGGCTCTCGACAATCGAGCGCATGTCGCGGATGTGCACGCCTTCTTCGAGGAGAAGCTGCAGGACCTTTTGCAGTGCGGCGATGCCAACCATTTTCGGAACCACGTCCTCGATCAACTTGGGGGCCAGCTTGGTCACGTGTTCGACCAGCTGCTGGGTCTCGACGCGGCCGAGCAACTTGGCCGCGTGCAATTGCATCAAGTGTGAAAGATGGGTCGCCACCACGGTCGAGCAATCAACAACCGTAAATCCGGCCATTTGGGCCGACTCGCGCTGGCGCTCCTCGATCCAGACCGCCGGCAGGCCGAAGGCCGGGTCGGTGGTCTTGGTGCCGAGCAGCTGGGTGGTCGCGCCGCCCGGGTTGATGGCCAGCAGCATGCCCGGAAAGGCCTCGCCCTCGCCCACCACCGCGCCGCGCAGCGTCAGGCGGTAGGCGCTCGGCTTGAGCTCCAGGTTGTCGCGGATGTGGACCGGCGGCGGCAGGAAGCCGACGTCCTGCGCGAACTTCTTGCGTACGCCCTTGATGCGGCCGAGCAGGTCGCCGCCGCCCGAGTTGGCGCGCGCCTTGTCGACCAGCGAGATCAGGCGGTAGCCGACTTCCAGGCCGAGCGTGTCGACCGGCATCAGGTCGTCCCAGGTGGCCTCCGGATTGGCCTGCGCGACTTCGGCCGGCCGCTGCGGCACGGCCTCGGCGGCGCGCTTGTCGCGCCGCGCCATCCACCACGCGGCGTAGCCGAAGCCCGACGCCAGCAGCAGAAACACCAGGTTCGGCATGCCCGGGATCACGCCCAGCAGCGCGATCACGCCGGCGGTGATGCCCAGCGTCTTCGGCGAGTTGAAGACCTGGCGGGCGATCTGGCTGCCCACGTCCTCGCTCTTGCCGACGCGCGAGACGACCATCGCCGCCGCCACCGAGATCAGCAGCGCCGGGATCTGCGCCACCAGCGCGTCGCCGACCGCCAGCAGGATGTAGCTGTTGGCGGCCTGCGCAGCCGACAGGTCGTGCTGGACGACGCCGATCACGAAGCCGCCGATGATGTTGATGAACAGGATCAGCAGGCCGGCCATCGCGTCGCCGCGCACGTACTTGCTGGCACCGTCCATGGAGCCGAAGAACTCGGCCTCCTCGCCCACTTCGGCGCGGCGGCGCTTGGCCTCCTTGTCGTCGATCAGGCCGGCGTTCAGGTCGGCGTCGATCGCCATCTGCTTGCCCGGCATCGCATCGAGCGTGAAGCGCGCGCCGACCTCGGCGATGCGCTCGGCACCCTTGGTGACGACGATGAAGTTGATCACCACCAGGATCGCGAACACGATCAGGCCGACCGCGAAGTTCCCGCCGATCAGGAAGTGGCCGAAGGATTCGATCACCGCGCCGGCCGCGCCCGCGCCGGTGTGGCCTTCCAGCAGCACCACGCGGGTAGAGGCCACGTTCAGCGACAGCCGCAGCAAGGTGGTGAGCAGGATCACCGACGGGAACGCCGCGAAGTCCAGCGGCTTGACCATGTAGGCCGCCACCATCATCACCATCAGCGCCATCGCGATGTTGAAGGTGAACAGCAGGTCCAGCGCGAACGGCGGCAGCGGCAGCACCATCATCGCCAGGATCATCACGATGACCAGCGGCGCGGCCATCGAGCGCACGGCCTTGGCGTTGGGGCCGAGCCAGGCTTGAAGCTGCTGCAAGGGGTTCATTCAGGAGGTCTCCGGGCGGGGTGCGGACGCACCGCAACGTGATGCGCCATTGTTCCGGGCGGGGCCGGAAACTTGAGCCGGATAAGCGGGGTGAAGGGGCGCCAGTTCGGGGCCGTGGAGCCGGCGTGCGGCCCCGCAGACCCTGCAGGATCGCGGCCCGTCGTGACCGCCGTCACGCATCGGACGGCGGACAGCGTGGCACGTCGCTCGACAATTCGTGCCACGACAGCAAATCCCCGGGGGGCGCATGGGATCGAGAACAATGGCGATCGCGACGGCGATCGCGGCATGCGCGGGCATGACGGCATGCACCCGGATCCAAGAAGCAGCGTTGGCGGTCGAGGACAAGGTCAATTCCGCCTACCCCATGGCACCAGAGACCCGGGTGGCGCAGGAGCGACTGGTTCTGCTGCTCGAAGGCGATCCAAAGGGCTTGGCGCACTTCAAGAGCCAGCGCGACACGAGGCTGTCCCTGCGGGCCCTGACATGCTCGAAGAGTGCCTCCATCGGGCGGTTCGACTCGATCGCGGCCGTGAGATCGCTCGAACTGGACAGGGCGTGCTTCCAGGAACAGGACAAGGAACTACAGAAGTTCTATGGCGTCCGCACGATCGGCTTACTGCTCGCCCAACCTCCGTTGCGTCCACTGCGGCCGTTGGGTCCCAGCTCAGTGGTGTCCCCAGGCAAGCTCGCTTCCCTGTCGACCGGCGCTTTCGCGCGCGACGCAGGCGTTGCATTGGTGCAGGACGTGAGGGGCGACGCGGCGTTGGTTCAGATTCCGGGCGGGACGATGGTGTCGCAGATGCCTTTGCAGGGCGTCTCGGTGGCTCCCGCCGCCAAGGTATCGCCCAATGGACGGGTCGTCGGCACCGGTGACGGGCGTCGACAAGGAATGACCTTCTACGAAGCCGAGACAGGGACGCGCATCTGGCAGTCCGCCGAAGCTGCCGGTATGCTGGCCTGGCTCCCCGAGGTCAGCGCCCTGGTCCTCGCCGGACTCGACGGATCGACCCTGCTGGCCGACGGCCAGGACGGAACGATCGTGGCGCATCCCATGTCACCGCGCCACAGTTCCTTCGCCATGAGCATGCCCGCCCATCCCGGCCGCCTGCTGATCGGAACGGCGCGCGAACTCTCGCTCATCGACCACGTTCGAGGTCCCTCGGGCGTGAGCACTAACCTGGTCAAGCAATTCTCGATCCCCTCCGGTCATGGCATCACCTCGGGCAACCTGATCCCGATGCGGTCGGGCAAGTCGGTGCTGTTCGCGTCGATGCGGGACATCGGTTGGCTGGACCTCGACAGCGGTCGAAGCGGCATCTGGCGAAGCGCGCCTTACTTCGGGATTCCGTTCGCGAAACTCGACGAGACCCATGTGATGGTCGACTCGATCGGCGACGACGCCGTCTCGACCAAGACGTGGTCCTTCGACATCGACAATGAGATGGTCGCGCCGGTGGCGGCGGGCGCGACGCGCGGCCTGCTGATCGATGCCGGCGACCGCATCGGATTCATGCGACGGGGAAATCAGCTTTGGGTAGGCGATCAGATCGAGACCGGCGACGCCTCGAAGATCGAGAGCGTCGTGGCCGACTACGAGTTTCGCCTCCAGCTGAAGAAGCTTGAACAACAGTCGGAGCCTGCGAGCACACTGCCGGCAGCGGTGGCGCGGCAGGACCTGATGGCGATGCACGGGGGCGAGGCCGCCAGAGCCGCCGCCATGGCGACGGCAGGCGCCCGAGCCGCGCTGGAAGCGGCGAGAGCCACTGGGCGTTCCGGCAACGAGAAACCGTCGACGCCCGGGCTCGGCGGTGTGCCGGCCGATGCGCAGGTCCACGTGGTCGGCGTGTACGAGGGCCGCTCGAAGACGCGCCGAGCCGGGTCGTCGTCAGGTCATCCCCTGGGCGAGATCAATGTCACCTTGCGGGGAACGGGCCGGCCGATGGTGCTGGTCCTGACGTCCTACGAACCCGTCGAGTGGAAAGTCGTGAACGCCGGCTCGCAACTCGCAGCTGTGCTCCTCAGTGGGTATCACGCGTCCAGCGTGAAAGGCGCCGGCAACGTACCCGTGCTGCGGATCGGATCGGAGTACGCGTATTCGAGCGCCAGCCCGGGGTACCTGAAACTTCGATCGGCTGTCGCGCGCTATGCCGGTGCGCGTGAGATTCGCTCGTTCCAGGGTGGCTACACAGGCACCGACTTCATCGTCGGCGGCAACTGAGATGAGGACTTGGCAATTCATCCGCTGCCTTGTCGTGGCCCTGCTGCCAGGCGTCGGTGACGCCTGGTCTGCCGAAGTCTTCCGCTGCGAGATCAACGGCGTGAAGACATTCGTGGATTCGATCCGAAGCTGCCCCGCCGGTACGGCGCAGCCTCTTGCTGGAGCGAAGCGGAGCGACCCGGGCTCTGCGGCAGTCCGACCCAGCAGACCGACGCAACGGGACGAGCCCGCTCGAGTCGCGCCTCCGACACCGACTTGTGGTCGGCCTGCCCCGGGCGACCCCGCGACCTTTCGCGCCTGTGTGCGAGATCAACGCCGTCAGGAGGTGCGGGAGCTCGCAAACGCGAGACTGGTCGGTCTGAGCAGATCTGTCGCGGGATTCATCGATCAACCGTCCAGGGTGGACGGACTGATCGCGATGGTCAAGGCCAACGCTCGACCTCCGGCATGGTGCGAGGAGTTCGTGCGCGACACCCTGGCCGGCCGGAACCTGGAGGTGGTGGACGATGAAGCCGCACCAGGACCGCGGTGGATCACGACCGGCAACGGCAGCGAGCGAAAGGCCGCGCCAATCCTCGACGAGGATTTCCGCGATGTGAGGACAGCAGACGGCAGCCGTGTTGCCTCGGGCTATGTCACGCTGCGTTGGCGCAAGGACACCCTCGTGGTGTTGCGCGTCGAATCGCTTTGCTACGACCATCCCATCGCTGCGGCCGGCTGCAATCCCCCACGCTTCCTGGCGCTCTTCGTCTACGACGATTCGACGCCCATTGCCTGCAACCTCAGCTTCGTCGAGCGGCCGTACTGGCCGAACTGGCAACGCTCGATGACCCCGATCTTGGCGAGAGAAGCGGAACTGGCGCGGCAGGGCATACCGGCCCGCAAGGACCGAAAGGCGGCACGGCCAGCCGGAGAACGCTGAGGCCGAAGCTCCCATCCGATCGCCGATTTCACAGGACCGATCGTCGAGCGCTGCCGGCAAGCGTGGTCCATCAGCTCGGCTTGTGGTGCGGATCCAGCTCCTGCGGCACGTTCAGCTCCGGCAAGGCATTCGGCATCGCCACCTGCCCGGCGAGCGCGGCGCGGAGCTGGTAGACGTAGGCCAGCACCTGGGCGACGGCGCCGAACAGCGCGGCGGGGATCTCGCGGTCGAGTTCGGCGTGGGCGTACAGCGCGCGGGCCAGCACCGGGGCCTGCAGCACCGGCACCTTGGAGTCCTTGGCGAGATCGCGGATCGCCATCGCGATCAGGTCGGCGCCCTTGGCGACGACGCGCGGCGCGCCCATCTTCTTGTCGTCGTACTTGAGGGCGACGGCGTAGTGGGTCGGGTTCATGACCACCAGGTCGGCGCCGGGCACGGCGGCCATCATGCGGCGGCGGGTCATCTCGCGCATGCGGGCCTTCATCTTGGCCTTGATCTCCTGGTTGCCCTCGAGCTCCTTGTGCTCCTGCTTCTGTTCCTGATGGCTCATCTTGAGCCGCTGGGCGAGCTGGAAGCGCTGCAGCGGCACGTCGATCATCGCGAACACGCCGAGCGCGAGCAGCAGCAGGCCGACGCCGCCGACCATCGAGGACGCCGTCTCCTGGATCGCCGCCGGCAGCGGCAGCGCGAGCAGGCCGGCGAACCGGTCGATGTGACTCTTCAGGTACAGCCCGCCGATGCCGCCGAGCACCAGCGCCAGCACGCTGCCCTTCAGCGCGTCGACCAGCTTCTGCTTCGACAGCATGCCCGGCAGCCCGGTGATCGGGTTGAGCTTGCCGAAGTTGGGCATCAGCGGCTTGAGCGTCCAGTTCCAGCCGCCGATCGCCAGGCTGCTGGCGAAGCCGGCGGCCATCATCGCCAGGCCGAAGGGCACGACGATCCACATCATCCGGATCGTCAGCGCCTGCAGCCGCTCGCCCATGGCGCCCGGGTTCTGCAGCATGGCGCGATCGAACTGCAGGCCCTGCATCAGCGTCTGCTTCAGCCACTCGGCGGCGAAGGGCGCCGCGGCCACCAGAATCGCGCCGCAGGCCGCGATCGCGACGAAGTGCCCGAGGTCGCGCGAGCGCGCGACCTGCCCGTCCTCGCGCGCCTTCTTGAGCTTGCGCTCGGAGGCGGGCAGGTTGCGGTCCTGGGAACTCTGCTCTGACATGGGGCGGCGACGGCGCTCGGTGAACGCCGGGATGGCGCTGCGCCATTGTTCCGGCCCGCGCCGCGGCGACGCGGGGAATAAGCGGGGTGATCGGGCGCCAGTTCGCGCGCCGGATCAGCCCTCAGGCGAGCACGTAGCGGTCGCGGCCCGCCTGCTTGGCGCGGTACAGCGCGCGGTCGGCCTGGGCCAGCAGCGCCGGGGCGTCGAGTGCCGCGCCATCGTAGACGGCGACGCCGGCGCTGGTGGTCACCGAGCGCGCCAGGCCGCCCACCTCGAACGGCGGGCGGATGCCGCGGACGACCTTGTCGGCCAGCGCGTCCAGGTCGGCCGGGGTGGCAACGCCTTCGAGCAGCAACACGAACTCGTCGCCGGCGAAGCGCGCCACGGTGTCGGTGATGCGCACGCTCTCGCGCAGCCGCCGCGCGAACTCGCACAGCACCGCGTCTCCGCCGGCGTGGCCGAGCGAGTCGTTGATCGACTTGAAGTGGTCGATGTCCAGGAACATCACGGCCATCGGCTGCTTCAGGCGGCGCGCGCGCGCCATGCCCTCGCGGATGCGCTCGTCGAACTGGCGGCGGTTCGGCAGCCCGGTGAGCGGGTCGATCCGCGCCAGCTGCTCGAGCCGGGCCCGGGTCTCGCGCAGTTCGGTGATGTCGAAGGTCATCGCGTAGAACCCGAGGACGCGACCGCCCGCCTCGACGTCGGGCACGTAGTGCGACTGGTACTGCAGAGTCCGCTCGCCCACCCGCTCGGTGTAGACGAACGAGGTCGGCTGCCCGCGCAGCGCGGCCTCGACATGCGGCTGCAGGTCCGCGTAGACCGCGTCGCCGCGCACCTCGCGCATCGTGCGGCCGAGGGCGGCGTCGGTGTCGATGCCGTGGGTGCGCTGGATGTGGCCGCTCAGGAAGCGGTAGCGCTGTTCGCCGTCGATGTGCGCCACCATCGCCGGCAGGCTGTCGGTGATCAGGCGCAGGCGGCGCTGGCTGTCGCCCAGCGCGCGCTCGGCGAGCTTGCGTTCGGTCACGTCCAGGTGGGTGCCGACGATGCGCAGCGGGCTGCCGTCGGGCGCGCGCTCGGCGATCACGGCATGCGCGAGCACCCAGATCCATCGGCCGTCGGCATGGCGCAGCCGGTGCTCGATCTGGTAGTACGCGGTCTCGCCGGCGAGATGCGCCAGGATCGCGCGGTCGACCACCGCGCGGTCCTCCGGGTGCAGCAGCTCGCGCCAGACGATGCGGTGCGCGGCGGTCAGGTCGTGGCCGAGCATCTCGCATTCGCGCGGGCTGGCGTTGAAGCGGCCGCTCGGCACGTGCAGGTCCCACAGCCCGAGGTTGCCGCCGCGCAGCACCAGGTCGAGCATTTCGGCGCTGCGGCGGCGCTCCTCGTCGGCCTCGGCGCCGAGGCGTTCGAGTGCCCGCGACTGCTCCTCGGAGACGAGCGTGCGCAGGCGCAGTTCGAGCAGCGCCGTGGCCTGCCGCGCCAGCGCCTGCAGCGAGCGCACCTGGGCATCGGTCAGCCTGTTCGGCGCGGTGTCGATCACGCAGACGGTGCCGAGCGCATGACCGTCGGAGGTGACGATCGGCGCGCCGGCGTAGAAGCGGATGCCCGGGTCGCCGGTGACGAGCGGGTTGTCGTCGAAGCGCGCATCGCGGGTCGCGTCCTCGACCATCAGCAGCGGCTCGTCCCCGGCGATGGCATGCGCGCAGAACGCCATGTCGCGCGGCGTTTCATCGGCCGGGAGGCCGATGCGCGCCTTGAACCACTGGCGGTCGCCGTCGATCAGCGAGATCAGGCCGATCGGCGTGCCGCACAGTTGCGCGGCGAGATGGACGATGTCGTCGTAGACCTGCTCGGGCAGCGTGTCGAGCACGCGCAGGCGGTGCAGCGCAGCGAGGCGGGCCGCCTCGTTGGTGGGCAGCGGAGCAGGAACGGCGGGCATCGCGGGGGATCGCGGGGGATCGCGGGTATCGCAGGGTATCGCGGAAATCGGGCGGCGCCGGCAGGCCCGGCGTGGGGAGCTCCCGCCGCCTCAGAAGCCGAGGCTGGCGAGCAGGTCGTCGACCTCGCCCTGGTCCGCCACCACGTCGGTGCGGCCCTCGGGGTTGACGACCGGCCCGTTCAGGATCGACGCCTCGACGGCGCGGGCCTGCTCGGCCGGTGCGGCCTGCACCAGCAGCTTGACGAGGCTGTCCTCGAGATCGCTGGCCAGCGCCACGACCTTGGCGACCACCTGGCCGGTGAGGTCGTGGAAGTCCTGCGCCATCATGATGTCGGTCAGGTGTGCATCGATGCGCGCGGTCGCGGCCTCGACATCGCCGGCGAAGTTGAGCACCGCCCCGGTCGCGACGGCCTTGACCGGGTCCGCCATGATCGCCTGCGCGATGCGGCGCGTCTCGGCGCTGATGCTCAGGTGCTCGGCCTTGGCCTTGTCGACCGAGTTCAGCACCTTGTCGGCGGCGTCGCCGGTCTTGCGGGCGATGTACGACAGGCGGCTGCGCGCGTCAGGCAGGCCCTCGGCGGCCGATTGCAGCTTGGGCATCACGCCCAGCTGGTTCAGCGTGTCGTGCAGCTGCCGCGTGATCAGGCCGAGCTGGTGAAAGACCTCGGGCGAGGCACCTGCGGCCATCTGCGGCGCGAGCGTCTCCAGGTTGTCCATCTTCATGTTGTTCTGCTCCGGGTCGCGCTCAGGCCGTGGCGGCCAGCTTCTGCATGATCTTCTGCACCTTCTCTTCCAGCGTCGCCTTCGTGAAGGGCTTGACGATGTAGCCGGCGGCGCCGTCCTTGGCGGCGCGGACGATGTCCTCCTTGCGCGCCTCGGCCGTGACCATCAGCACCGGCAGGTGCTTGAGCGTGTCGTCGGCCTTGACGGCGGACAGCAGCTCGAAGCCGTTCATCACCGGCATGTTGATGTCGCTGACGACGAAATCGAACTTGCCGTTCTTCAGCATGTTGAGCGCGACGGAGCCGTCCTCGGCCTCCTCGGCGTTGACGTAGCCGATCTCCTTCAGCAGCCCGCGCACGATGCGGCGCATGGTCGAGAAGTCGTCGACGATCAGGAATTTCATATCGGTGGAAATGGTCATGGCGCTCCTCGCGGGGTCATCGGGTGCTGCAGCGGGCACCCGCTCTTTATCGGGTGATGGGGGTGGTAATTGAGGGCGTCGCGACGACTTCCTTGAGGCTCTCCGTGGCCTCCTCGACGTCCTCGGGCGGCTTCACGCGCAACAGCCGGTCCTCGGCATCGCGGTTCATCACGATGATGCTGATGCGCCGGTTCACCGGGCTGGTCGGTTCGTTGGGCGCGAACAGCACGCTCGAGGCCATGCCCTGCACCAGCAGCACGCGGTCCTCGGGCAGCCCGCCCACGCCGAGCTCGCGGCGCGAGGCGTTGGCCCGGTCGCTGGACAGCTCCCAGTTGCTGTAGCCGCGCTCGCCGGCGCCGAACGGCTGCGCGTCGGTGTGGCCCTCGAGCGTCAGGCGGTTCGGCACTTCGGCGAGCACGCTGCCGATCTCGCGCAGCAGATCGCGCATGTAGGGTTTGACGACCGCGCTGCCGCTGTCGAACATCGGCCGGTTCTGCTCGTCGACGATCTGGATGCGCAGGCCGTCGCGCGTCATCTCGAGGCGGATCTGCGATTTCATCGCGGCCAGCTTCGGGTTCGAGGCGAGCACGTCCTCGACCTTCTTCTTCAGCGATTCGAGCCGCGACGCCTCCGCCTGGCGCTGCTCGGCCCTCAGGGCCTTGAGCTGAAGCGTGCGGCGCTTGGCCTCGACATCGCCCTTGTTGACCTGCCCCTCGCTGCGCGTGAGGTCGTTGCCGCCGCCCTTGACGACGCTCGACGAATCGCCCGAGCCGCTGCCGCCGCCCATCGCGATCTTCAGCGGCGAGCCGAAGTAGTCGGCGATGCCCTTCTTGTCGCCCTCGGTCGTCGAGCCGAGCAGCCACATCAGCAGGAAGAACGCCATCATCGCGGTCACGAAGTCGGCATACGCGATCTTCCACGCACCGCCATGCGCCGCATGGCCGCCCTTCTTCACCCGCTTGATGATGATGGGCTGGAGCTTCTTAGAGTCTCCGCTCATTTCTTGCCCTTGACGTGGCCTTCGAGCTCGGAGAAGGTCGGGCGGTCACCCGAGTACAGGACCTTGCGGCCGAACTCGACCGCGACCTGCGGGGCGTAGCCCTGCATGCTGGCGAGCAGCGTGGTCTTGATGCACTGCAGCTCCTTGCCGCCGTCCTCGACCTTCTGCTCAAGCAGGCCGCCGAGCGGCTCCACGAAGCCGTAGGCCAGCAGGATGCCGAGGAAGGTGCCGACCAGCGCCGAGGCGATCATGCCGCCGAGCACCGCCGGCGCCTGGCCGACCGAGCCCATCGTGTTGACGACGCCGAGCACCGCCGCGACGATGCCGAACGCCGGCAGGCCGCCCGCGAGGCGCCCGATCGCCGCGACCGCGGCGTGCTCCTCGGCGTGGTGGGTGTCGATCTCGCTGTCCATCAGGCTCTCGATCTCGTGGGCGTTCAGGTTGCCCGAGACCATCATGCGCAGGTAGTCGGTGATGAACTCGACCACGTGGTGGTCGCTGCCCACGACCGCGTACTTCTGGAAGATCGCCGAGTTGTGCGGCTCCTCCACGTCCTTCTCGATCGACATCAGGCCTTCCTTGCGGGCCTTCTGGAGGATGTCGTAGAGGAGCGCCATCAGCTCCATGTAGCGGGCCTTGCTGTACTTGCTGCCCTTGAAGCACTTGCCCAGGCCGGCGATGGTGGCCTTGATGACCTTCATCTGGTTGTTCGCGAGGAACGCGCCGAGCGCCGCGCCGAGGATCGTGATCATCTCGAACGGCAACGCCTTCAGCACCACCTGGATGTTGCCACCGTGGAAGATGTAGACGCCGAAGATGCAGACCATGGCCAAGGCCCAGCCGACGAGAACGAACATGGTGTGAAGGTCCGTGTGTGTGGCACGCCGACTTCGGTGTGCCCTGCCCTGCCGTTTATCGGCGCGGGTCGTTCGGTCTTGAGTGTGTCCCGGCCCCGCAGGGACCGAACGGCGCATCAACGCCGCTTTGACCGCCCAATAAAAAAACGGGCCCCGAGAGGCCCGTTGAAAAGACACATGAATGTGCCAGGAGGAGACAAGCAATGAAAATCGATTCGATGCTCGGTCTATCGGCCGTTCGCCGGCCGACTTGAGCGGTACTCAGTGCATCTGGATGCCGCCGGCCGCCTTTCCCTTGCCGGCGCGCGCCGGCGGGCTGCACAGGCCGCACACGTAGTGCTTGGCGATCTCGTGCGGGTGGGTGACGAAGTGGCCGCCGCACTTGGAACACTTGGTCATCGTCAGCATGCCGTTGTCGACGAACTTGACCAGGCGCCAGGCGCGGGTCACGGAGAGCAGCGCTTCCAGGCCTTGCGCCTGGGTCTGCTCCTGATAGAGCTGGTAGGCCTTGATGACGGTGTCGATCTCGTCCATCTCGGCGACCTTGTTCAGGTACTCGTGGATGTTGAGGAACAGCGAGGCGTGGATGTTGGGCTGCCAGGTCATGAACCAGTCGGTCGAGAACGGCAGCTGGCCCTTGCTCGGCGACTTGCCCGAGACTTCCTTGTACAGGCGCAGCAGGCGCTCGTACGACAGGTCGGTCTCCGACTCGAGCACTTGCAGGCGGGCGCCCAGGTTGATCAGCGTGACGGCACGGCTGATCTGCTTGGCTTCGGTGAGGATGCTCTTGACGCGCATGATCGTGCTCCTGGCTTTGTATTTGTATTCAGTCGATCAGGCGGCTTCCTGATGGCGGCCGGCCATCAGGATGGAAGCGTGCAGGCGCGAGGTGGTGTCGTTCGCGGCACCCTTGCCGTGGTTGGTCAGCAGGCCCCAGACCAGGTCGTCGTCCATGCGGAAGCGGCACAGCAGCGTGTTGCCCGAGGCGACCTTCATCATCTGCGCCGGGGTCAGCAGCGCGATCATCGCGGCGCTTTCCTCGCTGACGCCGAGGCGGAACAGGGCCTGTTCCTTGTCCGAGCGGATGAGGCTCTGGGCCAGCATCAGGTAGGACAGGTTGGCTTCGCGAATTTCGGTGAGGATCTGGTCTGCGTTCATGGTCTGCTCCGGGTTGTGTGTGTCGGTACGTCGTGGCGCCGTGTTCGGTCTGTTTCTCAACGTGAAGTGATTGTGAACATGCGATCAGAGCCGAAACATCGGGTCAGTTCTGTCGGTTGAGTCCACGTTCTTCTGCGGCCCTTGTCAGGGAACTTCCTACACGCCTCGTCGGATCGGCCGTTTCGGGCCCCCTGCAGCGCCCGCAGCGTGAAGCTTTGAACAGACGGGGAATGGCGATTCAAATTTCTGTTGCCACCGCCCCTCAAGTATCGAAACGGCCTGCCCGATAACCAGCCAACGGGGACGAGCAATCGGAACCGGGGTCCGGAGTAAGACGAACGCCGGGCATCAGGCAACCCGTCTCACAACCTCTATCGGAGATTTCCACATGACCATGTCTGTCAACACCAACACGATCTCGCTGAACGCCCAGCGCAACCTGTCGACCTCGCAGAACGCCCTGGCCACCGCCATGCAGCGCCTGTCTTCCGGCCTGCGTGTCAACTCGGCGAAGGACGACGCCGCCGGTCTGGCGATCGCCGAGCGCATGAATGCCCAGGTCCGCGGCTCGAACGTGGCGATGCGCAACGCCAACGACGGCATCTCGATGTTCCAGACCGCTGAAGGCGCGATGGGCAAGATCGGCGACAGCCTGCAGCGCATCCGCGAACTGGCCGTGCAATCCGCCAACGGTGCGATCTCGGACGACGACCGTGCCAACCTGAACGCGGAAGCCACCCAGCTGGTCGCGGAAATCGCCCGCGTCGCCGACGGCGCCAAGTTCAACGGCGTCAACCTGCTCGACGGCAGCCTGACGACGGCCGACTTCCAGGTCGGCGCCGACGACACCGACGTGATCACCACCACGATCAGCTTCGACATGACCGCGCTGGACGCCTACGCCGCCGCCGACATCAGCACGCAAGCCGGCGCCACCGCGGTGCTGACCGCGACCGACACCGACCTCGACACGCTGAACACCGCCCGTGCCGATGCCGGCGCGCTGCAAGGCCGCTTCGAGGCCGTCGTCGGCCAGCTGCAGGTCTACGCCGAGAACACCTCGGCCGCCCGCGGCCGGATCATGGACGCCGACTTCGCGACGGAAACCGCCTCGCTGTCGCGTGCCCAGATCCTGCAGCAGGCCGGCAGCGCGATGATCGCGCAAGCCAACCAGCTGCCGAACTCGGTGATGTCGCTGCTGCGCTGATCGACCGCGCCAAGCCCCGACTTCGACAAAAGCCGCCCTCCGGGGCGGCTTTTTCACGTCTGGATCTGGCGTGTTTTCACGGCGCGTTTCGGGCGATCGACCGCCACGGGCCTGCAGAAGAATGGCGACACGGGCCCCTTGTGGACACAGGCCTGAAGTCGCCGGCGAGTCGCCGGAAGCGTTTGGAACATTTCCGGAGTCACGACCATGCCCATGACGATCAACACGAACACGATCTCGCTGAACGCCCAGCGCAACCTGTCGACCTCGCAGAGCTCGCTCGCCACCGCCATGCAGCGCCTGTCTTCCGGCCTGCGCGTCAACTCGGCCAAGGACGACGCCGCCGGCCTGGCGATCGCCGAGCGCATGAACGCGCAGGTGCGCGGCTCGAACGTCGCGATGCGCAACGCCAACGACGGCATCTCGATGTTCCAGACCGCCGAAGGCGCGATGGGCAAGATCGGCGACAGCCTGCAGCGCATCCGCGAACTCGCGGTGCAATCCGCCAACGGCTCGATCTCCGACGCCGACCGCACCAACCTGAACGCCGAGGCGACGCAGCTCGTCGCGGAAATCGCCCGCGTCGCCGACGGCGCCAAGTTCAACGGCGTGAACCTGCTCGACGGCAGCCTGACCTCGGCCAACTTTCAGGTCGGCGCCGACGCCGGCGACGTGATCAACGCCTCGGTCAGCTTCGACATGACCGCGCTGACGGCCTACGCCGCCGCCGACATCAGCACCCAGGCCGGCGCGACCGCCGTGCTGACCGCCACCGACACCGACCTCGACCTCGTCAACACCGCGCGCGCCGACGCCGGCGCGTTGCAGGGCCGCTTCGAGGCCGTGATCGGCCAGCTGCAGACCTACTCGGAGAACACCTCCGCCGCCCGCGGCCGGATCATGGACGCCGATTTCGCGACCGAGACCGCCGAACTCTCGCGCGCCCAGATCCTTCAGCAGGCCGGCACCGCGATGGTCGCGCAGGCGAACCAGGTGCCCAGCCAGGTGATGACGCTGCTGCGCAGCTGATCGCGCGCGGGGCGGGATCGTCCGCCCCGTGCCATTCGGCCGCGACGCGCGCCTCAAGCCGGCGCGACTTCAGCCGATAGAGGGGGTGTAACAGGAGAATCCCATGGCAGTGTCATCCCCCGGCATCGGCAGCGGCCTCGATGTGAACAGCATCGTGACGCAGCTGGTGGCCATCGAGCGCCAGCCGATCACGACGCTGAAACAGCAGGCCACCGAGGTCCAGTCCAAGCTGTCGGTCTACGGCCAGCTGCAGTCCAAGCTCTCGGCGCTGCAGAGCGCGAGCGCCGCGCTGAGCCAGGCTTCGACCTGGACGCAGACCAGCGGCACCTCGAGCGACGCCGCCGCCGTGGCCGTGACGACCGACGCCACCACCCGCGCCGGCAGCTACCAGGTCGAGGTGACGACGCTCGCCGCGGCGCAATCCGTCGCCACCGCGACCAGCTACGCCTCGGCCGACGCCATGATGGGCGAAGGCACGCTGCACCTGCAGCTCGGCAGCTGGGCCGGCGGCAGCTTCGCGGCCAAGGCCGGCGCGGCCTCCGTGGACATCACGATCGGCCCCGGCGCCAAGACGCTGGCCCAGGTGCGCGATGCAATCAACAACGCCAACGCCGGCGTCAGCGCCTCGGTGCTGACCGATTCGACCGGCACCCGCCTCGTGCTGCGCTCCAGCGCCACCGGCGAAGTCAACGGCTTCCAGCTCGGCGTGACCGACACCGGCGGTGGCGGCCTGTCCGCCCTCGCCTACGACCCGGGCGGCACCTCGGCCATGACGCTGGCGCGCTCCGCGTCGGACGCGATCGCGACGATCGACAACCTGCCCGTGCGCTCGGCCAGCAACACGCTCTCGGGCGTGATCGACGGCGTCACGCTGTCGCTGTCCAAGGTCACGACCGGGCCGGTGCAGATCGTCGCGGCCAACGACAAGGAAGCGATCAAGACCAAGATCACCGCGTTCGTGACCGCCTACAACGAGGTCAACTCGCTGCTGGCGGCGCAGACCAAGTACGACTCGGGCAGCAAGACCGCCGGCGCCCTGCAGGGCGACAGCGCCGCCTGGGGCCTGCGCACGCAACTGCGCAACATGGTGGGCACGACCAGCGGCGCGTCGACGATGTTCGGCCGGCTCTCGGACATCGGCTTCGACGTCAAGTCCGACGGCTCGATCAGCGTCAACGACAGCAAGCTGAACAACGGCCTGGCCAACCTCGACCAGCTGCGCAAGGTGTTCGCCAACAGCGACCCCGTCACGCCCGCCAACGACGGCGTGGTACTGCAGATGCGCAAGCTGACCGACCGCATGCTGGCCTTCGACGGCACGCTGCAATCGCGCACCGACGGGCTGCAGCACCGGCTCGACCTGAACCAGACGCGCCAGAGCCAGCTCGAGGACCGGGTGGTCCGCACCGAGGCGCGGCTGCGGGCCCAGTATTCGGCGCTGGACACGCAGATGAACACGCTCAACGGCCTGTCGAACTACGTGGCGCAGCAGATCACCAACTGGAACAAGAGCACCGCCTGAGCGCGTGGAACGCCGCGCGCCAACGCCCTGGACCGCCCGGCTTGCCCGGGCGGTTCGCATTGGGGAACGCCCCGGTGTCGGCCCCCGCAAAACCTGCGCCGCGCACCTCTAAAGGGCCGTGCGCCGCAGCCGATAAACACTCATCGCAGACGAACCACCCTGCCCCGGAGTAGTACCGATGTTCACCCAGAGCCGCCCGCACCAGCAGCATTCGATGTCCAGCATGTACCACAAGGTGCAGACCGACACGGGTGTCGATTCCGCCTCGCCGCATCGCCTGGTGGAGATGCTGTTCGAGGGCTTCTTCGATTCCTGCTCGCAGGCCCGCGGCCACATCCGCGCCGGCAACGTGGAACAGAAGTGCCGCTCGCTGGCCCGCGCCGCGCGCATCGTCGACGAAGGCCTGAAGGCCCCGCTCGACCTGCAGGCCGGTGGCGAGCTCGCCAAGGACCTGCGCGACCTGTACGCCTACGTCACGGTCCGGCTGACCCACGCGAACCTGCAGAACGACGAGGCCGCGGTCGACGAATGCCAGCGCCTGATGCGCCCGATCCACTCGGCCTGGACCGCCATCGGCGGTCAGTTCGGCACGGCATGAAACCCACCTCCTCCGCTTCAGTCAACCGGGACGCGACCATGAAGAACGCCCTCTTGAACTACTACCAGGCCATCGAGAAGGCGAGCCAGGACATGCTGGCCGCGGCCCGCGTCGGCAACTGGGACGAAGTGCTCAAGCTCGAAGGCGCCTGCGCGCTGCTGATCTCGCAGCTCAAGCAGACCGCCGCCGGCGAGAAGCCGCTCGGGCACGAGGAGGTGCAGTTCAAGTCGCGCATCATGCAGCGCATCCTCGTCAACGACGCCGAGGTGCGCCAGCTCGCCGAGCCCTGGCTCGACGACCTGAACGAGCTGCTCGCCGGCCGCACCCCCACCTTCCACTGAGGAGCGCGCGGCCGTGTTCGAAACGATGCCGATGCCGCTCGACGCGCTGGGCGCCGCGCCCGGTGCGCTGGACGAGTTCCGTGTCACCGCGCCCGGCGAGATCGCCACGCTGCTGCGCCGGCTGTACGACGGCAACGTCGAGCTCGGCCTGCACGCCGGCGAGGACGTGAAGGTCGCCGCGACGGTCTGGATGACCGACGCCAGCCGCGGCTCGATCGGCCTGAACGTCGATTCTGCAGATCCCGGATTGAACGCGCTGCTCGAGAGCACCGAGGTCGTCGCGGTCGGCTACCTCGACAGCGTCAAGGTGCAGTTCGACCTGAGCCGCCTGATGCTCGTGCACGGCGCGCGCGCCAGCGTGCTCAGCGCCGGCTACCCGCGCGAGGTGTTCCGCTTCCAGCGCCGCAGTGCGTACCGCGTGCGCCCGCTGCTGCGCGGCCAGCCGGTCGCCCGGGTGCGCCACACCGACATCGCCGAGATGCAGCTCTCGCTGCGCGTGCTCGACGTGAGCATCGGCGGCTGCGCTCTGCTGCTGCCCGAGGACGTGCCGCCGCTGCAGGTCGGCGGGCTGATCAACCAGGTCGAGATCGAGCTCGACGCCGACACCCGCTTCCATGTCGACCTGCGCCTGCAGCACGCCAGCTCGCTGCACGGTGACGCCAACGGCGTGCGGCTGGGCTGCGAGTTCGTGCGCGTGGACGCGGCGGCACAGCGCGCGCTGCAGCGGTTCATCGACCTGACGCAGAAGCGGGGCAAGCTGCTCTCGCTGGGCTAGGGGAAGGCGCCGCGCCAACGAATCGCGCGAAAAGCACAACATTTCGACGCAAGTTCGATCGATCGGGCCTCAAGCTTCCGTGCTCCGCTGCCGATAGCAGCAGAACAGCCATCCCGGCGAGGGAGCAAGGAGCGCAACATGGCCATCCCCAGCATCACGGGCGTCGGCCGCGTCTCGGTGACGAACGCGGAAACCCCGTCCACGACGGTCGTCGAAGCACGCCAGCCACCACGGATCCCGGTGGAGATCGACCAGATCACGCAGCAGCCGCTGCCGCCACGCTTCCCGTGGCTGAGCCGGCTGTCGCACCAGCTCGAGTCCGCCTCGGGCCAGCGCCCGGCGTTCACGCCGGCGCCGATGCTCGGCGACCACGTCGACCACCAGGTCTGACGCCGCCGCCACCCGCGCCCGGCGCGTGGATCAGACCTGCATGGACATGATGTCCGAGTAGGCCTGGACCATCTTGTTGCGCACCTGGATCGTCGCCTGGAAGCCGATCTGGGCCTTCTGCATCGCGATCATGGTCTGTTCGATGCTCACGGTCGGGTTGTCGAGCTGCACCTCGCGCTGCATGGCGCTCGAATCCATCTGCGACTTGCTCACCGCGCCCAGGGCCTTGGTCAGCGCGTGCTGGAAGTCGGCGCCCTCGACGGGGCCGCTCTTCTGCAGCGGCTGGCCGTTCGTGGCCAGGCCGGCGCGGGCCACGGCCTGGGCGAAATCGAAGGGTTTGAGGGTGACGTTCATGAAGCGGGCTCCCGTGGTTGGGGATGTCGCCATCGTAGGCAGGGCGGGCCGGCGCCAAGTCGGGAACTGAGGCCGCTTTGTCCGGCTGTTCGCCCCTTTCGCCGGGGTCAAGTTCCCGAACAATCGCTTTCAACCGAGGGCAACTCCGCCCCGGAACGGAACCCGACGACCCATGAACGACGCAGTCGCCATCAATCCCGCTCTCCCGCTCGTCGAACCGGCGAGCTTCGCCGGCCGCCTGGCCGCGATGCCGATGCGCAGCAAGCTGAGCATGGCGCTCGGCGTGGCGGCGCTGGCCGGCGTGGTGCTGGCGATGACGATGTGGAGCAGCAAGGGCGACTTCAAGGTGCTCTACGCCAACCTGTCCGACAAGGACGGCGGCGCGGTCATCGCCCAGCTCTCGCAGATGAACGTGCCCTACCGCATGAGCGAAGGCGGCGCCGCGATCCTGGTGCCTGCGCTGCAGGTGCACGACCTGCGCCTCAAGCTCGCGACCGCCGGCCTGCCCAAGGGCTCGGTCTCCGGCTACGAGCTGATGGACAGCGCCCGCTTCGGCCAGACCCAGTTCCAGGAACGCCTGACCGCGCAGCGCGGGCTGGAGGGCGAACTGACCCGCTCGATCACCTCGATGGCCGCGGTGCAGAACGCCCGCGTCCACCTGGCGCTGCCGAACCAGAACGGCTTCTTCCGCGAGCAGCAGAAGCCCAGCGCCTCGGTGCTGCTCACGCTGCACGCCGGCCGCAACCTGGACCGCGCGCAGGTCGCCGGCATCGTCCACCTGGTCTCGAGCAGCGTGCCCGAACTCGACCCGAAATCCGTCAGCGTGCTCGACCAGACCGGCGCGTTGCTGACCAGCGGCGGCGGCGATCAGCCCTCGGCCGGCCTCGACGCCCAGCAGCTGCAGTACGTGAACCAGATCGAGACCGGCTACTCGAAGCGCATCCTCGCGCTGCTCGAGCCGATCGTCGGCCGCGACAACCTGCGCGCCACGGTCGCCGCCGACATCGATTTCTCGCAGACCGAGGCCACGTCCGAGGAATTCCGGCCCAACCAGGGCGCCGAGGCGAAGATCGCCATCCGCAGCCAGCAGGTCTCCGAGCAGCCCGGCGGCGCGGGTGCGCAGCCGAGCGGCGTGCCGGGTGCCGCCTCCAACCAGCCGCCGGTCGCAGCCACCGCGCCGCTGACTGGCGCCTCGCAGCCGCTGCAGACGGCCCAGGGCGGCACGGCCGGCGCCGGCGCCAGCGGCCGCCGGGACGCGACCACCAACTACGAGGTCGACAAGACCGTGCGCGTCACGCGCAACGCCAGCGGCAACGTCAAGCGCCTGAACGCCGCGGTCGTCGTCAACAACCGCTCGGTCACCGACGCCAAGGGCAAGACGACGCAGGTGCCGCTCTCGACCGAGGAGATCGACAAGCTGACCGCGCTGGTGCGCGAGAGCATCGGCTTCAAGCAGGAGCGCGGCGATTCGGTCAAGGTGATCAACGCGCCGTTCAAGGTCGAGCCGGTCAACACGGTGGACGTGCCGCTCTGGAAGAACCCCGAGGTGATCGACACGCTGCGCAGCCTGGCCGCGCCGGCCGGGTTGGCGCTGGTCGCGATGCTGGTGTTCTTCGGCCTGCTGCGCCCGGCGATGAAGGCGGCGCTCGCCCCGCCCCCGCCGCCGGCTCCCGGCGACAAGCTGACGGCGGTCGTCGACGACGCGCAGGACCTGCCGGCCCTGCCGGCGCCGAAGAGCGTGGAGCACCTCGCGAACGCGAAGGCGCTGGCCAAGGACAACCCGGCCGCGGTGGCGGGCATCGTGCGCGGCTGGGTCAGCGGCGAGACCGTCGCGGCCAAGAGCTGAACGGCACGACCGACAAGAACACAAGGAGCAGTACGTGGACGACACCGGTCTCGAGAACGCAGCGATCCTGCTGATGTCGCTCGGCGAGGAGGAAGCCGCCAGCGTCTTCAAGCACCTGACGCCGAAGGAGGTGCAGGGCCTGGGCGAGACGATCCAGAAGATGAAGTCGATCTCGCGCGAGCGCGTCGACGGCGTGCTGGAGATGTTCAACAACTCGGCCGCTGACCAGAGCATGCTGGTCAGCGACACCGACGAGTACGTGAAATCGGTGCTGCGCAAGGCGCTCGGCGACGACAAGGCCAACCTGCTGATCGACCGCATCATGCAGGGCGGCGGCGACACCGCCGGCATCGAGAGCCTGAAGTGGATGGACCCGACGTCCGTCGGCGAGCTGCTGCGCATCGAGCACCCGCAGATCGTCGCGGCGATCCTGGTTCACCTCGATTTCGACCACGCGGCCGACGTGCTCAAGACGTTCTCGGAGCGCCAGCGCAACGAGGTGCTGGTGCGCGTCGCCACGCTCGACGGCATCCAGCCCTCGGCGCTGAAGGACCTGAACGAGGTGATGGGCCGCGTGCTCGCCGGTGGCGAGCGCAGCCGCAAGACCACGCTCGGCGGCGTGAAGGCCGCGGCCGAGATGATCAACCTGATGGGCACCAGCGTCGAGACCGCGGTGCTCGACTACATCCGCGAAGCCGACAACGATCTCGCCCAGAAGATCATGGACAACATGTTCACGTTCGACGATCTCGAGAAGATCGACGACAAGGGCATCCAGGCGCTGCTGAAGGAAGTGCAGAGCGAATCGCTGGTGATCGCGCTCAAGGGCGCGACGCCGGAGATGCGCGAGAAGGTGTTCAAGAACATGAGCACCCGCGCCGCCGAGACTCTGCGCGAGGATCTGGAATCGCGCGGCCCGGTGCGGGTCTCGGAAGTCGAGGCCGAGCAAAAGGAGATGCTCAAGGTCGTGCGCCGCCTGTCCGACGAAGGCCAGATCGTGCTGAGCGGCGGAGGCGACGATGACTTCCTTTGAACAGCGCGATCCGTTGCGCGGCAACAAGAACATCCCCTCGCCGAACGACAACGCCCGGGCCTACGCCCGCTTCATCCCGCGGGAGGAGCTGAACGACTTCGCCGCCTGGCAGCCGGGCGACATCGCCGGCGGCCCGACCCCGCAGGCCAACATCCACCGCGCCACCGAAGAGACCCCCAAGGCCGACGTGGCGGCGCAGCTGGCCGCGCAGTTGCGCGCCGCGCGCCAGGCCGGCTACCAGGACGGCTACCGCGACGGCCTGGTCGCGCTCGACGGCTTCAAGCAGAGCTACGCCGCGCAGACGACCGCGCAGATCGGCGCGCTGCTGGCCTCCGTCGGCGCGCAGCTCGAGGCGCTGCAGCAGGACATGGCCCGCACGCTCGCGGTCTCGGCCACGCACCTGGCGCGCCAGATCGTGCGCAGCGAACTGGCGACCAACCCGGCGCTGGTCGCCGCGGTGGCGCAGGAGGCCATCGACACGCTGTTGCTGAGCGCGAAGCACATCACCCTGCGCGTCCACCCCGACGACCACCCGTTCGTCGCCGAGGGCGCGGCCGAGGTGCTGGCCGCCCGCGGCGGGCGCCTGCTCTCCGACGCCACGATGGCGCGCGGCGGCGTGCTGGTCGAGTCCGACATTGGCGTGGTCGACGCCACCGTCGAGACCCGCTGGCGCCGTGCTGCGGCGTCGCTGGGCTGCGAAGAGGGCTGGACCGACGAACCGGCTGCCGAGGCAGACGGCGAATGAACTTCAAAGATTTCACCGCAGAGGAACAGGGGACGCAGAGGAACGCAGAGTTCAGACTGATTTCTTCTTCTCTCTGCGCACCTCTGCGTTCCTCCGTTCCTCTGCGGTGAAGGCTCTTGTCCCCATGACCACCCCAACCAGCACCACCCCCGCGCCCGACAAGTGGCAGCGCTACCTCGCCGACATGCGCAGCTTCTCCGCCGACAAGGTGCGGCTCGAGACGCAGGGCCTGCTGGTCCGCGTGACCGGGCTGGTGCTCGAGGCCGCGGGCATCCGCGTGCCGGTCGGCTCGGTGTGCGAGGTGCGCATGGAAGGCCAGTCGCCGGTGATCGCCGAGGTCGTCGGCTTCTCGGGTGACCGCGCCTACCTGATGCCCACCGGCGACGTGACCGGCCTGGCCAGCGGCGCGCGCGTCGTGCCGCGGCCCTCGCCGGTCGTGCCGATGAAGCTCGGCGCGGCCCGCCATCCGTGGCGCCGCAACGAGGACCGCACGCTGCACCTGCCGGTCGGCGACGGCCTGCTCGGCCGCGTCGTCGATTCGCACGGCCACCCGATGGACCGCAAGGGCCCGATCGACCACACCCACAAGGAGCCGCTGACCAGGCGCCCGATCAACGCGATGGACCGCGATCCGGTGCGCATCCCGCTCGACACCGGCGTGCGCGCGATCAACGCGATGCTCACCGTCGGCCGCGGCCAGCGCATCGGCCTGTTCGCGGGCACCGGCGTGGGCAAATCGGTGCTGCTCGGCATGATGGCGCGCTACACCGCGGCCGACGTGATCGTGGTCGGCCTGATCGGCGAGCGCGGCCGGGAAGTGAAGGAATTCATCGAGGACATCCTCGGCGAGGAAGGCATGCGCCGCTCGGTCGTCGTGGCCGCGCCGGCCGACGCGCCGCCGCTGGTGCGCATGCAGGGCGCGAACTACGCGACCGTGATCGCCGAGCACTTTCGCGACCGCGGCCAGAACGTGCTGCTGCTGATGGACTCGCTCACGCGCTACGCGATGGCACAGCGCGAGATCGCGCTGGCGATCGGCGAGCCGCCCGCCACCAAGGGCTACCCGCCGAGCTGCTTCGCGAAGCTGCCGCAACTCGTCGAGCGCAGCGGCAACGGCCTGAAGGGCGGCGGCTCGATCACCGCGTTCTACACCGTGCTCAGCGAGGGCGACGACCAGCAGGACCCGATCGCCGACGCGGCGCGCGGCATCCTGGACGGCCACATCGTGCTCTCGCGCGAGCTGGCCGAGGCCGGCCACTACCCGGCGATCGACATCGAGAAATCGGTCTCGCGGGTGATGACCAGCGTGGCGAGCACCGAGCACGTGGAGGCGGCGCGCCGCTTCCGCCAGCTGCATGCCCGACACAACAAGGCCCGCGACCTGATCCAGCTCGGCGCCTACGCGCCCGGCCACGACACCGAACTCGACACCGCCGTGCGCCTGCACGGCCCGATGGTCGCGCTGCTGCAGCAGGGCATGCACGAGAGCGCCGCGATCGGCAACAGCGTGCAGCACCTGCGCGCGGTGATCGCGGCTTGAACCAGGGATCTTCGTGACAGACATCCAGACGCTCACCATCCTGCTGGGCCAGAACGAACGGCAGCGCGACGCGGCGCTCGCCGAGCACCAGCGCGCCCAGGGCGCCGCCGAGGCCGCGAAGGCCCAGGCCGAGCAGCTGCGCCACTACCGGCGCGACTACGAGCAGCGCTGGGGCACGCAGTTCAAGCGCGAAGGCAAGATCGAGCTGGTGCACTGCTACCAGAGCTTCATGGAGCGCCTGACGTTGGCCGTGGGGCAGCAGACGCGGATCGCCGAGCACACGGCGCAGGGCGTCGAGCGCGCGGTGCTCGCACTGCGCGAGACCGAGCTGCGCTGCGCCTCGGTGCGCAAGCTGATCGAACGGCGGATCGCCGAGCAGCGCCTCACCCTCGAACGCCGCGACCAGAAGCAGACCGACGAAGCGGCCACGCGCGCCGCCTGGACGCGCATCGGCGCGACCCGCCCTTCTCCCCTGATGTGAGCCCGGAACGAACTCACCCCATGCTGACCATCAACCCCACGACCACCCGCCCGGGCATCTCGCCGCCAGAGCTCTCGTCGGCCGCGAGCGGCGGCGATCCCGCCGGCTTCGCTTCGCTGCTCCGCCAGGCCAAGCCGCTGCTCGCCACCCCACCCGCCGCGCCCGCGCCGAAGGCCGCTGCGCCGACGCGCGAGAGCGCGCCTGAGCCCAAGGCCCCCGCCCCGGCCGAGGAGCCGGACGACGCGTCCGCCCCCGAGGCCGATGCCGCCGCGAGCGACGCCGACACCCATGGCCGCGCCCGCGCGCTGCAGCGGTCGAGGCTGCGCGCCGCCGATGGCCGGGCCGACGCCAACCGCGCCACCCCGCCCGCGAGCGCACATGCCGCGCCCGGTTCGGCCCGCGCCGAGGCGGCGCGGCCGGAAAGCCCGCCGCCGACCGACGCCAAGGAGCCCGCTGCCGCCACACCGGTCGATCCCGCCGTGATGCACTGGCTGGCCGATCAGCAGCGCGCGCCCGCCACGCCGGGCACCGCCGCGGCGAAGGGCAACGCCGACCGCGCCGACGCGACGCTGGCCGACGCCCCGCCGCAAGCGGCCGACGACGCCGGCCCACGCCCCCGCACCGCCCGGAACACGGTCGTCGACCGCGAGACCGATGTGATCCCGTCGCGCGCCCGCCCGACCGATCTGCCGGCCGCCGCGCCCTTCGCAGCGGTGCTGGCCGAGCAACGCGGCACCGAGAAGCCCCAGGGCGCCGACCGCGTCGCCGTGCGCGGCGCCGATGCCACCGGCGCGACCGGTGCCGCCGCGCTCGCCGCCACCCCCGACACCACGCCCGCCGCCGCGCCGCCCGCCATGGCCATCGCCGCGCCGGTGCAGACGCCCGACTTCGCCCAGGAACTGGGGCTGCGCCTGAGCGTGCTGGCGCGCGACGGTGTCCACGAGGCCGAGCTGCACCTCAACCCGGCCGACATGGGCCCGGTCTCGGTGCAGATCGTGATGGACGGCACCCAGGCGCGGATCGATTTCGGCGCCGACGTGGCCGCCACCCGCCAGGCCATCGAGGCCGGCCTGCCCGAGCTGGCCAGCGCACTGCGCGATGCCGGCTTCACGCTCGCCGGCGGCGGCGTCTCGCAGCACGCCGGCGGCCGTCGAGACGGCGGCGATGCCCGCGAACGCGACAGCGACGCCGAGCGCCGCAGCGTCGCCGCGCCGGAACTGCAGCGCGTCGCGACGGCCGCGCGCCGCCTGGTGCGCGCCGGCGGCGTCGACACCTTCGCCTGACCGGGCCGGGCAGGCCGCCGCGCCAGGCGGCTTACTGGGCGCCTAAACGCCCGCTTATCGCCGCTTAGCTCCGGCGCCGCGCTTTCACAATTTCCTTCATGCCGTCGTGGGCCGCGAGTCGTTTCGCGGCACGCCGAGGGCGCGAACCGAAGGAGTGATCGATGTCCGCTGCCGCTGCCCCCACCGTGAACGCCGGCGCCGCCGTGCCCGCGAAGAAGGGCAAGAAGAAGCTGATCATCATCGCCGTCGCGGTGCTGCTGGTGCTGCTGATCGCCGGCGCCGGTGCCGCGTTGTTCCTGAAGAAGCGCGCCGCCGACCAGGCTGCCGAGAACGGCGAGGAAACCAGCGCGCCGGCCGAGTCCCACGCCTCCGCCAAGCCCGACCTGAAGCACCCGCCGACCTTCCTGCCGCTCGACCCGTTCGTCGTGAATTTGGCCGACAAGGACGCCGACCGCTACGCGCAGGTCGGCATCACGATCGAGGTGGTCGACGCCAAGTTCGCCGACCAGATGAAGCTGTTCATGCCGGCGATCCGCAACGGCATCCTGATGATCCTGGCCCACAAGGATTCGAAGGAGCTGCTCGACCGCAACGGCAAGGAGCAGCTCGCCGCCGAGATCCTGCGCGACGCCTCGCGCACCATGGGCATCGAGGTCGAGGCGCCGGAGCCGGTCGCCGCGAAGAAGGTCGAGGGCGAGGTCGAGGACGACGAGGTGCCGACGCCGAAGAAGAAGAAAGCGAAGAAGAAGGCCGACGCCGAGCCGAACCCGATCAAGCACGTGCACTTCTCGAACTTCATCGTGCAGTGACATGAACCAGCAAATACTGTCTCAGGACGAAGTCGACGCGCTGCTCCAGGGCATCACCGGCGAGAGCCAGAAGCTCGAGACCGAGGCGGTCGACGAAGGCGCGATCCGCAACTACGACCTGGCCAGCCAGGAGCGGATCGTCCGCGGGCGCATGCCCACGATGGAGATCATCAACGAGCGCTTCGCCCGCAACATCCGGATCGGCCTGTTCAACTTCATCCGCAAGAGCCCCGAGATCTCGATCGGCAGCATCAAGGTGCAGAAGTACAGCGCCTTCCTGCGCGAGATCGTGGTGCCGACCAACTTCAACATCGTCAGCGTGCGGCCGCTGCGCGGCTCCGGTCTGATCGTGTGCGACCCGACGCTGGTGTTCGCGGTGATCGACGCCCTCTTCGGCGGCGCCGGCAAGTACCACACCCGCATCGAGGGCCGCGATTTCTCGCCGACCGAGCAGCGCATCATCGCCCGCCTGGTCGAGGTGATCGTCGCCGAGTACAAGAAGGCCTGGACCGGCATCTACCCGCTCGAGCTGGACTACCAGCGCTCGGAGATGCAGCCGCAGTTCGCGAACATCGCCACGCCCAGCGAGATCGTCGTCGCGACCAGCTTCACGCTGGAGATCGGCGACACCAGCGGCACGATCCACTTCTGCATCCCGTACGCCACGCTCGAGCCGATCCGCGACGTGTTGTATTCGACGATCCAGGGCGACGCGGCCGAGCCGGATCGCCGCTGGGTCAACCTGATGAAGCAGCAGATCCAGTCGGCCACCGTCGAGCTGATCGCCGAGCTGGCGCAGGCGCCGGCCACCGTCGAGCAGCTGCTCTCGCTCAAGGTGGGCGATTTCATCGAGCTGGATCTGCAACAGGCCATCCAGGCCAAGGTCGTCGGCGTGCCGGTGTTCGATTGCCACTACGGCACCTCGAACGGCAAGTACGCCCTCAAGGTCAATCAACTGCTGACCAACGCCGAACAGGGTTGGCTGGGAGACTCACATGTCAGCTGACAACATGGCCCCGCAGGAAGACGCGGACGCGATGGCCGCCGAATGGGCCGCGGCCCTGGCCGAATCCAAGCCCGAGACGGCTTCCGAGGTGGCGGACCAGATCTCGCCCGCGTCGTTCCAGAACTTCACGCCCACCGGCGCGAGCGCGGCCGGCAACGACATCAACATGATCCTGGACATCCCGGTGCAGCTCACCGTGGAACTGGGTCGCACGCGCATCCCCATCAAGCACATCCTGCAGCTGGCGCAGGGCTCGGTCGTCGAGCTCGAGGCACTGGCCGGCGAGCCGATGGACGTGCTGGTCAACGGCTACCTGATCGCGCAGGGCGAGGTCGTGGTGGTGAACGACAAGTTCGGCATCCGGCTGACCGACATCGTCACCCCCAGCGAGCGCATGCGCCGCCTGAGCCGGGGCTGACCGCGCAATGGTTTCTTCGGGCGCATTCACCTCGCTGCTGTGGTTCGTCGCGATCATCGTGATGATCCCGGCGGCGCTCTGGCTGCTCAAGCGCACGCCGCTGGGCGGCGGCACGGCCGGCAACGCAATGCGCAGCATCGCCGCGCTGCCGCTCTCGACCCACCAGCGCATCGTGACGATCGAGGTCGGCCAGGGCGACGAGCGCCGCTGGCTGGTGCTCGGCGTCACCGCGCAATCGATCACCACGCTGCACACGATGGCGCCACAGGGCGAGGCGCCGACCACGGCCCTGCCCGCCACGCCCGTGCCGGCGTTCGCGCAACTGCTCGGCAAGTTCCGCCAGGACAAGGGGATCGCCGGTGAGCGCTGAGCGACCTTCTTTCTCGCGCGGCGTGCGCCACCTCGGCACGCTCGCCGCCTTCACGGTGTTGTCGGCCGTTCCGGCGCTGGCTGAAGCGCAGGCCACCGGCGGCGCGAGCCTGCCGCTGGTCGTCGGCCAGGGGGCAGGCGGCACCAGCTACTCGGTGCCGATCCAGACGCTGCTGTTCTTCACCGCCCTGTCCTTCCTGCCCGCGGTGCTGCTGTTGATGACGGGCTTCACCCGCATCGTGATCGTGCTGAGCCTGCTGCGCCAGGCCATGGGCACGCAGGCGGCGCCGCCGAACCAGGTGGTGATCGGCCTGAGCCTGTTCCTGACCTTCTTCGTGATGAGCCCGACGATCGACAAGGTCTACGCCGAGGCCTATCAGCCGTACAGCGAGAACAGAATCGCCTTCGACGAGGCGCTCAAGCGCGGCGAGGTGCCGATGCGCGCCTTCATGCTGAAGCAGACCCGCCAGGCCGACGTGATGCTGTTCGCCAAGCTCGCCAAGATCGACCCGGCCGTCAAGACCGCCGACGTGCCGTTCAAGGTGCTGGTGCCGGCCTTCGTGACGAGCGAGCTGAAGAGCGCGTTCCAGATCGGCTTCCTGATCTTCATCCCGTTCCTGATCATCGACATGATCGTCGCCAGCGTGCTGATGTCGCTGGGCATGATGATGCTCACGCCCGTGCTGATCGCGCTGCCGTTCAAGCTGATGCTGTTCGTGCTGGCCGACGGCTGGAACCTGCTGCTCGGCTCGCTGGCCGCCAGTTTTTCTACCTGACGCCCATGGACGCCACCCAAGTCTTCACCGTCGGCCAGCAGGGCCTGTACATGCTGCTGCTGGTCTCCGCGCCGATCCTGCTCAGCGTGCTGGCGATCGGCCTGATCGTCAGCATCTTCCAGGCCGCCACGCAGATCCACGAGGCGACGCTGTCGTTCGTGCCCAAGGTCGTCGGCGCGGTCGTCGTGCTCGCGATCGCAGGGCCGTGGATGCTGACGACGCTGGTCGAGTACCTGCAGCGCACGCTGCAGGCGATCCCCGGCGCGGTCGGCTGAGCCCATGCTCACGTTCACCGAGGGCGAGGTCCTCGCGTGGATCACGCCGATCCTGTGGCCGTTCCTGCGCGTGCTGGCGCTGTTCGGCTCGCTGCCGGTGTTCGCACAGCGCGGCGTGCCCGCGCGGGTGCGGGTCGCGCTCGCCTTCCTGATCGCGTTCTGCGCGCAGGCCACGCTGCCGCCCATGCCGGTGATCCCGCTCGATTCATCGATCGCGCTGCTCGCCGTCGTCCAGCAGCTGCTGATCGGCCTGTCGCTCGGCTTCGCGGTGCGCATCGTGTTCAGCGCGGTCGAGTTCGCAGGCGAGGTGATCGGCCTGCAGATGGGCATGAACTTCGCCGGCTTCTTCAACCCCATGACCGGCGGCGAGGCCACCGTGACCAGCCGCTTCTTCGGCATCTCGGTCAGCTGGCTGTTCATCGTCACCGGCGGCCACCTGATGCTGATCGCCGCGGTGGTGCAGAGCTTTCAGGCGTTCCCTGTCGGGCCCGAGCCGTTCGCGTTCCTGCGCGCGGTGCAGCCGCAGGTCTGGGGCGCCGAGGTGTTTCGCCTCGGCCTGTGGATCGCGCTGCCGATGATCGCGATGCTGCTGTTCGTGAACCTGGTGCTCGGCATCATCTCGCGCGTCGCGCAGCAGATGAACATCTTCGCGATCGGCTTCCCGATCACCGTATCGGTCGGCCTCGTCGGCATGCTGCTCACCTTGCCGATGATGCAGATGCCTTTCACGATGGCGCTGGAGCAGATGTTGCAGCACTTCCGCTAACGGAAGACGCTTGATCGGGCGTTCTGCGCGGCGCCCAAGCAACTGTCCCGGTCTCAAGTCGCTGCCGCCACCCCCATGCACTTGCGGCGGAACCTTCCGTGTGGACACTGGGTCTGAGCCACACGAGACTGCACATGCTCGCTGCCCCTGCCTCTGCACTGATTGGCGTCTACCAACGCTACGTGTCCCCCTACAAGGGGTTCTGTTGCGCCTATCGGGTCCATACGAAGCGACGTTCGTGCTCGACCTACGCGCGGGCGATCGTCGAGCGCCTGGGTGTCATGGCCCTGAGGTCGGCGCTGCCGAGACAGTTCCGCCGGTGCAAGGCAGCTTACCTGGCGCTGATGGCGGCCGCAGCACTGCAAGGCTCGCCCTCGGCAGCGCCCGAGCACAAGCGCAAAGGGTGGGACCATTGCGACTGCAACCCGTGCGACTGCGGCAACATCGGCAATCTGCCGTGCGACGGGCCGTGCGATTGCTCCTTCTGAGCGCCACCCTCTCTCCGAAGGAATGCCGATGACCGTTCTCCGATTCCTCGTCTCCGGCCCGACGTATTTTCGCGGCGACGGCGTCAACGAAGCCGGCGAAGCCTTTGTCGGCGAGCTGCGCGTGCAGGACCTCAAGAGCGGGCGCGCGGCGTTGCTGAGCTACGTCGCCGCCATCGCGGACGGAACGGTCGTTCACACCGAGTCGACGTTGCTGGGCGCCGGCCCGGACGGGAAGCTCTGCCTTTGGCCCGTGATGTCCGAGATTCCGGTGGTGCTGCGGCACGTTGAGTTGACGACCCGGTCAGGCGCGGGCGGGGCGGTGACGACGGTCTTCGGCAGCGGTCAGCGTGACGACACGACGTCGTTCCGCGAGGAGATCACGATCTCGGTGGGCGCGGATCGAAGCCTCGTGTACGCGCACGCGTGGGGCTTGCCTGGCGGCGCCTTCGATGATCGGTCGTCGTGCCGAATGATGGCCATGGCGACGCGAGGCAACTGAGATCCGCCAACCTGGTCAGCTTTGCTTCGCCCGCCAATACCTCGGCGACGGGCGATGGTGCGCAACGGCCAGTACAGTGACGGAGGTGCCGACCACTTCAAAGACGACGGAATACGGGAAGCGGTGCAGCACGCGCCGGCGATTGCCCTCCTCATCGGCAGCCTTGCCCAGCGGTGCGACCGCGATGCGCTCGATCGCATCGAAGACTTCGCTTCTGAACGAATCGGCAACAAGCGCGTTGCGCTCCTTGTACCAATCGATCGCGTCCCGAATGTCGCCCTCGTCGCGGAGGGCAATCAGCACTTCGTGGGTCGTCACCGGGCGGCAAGTCTGGCGCGTGCCTCGATCCAGGGTACGGACCGTTCGACTCCGGAGCGGAGATCACGCTTGCGCTGCCGGATCTCGTCGGCCCACGCCTTGGACACGGCGCCTTCGTCCTCGCCATCCAGGCTGTCGAGCAGCGCAAGTGCCACCGAACGCTCATCCGGCGCCAGTGCCAGCGCTTCGTCGATGAGGTGATCCAGGCGAGCATTCATGCCGCAAAGTCCAGCAGTCGACAGGTCAGGTTTGCCCGTCTACTTCAACCCCACCCACCACCGCCTGTTCACGCGCGGCACGCCGACCGTCATCGGCTCGCCGATCTCGGGCGTGGCGAGTTCGATGTTCTTCGCGGCGCTCAGGTCGGCCAGGCGGTTCAGGGGGTCTTGCCAGGTGTGGAAGGCCAGGTCGAAGGTGCTGTTGTGGACCGAGTAGAGCACCTTGCCGCGCAGATCCTGGAAGGCCTGCACGGACTCCTCGGGCGTCATGTGGACGGCGGGCCAGTAGGTGTCGTAGGCGCCGTTCTCCATCAGTGCCAGGTCGAAGCCGCCGAAGCGCTCGCCGATCTGCGCGAAGCCGCCGAAGTAGCCCGAATCGCCGCTGTAGTAGATGCGCTGATCGCCGCTCTGGATCACCCATGAGGACCACAGCGTGCGGTTGCGGTCCGTCAGGCCACGGCCGGAGAAGTGCTGCGACGGCGTCGCGGTGATCTTGACGTCGGCGTGCGTGGTGTCCTGCCACCAGTCGAACTCCTGGACGCGCTCGGCCGGTACGCCCATCTCGACCAGCCGTGCCTTGACGCCGAGCGGCACGAAGTAGCGCTTGACCCGCTGCGCGAGGTACTCGACCGTCGGCACGTCGAGGTGGTCGTAGTGGTCGTGCGAGAGGATCATTCCCTCGATCGGCGGCAGTTGCTGCAGCGTGAGCGGCGGCGCGTGGAAGCGCTTCGGCCCCGCGAAGCTGACCGGCGACACGCGCTCGCCGAACACCGGGTCGATCAGCCAGAACTTGCCGCGCAGCTTGAGCAGGTGCGACGAGTGACCGAGCCGCACGACGTGGTTGGCCTGCGGATCGAGCGCGTCGAGCTGCGCGGTGGTCAGCGCCCGCACCGGGATCGGATCGACCGGCACGGTGCCGACCTTGGTCGCGAAGATGAAGCGCGACCAGATCGTCCAGGTGCCGGCGCCGGGCGGCGTGGTCGGGTTGGGCGGGTTGGCGAACAGGCAGTTCTTGAACTGCGGGGAGCTGGCGTAGGGGCCGTTGCAATCGCCGCCGCTGGCGCAGCCCGCGACGATCACACAGCAGGCGACGACGCCGAGGCGCAGGAAGGAAGTCATCGGTCGGAGTGTGCATCAGCACCGCGGCCCGCGCGGGCGGGCGGCCATCCGCACGGGGTCGGGCCGGTCGGCATATTTGTCTCAAGTGTGACTTGAGGCGGCCGATCTTCCCCTCGCAGCAACGTTGCTGCAGCGCACCAAATCAGCACATCGTTCCGCGGCGAGCCGCACCAACTTCGGAGTCGTATGCCGATGCTTTCCGGTACCGCCAGCCTGGCCGCCCCGCCACCGGGATTCGTCGCGAGGTTCAGCACGCCGCTGGTGCGCCGCCTGTCGAACCTGAGTGTCGGCAAGAAGCTGCTGCTGATCTACCTGCTCGACCTGAGCACCGTGATCTTCATCAGCAGCATCCTGATCCACGAGAAATACATCGCGATCGATTTCTCGCGCAAGGAGCTTGCAGGCACCGCCTACATCGAGGCGCTGCGGCCGACGATGGTGGCGCTGGCGCGCACCGCGCCGGCGCCGCGCATCGACGCGCCGTTGCTCGAACGCCTGGGCGCCGCCGAGGCCGATCACGGCCGCGAGATGGCCAGTGCCGACCTGAGCCGCCAGCTGCTGCTCGCGCTGCAGTCGCTGCAGTCACTGCGTGAGCCGGCAGCGACGCCGGCGCCCGGCGCGCAACGCCAGCGCGCACTCGACCAGGGTCGCGAGCTGATCACGCGGGTGGGCAACCAGTCGAACCTGATCCTCGATCCGGACCTGGACAGCTACTACACGATGTCGCTGATCCTGCTGCGCTACCCGACGCTGCTCGACGTGGTCGCGCAGATCACGCCGCGCCTGCACGACGTGGCCGGCGGCGCCGCGATCGACCCGACCGACCGCACGCGGCTGTTCGTGCTGGAAGGCGAGCTGCGCACCGCCGCCAACACCATCCAGTCCGACTACGCCGAGGCGATCACCGCCTCCACGCCGACGCTCGGCGCGCGCCTGTCGCCCACGCAGGCCGAGCTCGCCGCGGCGATCGAGCGCTTCCGCGCCGTGGTGCGGCAGGTGGCCGCCGGCGAGCCGATGGAGCGCCGCCAGATCGACGTGGCGGAGCGCGCCGTGCTGGACGCGCTCGACACCGCCTGGGGCCGCGGCAACGCCGAGCTGACCCGGCTGATCGACGTGCGCGTGCACGACTTCTTCGTCCGCATGTGGATCCACCTCGGCACCGCGGCCGGGCTGCTGGGCTTCATCCTGCTCGCCGTCTACTACGTCGCGCAGCGCATCTCCCGGCCGTTGCGCGGGCTCTCGGAAGTGGTCGACACGGTGCGCCGCACCGGCGACCACACGCTGCGCTCGCACTGGGCCAGCGGCGACGAGATCGGCCGGCTCGTGTTCGGCTTCAACGAGATGCTGGCGCAGCTCGATCACCAGCGCCACCGCGAGCAGGAGATGGCCGCCAGCGCGCGTGCTGCCGAGGCGCAGCAGCGCCTGCTGGAGCTGATGCCGGTGCCGCTGATGGTCACCTCGGTGCCCGACCACAGGGTGCTGCACGCCAACCCGCAGGCCCGCCAGTGGCTGGGCGACGCCGACACCGACCCGTGGGCCGCCGGCATCACCGCCGAACTGCGCCGCCGCTTCTTCCAGCAGCTCGCCGACCAGGGCGTGGTGCACGAGTTCGAGGTGCGCTGGCAGCACGGCGACCACGCCGCCTGGGCCGTGCTCTCGGCGCGCCGGCTCGATTACCAGGGGCAGGACGCGGTCGTCACCGCGTTCACGCCGATCAACGGGCTGAAGGCGCTGGAGCAGCGCCTGGAGCTGTGGGCCAAGGTGTTCGAGGCCTCGTCGGAAGGCATTGCGCTGCTGGACGCGAGCGGCCGCGTGCTCTCCGCGAACCGGGCGATCTGCAAGGCCGGCGCGTTCGACCCGGGCGAGGTGCTGCACGAGGAACTGCGCTTCGTGCAGGTCGGCGAGCTGCCGATGCCGCAGGCGCGCGACACCTGGGCCACCGCCGAGAACCGCGGCTGGTGGCGCGGCGAGGTGCTGGTGAAGAAGCGCGACGGCGGAACCTTCCCGGCCTGGGCGGTGCTCACCGCCGTGCGCGACGCGACCGGCCAGATCGGCCACTACATCTTCAGCTGCCTGGACATCACCGACCGCAAGGCCTCGGAGGAACAGGTGCGCTACCTCGCGCAACACGACGTGCTGACCGGCCTGCCGAACCGCGGCGTCGCCGAGCGCAAGTTGCGCGAGGCGATGCAGCAGTCCACCCGCAGCGGCCGCCCGGTGGCGGTGCTGTTCATCGACCTGGACCGCTTTAAGACGATCAACGATTCGCTCGGCCACCAGACCGGCGACGCGCTGCTGCGCCTGGTCGCGCAGCGGCTGCGCGCCTCGATGCGCGATGCCGACGTCGTCAGCCGCTTCGGCGGCGACGAGTTCGTGGTGCTGCTCAACGGCGTGGCCGGCAGCGGCGAGGCGCTGCAAATCGCGCAGCGCCTGCTGGCCTCGCTGCGTGCGCCGTACCTCGTCGACACGCTGGAGCTGAACGTCTCGTGCAGCATCGGCATCGCGATGTTCCCGGACGACGCGGCCGACATGGACCAGCTGATGCGCCACGCCGACGCCGCGATGTACCAGGCCAAGGCGAGCGGCCGCGACGGCATCTACTTCTTCACCCGCGACCTGAACGACCGTGCGCAGCAGAAGCTGCAGATCGAGCTGCTGCTGCGCAACGCCGTCGCGCGCGACGAGCTGCGGCTTGTGTTCCAGCCGCAGGTCGGCGCGGTCGACGGCACGCTCGGCGCGGTCGAGGCGCTGCTGCGCTGGAACACGCCGGAGCTGGGCGAGGTGTCGCCGGCGGTGTTCATCCCGCTGGCCGAGGAAACGCGGCTGATCGTGCCGATCGGCGAGTGGGTGATCGACGAGGCGTGCCGCCAGCTGGCGGCGTGGCGCGCGCGCGGCGTGGAGGTCGGCGTGATGTCGGTCAACCTCTCGGCGGTGCAGCTGCTCGACCCGGGGCTGTTGCCCGCGCTGCGCGCCTCGCTGGAACGCCACGGCGTGCCGGCCGAGATGCTCGAGCTGGAGCTGACCGAATCGACGCTGATGGAGCACACCGACGAGCGCCTGCGCCAGCTGCATGGCCTCAAGGCGCTCGGCGTGCGGCTCTCGATCGACGACTTCGGCACCGGCTACTCGAGCCTGAGCTACCTGAGCCGCCTGCCGATGGGCAAGCTCAAGATCGACCGCTCGCTGGTCAAGGACATCCTGACCGAGCCCAAGGACCGGGCGATCACCGAGGCGATCATCGCGCTCGCGCACCGGCTGAAGATGTCGGTGGTGGCCGAGGGCGTCGAGAGCGCCGAGGTCCACGCCGCCCTGGCCGGTGCCGGCTGCAACGCGATCCAGGGCTTCCACACCGGGCGGCCGATGGCGCCGGGCGCGCTCGAGGCCTGGATCGCCGAGCGCGCACTCGTCACCGCATGAATCACCGCATGAAAAACGGCAGCCGAGGCTGCCGTGATTCGAAGCGCGGTGGGCCGCCTACTTCGCCGGGTTGACCTTCACCCAGGCCCACTCCAGCCAGTTGTCGGCCCGGTGCACGACCTCGACGTTCGCGCGCGTCGCCCACGGGATGAACTGGCGGTGCAGCGGGATGTGGTGCACCTGGTCGTTGTGCTCCTTGACCGCCGCCTTGATCAGCGCCTCGCGCTTGACCGGATCGGCCTCCTTGCTGGACTGCGCGGCGAGCTGGTCCATCTTCGGGTTGTTGACCTGCCCGTAGTTGAACTGGCCGATGCCGCCCGGGCCGCGGGTGCGGTAGATCGGCGTCAGCGTGGTCTCGGCGTCGGTCACCGAGCCGCCCCAGCCGAGCATGTACGCCGAGGTGTCGAGGTTGCCGAGCTTGGCGAAGTAGATCGAGCGCGGCATCGAATTCACCCGAACCTTCACGCCGATCTTCGACCACATCGACGCCAGCGTCTTGCAGATCTCCTCGTCGTTGACGTAGCGGTCGTTCGGGCAGTCGAGCGTGAACTCGAAGCCCTCGGGGTAGCCGGCCGAGGCGAGCAGCTTCTTCGACGCCTCAGGGTCGAAGGGCAGGCGCTTCTCGAGCGCAGCGTCGTTGAAGGTGCCTGCCGGCGAGACCATCGTCGCGCCTGTCGGCGCCGCCTGGCCGCGCATCAGCTTGGTCTTGATGCTCTCCTCGTCGACCGCCTGATACAGCGCCTGGCGCACGCGCTGGTCCTTGAACGGGTTCTTGCCCTTGACGCTGC
>JAZKIO010000140.1:0-17715 GCA_040384825.1 Pseudomonadota bacterium
TGCAACGGCTGCGTCACCGCCTGCAAGGCCGAGCACAACGTGCCGTGGGGCGTGAACCGCCGCCGCGTCGTCACGCTCAACGACGGCGTCGCCGGCGAGAAGAGCATCTCGGTCGCCTGCATGCACTGCAGCGACGCACCCTGCATGGCCGTGTGCCCGGTCAACTGCTTCTACCGCACCGAAGAGGGCGTGGTGCTGCACGACAAGGACATCTGCATCGGCTGCGGCTACTGCTCGTACGCCTGCCCGTTCGGCGCGCCGCAGTTCCCGAGCAACGGCGAGTTCGGCCTGCGCGGCAAGATGGACAAGTGCACCTTCTGCGCCGGCGGCCCCGAGGCCAACGGCAGCGAGGCCGAGAACGCCAAGTACGGCCGCAACCGCCTGTCCGAAGGCAAGCTGCCGGCCTGCGCCGAGATGTGCTCGACCAAGGCGCTGCTCGGCGGCGATGGCGACGTGGTGGCCGACATCTTCCGCACCCGCGTGCTGAACCGCGGCAAGGGCAGCGAGGTCTGGGGCTGGGGCACCGCCTACGGCAAGCCGATCCAGACGAGCTCGGCCGCACCGGTCGGGGTGAAGAAGTGATGGCACGGCCGATCGCGTTCGCCGCCGTGGCCGCCGCCGCACTCGCGCTGACGGCGTGCGGCGACAAGCCGCAGACCATGGACGCCTCGGCCCGCAAGGTCGACGCGACGCCGTGGAGCGTCTCCGACGCCGCCAACCCGGCCTATCGGGCGCCCGGCTTCAAGGACGGCGACAAGGCCGCCTGGGAGCAGCAGATCCGCCAGCGCAATCAGGCGCAGAACGACTACGTGCGCTGACGCAGGAGACGACGCGATGCGAAGCACGATCTTTCCCCGCGCGCTGACGGGCCTGCTGGCCGCGCTGACGCTCGCCTGCGCGTCCGCGCAGACAGCACCGGCCGCGCCGACCGCGACCGCCATCGCCGCCTCCGGAGCGCCGGCCGGCTTCGTCGCGCCCGCCGCGCCGAACCCGGACGACAGCAACGCGCAGCGCGCGAAGAGCCAGCCCGGCAACAACGCGCCGTTCTGGCGCGGCGTGCAGCAGTCGGGCGCGACGCCCGGCATCAGCAACCTGCCCGGCGCCGAGCAGGGCGTGCTGATCCAGGAGTTCGTGCAGTACCCGGGCTCGCGCATGACCAACGCCGGCGAAGCCTGGCGCCAGGTGCGCAACGACTGGATCATTCCGTACGGCGGCGCGCTGCTCATCATCGTCGCGCTCGCCATCGCGCTGTTCTTCTTCGCCAAGGGGCCGCTCGGCGGCCATGTGCCGTACACCGGCCGCAAGATCGAGCGCTTCACCTACTTCGAGCGGGCCGCGCACTGGAGCAATGCGATCGCGTTCGTGGTGCTGGCGATCTCGGGCATCGTGATGGCGTTCGGCAAGTTCTTCCTGCTGCCGGTGCTCGGCGGCACGCTGTTCGGCTGGCTCACCTACGCGCTCAAGACGGCGCACAACTTCGCCGGGCCGCTGTTCGCGGTGTCGCTGCTGATCGTGTTCCTGGTGTTCGTGCGCGACAACTTCCCGAGCCGCGGCGACCTGCAGTGGCTGCTCAAGGGCGGCGGCCTGTTCGGCGGCGCCGAGCCCGCCTCCGGCCGCTTCAACGCCGGCGAAAAGCTGATCTTCTGGGGCGGCGTGTTCTTCCTCGGCATCATCGTCGTCGGTTCGGGCCTGGTGCTCGACAAGGTGATCCCGGGCCTGGCCTACCTGCGCGGCGACATGCAGGTCGCGCACATGATCCACGGCGTCGCGACCGCGCTGATGATGGCGATGTTCCTCGGCCACATCTACCTCGGCACCATCGGCATGCGCGACGCGTACAAGGCGATGGAGACCGGTTACGTCGACGAGGGCTGGGCCCGCGAGCACCACGCGCTCTGGTACGAGGACATCCAGGCCGGCCGCGTGCCGGCGCAGCGCACGCCGCCGGCGCCGGGCCGCCCGGCCGCGCAGGTTTGACGAGACACGAGAAGGACGACGCATGCGATCTGCCATTCCCGCACTGACACTGGCCGCCACGCTGGCGCTCGCCACCGGCCCCGCCGCCGCCAAGCTGCCGCCACCGAGCGACGAGGCCAAGGCCAAGGCCGCCGAAACCACCGCGAAGAACGCGTGGAACGACAAGGTGGGCGCCTTCCAGCTGTGCCAGGCGATGAACCGCACGGCCGACCACTACCGCAAGTCGCCGGCCGCCGCGAGCGCGCCGCCGCCGGTCGAGACGCCGCCGTGCACCGACCCGGGCGCGTACGTGGCGCCGGCGCCGCCGGCCTCCGCGCCGCTCGAGGCGGCGGGCGCGCACTCGCCGGCCACGACGGCCGTCTCGCCGCCGAACTCAAAAGAGACTGCCGCCGAGAAGCAGGGCCAGCCGAAGAAGTGAGGCGCTGCCCCGCGAATCCGGCCGCGATTCATCGCGGCCTTTTTCATTCGCCTACAGTCGCGGCATGACCCAAGCGCCCCGATTGACCCGTGCCGCCGCCGCGCTGACCCACGAGGTCGAGGTGCTCGACGAGTTCGGCGCGAGGCGCCGCATCTCGATCCCGGCCGAGCGCGCGCTCACCGTCTTCGTCGACAAGCGCGAGCTCGTCACGTTGATGACGCTCGGCGCCGCGCCCGAACTGCTGGTGCTCGGCTACCTGCGCAACCAGCGGCTCGTCGAGTCGCTCGCCGACATCGAATCGATCACCGTCGACTGGGATGTGAACGCCGCGGCGGTGAAGACCCGCGCCGGCATCGAGCGCTTCGACGAGAAGACGGCCAAGCGGGTCGTCACCACCGGCTGCGGCCAGGGCACGGTGTTCGGCGACCTGATGGGCGATGTCGATTCCATCCGTCTGCCGTCCGCCACCGACCCGGCCGCGCGCCTGTCGCAACAGGCGCTCTACGGCCTGCTGAACGCGATGCGCCTGCAGGAGAGCACGTACAAGTCGGCCGGCTCGGTGCACGGCTGCGCGCTGTTCCGGCAGGACGAACTGCTGATGTTCGTGGAGGACGTGGGCCGCCACAACGCGATCGACACCATCGCCGGCTGGATGTGGCTGAACGACGTGGGCGGCGGCGACAAGACCTTCTACACCACCGGCCGGCTGACCAGCGAGATGGTGATCAAGTCGGCCCAGATGGGCGTGCCGATCGTCGTCTCGCGCAGCGGCATCACGCAGATGGGCCACGAGCTCGCGCAGCGCCTCGGCCTCGCGCTCTTCGGCCGCGCGACCAACCGGCACTTCATCTGCTACAGCGGCTTCGACCGCTTCGACGCGCAGCCCGAGCCGCCGCGCGCCGCGGCGCCGACCGCCAATACGGCGGCCATCGACTGAGCGCCCGGCAAGACCGACCGTGCGCATCCTGCTCGTCTCCGACCTCCACTACACGCTGCCGCAGCTCGACTGGGTGGTGCGCGCCGCGCCGCAGTACGACCTGGTCGTCGTTGCCGGCGACAGCCTGGACATCGGCTCCGCCGTCTCGCTCGACGTGCAGTCGGTCGTGATCCTCAAGTACCTCGCGCTGCTGCAGGCCGCGGGGCAGGTGGTGATCAGCTCCGGCAACCACGACCTGACCGGCCCCGACGCGCAGGGCGAGCAGGCCGCGCTCTGGCTCGCCGAGGCCCGCGCCGCCGGCGTGCCGACCGACGGCGGCTCGCTCCTCGTCGGCGACACGCTGGTGACGATCTGCCCCTGGTGGGACGGCCCACTCGGCCGCGCCGCGATGGAAGCGCAACTCGCCCGCGACGCCGCGCAACGCCCCGCGCGCTGGGTCTGGGTCTACCACTGGCCGCCGCTCGGCTCGCCCACCTGCTGGACCGGCCGTCGCCACTACGGCGACGCGGACATCGGCGGCTGGATCGCCACCCACCGCCCCGACATCGTCCTCACCGGCCACGTCCACGAGCCGCCCTTCAAGCCCGACGGCGCCTGGGCCGACCGCATCGGCGACACCTGGGTCTTCAACGCCGGACGCCAGATCGGGCCCATCCCGGCGCACATCGCGATCGATCTCGGCAGCGGCACAGCCGCGTGGCGGTCGATGATGGGCGAGGAGACGCTTTTGCTCGTCGATGCGAGGGCGCCTGAGCGCACTGTCTTCTAGGTTGTTCGGGCCCCGATCACCGGGTGGCCGATTCCGCGAATGTCCCCCGGCGCCTGCGGCGCCTCCTCCTTTATTTCGCTCCATCGGCCACCCGGCGCTCGGGGCTGGCACACATGGGCGCAGTGCGATCGAAGAACCCAGGTCGTGACAGATCAGGCCGATGGGGCGCTCTGCGGAGCGAAATAAAGGAGGAGGTGCCGGAGGCGCCGGGGGACATTCGCGGAGCAGAGTGCCCCGTCGGCCTGATCACGCGCCAGCCGCGGCAAGCCGCCCGAACTCAATAGTCCGGCTGAGGATCCCGCGCCGACCCCGGACGCGCGGGCGCCGTCTGGCGCAGCGCCAAGCGGTTCAGCACGTCGGACACCATCGTCAACCCGGGCGCATCGCCGTATTGCTGCTTCAGGTCGGCCAGGTAGCTGGTGACGAAATCGAGCCGTTCCGCGAGGCCGACCGCGACCAGCCGGGCGATCGCCGGGTTGCTCGCCAGCAGCGCGGGGCCGTTCGCGGCGAAGCGCATCACGCTGGGCTCGGTGGCCTCGACCGTCGCGCCGTACGGGCGGCCGAGCAGGGCGGAGATCTCGCCGATCATGGCGCCGGGCCGCGTCACGGCGTTGACGACGATCGTGCCCTTGCGCACCTGCAGCGCGCCCGAGACCAGCACCCACAGCGCGCCTTCGGTGCCGCCTTCGCGCACGACGACATCGCCGGCGGCGAAGCACACCTCGGGCAGGTCGGCGAAGGGGGCGAGGTGGTCGGTCATGGACACCGCTCGCTACCAGACCACTTCGAGCCCGCGCTCTTGCACCAGGTGGAGCAGCTTCAGCGCGGTACCCGAGGGCTTCTTCTGGCCAATCTCCCACTTCTGGACTGTCGACAGGCTGGTGTTGAGGAGTCGCGCGAAAACCGCCTGACTGACCTGCGCAGCTTCGCGTATCTGCTTGATCTGCGCGGCATTCATCGGCTCTACTGGCCGCACACACAGTTGGTCGAACTCGCGCAACGTGACCTGGTCCATGGCGCCGGCGCGATGAAGTCCACGCGCCGTCTCGTGGACGGCATCCAGAACGGATGATCGGTTCTTACGCATCGCAGATCAGCTCCGTCAACTCTCCGGCACGCAAGGCCATCGCCAACATGGGTGGCGACATGGACAGCAGGTGCGCGGCCAGCTTCTTCAAGGCTTCCCCTTCGTCCCTGCCGATGTTGCCACGCTCGCTCTTCGGGAATCCAAACACGAAGATCCAGCGGCTCCCCTTGTTGGTGGCGACCAGCGTCCGGAAACCGCCGCTCTTCCCCTGCCCGGCACGCGCGATTCGCTTCTTGAAGAGGCCGCCGCCCAGATCGGCGTCATACAGTCCATTCGTCATCTCCAGGGCCGCAGCGCAGAGTGACGCATCGCTCACATCCTGCTTGCCGGCCCAGCGGGCGAACCACCGAGTCATGTAGATCGCCATCCGCCGTCTCCGCAGCTGATTTTATAGCACTACGTGCTACGTTTCAAACGCGCGGGACTTGTCGTCAGGTCAGCGCATCGAACGGCAGCACGTCGACCAGCTCGCCGGCCGCGACGTTGCCCTGCGCGTGGTGCAGCACGACCAGGCCGTTGGCCTCGCTCATGCTGCGCAGGATGCCGGAGCCCTGTGAGCCGGTGATGCGCACTTCCCAGCCCGCGCCGTCGGCTGCCCGGGTGACGATGCCGCGCTGGTACTCGGTGCGGCCCGGCTTCTTGCGCATCGGCGCGACGCTCGCCGCGCGCAGCAGCGGCATCGGGGCCGCGACGGCGCCGCTCATCGCGAGCAGCGCGTCCCGCACCAGCGCGTAGAACGTGACCATCACCGCGACGGGGTTGCCGGGCAGGCCGAACAGGATCGCGCTGTGGCCGTCTGTCTCGATGCGGCCGATCGCCATCGGCCGGCCGGGCCGCATCGCGATGCGCCAGAACAGCACGTCGCCGAGTTGGGCCATCACCATCTTGGTGTGGTCGGCCTCGCCGACGCTGACGCCGCCGGAGGTGATGACCGCGTCGGCATCGCGCGCCGCGGCGCGGAAGGTGGCTTCCAGCGCTTCGGGTTCGTCGCGCACGACGCCGAGGTCGATGATGTCGACGCCGAGCCGCGCCAGCATGCCCCACAGCGTGTAGCGGTTGCTGTCGTAGACGCAGCCGGCGTCCAGCGGCTCGCCGATCGAACGCAGCTCGTCGCCGGTCGAGAAGAACGCGACGCGCAGGCGGCGGAACACCGGCACCTCGGCCTGGCCGAGCGACGCGAGCATGCCCAGATCGGCAGGGCGCAGCACGCGGCCGGCGACCAGCGCGGCCTCGCCTTTCGCGAGGTCTTCGCCCGCCAGGCGCCGGTTGTCGCCGGTGCGGACGGCACCGGCGGGGATCGTCACGCGGTCGCCGTCGAGCTTGACGAACTCCTGCGGCACGACGGTGTCCAGCCCGGCCGGCATCACCGCCCCGGTCATGATGCGCACGCACTGGCCGGGCCCGGCGGTCGCCAGGTCCACCTGGCCGGCGAAGCCGCTGCCGGCCACCTGCAACACGGTGTCGGCATCGGCGGCGAGTTCGCTGCCGCGCAGCGCGTAGCCGTCCATCGCCGAGTTGTCGTGCGAAGGTACGTCGAAGCCCGAGACCACATCGCGCGCGAGCACGCGGCCCAGCGCGGAGCGCAGGGCCAGCATCTCGACCGCGCGCACCTTGGGCACGAGCCGCGCGATGAACTCCTGCGCCTGCGCGACCGGCAGCGCGTTCGGGTCGTAGCCGCTGACGCAGGAGGCGATCTCGCGCAGCGACGGCGGCAGTTCGCGTTCGGTCGGATGCGGGTCAGCCATGCTGCTGCAGCGCCTTCAGTTCGTCCGGCGTGTTCGCGTTCGCGAACGCCTGCGCTTCGTCGAACGGGACCTCGACGCAGCGCAGCGTCGCGGTCCACTTGTCGATCTTGCGCTGGCCGCTCTGCGTGAAGCGCACCAGGCTCTCGAGCACCTCGCTCTTCATCAGGCAGAACACCGGCTGGACTTGCATCACACCGTCTTCCAGCGTCGCGGCCATCGCGATCTCGGCGTCGGCCGCCTCGAGCGCCTGCGCGAGCCGCGCGACCAGGTCGGTCGGGAACAGCGGCGAGTCGCACGGCACGGTGACGAGGTAGGGCGTCTCGCAGCGCTCCAGGCCGGTCAGGAAGCCGGCGAGCGGGCCGGCGTAGTCGGAAAGGGTATCCGGCCACACCGGCACGCCCATCGATTCGTACGCGCCGAGGTTGCGGTTGGCGTTGATCAGGATCTCGCCGACCTGCGGCGACAGGCGCATCAGCGCGTGCATCGCCAGCGGCACGCCGTGGTGGTTCAGCAGCCCCTTGTCGACGCCGCCCATGCGGCTGCCGCGCCCGCCGGCGAGGATCAGGCCGGTGATGTCATTCTTGTCGATCATGCGGGCAAGTGTATTTCGCTCGCATGCCCCTCGCGGCTCAGTTCTTCGTCGCGTTCGGGAAGAACAGCTGCTCGCCGCCGACCTTGTACGCCGCGATGCTCGCCTGCCCGCCCGGCGAGACGATCCAGTCGGCGAACGCCTGCGCCAGCGCGGTCTTGGTCTGCGGGTGCTTCGCCGGGTTCACCACGATCACGCCGTACTGGTTGAACAGGCGCTTGTCGCCCTCGACCAGCACGCCCAGGTTGCCGCGGTTCTTGAACGCCAGCCAGGTGCCGCGATCGGTCAGCACGTAGCCGTCGGTGCTGGAGCCGATGTTCAGCGCCGGGCCCATGCCGCAGCCGCAGGCGCGGTAGTCGAACGCGCGGCCTGCCACCTTCGCGGCCGGGTCGTCGATGCCGGCCATCTTCCAGTAGCGCAGTTCGGCCGCGTGCGTGCCGCTCTTGTCGGCGCGCGAGACGAACGCGGCATTCGACGCCGCGAGCTTGCCGAGCGCGGCGACGATGTCCTGACCCTTCACGCCGGCCGGGTCGGCGGCCGGACCGACGAGCACGAAATCGTTGTACATGACACCGCGCCGCGGCAACCCGAAGCCCTCGGCGACGAACTTCTCCTCGGCCGCCGTGTCGTGCACGAAGAGCAGGTCGGCATCGCCGCGCCGGCCCATGTCGAGCGCCTGGCCGGTGCCGACCGCGACCACGCGCACGTCGATGCCGCTGGCCTTCTTGAACGCCGGCAGCAGGTGCGGGAACAGGCCCGACTGCTCGGTGCTGGTGGTCGAGGCCATCACGATGAACTTGTCCTGCGCGGCGGCGGGCAGCGCGAAGGCGGCGAGGCCGGCCAGCAGCGCGGCGAGGGCGGCGCGGCGGCCGGTGCGATTGGTCATTCCATGTCCCATGTCAACTCTCCCTTGAGAAAAAGATCGGCGCGTTCGTCGAGGTGATCGGCGAGCTTCGCGCCGAAGAAGCGCGCGGTCGGCATGTCGGCGCGGATCACGCCGCCATCCAGATAGACCACGCGGGTGGCCAGGCGCTTGGCCTGGCCGAGGTTGTGGGTGCTCATCACGATCGTCATGCCGTCGGCGGCGAAGTCCGCCAGCATGGCTTCGATCTCGCGCTTGGCCGACGGGTCGAGGTTGGCGGTCGGCTCGTCGAGGAACAGCACCGCCGGCCGCGTCGCCCAGGCACGCGCGAGCGCGAGGCGCTGCTGCTGCCCGCCGGACAGCGCGCGCGCCTGCCGTTCACGCAACTCGAACAGGCCGGCGCGGTGCAGTGCCTCGGTGGCGCGCGGCACGCGCTGCGCGTGCGGCACCTTCGCCAGCCACAGGCCGAGCAGCAGGTTGTTCCACGCGGAGAGCCGCAGCATGAACGGCCGCTGGAACACCATCACCTGCGCGGCGGCCGCGGGCCCGACGTGGCGCGCGCCGCTGTGCGGGACCAGCCCGTGCAGCGCGTGCAGCAGCGTCGTCTTGCCGGAGCCGTTGGCGCCGATCAGCGCGACGAAGTCGCCGGCGGCGATCTGCAGGTTCGTGTCGTTCAGTGCGACGACGCTGCCGTAGCGCACGCCGACGCCGTCGAGCGTGAGCATCGCGTGGGTTGCGCTCATCGCGCCATCTCCAGGTTGCCGCCCTGCACGCGCTGCGCGAACGCGATGCCGGCGTTGATCAGGCCGACCAGCCCCAGCAGCACCAGCCCGAGCGCGAGCGCCAGCGGCAGGTCGCCCTTGCTGGTCTCGAGCGCGATCGTCGTCGTGATCACGCGGGTGACGCCGTCGATGTTGCCGCCGACGATCATCACCGCGCCGACCTCGGAGATCGCGCGGCCGAAGGCCGTGAGCAGGATCGTCGCGACGGCCCAGCGCTCGTGCAGCAGCATCAGCACGGCGCAGGTGAAGGGGCGAGCGCCCATCGAGCGCAGCTGGTCACCGCCGTCGCGCAGGCTGTCGTGCACCAGCTGGCGCGAGAGCGCCGCGATCACCGGCAGCACCAGGATCGTCTGCGCGATCACCATCGCGCTCGGCGTGAACAGGATGCCCCAGCTGCCGAGCGGCCCGCTGCGCGACAGCAGCAGGTACACGACCAGCCCGACCACGACGGACGGCAGCGCGAGCAGCGTGTTCATCAGCGCGAGCACGGCGCGCCGGCCCGGGAAGCGCGCGACCGCGATCCACGCGCCGCCGGCCAGGCCGAACCCGGCGGCCAGCACGCAGGCCGACAGGCTGACCGCGAGCGACAGGCCGACGGTGCGCCACAGCACGGGATCGGCATCGAGCACCAGCGCCACGGCAGTGCGAAAACTCTCGGCGAAGGCGCTCAATCCACATCTCTCATACTTCGCGGATTGTCCATGGCGCACCCCGCGCGACGCGATATGAACACCGATGCATAAGGTCCAGCTGGCGTATACCCTCGCGCCCGAACGCGACGCCGATCGTGCGCTCCACCACCCGCTGATCGCGATGCTCGCGGCGCTGCACGCGAGCGGCTCGATCTCGGCGGCGGCGCGCGAGCTCGGCCTGTCGTACCGCCACGTCTGGGGCGAACTCAAGCGCTGGGAGACGCAGCTCGGTCAGCCGCTGGTGCTGTGGGCCAAGGGGCAGCCGGCGGCGCTGGCGCCGTTCGGCGAGAAGCTGCTGTGGTCGGAGCGGCGCGCGCTGGCGCGGCTCGCGCCGCAGATCGAGGCGCTGCGCAGCGAGCTCGAACGCGCCTTCGCGCTGGCCTTCGACGACAGCGCCGGCGTCGTCACACTGTTCGCGAGTTTCGACGAGGCGCTGCCACGCCTGCGCGACCGCGTCGGCCCGCAGCTGCACCTGGACATCGAGTTCACCGGCAGCGTCGACGCGCTCGCCGCGCTGAACGACGGGCGCTGCCTGCTGGCCGGCTTCCACGCGCTGACCGCGTCGACGCTGCGCTCGCCGACGGCGGCCACCTACCGCAGCCGGCTGCGGCCGGGGCGGCACAAGCTGATCGGCTTCGCCCGGCGCCAGCAGGGGCTGATCGTCGCGGCCGGCAATCCGCTGGCGCTGGCCTCGGTGCACGATCTGGCGCGGCCGGGCGCGCGCTTCGCGAGCGGCCCGCGCGGCAGCGGCACGCGCGTCGTGCTGGAGGAACTGCTCGCCGCGGCCGGCATGGCGCCGGCGGACGTGGCCGGGTTCGACCCCGGCGAGCGCTCGCACCTCGCGGCGGCCGAGGCGGTTGCCAGCGGCAGTGCCGATGCCGCCTTCGGCACGCTGCCGACCGCGCAGGCCAAGGGGATGGCGTTCGTGCCGCTGGCCGAGGAGCGCTACTTCCTCGTCACGCTCGCGGCGCATCTGGAACACCCGCATGTGCGCAGCCTGCTGGCCGCGCTGCAATCGCCCGAGTGGCGCGCCACGCTCGACGCGATCCCCGGCCACGCGGCCGAGCGCTGCGGCGAGGTGCTGGCGCTGAGCCAGGTGCTGCCGTGGTGGAACTACCGCAAGCCGAAGAAGCCGCGCGCCGCGGCGTGACGCGCCGACGCGTTCGCGAGGGAAATTGGAAGGGTAATCGTCCTACCCCTGCCGACGGCGAAACACGCGACACTCCGCGCTGCTCGACACCCACCGGAGACGACATGAACCCGAAGCTTCCTGCCCGCCACCGCACGGCTTTCCGCGCGCTGTCCGCCACCGCGCTGATCACGTCGCTCGCGGCCTGTTCGTCGATGCCCTGGTCCTCGGGGGCGAACGCACCGGGCGCGACCGCACCGCTGCAGGCCAAGGGCGGCAGCCAGGTCGGCGGCACCATCCTGTTCAGCACCCAGGGCAGTACCCAGGGAAGCGGCCTGCGCGTCGTGGCCCGCGTCACCGGCCTCAAGCCGGGCCAGGAGCACGGCTTCCACATCCATGAAAAGGGCGACTGCTCGGCACCCGACGCGATGAGCGCCGGCGGCCACTTCAACCCGACCGCGCAGCCGCACGGCCCGCAGGGCGCGCCGCACCATGGTGGCGACATGCCGTCGCTGAAGGCCGATGCGATGGGCAACGCCGAGGCGACCTTCATGGTCGACGGCGTGTCGCTCACCGGCCCGACCGACGGCGTGATCGGCAAGTCCGTCGTCGTCCACGCGATGCCCGACGACTACAAGACCCAGCCGACCGGCAACTCCGGCGGCCGGATCGCCTGCGGCGTCATCGCGGCGACAGCCGCGGCTCGCTGACCTCTGCGGCGACAGCCGCGGCCCGCTGACCTACATCGCCGCCGCGAGCGGCAGGTTCAGCAGCAGGTTCTGCGGCTTGAGCCGCAGCGTGCCCTCGGCCGTCATCGCCAGACCCAGGTAGACCGGCTTGCGCGCCACGTCGGCGCGCATCTCGGCCGGGTCGGCGAACACCAGGCGGAACAGGCTGATCAGCCGCGCCGTGCGCTCGGCGTCGACCGGCCGGTCCTCGTACAGGTCGTTCAGCAGCGCCATCGAGTCGACATCGAGGCCGACATGCCAGCGCCAGGCCTCGTCGGCGATCTTCTGCAGCGGCGTGATCGCGACCTGCACGCCGAGCAGGTGCGCGACCCAGCGCTCCAGCACCTGCGCCAGCGCCTTCAGTCCCGAGTGGGCGCGGGCCATCGTGAAGGTCAGGCCGTGTCCGACATCGCTGGCGACTTCGTGCGTCAGGTCGAGCACCATCTCGTGGCGGTCGCTGCGCGGCCAGTACTCGGCGGCGTTGTCGGCGGACAGCACCGTCATGCGCACGGTCGCGAGCGGCGCCTTGCCCTGCACCAGCAGCCGGCCCAGGTCGCCGAAGCCGGCGGTCTCGTTCAGCAGGTCGATGGTCGCCAGGTCGGCGGCCAGCAGCCGGCCCTCGGTCAGCGTGATGCGCTGCGGGCGGAACAGCATCTCGGCGGCACGCGCCTCGAACGCGTCGCCGCTGGCATCGAGCAGGTGCCGCACGATCGCCTGCACGACCCGGTCGACGAACACCGGCGGCACCGTGACGCGGCCGCTGCGCATCAGCGCCAGGTACCAGGCTTCGAGCGTGCCGGCGGCGAGCAGCGCGTCGCGGAAGGCGATGAACATCGCGTAGTTGGCCCGCGCGTCGGCGTCGCTCACGGCGGCCAGCGCGGCAGCATCGACCGGGCGGGAAGGCGAGGCCACCAGCGCCTCGTGCAGCGCGATCTCGCCGCCGCAGGATTCCTCCACCAGCGCGAGTTCCGGCAGCGCCAGCAGCGTGCGCAGCCAGCCGTCGGTGGGGCGCAGCCAGCCGCGCGGCGTGGGTTCGAGGTGGGGGTGGCCGCTCGCGGGCCAGAAGTCGTGCATGGGGCGCGATTATCCCGGTACGCCCGATCCGGCCGTGCGGGGCGCATACACTCCCGGCGCGCAATCTGCGCGGCACTTCCCCTGGACGACGCGCGACGATGAACGTGATCGGCTTCTGCGGCTTCTCCGGCTCCGGCAAGACCACCCTGGTCGAGCAGCTGATCGCGCACCTGCGGCTCGCGGGGCAGCGCGTTTCTGTCGTCAAGCACGCACACCACGCGTTCGACATCGACCACGAGGGCAAGGATTCCTGGCGGCACCGCCGCGCCGGCGCGTTCGAGGTGGTGATCGCCTCCGACCGGCGGCTCGCCAAGATCCGCGAGTTCGAGACCCCGGCCGACCCGCAGGTGCACGACCTGCTCGCCGAGCTGGGGCCGTGCGACTGGGTGCTCGTGGAAGGCTTCAAGCGCGCCGCGCTGCCCAAAATCGAGATCTGGCGCGCCTCGACCGGCCAGCCGGCGCGCTACCCGGACGATCCGCACATCGTCGCGATCTGCACCGACAGCGCGGCGCAGTTGCCGGTGGCGACGAGCCTGCCGGTGATCGACCTGAACGATGCGGAGGCGGTGACCGAATTCCTGCTGGCGAGCGGCGGGCGGTTCGCTTACGAGCCGCCCCTCACCCCGGCCCTCTCCCCGCAGGCGGGGCGAGGGAGCAACGCCGGCTGACGGCGTTACGCGATCTTCGCCATGTCGCGCAGCACGGTCGGGCCGGCGTGGCGCTCGATCTCGGCCTGCAGCGGCTTGTTCCAGCCGAGCATGAACATCGCCTCGGCCGTCACGAACATCGGGCCGACGAGCAGCCCGACCAGGTCGTCGACGAAGGCCGGCTTGCGCCCCTCGTACCAGTGGCCGATGAACTGGATCACCCAGCCGACGACGAAGCTGCCGACGCCCCAGGCCAGCCAGCTGGCGGTGCTGCCGTCCGCCACCTGCTGGGCGGCGAGCAGCAGGGCGCCCACGGCCGCGCTGACCGCGACGCCGAGCGCCAGGTTGCCGCGGGTCAGGTACCAGGCCGCCGCGGCGACAAACACGATCCAGGCCGGGGTGAGCGCGAGGCCGGCCACGTCGAAGGCCGGCCGGGCCAGCAGTGCGCCGATCGCGAACACGATCAGCGGCACGCCGATGAAGTGGCTGAGGATGTTGCGCTGGTCGCGGTGGTAGGTGGCGTACCCGCTGAGCAGGTCGGTGGCAGCACGCATCAAGGGGTCTCCAGGGTCGCCGTGGGGCCGTTTGGCGCAATGGTAGGTCAATCAAAGAGGGTGTGCCACCCGCGAGTCAATGCCGGCGCGGTGTGCAGGGTCGGCCGACACGACAGCGCATGTCGCCGGGGGTGGCGCGCCACTAGACTACTCAGCAGTCGCAATCGGTAAGCGTCATTCCAATCGGCAACAGCATGCAGAACGAACCGCTCATTCACTGGCACTCGATGTTCATGGGGGTCGCCCTGCTGGCCGCGGCGCGATCGAAGGACGCGCGCAAGCGCAACGGTGCGTGCATCGCCAGCGCGGACAACAAGATCCTGGGCGTCGGCTACAACGGCCTGCCCCGCGGGTGCGACGACCAGGACGAATCGTACTGGGCCGACATCGACGCGGATCCCCTGCAATCGCGGCACAGCTACATCGTGCACGCGGAGGTGAACGCGATCCTCAACTGCGTCGTCCTGCCGCTGACCGGCGGGACGATCTACGCGACGCAGTTCCCGTGCCCGCGGTGCGTGCAGTCGATCATCCAGGTGGGCATCAAGCGCGTCGTGTTCCTCGAGCGCAAGTCGCACCAGATCGCGCTCAACGGGGCGGCCGACAAGATGCTGCAGGACGCCGGTGTCGAGGTCCTCTCGCTGGACGAGCTCGAGCCGGCCGCAGGCGCCTGGTGCGGCAGCCTCGACGCGTTCATCCGCGACACCGGGCCGGCGATTCACGGCGTGGCGCCGCCCAAGACCTGATGTGACCTTCGTCGCACGGCCGTCCCGGCGACGGCCGCTCGGCCTGTCTTCCGACACCGGCGCGCCGGGTCTGCGCGCTACCATCCCTTCGCCACCGCACGCGGGCAGCTCGACCCGTGGCCTGCGCACAAGGAGAAGACGATGAGGATGGACGGCCAGGAAGAGAGCTCGAACGTCGAGGATGCGCGCGGGTCGGGTGGCGGCGGGGGCGGTGGCTTCCGCCTCGGCGGCGGTGGCGGCATCGGCATCGGCACCATCGTCGTCGCGCTGATCGCGGGCTGGATCTTCGGCATCAACCCGCTGACGCTGCTGGGCATGTTCGGCGGCGGTGGTGGCGGCGAGACCGTGCAGATGGCGCCGCAGGCGCCGGCCGCGGCACCGCCGGCCGGCGATGCGCAGGCCAAGTTCATCTCCCAGGTGCTGCGCAGCACCGAGGTCGTCTGGACCGACGTCTTCCGCGAGGCCGGCCAGACCTACCCGGCGCCGAAGCTGCGCCTGTACACCGAGAGCGAGCGCACCGGCTGCGGCCAGGGCCAGGCGGCGATGGGCCCGTTCTACTGCCCGGCCGACGGCAAGGTCTACCTCGACACCAGCTTCTTTCAGGTGATGTCCCAGCGGCTGGGCGCGCCTGGCCAGTTCGCGCAGGCCTACGTGATCGCGCACGAGGTCGCGCACCACGTGCAGAACGTGCTCGGCATCAGCGACAAGGTCGACGCCGCCCGCCAGCGCGGCAGCGAGGCGCAGGCCAATGCGATGAGCGTGCGCCTCGAGCTGCAGGCCGACTGCTTCGCCGGCGTGTGGGCCAAGCGATCGCAGGCCGAGAAGGGCTGGCGGCTCGAGCAGGGCGACATCGAGACGGCGCTGAACGCGGCGTCGGCGATCGGCGACGACACGCTGCAGCGCAAGTCGCGCGGGCAGGTCGTGCCGGAGAGCTTCACCCACGGCACCAGCGCGCAGCGGGTCGGCTGGTTCAAGCGCGGCTTCGAGTCCGGCTCGCCGGATCAGTGCAATACCTTCGAGGCGCGCCAACTCTGATCTTCAGGCCCGTCACCGAAGTGCCACGATCCAGTCGCAGCGCAGACGGCGCTTGTTGTGCAGGCGGCGCCGCACGGCCACATAGAGCCCGGGCAGGAACAGCACGCTGAGGCAGGCGGCCTCGGCCCAGCCCGAGTGCATCAGGAACGCGGTCGGCGCGCCGATCCAGCCCATCAGCCAGATCGTCAGCACGGTGTCCCAGAGCGCCTTCTCGACCGGGTGGCGACGGCCCTGGCGCTGGTGCCAGAGCTTGAGGTCCTGATACTGTTGCAGCGTCATCGAAGCCTCCGACGGAGTGTGCTCCTCGCGGCTTCAATGTATCCCTATCGCGCCCTCAGCGCAGCCGCCGCGATGAAGCTCAGGCCGACCAGCGGCAGCCCGACGCCGAAGGCCCAGCGGATGCCGAAGGCCTGCGCCACCAGCCCGAGCAGCGGCGGCCCGAGCAGGAACGCGACGAACGAGATCTGCGCGAGCGCCGCGACGTTGGTCGCCGGCGCGCGGTCGGTGCGCTGCGCGGCCGCCGACATCGCCAGCGGGAAGATCGCGCTGGTGCCCACGCCCATCAGCGCGAAGCCCAGCAGCGCCGCCCACGTGGTCGTTGCCGCGAACACGAGCAGCGTGCCGATGCCCAGCACGCCGAGCAGCACGCGGGCCACGAGCACCGGCTGGTGGCGCTCGACGAAGCGGTCGGCGAAGAAGCGCGTGACGCCTTGCGCCGCAGCGCCGGTCGCGACCGCCGCACCGGCCAGGAACGGCGGCGCGCCGAACACGTCGCGCATGTAGATCGCCGACCAGTCCGCGCCGGCGCCCTCGAGCACCATGGCCGACAGCGCCAGCGCGACCAGCAGCATCACGCCGCCCGTCGGCCGGGCGAAGCGGGCGGCCGGCGCGCTGCTGGTGGCTTCGCGGTGCGGCGCCGGGTCGAAGCGGCCGAGCAGCAGCGCAAGGCCCAGCGCCTCGACCGGCACGACCAGCGCCAGGTGCCACTGCGGCGACACGCCCGCCTGCGACAAGGCCGCGCCGAGCAGCCCGGCGACGAAGAAACCGCCGCTCCAGAAGGCGTGCGCCCGGTTCATGAAGCGCCGGCCGGTCTGGTGTTCGACCCGGTCGGCCTCGAGGTTGACGATGATCTCGATCGCGCCGATGCACAGCCCGGCCGGCACCAGCAGCAGGAAGAACGCAGTCGGCGTGGTCGCGTGTGTCGCCAGGGCGTAGAAAACCGGCAGCAGCGTGCTCAGGCCGAGCAGCGCGCGCCGGTGGCCGATGCGCTCGAGCCACGGGCCGGCGAAGGTGAGCGACACCAGCGTGCCGCACGCGGTGCCGATCAGCGCCAGGCCGAACGCGCCTTCGGCCACGCCGAGCCCGCGCTGGATCTCCGGCAGCCGCGGGAAGATCCCGCCCATCGCGAACGCGTACAGGAAGAAGGCGGCGTAGACCCGCCACGCCAGCGGCAGCGGCAGTCCCGATCGGCGCAGCGGCGTCGGCAAGCTCAGGCCGGGAAAGTCCCCGGCAGCAGGATGCGCCGGTCGACGTGGCGGATGTCCGTGTGGCCGCAGAACGCCATCGTCACGTCGAGTTCCTTGGCGATGATCTCGAGCGCCTTGGTCACGCCCGCTTCGCCCATCGCGCCCAGGCCGTAGAGGAACGAGCGGCCGATCAGCGTGCCTTGCGCGCCGAGTGCCACGGCCTTCAGCACGTCCTGCCCGGAGCGGATGCCGCCGTCCATCCAGACCTCGATGCCGTTGCCGACGGCCTGCTTGATCGCCGGCAGCGCCTCGATCGACGATTGCGCACCGTCGAGCTGGCGGCCGCCGTGGTTGGAGACGATCATCGCGTCGGCACCGCTCGCGACGGCCAGGCGCGCGTCCTCCTCGTCCATGATGCCTTTCAGGATCAGCTTGCCGCCCCAGCGCTTCTTGATCCACTCGACGTCGTTCCAGTCGA
>JAZKIO010000141.1:0-7155 GCA_040384825.1 Pseudomonadota bacterium
GGATGTTGGTCTGGAACGCGATGCCGTCGATCACGCCGATGATGTCGGCGATCTTGCGCGAGCTGGCGTTGATGCCGTCCATCGTCGTCACCACCTCGGCGACGACCGCGCCGCCGCGGGCCGCCACGTCGGCCGCCGACCGGGCCAGCTGATCGGCCTGCCGGGCCGAATCGGCGGACTGCTTGACGGTGCCGGTCAGCTGCAGCATCGAGGCCGCCGTCTGCTGCAGGTTGGACGCCGTCTGCTCGGTGCGCGAGCTCAGGTCCTGGTTGCCGGTGGCGATCTCCGCGCTGGCGGTGCCGATGCTGTCGCTGGTGCTGCGCACCTCGCCGACCAGCACGCGCAGCGCCGCCTGCATCCGCGCCAGCGAGCGCAGCATGTCGGCGAGCTCGTCGTGGCCCTCGGTGTCGATGGGCTGGGTCAGGTCGCCGTCGGCGATGACCTGGGCCGCCGCGGTGGCGGCCTGGATCGGGCCGACGATGGATGCGGTGTTCATGAGCGTCAGCGGCACGATCACCACGACCGTGACCGCGAGCGCCGCGCCGAAGCCGGCGAGCACCAGCAGGATCGTGCGGTCGAAGCGGGCCTGCGCGGCCGCCGTCTCGGCGTTCAACGCGGTCGACAGGGCGTCGAGCGCCTGCTCGACCGCGGTGACGTGTTCCTTGGCCTTGCCAAGCATCCTGTCGGCCACGCGGGCGGTGTCGAAGCCACCGTTCTGGATCTGCTGCAGCACCGGCTCGGAGGCCTTGGCGTAGGCGTCGAGCCGCTCGATCGCCTGGCGGGTGATGGCGTCGTCCTTGCTCGCGTTCAACGCTTGGAGCCGCTTGCGCGCCGCGGCGATGGACAGCGCCCAGGCCTCGCGCGCCTTGAGCACGGCCACGCCGTCCTCGTAGTTGATGACCATGTCCTTCTCCCAGCGCCGCACGTCGCCGAGGGCGCCGCGCAGGTCGCCGATCGCCTGCTGCTGCGCGACCGATTGCGCCACCAGCTCGCGGTTCAGCGTCTTGAGCTGCGCGCCGCCGACCAGCACCGCCGCACCGACGAGCAGGAACAGCCCGAGCCCGAGGGCGACGGCGCCGCGCATGCGGGTCTGGATGGTCAGGCGGCGGAGCGACGAGCGCAGAGAAGTCATGGCGGCTTTCCGGAAGGACGAAGGGCGCCACGGGGTGTGGCGCGCCTCACGTCCTATCGGCAGCCCGGCGCGGGTCCTGAGCCCGAATCGTCAGATTTTTTTCGGAGTGCGGGCCAAGCTCACTGCGGTTTGAAGTACTCGGACATCACCTTCCAGCGCGCGTCCTGCAGCTGCGACAGGCGTGTCACATCGCTGCCCAGGCGCTTGGTCGCGGTGAAGCTGGCCGGCGCGCTGCCGAACATGTCGGTCGGGATCGTCATCGTGTCCATCGCCTTGATGAAGCTGTCGGTGCTCAGCGCGGGGCCGGCCTTCGCCGCGGCGACGGCGAACGAATCGATCGCGTTGTAGCCGTAGACCGAGAACACGGTCGGGTCCTCGCTGAACTTGGTCTTGTACTTCGCGGCCCAGAAGGAGATCGCCTTCGAGGCGTCGTCGAGGTACGGGTTCTGTACCGTCATGGTCGCGTACAGGCCATCCATCGCCTTGCCGCCGAGCTTGTGGATCAGGTCGGTGTAGGCCGCGCTCGAGCCGAGGAAGGTCGGGCTGAAACCGGTCTTGCGGCTCTCGGCGATCGCGCCGATCGTCTCGCGGATGATGGTGCCGAGCACGACGAAGTCGCAACCCGCCGCCTTCATGCGCGCCACCTGGGACGAGAAGTCGGTCGCGCCGCGCTTGTAGCTCGTCTTCTCGGCGTAGTCCATGCCGATGGTCTTCAGGCCCGCCTCGCCGCCGCGCACGACCTCGAGCCCGAACTCGTCGTCCTGGTACATCGTGCAGACCTTCTTGGCGCCCTTCTCCTTCACGAGGCGTGGCACCGCGCCGCGCATCTGGTCGTAGTAGGTGGCCGCGAACGAATACTTGAGGCGGTTGAACGGCTCGTACATCTCACGCGCCGCGGTCACCGGAAAGAAGTTGATCACGTTCTTCTCGAACTGAACCGGCATCGCGGCGTTGTTCTGCGCCGTGCCGATGTGTCCGACCATGATGAAGATCTTGTCCTGGTTGACCAGCTTCTGCGCGGCCAGCACCGCCTTCTTAGGGTCGTAGGCCGAGTCCTCGACGATCAGCTTGATCTTGCGGCCGTTGATGCCGCCCTGCTCGTTGATCTCGTCCACGCGCAGCAGCATGCCGTTGCGCACCTGCTTGCCGAAGCCGGCGATCGGGCCCGACAGGTCCTGGATCGAACCGACCACGATCTCGTCCTTGCTCACGCCCTGCGGCGGCGCCTTGGATTGCGCGAACGCGGAACCCGTGAACAGCGCCAGCATGGCGGCCACGACATTGAGAGCGGTCTTCATCGTCTGTCTCCTTGGGGGTGATGAAAGGGGGTCAGGGTCAGCCGTACATCGAGTCGATGCGGGCCGCGTACTTCTTCTCGACGAGCTTGCGCTTGAGCTTCATCGTCGGCGTGAGTTCGTCGTCTTCGGCGCTGAGCTGCGTGTCCAGCAGCCAGAACTTCTTGATCTGCTCGACCCGTGCGAACTTCTTGTTCACGCGCTCGACCTCGCCCTGGATCAGCGCCTGCACCTCCGCGCTCAGCGTCAGGCTGGTGTAGTTGCTGAACGGGATGTCGCGGTCCTGCGCGTACTTCTCCACGTTCTCCTGGTCGATCATCACGATCACCGTGAGGTAGGGCCGCTTGTCGCCGACCACCACCGCGTCGGTGATGTACGGCGAGAACTTCAGGTCGTTCTCGAGCTCGCTCGGCGTGATGTTCTTGCCGCCGGCGGTGATGATGATGTCCTTCATCCGGTCGGTAATGCGGTAGTAGCCGTCGGCGTCGACCAGGCCCACGTCGCCGGTGTGCAGCCAGCCGTCGGCGTCGATGGTCTCGGCCGTCTTCTCGGGCAGGTTCAGGTAGCCCATGAACACGTTCGGGCCGCGCACCATCAGCTCGCCGGTGGCCGGATCGAGCTTCACCTCGTTGAACGGACAGGCCGGGCCGATCATCCCCGGCTTGATGCGGTCCGCCGGGGTGTAGGTGGACGCGCCGCAGGTCTCGGTCATGCCCCAGACCTCGACCATCGGCACGCCCAGCGCGAGGTACCACTTGACCAGGTCGGGCGAGATCGGCGCCGCGCCGGTCACGCAGAAGCGCGCGCGATGGATGCCGATCAGCTTGCGCACGTTGTTCAGCGCGAGCAGGCGCGCCAGCCCGAACTGCAGCTTCAGCGCCGCGCCGACCGGCTCGCCCGACAGCACCTTGTCGGCGATGCGCGTGCCGACGCCGATGCTCCAGGCGTACGCGAGCTGCTGCACCTTGCCCGACTCGCGCAGCGCGATCATCACGCCGGAATAGAACTTCTCCCAGATGCGCGGCACGGCGGTGAACACGGTCGGCGCGATCTCGCGCACGTTCTCCGGCACCGTCTCCGGGTTCTCGACGAAGTTGAGCTTCGAGCCGGTGTAGAGCGCGAAGTACTCGCCGCCCATGCGCTCGGCGATGTGGCACAGCGGCAGGAAGCACATGCGCTCGTCCGACGCGTCCTGCGCGACGATGCGGTTGTAGCCGCGCGCGGTGTAGACGAGGCCGCGGTGCGAGTGCATCGCGCCCTTGGGCTTGCCGGTCGTGCCGGAGGTGTAGACCAGGATCGCCAGGTCGTCGGGGCGGCAGGCGGTCACGCGCGCATCGAGTTCGCCGGGGTGCCACTGCGCATGCGCGCGGCCGAGCGCGCGCAGCGCGGCCAGATCGATCACGCCGGGGTCGGCGAATTCGCGCAGGCCCTTGGGATCGAACACGACGATCTTGCGCAGCAGCGGCAGACCGGCGCGCACCTCGAGCGCCTTGTCGAGCTGCTCCTCGTCCTCGACGAACAGCACGCGGGTGCGGGAGTCCTCGCACAGGTAGTGCACCTGCGGCGCCGCGTCGGTCGGGTAGATGCCGTTCGAGACGCCGCCCGCGCTCAGCACGGCTAGGTCGGCCAGCACCCATTCGACGACGGTGTTCGAGGCGATGGACGCGCAGTCGCCGGGCGCGAAGCCCAGCGCGAGCAGGCCGTCGCCGATCTCGCGCACCGCCTGCGCGGTCTGCGCCCAGGTCCACTCGCGCCAGATGCCGAGCTTCTTCTGGCGCAGGAACACGGTGCCGGCGCGCTGCGCGGCAGCGTTCCAGAACATCGCGGACAGCGTCTCGCCCTCGACCACGACGTCCTCGCGCGGCTTCAGGTGGCTCAGGTCCCAGAGGTTGCTCATGGTAATCAGCGCCAGGTTTTCTTCTTCTTCCAGCGCCGCTCGCCGCGCACGCCGGATTCCTTCATGCCGAGGTAGAACTCCTTGATGTCGTCCTTCTCGCGCAGCTTGTCGCAGCTGTCCTCCATCACGATGCGACCGTTCTCGAGCACGTAGCCGAAGTCGGCCACGTTCAGCGCCATGTTGGCGTTCTGCTCGACCAGCAGGATGGTCGTGCCGCGCTCGCGGTTGATGCGCACCACGATCTCGAAGATCTCGCGCGTCAGCCGAGGCGAGAGGCCGAGGCTGGGCTCGTCGAGCAGCATCAGCGTCGGCGCGGCCATCAGTGCGCGCGAGATCGCGAGCATCTGCTGCTGGCCGCCGGAGAGCAGGCCGGCGTCCTGCGCCGCCCGCTCCCGCAGGATCGGGAAGTAGCCGTAGACGACCTCGAGATCGCGCGCGACGCCGTCGCGATCACGCCGCGTGTAGGCGCCCATCATCAGGTTGTCGTGGATGGACAGCAGCGGGAACACCTCGCGCCCCTCGGGCACGTGCGAGAGGCCGCGCTGCACGATCAGCGCCGGGTCGCGCGCGGTGATGTCCTCGCTCTTGAACGCGACGCTGCCCTTGCGCGGGTCGATGATCCCGGAGATCGTCTTCAGGATGGTCGACTTGCCGGCGCCGTTCGAGCCCAGCACGGTCGCGATCTGCCCGGGCTGCACCTGCAGGCTGACACCGCGGATCGCGCGGATCGGGCCGTAGGCGCTCTCCACGTTGAGCAGCTTCAGGATCGGCTCGTCGGCGCTCATGCCGCCACCTTTCGGCGCAGGCTCGCCACGTCGTCCACCGAGCCGAGATACGCCTCGATCACGCCCGGGTGCCGCTGCACCTCGGCCGGCGTGCCGAGCGCCAGCACCTCGCCCTGGTTCATCGCGAGCACGCGGTCAGAGACCTTGGAGACCAGCGCCATGTCGTGTTCGACCATCAGCACCGTGATGCCGAGCTCGTTGCGGATGTCGTCGATCCAGAACGCCATGTCGTCCGTCTCCTCCACGTTCAGGCCGGACGACGGCTCGTCGAGCAGCAGCAGCTTCGGCTCGGTGCACAGCGCGCGCGCCAGCTCGACGACCTTGCGCACGCCGTACGGCAGCCCGGCGACGAGCGACTCGCGGTGGTGCTGCAGGTCGAGCAGGTCGATCACCTGCTCGACCTTCTCGCGCGCCGCGATCTCGGCGGCGCGGGTCTTGCGTGTGAACAGCAGTTCGCTCCACAGGCTGGTCTGGCGGTGCGTGTGGCGGCCGATCAGCAGGTTCTGCAGCACGCTCGCGTGCTCGAACAGCTCGATGTTCTGGAAGGTGCGCGCGATGCCGAGCCGGGCGATGTCGTGCGGCGCCTTGTCGGCCAGCGGCTGGCCCTCGAACGCCAGCGAACCCGTGGTCGGCGTGTAGAGCCGCGAGATCAGGTTGAACACCGTCGTCTTGCCGGCGCCGTTCGGCCCGATCAGCGTGAACACCTCGCCGCGCTGGACGTCGAAGCTGACCTTGCTGACCGCGAGCACGCCGCCGAAGCGCACGCTCAGGTCCCGGGCCGATAGCAGGATGTCGGTCGTCATTTCAGTCGATCCGACTTCAGGTAGCTCTTCTGCCGCTGGAACATGCCCTTGCGGTAGAACGGGAAGATCTGCAGGTAGGTGCGCATCTTCAGCCAGCGCCCGTACAGGCCGAGCGGCTCGAACAGCACGAAGGCGATCAGCACGAGGCCGTAGACCAGGCCCTGCAGACCGGGTGCCTGCCCGATCGCCGCCGGCAGCCAGTCCTTCGACAGGTTGATCACCTGCGGCATCGTGATCAGGAAGATCGCGCCCAGGAACGCGCCGTGGATCGAGCCGATGCCGCCGATCACGATCATCAGCACCAGGTCGACCGACTGCAGGATGTTGAACTGGTCCGGCGAGATGAACTTCAGCTTGTGCGCGTACAGCGCGCCGCCCACGCCGGCGAGCGCCGCCGAGATCGCGAACGACAGCGTCTTGTAGCGCGCGAGGTGGATGCCCATGCTCTGCGCCGAGACCTCCGAGTCGCGGATCGCGACGAACGCGCGACCGGTCGGCGAGCGCAGCAGGTTGAGCACTCCGAGCGTGGCGACGACGGTGACGACGAGGCACGCGAAGTAGAACGACACGTCGGTGTCGAGCACCCACCCGAACACATCGGGCGCCTTGATGTGGATGCCGGCATTGCCGCCCGTGACGCGCTCCCAGCGCGCGAACACTTCCTCGACGATGAACCCGAAAGCCAGCGTCGCGATCGCGAGGTAGATGCCCTTCACCCGCAGCGCCGGCAGTCCGACGACCATGCCGACCGCGGCCGAGATCAGCCCCGCCATCGCGAGTGCGAGCGGCGCCGGCACCCCGGCGTTCGTCAGCGCTGCCTGGGTGTAGGCGCCAACGCCGAGGAACGCCGCGTGTCCCAACGAGAACAGCCCGGTGAAGCCGGACAGCAGCATCAGCCCGAGGCCGACGACCGAGTAGATCAACACGAAGGTCAGTTGCGCGAGCCAGTACTCCGAGAACACCCACGGCGCGGCCAGCATCGTCAGCAGCAACGCCGAGTACCAGAAGACATGGCCGCCGTGCTTGGCGAGCTTGATGTCTTGCGCGTAGTCGGTCTTGAAGATGAAGCGCATGGTTGTCAGTACTGCATCTGCAAGGTTCGAGCGGCGAAGGCGCGCCCGGGTGGGCTGCGCCGCGCGACGGAGGCGGTCGCCGCTGCGCGTCGACTGCTCTGCGCTGCTCGGTCGTGTGGCCTCGTCGCCAACTCACTTCGCGACCTGCGGTCGCTGCGTTCAGACATGCG
>JAZKIO010000142.1:0-12799 GCA_040384825.1 Pseudomonadota bacterium
GCACCCGCACCCGCACCCGCACCCGCACCCGCACCCGCACCCGCACCCGCACCCGCACCGGCCGACACCTCGCCGGTCGCCGGCTACAGCGGCGGCAGTTGTGCGGTGCCCGCCGCGGCGCAGGCCGTCACCGGTGTCGCGCCCGACCGCGTGGTCGGCAACGGCACGGCGGCGAGCTGCACGTCGGATGCGGTCGTGGCGGCGGTCGCGCAGGGCGGCGTGATCGGCTTCAACTGCGGCAGCGCGCCGGTCACGATCACGATGACGCGCACCGCCAAGGTCTTCAACGACAAGCCCGACGTGGTGCTCGACGGCGGCGGCAAGGTCACGCTCAGCGGCGCCGGCGCGCTGCGCATCCTGTACCAGAACACCTGCGATCCGGCGCAGGTCTGGACCAGCTCGCGCTGCGACCTGCAGACGACGCCGAAGCTGACCGTCCAGAACATCACGATGGTCGACGGCAACTCCGCCGGCCAGGGCTATGGCCGCGGCGAGGTCTACGGCGGCGGCGCGATCTACGCGCGCGGCGGCCAGCTGAAGATCGTCAACTCGCGCTTCTTCCGCAACCGCTGCGAGCCCACGGGCGCCGACCTGGCTGGCGGCGCGGTGCGCGCGTTCGGGCCGGCCACGCCGGTCACGGTCGTGCGCAGCACGTTCGGCGGCGCGGCCGGCTACGGCAACCAGTGCGCGAGCGGCGGCGCGATCGGCGGCCTGGGCGCCTCGTTCACCGTGCTCAACAGCCATTTCAGCGACAACAAGGCCACCGGCAGCGGCGGCGGTGGTGGCGGCGCCGTCTACCAGGACGGCAACCAATTCGACCTGAGCCTGTGCGGCAACTCGGTCCACGACAACGCGGCCACCGAAGGCGGCGGCGCGCTGTTCTATGTCAGCAACGACCGCACCGGCACGATGTCCATCGTCGATTCGGTGCTGAGGGCCAACCCGAGCGGAAAGTTCGAGACCGCCGGCCTGCCCGGCGTGTTCGTGCTCGCCGCGCCCGGCCAGCCGGTGATCACGCGCTCGACAATCGCGCCGTAGTCGTTGCCCCGGCGAGCGTCGTCACGGCCCGACCAGCGGCGCCCGTTCCAGGTCGGCCAGCACCGGCCGCCACGAGACGAGCAGCAGCATCAGCGCGAGCGGCACGCTGGTCACGTAGCCGGCGAACTGGAAGCCGAGCGCACCGACGATGCCGCCGGCGAAGAACAGGCCGATCAGCAGCACCTGCGTGCGGATGCGCTCGCGGTTCGCGCGCACGTCCGGTGCGCCGGCGTGCCGGTTCACGTAGACGAGCTTGCCCAGCTCGATGCCGAGGTCGGTGACCAGCCCGGTGACGTGCGTGGTGCGGATCTCGGCGCGCGAGATCTTGCTGATCACGGCGTTCTGCACGCCCATCAGGTAGCACAGCAGCAGCACCGTGAGCGGCACCAGCAAGGCGGTCGCCACGCTCAGGCTGGCGCCCAGCAGGCCGAACAGGATCAGCGCCGCCGCCTCGAGCAGCAGCGGCAGCACGTAGGCGCTGTGCAGGCGCCGGCGCATGCCCCAGTTGACGAGCACGGCGGTCGTCATGGCACCGGCGAGGAAGCTCAGCAGCGAGGCGAACGCGACCAGCACCACGTTGGCCTGTCCGAGCACGATGTGGTCGGCCATGCCCGAGACGATGCCGGTCATGTGCGAGGTGTACTGGCCGACGGCCAGGAAGCCGCCCGCGTTGGTGGCGCCGGCCACGAACGCCAGCATCGCGCCGAGGCGCAGGTTGTTGAGCGGCGTGCGCTGCAGGTCGGTCCAGCCGCGCAGGCCGGGCAACATCGGTGACGCGCGCCCGCTACCGGACGCGCATGCCCGGCTTTGCGCCGGGCCACGGCTCGAGGATGTAGATGCCCGAGTCCGTCTTGCCATCGGCATGCGAGGCGGCCAGCACCATGCCCTCGCTGAGGCCGAACTTCATCTTGCGCGGCGCGAGGTTCGCCACCATGACGGTGAACTTGCCGACCAGGTCGGCCGGCGCGTAGGCCGAGGCGATGCCGCTGAACACGTTGCGGGTCTTCCCCTCGCCCACGTCGAGCGTCAGGCGCAGGAGCTTGGTCGAGCCCTCGACCGCCTCGCAGGCCTCGATCTTGGCGATGCGCAGGTCGATCTTCGCGAAGTCGTCGATGCCGATCTCGGACGCGAGCGCTTCGCCACCCGGCGGCGGCACCTCGACGACCGTCGGCTCCAGCAGCGCGTCGAGCTGCTTCGCGTCGACGCGCTGCATCAGGTGCTTGTACTCGCCGATCGTGTGCGCACCGAGCGCGCGCTGCGCATCGGCGAACTGCATCGGCTCGACCTTCAGGAAGGCCTCGACCTGCGCCGCCAGCGTCGGCAGCACCGGCTTCAGGTAGATCGTGAGCAGGCGGAAGGCCTCGATGCAGACGGAGCACACGTCGTGCAGCACCGCGGCGTTCTCGGGCTTCTTCGCCAGCTCCCACGGCTTGTTCTGGTCGACGAACTCGTTGACGCGGTCGGCCAGCAGCATCACCTCGCGCAGCGCCTTGCCGAACTCGCGCTCCTCGTAGAGCGACTCGATCGTCGCGCGGTGCGCGCGCAGGCCGTCGAGCAGCACGCGGCCCTCGACGCCCAGGTCGGCCGACAGCTGCCCGCCGAAGCGCTTGCTCAGGAAGCCGGCGGCGCGGCTCGCGATGTTGATGTACTTGCCGACCAGGTCGCTGTTGACCCGCGCGAGAAAGTCGTCGGGGTTGAAGTCCAGGTCCTCGACGCGCCCGTTCAGCTTGGCCGCGATGTAGTAGCGCAGCCATTCCGGGTTCATGCCGATCTCGAGGTACTTCAGCGGCGAGATGCCGGTGCCGCGGCTCTTGCTCATCTTCTCGCCGCTCAACTGCAGGAAGCCGTGCACGTGGATGTGGTTGGGCACCTTGCGGCCGCTGAAGTGCAGCATCGCCGGCCAGAACAGCGTGTGGAAGGTGACGATGTCCTTGCCGATGAAGTGGATCTGCTCGACCTGCGGGTCGGCCATGAACGCGTCGAAGTCGACGCCGATCTTCGTCAGGTGGTGCTTCAGCGACGCGAGGTAGCCCACCGGCGCGTCGAGCCACACATAGAAGTACTTGCCCGGCGCGTCGGGGATCTCGATGCCGAAGTAGGGCGCGTCGCGGCTGATGTCCCAGTCGTTCAGGCCGACGTGACCCTGTTCGTCGACGGCGAACCACTCCTTGATCTTGTTCAGCACCTCGGGCTGCAGGCGGCCCGGCGTGCCGGTCCACTCGGTCAGGAAATCGATGCAGCGCTGCGACGAGAGCTGGAAGAAGTAGTGCTCGCTTGACTTGAGCACCGGCGTGGCGCCGCTCAGCGTCGAGTACGGGTTCTTCAGGTCGGTAGGTGCGTAGACGGCGCCGCAGTTCTCGCAGTTGTCGCCGTACTGGTCGGGCGTGCCGCACTTCGGGCAGGTGCCCTTGATGTAGCGGTCGGGCAGGAACATGCCCTTCACCGGGTCGTAGAACTGCTCGATCGTGCGCTCGGCGATCAGGCCCTGCTTGCGCAGCGCGCGGTAGATGTCCTGCGCGAGTTCGTGGTTCTCGGGCGCGTCGGTCGAGTGCCAGTGGTCGAAGCCGATCTGGAAGCCGTCGAGGTACTTCGCGCGGCCGGCGGCGATGCCGGCGACGAAGGCCTGCGGCGTCTGGCCCGCCTTCTCGGCCGCGATCATGATCGGCGCGCCGTGCGCGTCGTCCGCGCAGACGAAATGCACCTCGCTGCCCACCATGCGCTGGTAGCGCACCCAGATGTCCGCCTGGATGTACTCCATCATGTGGCCGATGTGGAACGGCGCGTTGGCGTAGGGCAGGGCGGTGGTGACGAAGAGCTTGCGGGTCATGGGCGGCGCCGGTGGCGGGATGAGCCGGGCATTTTAGGTCGGGGCTATTGCAAAGGTCGCTCGTTCAGCGGCGGAGGCGCGTATTCGTAGAGCCAGGTCTCGGTCAGCGGCTGGCCGTCGGCGCGCAGGAACAGGCGCAGCGCGATCGGCTCCATGCTGTTGGCCTCGGGCACGATGTCGAACATCGCGCGCCAGCCGTTGATCGCGTCGAGCGGGCGCGCCGAGACCGTCTCGATCCGGCCGCGCGTGGCCGTCACCACCGCCTCGACCTTCGTGCGGCGATCGAGCAGCGCGAAGTTGCCGCCGGCGAAGTCGACCGCGAAGCGCCACGAGAAGTAGGTGCGGTCCTTGCCGATCACGCCGCCGATGCCGGTGCGCGAGGCGACCGTGCGCGCCAGCGGCGATTGCACCGGCGCCTCGCGGCCCCAGTACAGCCGGTAGCCGATCAGCAGCTCCTGGCCGGGCTGCGGCTTGGCAGCAGGGTTCCAGAACGCGACGATGTTGTCGTTGGTCTCGTTGTCGGTCGGGATCTCGATCAGCTGCACCGAGCCCGCGCCCCAGTCGCCCTTGGGCTCGACCCACAGGCTGGGCCTGCGGTCGTAGAACACGCCGTCGTCCTGGTAATTGGCGAAGTCCTTGTCGCGTTGCAGCAGGCCGAAGCCGCGCGGGCTCTTGTCGGCGAAGGCGTTGAAGCTCACGTGCAGCGGGTTGCGCAGCGGCCGCCACAGCCACTCGCCGTTGCCGTTGTGGATGGACAGGCCGTCGGAATCGTGGATCTCGAAGCGCCAGTCGTTGCCCTTGCGCCGGTCGTTCTCGCCGGCCTGGTACATGCTCGTGCACGGCGCGATGCCCAGGCGCTCGATCTCCTTGCGCGGGTAGAGCGCGGCGTCGACCTCCATCAGCGTGGTGTCGCCCGGCGTGATCGCGAAGCGGTAGGCGCCGGCCACGCTCGGCGAATCGAGCAGCGCGTGCACGACCAGCGTGTTCGAGTCCGGCGCCGGGCGCTCGAACCAGAAGCTCGTGAACTCGGGGAACTCCTCCGGCCGCGGCATGCCGGCGTCGATCGCCAGGCCGCGCGCCGACAGCCCGTACTGGCGCGTGCCGCTGGTGGCGCGGAAGTAGCTCGCGCCCAGGAACGCGGCGATGTCGAACTCCGGCGCGAGGTGGAACTTGAAGCGGAAGCCGGCAAAACCGAGGTCGGCCGGCTGGCGGCGGCCGTCGATGCCGCTCTTGCCGTAGTCGAACATCGTCGGGTCGTAGGCCAGCTGCTGGGCCTGGCCGCCGGCCACCTCGAACATCTGCACCGGGCGCTTGAAGAACAGGCCGAGGTGGAACAGCTCGAGCTTGAAGCGCAGCTTGTCGTCGGCCCACAGCGCGTGCTCGGGCTTGAAGCGGATGGCCTGGTACTGGTCCCAGTTGAGCGCCTCGATCGCGGCGGGCAGCCGGTTGGTCGGTGCCTGGTAGGGCTTGCCGGCCAGCGCGCGGGCCTGGCCCTTGAGCCAGGCGGTGTCGAAGGGCTGCGGCTTGCCGAGCGGCTTGAGGGCGGTGGCTTCGGCCAGCGGCCACAGCAGGCCGCCGGTGCCCAGGGCAGCGGCGGTGCGGAGGAGGAGTCGTCTTTGCATGGCCATGATTCTTGCGCGCTTTTGCGGCGCTGCGTCACGAGGTGTGCCGCGCTGCCGCTAGACTTGCCCGCTCCTTCCTGCCAGAAACCACCCCATGCCCGCTCTCACCGACGCCGTCGTGCTCGACGCGCTCAAGACCGTCATCGACCCGAACACCGGCACCGATTTCGTCTCGACACGGCAGCTGAAGAACCTGCGCATCGAAGGCGGCGACGTGGCCTTCGACGTCGAGCTTGGCTACCCCGCCAAGAGCCAGATCGCCGGGCTGCGCAAGGCGCTGATCGCGGCGGCGCGCACGGTCGCCGGGGTCGAGAACGTCAGCGCCAACCTCACGATCAAGATCACCGCGCACGCGGTGCAGCGCGGCGTGCAGCTGCTGCCCAAGGTCAAGAACATCGTCGCGGTGGCGTCGGGCAAGGGCGGCGTCGGCAAGAGCACGACGGCGGTCAACCTCGCGCTCGCGCTGGCGGCCGAGGGGGCGACCGTCGGCATCCTCGACGCCGACATCTACGGCCCGAGCCAGCCGATGATGATGGGCATCGAGGGTCGCCCCGAGAGCGCCGACGGCAAGACCATGGAGCCGATGGAGAACTACGGCGTGCAGGTCATGTCGATCGGCTTCCTCGTCAACCAGGACGAAGCGATGATCTGGCGCGGCCCGATGGCCACGCAGGCGCTGGAGCAGTTGCTGCGCCAGACCAACTGGGCCGAGCTCGACTACCTGATCGTCGACATGCCGCCCGGCACCGGCGACATCCAGCTGACGCTGAGCCAGCGCGTGCCGCTGACCGGCGCGGTGATCGTGACCACGCCGCAGGACATCGCGCTGCTCGACGCCAAGAAGGGCATCAAGATGTTCGAGAAGGTCGGCGTGCCGATCCTGGGCATCGTCGAGAACATGGCGGTGCACGTCTGCGAGAACTGCGGGCACGTCGAGCACATCTTCGGCGAGGAAGGCGGCAAGCGCCTGGCGGCCGAGTACAAGATGGACTACCTCGGCGCGCTGCCGCTGAACCTGTCGATCCGGGTGCAGGCCGACAGCGGCCGGCCGAGCGTCGTCAACGACCCCGACGGCGATATCGCCGGGCGGTACAAGTCGGTCGCCCGGCAGGTGGCGGTGAAGATCGCGCAGCGGGCGAAGGATTTCTCGTCGAAGTTCCCGACGATCTCGATCTCGAAGAACACATGAACGGAGAGGGCTCCTTCTCCCGCTTGCGGGAGAAGGCGGGGGATGAGGGTGGCGGCCGACGACCCTCACTTGCAGTGCGCGTCCTGGCTTGCAGGCCAGGACCGCTCGCCGGGCTCGCCGCATGCGGCTCGAAAGCCCCGTCTCGCCCCCAGCCCTCTCCCGCCAGCGGGAGAGGGGGCCACCGATGAACCTGCTGGATGCGATGCGCTACCTCGTGGCGCTCGAACAGCATCGGCACTTCGGGCGCGCGGCGAGCGCGTGCCACATCACCCAGCCGGCGTTGTCGAACGCGCTGCGCGCGCTCGAGAAGGAACTCGACGTGGCGATCGTGCGGCGCGGCCGCGCCTACGAAGGGCTGACGCCCGAGGGCGAGCGCGTGCTGGCCAGTGCGAACCGGCTGCTGCGCGAGCAGGAACTGCTGCGCCAGGACCTGCACAGCGGCGCCGGCTCGCCGCAGGGCGCGCTGTCGATCGGCGCGGTGCCGACGACGCTGCCGGTGGCGGCGCGCTTCGCCGCCCGCCTGCAGGCGCGCCACCGCGGCATCAAGCCGATCGTGCGTTCGCTCAGCTCGCACGAGATCGAGACCGGGCTCGAAAGCCTGTCGCTCGACATGGGCCTGGGCTACACCGACCGCGGCGTCAGGTTCACCGCGTTGCCGCAATACGCCGAGCAGTACTTCCTGCTCCGCCGCAGTGCCACCGATGCGGGCGCGCCGCTGCACCTGGGCGACACGATCGGCTGGAAGACGGCCGCCGCCGGCGCGCTGTGCCTGCTGACCCGCGAGATGCACAACCGCACGATCGTCGACGCCGCGTTTGCGCAGGCCGGCCTCGAGGTGCGCCCGGCGATCGAAACCAACTCGATCGTCACGATGGTGCTCAGCGTGCTCGACGGCGAGGTCGCCGCGGTGCTGCCCGGCGCGCTGATGGCGCTGGTGCGCGGTTACCCCGGGCTGGAGGCGCTGCCGCTGCGCGAGCCCGAGGTGCGCACGCCGATCGGCTTCATGATCGCGCAGGGGGCACGGCCCTCGCGCGCCCTCGAAGCCGCGCTGGCGCTGGCGAGCGACCCGGCTTGGCTGGAAGAAGCCGCCGCGCAGGGGCGCGTGCCGGTCGCCTGACCGGGTTGGCCGCGATTCACCCCGCGTATCGCCCGGTTTCCAGAATCAATTGGACGGCACCGGGCCGCTGCCGGATAGTGCCGAGCTGATGAACCCGACCCCGCAAGAAGCCGCACCGGTGGTGGCGCGCGTCACCCCCGACGAGATGCGCCAGCGCATCAAGCGCAAGAGCCGCCTGAAGGGCCGCCAGCCGGACGACGCGGCACTCGCCGAAGTGCGCGCGCTGCTCGGCGAGAAGCCCGCCGCCGGCTGGCGACGCGACCGGCTGATCGAGCACCTGCACCTGCTGAACGACGCCTGCCTCGGGCTGCACGAGCGCCATCTGGTTGCGCTCGCCAAGGAGACCAACGTGCCGATGGCCGAGGTCTTCGAGGTCGCGAGCTTCTATCACCACTTCGAGGTGCTGGGCGAGGGCGAATCGCCCGCCGCGATCACCGTGCGCGTCTGCGACGGGCTGAGCTGCGAACTGGCCGGCGCGCGCGATCTGCTGGCGCGGCTGCCGGCGCTGCTGGGTGCAGACGTGAACGTGATCGCCGCGCCCTGCGTCGGCCGTTGCGAGCAGGCGCCGGTCGCGGTCGTGCACCAGTGCCCGGTGCCGCGCGCGGATGCCGACGCGGTTGTCGCGGCGGTGCAGCGCGGGCAGACGCGCCATCCGGCCGCCAACGCCGGCACGGCGTTCGATCCCGCGGCGCTCGCCGAGACCGGCGTCAGCGAGCGCGATGCCGACGCTGCGCCCGGCTTCGTCGACTACGACACCTACCGCGCCGCCGGCGGCTACGCGCTCGCCGCCGAGGTGATCGAAGGCCAGCGCGCCGGCGACGACCTGATCAAGCTGCTCGAGGACTCCGGCCTGCGCGGCCTCGGCGGCGCCGGCTTCCCGGCCGGCCGCAAGTGGCGCATCGTGCGCGACATGCCCGCGCCGCGCCTGATGGCCGTCAACATCGACGAGGGCGAGCCCGGCACCTTCAAGGACCGCACCTACCTCGAACGCGACCCGCACCGCTTCCTCGAAGGCGTGCTCATCGCCGCGCACGTCGTCGGCATCGATGCGGTCTACATCTACCTCCGCGACGAGTACCACGGCTGCCGCGAGCTGCTGACCGCCGAGCTTGCGAAGCTGCAGGCCGTCGCGCCGTTCGCGCTGCCGCACATCGAGCTGCGCCGCGGCGCCGGCGCCTACATCTGCGGCGAGGAGTCCGCGATGATCCGGAGCATCGAGGGCCAGCGCGGCGAGCCGCGGCTGCGCCCGCCGTACATCGCGCAGGTCGGCCTCTTCGGCCGGCCGACGCTGGAACACAACTTCGAGACGCTGTACTGGGTGCGCGACATCGTGCAGCGCGGCCCGGCGTGGTTCGCCGGCTTCGGCCGCCACGGCCGCAAAGGGCTGCGCAGCTTCAGCGTCAGCGGGCGCGTGGCGCGGCCCGGCGTCAAGCTCGCGCCGGCCGGCATCACGCTGCGCGAACTGGTCGACGAGTATTGCGGCGGCATGGCCGCGGGCCACACGCTGTACGCGTACCTGCCGGGCGGCGCTTCGGGCGGCATCCTGCCGGCGGCGATGGCCGACATCCCGCTCGATTTCGACACGCTGCAGCCGCACGGCTGCTTCATCGGCTCGGCCGCGGTGATCGTGCTGAGCGAGCACGACCGCGCCCGTGACGCCGCGCTGAACATGATGCGGTTCTTCGCCCACGAGAGCTGCGGCCAGTGCACGCCGTGCCGCGTCGGCACCGACAAGGCGGCGCGCCTGATGACCGCCGCCACCTGGGACCGCGCGACGCTGGAGGATTTGAACCAGGTGATGACCGACGCCTCGATCTGCGGCCTCGGCCAGGCGGCGCCGAACCCGGTGCGCTGCGTCGTCGCCCACTTCCCGCACGAGATCGGAGGCGCCGCATGAACGCACCCGCGCACATTGCTCAACTGCAGGCCGCGACCATCGAGTTCACGCTCGACGGCAAGGCGGTCACCGCGTTCGACGGCGAAACGATCCTGACGGCCGCGAAGCGCGAAGGCGTCGAGATCCCGCACCTGTGCTTCAAGGAAGGCTACCGGCCCGACGGCAACTGCCGCGCCTGCGTCGTCGAGGTGAAGGGCGAGCGCACGCTGGCACCCAGTTGCTGCCGCAGCGTGCAGGCCGGCATGGTCGTCACCAGCGACAGCCCGCGCGCGAAGAAGAGCCAGCAGATGGTGCTGGAGATGCTCCTGGCCGACCTGCCGGACGCCGGCCACAAGTGGGTCGACGGCGACGCCGCGCGGCCGCACGGCGAGCTGAGCGACTGGGCCGCAAAGGCCGGCGTCACGGTGCGCCCAGAACTGCGCGCGCTGCGCCGCGAGCAGCCGGCGCCCGATCTGTCCCACCCAGCCATGGCCGTCAATCTCGACAGCTGCATCCAGTGCACGCGCTGCGTGCGCGCCTGTCGCGAGGAGCAGGTCAACGACGTGATCGGCTACGCGCTGCGCGGTGCGCACAGCCAGATCGTGTTCGACCTCGGCGACCCGATGGGCGACAGCACCTGCGTGGCGTGCGGCGAGTGCGTGCAGGCCTGTCCGACCGGCGCGCTGATGCCCAAGACCGCGCTCGGCTCGCAGGTCGTCGACAAGAAGGTCGATTCGGTCTGCCCGTTCTGCGGCGTCGGCTGCCTGCTGACCTACAACGTGCGCGACAACAAGATCGTCAGCGTCGACGGCCGCGACGGCCCGGCCAACCACGACCGGCTGTGCGTGAAGGGCCGCTTCGGGTTCGACTACGCGAGCCATCCGCAGCGGCTGACCAAGCCGCTGATCCGCAAGCCGGGCGTCGCGAAGAATCCCGCGATCGAATCACGCCCGGCCGACTGGACGGAGGTGTTTCGCGAAGCGAGCTGGGACGAGGCGCTGGCCCTCGCCGGCGGCACGCTGCGCACGCTGCGCGACACGCATGGCCCGAAGTCGCTGGCCGGCTTCGGCAGCGCCAAGGGCAGCAACGAGGAGGCCTATCTGTTCCAGAAGCTGGTGCGCATCGGCTTCGGCAGCAACAACGTCGACCACTGCACGCGGCTGTGCCACGCGTCGAGCGTGGCGGCGCTGCTCGAAGGCGTGGGCTCGGGCGCGGTCAGCAACCCGGTCAACGACGTGGAGCATGCGGAGTTGATCTTCGTGATCGGCTCGAACCCGACCGTCAACCACCCGGTGGCCGCGACCTGGATGAAGAACGCGGCCCAGCGCGGCGCGAAGATCGTCCTGGCCGACCCGCGCCGCACCGAGCTGTCGCGCCACGCCTGGCGCACGCTGCAATTCAACGCCGACACCGACGTGGCGATGCTGAACGCGCTGATCCACGTGGTGATCGAGGAGGGGCTGGTCGACGAAGCGTTCGTGCGCGAGCGTGTCGACAACTTCGAGGCGCTGCGCGAGAACGTCCAGGGCTACAGCCCCGAGGCGATGGCGCCGATCTGCGGCATCCCGGCCGAGACGCTGCGCGAGGTCGCGCGCGCGTTCGCGACCGCGAAGAGCGCGATGATCCTGTGGGGCATGGGCATCAGCCAGCACGTGCACGGCACCGACAACGCGCGCTGCCTGATCGCACTCGTCAGCGTGACCGGCCAGATCGGCAAGCCCGGGTCTGGGCTGCACCCGCTGCGCGGCCAGAACAACGTGCAGGGCGCGAGCGACGCGGGGCTGATCCCGATGATGTTCCCCAACTACCAGCGCGTCGACAACGCCGGTGCGCACGCGTGGTTCGAAGACTTCTGGAAGACGCCGCTGGACCCGACGCCCGGCTACACGGTGGTCGAGATCATGCACAAGGCGCTCGCGCCGGACACCGACCCGCACAAGGTCCGCGGCATGTACATCATGGGCGAGAACCCGGCGATGAGCGACCCGGACCTGAACCACGCGCGCCATGCGCTGGCCTCGCTCGAGCACCTGGTCGTGCAGGACATCTTCATGACCGAGACCGCGTGGCTCGCCGACGTGGTGTTGCCCGCCAGCGCCTGGCCCGAGAAGGGCGGCACGGTCAGCAACACCGACCGCATGGTGCAGTTCGGCCGGCGTGCGCTCGACCTGCCGGGCGATGCGCGGCAGGACCTGTGGATCATCCAGCAGCTCGCGCAGCGGCTCGGGCTCGACTGGAACTACCCAGGCGAGGATTCAGGCGCCGAGTCGGTCTACGAGGAGATGCGCCAGGCCATGCACGGCGCCATCGCCGGCATCACCTGGGATCGCCTGCAGCGCGAGGACAGCGTCACGTACCCGTGCCTCACCGCCGACGATCCGGGCCGGCCGATCGTGTTCGACGACACCTTCCCGACCGCCGACGGCCGCGTCAGGCTCGTGCCGGCCGACATCATCCCGGCCAACGAGCGCCCCGACACCGATTACCCGTTCGTGCTGATCACCGGCCGCCAGCTCGAGCACTGGCACACCGGCAGCATGACGCGCCGCGCCAGCGTGCTGGACGCGCTGGAGCCGATTGCGACGGCCTCGATGGGCGGCCCCGATCTGGCGCGGCTCGGGCTGCAGCCGGGCGACGTGATCACGCTGCGCTCGCGGCGCGGCGAGGTCACGCTGCACGTTCGGCGTGACGACGGCACGCCGGCTGGCGCGGTGTTCGTGCCGTTCGCTTACTACGAGGCAGCGGCCAACCTGATGACCAACGCGGCGCTCGATCCGTTCGGGAAGATTCCGGAGTTCAAGTACTGCGCGGTGCAGGTGGTGGCGGGTGGGGTGCCGCACGCTGCGTCTGGCTACGGAGTCGGGTCCGTGGCCTGAGTCGTCACGGTCGGAGCGCGTCGCGGCAGGCGGCACCCGGCAGGGGCTCATCCGGTGGCGGTCGGCGCTGCGCGCCGACTGCGTTGCGGTGCTCGGACCGAGGTCGCGCCGCAGAACTCGCTACGTTCGCTGCGCTCACTGCGCTCGGACAACCGCGGCGAGTCAGTTGACGAAGCGCGCTGCGCGCGCCGACCTCGGCCCTGCGCTCCTCACCGCCACCCAAATCGCCCCTGCCGGGTGCCGCCTGCCGCGAC
>JAZKIO010000143.1:0-22313 GCA_040384825.1 Pseudomonadota bacterium
AGAACTCCTTGCTCGGCGAGCCGTCCTCGTTGCTGAAGATGTTCTTGCCGGTGACCGCGTTCAGGATGCTCTGGTGCACGTGCATCGCGCTGCCGGGCTCGCCGGCCATCGGCTTGGCCATGAAGGTGGCGTACATCTCGTGGCGCAGCGCGGCCTCGCGGATCGTGCGCTTGAAGAAGAACACCTCGTCGGCCAGGCCCAGCGGGTGGTCGTGGAAGAAGTTGATCTCCATCTGCCCGGCGCCGACCTCGTGGATCAGCGTGTCGACGTTCAGCTCCATCTTGCCGCAGTAGTCGTAGATGTCCTCGAACAGCGGGTCGAACTCGTTGACCGCGTCGATCGAGTAGGCCTGGCGCGAGGTCTCGGCCCGGCCGCTGCGGCCTTTCGGCGGCTTCAGCGGCGTGTTCGGGTCGGCGTTGCGCTCGATCAGATAGAACTCGAGCTCGGGCGCGACCACCGGGTTCCAGCCCTCGGCGGCGTACAGCTCGCAGATGCGGCGCAGCACCGACCGCGGCGCGTACGGGATCATGTTGCCGTCGCGGTCGAAGCAGTCGTGGATCACCTGCGCGGTCGGGTCGACGGCCCAGGGCACGATGCGCACGGTGCTCGGGTCGGGCCGCAGGTGCATGTCGCGGTCGGTGGGGTGGATCACGTCGTAGTACGGGCCGTCGCTCGGGAAGTTGCCAGTCACGCCGATGCCGACGATCGCCTCGGGCAGCCGCATGCCGCGGTCCTCGGTGAACTTCTCGCGCGGCAGGATCTTGCCGCGCGCCACGCCGGTGAGGTCGGGCACGAGGCACTCGATCTCGGTCACCCGGTGTTCGTTGAACCAGTTCTCGAGGTCGGCGAAGGAGAAGTTGCGTTTGTCCACCATGGGGCACCTGTTGCAGGGGCGCGGTCGTCTCGTGACGCGGCGCCGGGATCGGGGAGGGCGACGAACGTGGCACGCATCGGGCCACGCAGGACACGCACCTAGCGATCCGGTGCGGGCGGGCGGTGTCGGTCCCTGTAGGCCGCGCAGGCGGCACCGAAGGCCTGGAACAGGCGCAGCGAGACCGGGTTGGTCGCGGCCTGCCATTCCGGGTGCCACTGCACGCTCAGGTTGAAACCTCGTGCGTCGGCGACCGAGAAGGCCTCGACGAGCCCGTCCGGCGCGAGCGCCTCGATGCGCAGGCCCTTCGCGAGCCGGTTCACGCCCTGGCCGTGAACCGAGTTGACGCGCACGCGCGGCTCACCGAGCACGCGCGCGAGCACGCCCCCGGGCTCGATGAGCACGTCGTGCGCGAAGCCGTACTGCACTTCGGTCGCGGCGTCTTTCGGCGCGCGGTGGTCGTGCCGGTCGGGCACCTCCTGCACGGCCTGGTGCAGCGAGCCGCCGAGCGCGACATTGGCCTCCTGGAAGCCGCGGCAGATCGCGAACAGCGGAATCTCGCGTTCGAGCGCGCGCGGGATCAGCGGCAGCGTCCAGGCGTCGCGGTCGGCATCGAGCGGCAGGGTCGCATCGCGCACGTCCTCGGCGAAGTGGCTCGGGTGGACGTTCGATTGCGAGCCGGTCAGCAGCACGCCGTCGGCGATGTCGAGCAGGGCGTCGAGTTCATCGAGCGACGCGCTCGGCACGATCAGCGGCTGGCAGCCCGCGAGGCGCACCGCGTCGACGTATTTCTTGCCGGCGACATGAAAAAGGTGGTCGCCCAGCATGCGGTTGCATGCCGGCACGAGCACCACGGGTTTCGATCGGGAGGAGGGCGTAGCAGGCATGCCTCACAGCATACCGTGGCCCCCGCATCAAGCTTGCTGTTTCAGCACGTCGGCGATGGTGCTCACCATCTGGTCGATGTGCGAGCTCTCGACGATCAGCGGCGGCGACAGCGCGATCGTGTCGCCGGTGGTGCGAATCAGCACGCCGCGTTCCCAGCACTCGAGGAAGGCGTCGAACGCACGCTTGCCCGGCTGCCCGGCGATCGGCTGCAACTCGATGCCGCCGACCAGCCCGATGTTGCGCACGTCGATCACGTTCGGCACGCCCTTCAGCGAATGCAGCGCGTTCTCGAACACCGGCGCCATCGTCGCGGCGCGGGTCAGCAGGCCGTCCTCGGCATAGGTGTCCAGCGTGCCGAGCGCCGCCGCGCAGGCCAGCGGGTGCGACGAATAGGTGTAGCCGTGCGGGAACTCGATCAGGTGCTCCGGGCCGGTCATGAAGGCGTCGTGGATGGCCTGCTTGGCGAACACCGCGCCCATCGGCACGCAGCCGTTGGTGATGCCCTTGGCGACGGTCATCAGGTCGGGCGTCACGTCGAAGTGCTGAGCCGCGAACGGCGAGCCCAGGCGCCCGAAGCCGGTGATGACCTCGTCGAAGATCAGCAGGATGCCGTGCTTGTCGCAGATCTCGCGCAGGCGCTTGAGGTAGCCCTTGGGGGGCAGCAGCACGCCGGTGGAGCCGGCGACCGGTTCGACGATCACCGCGGCGATCGTCGAGGCATCGTGCAGCCCGACCAGGCGCTCCAGGTCGTCGGCCAGTTCGGCGCCGTGCTCGGGCACGCCGCGCGAATAGGCGTTGCGGCTCAGGTCATGGGTGTGGCGGATGTGGTCGGCGCCGGGCAGCAGCGGGCCGAAGCTCTTGCGGTTGCCGACGATGCCGCCGACCGTGATGCCGCCGAAGTTCACGCCGTGGTAGCCGCGCTCGCGGCCGATCAGCCGGGTGCGGGCGCCATCGCCGCGGGCACGGTGGTAGCCGATCGCCATCTTCAGCGCGGTCTCGACGGCCTCGGAGCCCGAGTTGGTGAAGAACACCTTGTTCAAGCCGGCCGGCGTCAACTGGACCAGCCGCTCGGCGAGCTCGAACGCCTTGGGGTGCGCCATGTTGAACGGCGGCGCGAAGTCCATCTCGGCCGCCTGCGCGGCGATCGCCTCGACGATCCGCGGCCGCGCGTGGCCGGCGTTCACGCACCACAGGCCGGCGATGCCGTCGAGGATCTGGCGGCCCTCGGGCGTCCAGTAGTGCATGCCCTTGGCCTTGGCCAGGAGGCGCGGTGCCTGCTTGAACTGGCGGTTCGCGGTGAACGGCATCCAGAACGCGTCCATCGATTGAGGCGCGGCGGCCGTCGGGGCGGCGGGGGTCGCGGCGAGCGTGGCGGGGTCGTCTTTGTGCATGGTCGGTCTCCAGCGTCAGAGCGTGACAGTCTACCGCTCGCACCGTTCCGGCCGCTCGGGTGAGGGCGGCCCTACAGTCGACCCTCCGACATGGCTCCCATCCTCATCCTCCAGAACCTCAGCAGCGACGGCCCGGCGTATCTCGCGCGCTGGCTCCGGGTGCAGGACATTCCGTACCGCGTGCTCGACACCGAAGCAGGCGACGCCTATCCGCCTTCGGTCGCCGGCTACGGCGGCCTGGCGCTGCTGGGCGGCGAGATGAGCGCGAACGACGACCTGCCGTCGCTGCGTAAGGCGGAGCGGCTGATCCTGCAGGCGATGGATGCCGACATCCCGGTGATCGGCCACTGCCTCGGCGGGCAATTGATGGCGCGGGCACTTGGCGCGCGGGTGATCGCGTCGCCCCAGCCCGAGATCGGCTGGCAGTCGATGACGGTGGCCGACACGCCGACGGCGCGAGACTGGTTCGGCGAGCCCGGCGAGCGCACCGTCTACCACTGGCACGGTGAGAGCTTCGAACTGCCAGCGGGCGCCGAGTTGCTTGCTGGCAGCGCGGCCTGTCCGCGCCAGGCGTTCGCGATCGGTCGGCACTTGGCGATGCAGTTCCATGTCGAGCTGGACGAGCACAAGCTCGCGGTCTGGTCGGCTTCGGTGGACCCGGCCTTCCTGAAAGCGCAGCAGCGCTACCCCGCCACCGTGCAGACCGGCCCCGCGATGCGCGCCCAGGCCACCCAGGCGCTGCCTGACCAGCAGCACTTGGCGGACCGCCTCTATCGCCGCTGGCTCGGGCTGACCTGAACGGCGCTTTTCACGATCGGTCCCGACATTTCGCATCGTGGAAGACTCGATTGCTGCACCGCCGCATTCTCTTTCACGACAGGGGAAATGACACCGCATTGCGAAATATGCCATCCAAGTCATTGATTTTATTGAGTCAAGAAAAGAGTCTTATATAAGATACAAGTCATGCCAAGCGGCCAAGTCGTCGTTATTCTTGAGCCCAGCAACTCGCTGATTCACTCACTTGACTGGAGCTCCACATGACGAACCTGACCCGCGACCAACAGATTGCCGCCCTCGAGAAGGACTGGGCCGAGAACCCGCGCTGGAAGGGCATCAAGCGCGGCTACTCCGCCGCCGACGTCGTCCGCCTGCGCGGCTCCATCCAGCCCGAGCACACGCTGGCCCGCCGCGGCTCGGAGAAGCTGTGGAACCTCGTCAACAACGAGCCCTTCGTCAACACGCTCGGCGCGCTGACCGGCAACCAGGCGATGCAGCAGGTCAAGGCCGGCCTGAAGGCGATCTACCTGTCGGGCTGGCAAGTGGCCGGCGACGCCAATCTCGCCGGCGAGATGTATCCGGACCAATCGCTGTACCCCGCCAACTCGGTGCCGATGGTCGTCAAGCGCATCAACAACACCTTCACCCGCGCCGACCAGATCCAGTGGTCGGAAGGCAAGAACGACATCGACTTCTTCGCCCCGATCGTGGCCGACGCCGAAGCCGGCTTCGGTGGCGTGCTGAACGCGTTCGAGCTGATGAAGTCGATGATCGATGCCGGCGCGTCGGGCGTGCACTTCGAGGACCAGCTCGCCTCGGTCAAGAAGTGCGGCCACATGGGCGGCAAGGTGCTGGTGCCCACGCGCGAGGCCGTCGCCAAGCTGCAGGCCGCGCGCCTGGCCGCCGACGTGATGGGCGTGCCCACGCTCGTGATCGCCCGCACCGACGCCGAAGCCGCCGACCTGGTCACCAGCGACGTCGACGACAACGACAAGCCGTTCATGACCGGCGAGCGCACCGTCGAAGGCTTCTACCGCAGCAAGCCGGGCCTGGAGCAGGCGATCTCGCGCGGCCTGGCGTATGCCGAAGTGGCCGACATGGTGTGGTGCGAGACCGGCAAGCCCGACCTGGCCTACGCCAAGCGCTTCGCCGACGCGATCCACGCCAAGTTCCCGGGCAAGCTGCTGGCCTACAACTGCTCGCCGTCGTTCAACTGGAAGAAGAACCTCGACGACGCGACGATCGCCAAGTTCCAGCGCGAGCTGGGCGCGATGGGCTACAAGTTCCAGTTCATCACGCTGGCCGGCTTCCACAGCCTGAACTACTCGATGTTCAACCTGGCCCACGGCTACGCGCGCAACAACATGAGCGCGTTCGTCGAGCTGCAGGAAGCCGAGTTCGCGGCGGCCGAGAAGGGCTTCACCGCCGTGAAGCATCAGCGCGAAGTCGGCACCGGCTACTTCGATGCGGTGACCACCACGATCGAGGCGCTGTCGTCCACGGCCGCGCTGAAGGGTTCGACCGAAGACGAGCAGTTCTTCGACGCGAAGCACTGATCCGGCACCGCGCGCGCCTGCGCGGTTCGACGCGGCGTCGGATGACGCCGCGTCCCGGTGTAAGCAAAGCAATCCGGCCCTCTATCGCCGGTAAATACCCTTAGAGTTCGTGCTTTGCACGCGCGGGGGATGCAGGCCGGGATTCGCCCGGACCGCTTCACGCGCTTGCCCCATTGCGCATTCTCCAAGGGCCTTATCCTGAATTTCACCGTCGACTCACTGACCGTCTGGCTGGCGCGGCTGCTGCTGTGTGTGGCCTTCACCGTCCCCGCTGTGGCGCAGGCCGCCTTCGGTGTGCGGGACGTCGAGGCGCGCGCCCGTGCGCTGGCGGCGGACAGCTTCCGGCCGCCGGCCACCAAGCTGCCGCTGGAGCTCGGCGCGATCGACTACGACGCGCTGCGCGATATCCGCTTCAAGCCCGACCGCGCGACCTGGCGCGCCGAGAAGCTGCCGTTCGAGCTGATGTACTTCCACCCCGGCAAGAACTTCCCGGACGCGGTGCGCATCAACGTCGTGGAGCCGCGCGGCCCGCGCCGCATCGAGTTCGACACCGAGCTGTTCGACTACGGCCGCAACAAGCTCGACCCGAAAAAGCTGCGCAATGTCGGCTTCTCGGGCTTTCGCATCCACTACCCGGTCAACACCCGCAACTACAAGGACGAGGTGCTCGTCTTCCTCGGCGCGAGCTACTTCCGCTCGGTGGGCAAGGGGCAGGTCTACGGGCTCTCGGCGCGCGGCCTGGCCATCGACACGGCCGTGCCCTCGGGCGAGGACTTCGCGCGCTTTACCGAGTTCTGGATCGACCGCCCAAGCCGCACCGACACCGCGCTGACGATCTACGCGCTGCTCGACGCCAAACACCTGACCGGCGCGTACAAGTTCGTCGTCACGCCGGGCGCCGACACCGTCATCCAGGTCAGCGCGCGGCTGTACTTCCGCGAGGCCGTCACCAAGCTCGGCATCGCCCCGCTGAACAGCATGTACTTCTTCGGCGACAACCAGCCCGGCCAGCGCGACGACTACCGGCCCGAGGTGCACGATTCCGACGGCCTGTCCGTCGCGGTGGGCAACGGCGAGTGGGTCTGGCGCCCGCTGGTCAACCCGAAGCGGCTGCTGGTGACCTCGTTCGCGTCGCCGCAGATCCAGGGATTCGGCCTGATGCAGCGCGACCGCTCGACCGCGAGCTACGAGGACCCCGAGGCCCTGTACGAGCGCCGCCCGAGCGCCTGGGTGGAGCCGGGCGGCAAGTGGGGCCCGGGGCGGGTGGAACTGGTGCAGATCCCGACGCCCGACGAGACCAACGACAACATCGTCGCGTACTGGGTGCCTGACAAGGCGCCCGATCCCAAGAAGCCGTTCCAGTTCTCGTACACGATGCGCTGGCAGACCGACGGCCGGCTGCCGACGGGCCGCGCCTGGGTCGTGCAGACGCGCCGCGGCCGCGGCTACGTGAAGCAGCCCGACGGCGACCTGAACTTCGTCGTCGACTTCGACGGCCCGCCGCTGCGCGAGCTCAAGCCCGAGGCCAAGCCCGAGTCGTTCGTCGAGCTCGGCGGCAATGCGCAGCTGCGCGAGAAGAACCTGTTCCTGAACCCGGTGACGGGCATGTGGCGCATGACCGTGCGCGTCAAACGCGACGACCCGGCCAAGCCGATCGAGATGCGTGCCCAGATCCGCGAGGCCGGCAAGGTGCTCACCGAGACCTGGAGCTACATCGTGCCGCCGGAATCGGAGAAGCCGTGAGCGACGAGTCCCGCCAGCCCGCGAACGCGCTGCCGGTGCCGCTGCCGCCGGTGCACCGCCGCTCGATGGCCTCGCAGTCCTGGGCCGGCCATCCGCTGTGGCGCCCGGTGCGGCGGGTGCTGAAGGGCCGATCGCCGCGCAGCTGGGAAGGCGTGCCGAACGATCGCCACTTCATGCTGCGCCGCGTGCTGCTGATGCTGCTCGTGGTGTTCGGCGCCGTCATCGGCACCGACTACATGGTGGACATCATGCCGCAGCATGGCCGCGACTGGGCCGAGCGTGGGCTGCTGGTGCTGTTCGCCATTCTCTTCGGCTGGGTCTCGGCCGGCTTCTGGACGGCGGTGCTCGGCGCGTGGGTGATGCTGCGCGGCCGCGATCGCCATTCGGTGACGAACGTGCTGCGCGGCGCGGGCGCCACGGCGCCGATCGCGCCAGAAGCGCGCACCGCGATCATCATGCCGATCTGCAACGAGGACGTCGCGACCGTCTTCGCCGGGCTGCGTGCCACCTATGAATCGCTGGCGGCCACGGACTCGGCCGCCCACTTCGATTTCTACGTGCTCAGCGACACCAACGACCCCGACGCGCGCGTCGCCGAGCAAGTCGCCTGGACGCAGCTGACCGAAACGCTCGCGGCCCGCGGTGACGCCGCCCGCGTGCACTACCGCTGGCGCCAGCACCGCACCCACCGCAAGGCCGGCAACGTGGCCGATTTCTGCCGGCGCTTCGGCGCCGACTACAAGTACATGATCGTGCTCGACGCCGACAGCGTGATGAGCGGCGACTGCTTGGTCTCGCTGGTGCGCATGATGGAGGCGCATCCGGACACCGGCATCATCCAGACCGCGCCGCGCGCCGCCGGCCACGAGACCACCCACGCGCGCATCCTGCAGTTCTGCTCGCGCGTCTACGGCCCGCTGTTCACGACCGGCCTGCACTACTGGCAGCTCGGCGAATCGCACTACTGGGGCCACAACGCGATCCTGCGCATCGAGCCGTTCATGGCGCAGTGCGCGCTGCCGCCGCTGCCGGGCAAGACCTCGCTGTCGGGCGGCGTGATGTCGCACGATTTCGTGGAGGCCGCGCTGATGCGTCGCGCCGGCTGGAAGGTCTGGATCGCTTACGACCTCGACGGCAGCTACGAGCAGGTGCCGCCGAACCTGCTGTCCGAACTGGGCCGCGACCGGCGCTGGGCGCAGGGCAACCTGCAGAATTCGCGCCTGACATTCGAGCCCGGCCTGCACCCGGTGCACCGCACGGTGTTCGTGACCGGCGTACTGGCCTACCTGTCGTCGCCGTTCTGGCTCGCGTTCCTGCTGCTCTCGACCGTGCTGTTCGCGACCCAGTCGCAGGTGGTGCCGACTTACTTCACCGAGCCCTACCAGCTGTTCCCGAGCTGGCCGACCGCGAACTTCAAGCTGATGCTGACGCTGTTCGGGCTCACGGCGGTGCTGCTGCTGGCGCCCAAGGTGATCTCGCTGTTCGCGATCCTGTCGCGCGGGGAGGGCCCGCGCTACGGCGGCGCGGGCAAGCTGCTGCTGAGCGCGCTGCTCGAGTTCCTGCACTCGGTGCTGCTCGCGCCGGTGCGCATGCTGTTCCACACCCAGTTCGTGCTGGCCGCGCTGGCCGGCATCAAGCTGGCGTGGAAGTCCCCGCCGCGCCACGACGCCGCCACCGGCTGGGGCGAGGCCTTCCGCCGCCACATCGTCCACACGCTGCTCGCGGTGGCGTGGATCGTCGTGATCCTGGTCAGCAGCACGGCGTTCCAGTGGTGGCTGTCGCCGGTGCTCGCCGGCCTGCTGCTCGCGATCCCGCTGTCGGCGTGGACGAGCCGGTCCGGGCCCGGGCGCTGGCTGCGCCGGCGCGGCCTGTTCCTGATCCCGGAGGAGCTCTCGCAGCCGCCGGTGCTGGCCGAGGCCGATCGCCACGCCGTCGCGTTCGGTGCGCTGCCGTCGTTCGTCGACGCCGTGACCGATGCCGCCACCCACGCGGCCGTGCTGCGGGCGATCCCTGCGCGCCCACCCGCGCGCGCCGCGAAGGCCGCCGCGCAGGCGCGGCTGGTCGAGCGCGCCGCCACCGAGGGCCCGGGCGCCCTGGGCAGCGTGGACCGGTTGCGCCTGCTGGGCGACGCGCAGGCGCTCGCGTCCCTGCGCGCCAGGGTGCAGCAGCCGGGCGCGCATCCGGACTGGTCGGTGGCGCACGCCGACGCCGGCCGGGCGAGTACCGCGCCGGCGGACGAGGACGCCACGCACGACGAGAGCTCGGTCGCGTCGGCGCATTGAGCCGGCCCGCACCGCGCTTTTGACCCGCGGTCGCGGAGTTCGGTTAAGGTCGGCGCGAGGAGCCTGGCCCATGACCGATGACATCTCCACCCTGCGCCGCATCCTGCGCGATTGCCGCACCATCGCGGTCGTCGGCCTGTCCGCCGAATGGCACCGGCCGAGCTACTTCGCGGCCAAGTACATGCAGCAGCACGGCTACCGGATCATCCCGGTCAACCCGCGCTACGCCGAGGTGCTGGGCGAGCGCTGCTTCCCCAGCCTCGACGCGATCGACGTGCCCGTCCACATGGTCGACGTGTTCCGCCGCACCGAGGACGTGCTGCCGATCGCGCAGCAGGCCATCGCGATCGGCGCGCGCTGCCTGTGGCAGCAGATCGGCGTCGTCAACCGCGAGGCTGCTGAACTGGCGCGCGCCGCCGGGCTCGACACGGTGATGGACCGCTGCGTCAAGATCGAGCACGCACGCCTGTTCGGCGGGCTGAACTGGGCCGGCGTCAACACCCGCGTTATTTCGGCCAAGCGACCGGTGTAGGCGCGCACCGGCGCTGCGATGACAGTCCTCCAGAAGCTGCTCGACCGCTCGGCGGAGCTGCCAGCCGAGTATCGGGGCGGGCTGACGAACCATCTGCCGATGGCGCTGCATGCGCTGCAGCAACTCGGCGCGCCGGACGCGCGACTCAGCGACTTCGCCGCGCGCTACGCGACCCGGTTCGGTGCGATGCGCGCGGCGGTTCCAGCGCCTCGGCGGCTGGCCGACTGGAGAGTGCATCGCGGCGACGGGGACGCCTTCGACGCGCTGCGGGCGCATTTCGCCGCGGTGCTTGCGGAGGAGGGCGCCGCCGCGGTGTTGACGAACGCGCTGCCGTCGCTGTGGACCGGCATGGCCGCCGCGGCCTTCCACGGGCCGATTCGCGCGGCTCACGCGGTCGAGATCGGGCATGTCGGTGAGCTCGCGACCGCGCTGGCGTACTGGGCGGCGCGCTGGCAGCCGGTCGAGGCCATCCCGTCGTCGCTGCCGCCGATCGAATTCGGCGCGTGGTTCGACCGGTTCGTCGAGGCCGGCGCGAGCGAAGCCATCGACGCGCCGCTGATCTCGGCCAGCATCGCGAAGGCCAGCGCGACCGCGCCTTTCCGGGCCGACGCGGCGTGCCTCACCGAGCCCGCCGATCCGCTCGGCACGCTGGCGCGCGCCGCCGCGCGGCTCTATGCCGAATCGCGCAACTTCACCGTGCTGCACATCGTCACGGCCACGCGCGCGGTGCGCGTGCTGAGTGCGTTCGCAGCACCGAGCGGGAAGGCGCTGTGGCCCGCAGTGGGGGCGGCGTTAATGGCAGCGCAGGTAACGCGCCGCGAGGCAGTCACTGGCGGTTCGGCAACGTGGGCGGACGTCAGGGCCGCCGCGATCGATTCCGACGACGACCGCGTGATCAAGCTCGTCCACGCCTGCACCGAACACGCGGCGCACGACCCCGACGCCGCCTTCCTCGACGCCGCCCGTCGCGCCGTCAGCTGAGCCCAAGCCGCTGCTGGTAGATTGGGCAGATGGCCGACCACACGTTCCAGCCCGAGACGCTCGCGATCCACGCCGGGCAGATTCCGGACGCCGCGACCGGCGCGCGCGCGCTGCCGATCTACCAGACCACCAGCTTCGTGTTCGACAGCGCCGACCACGCGGCCAGCCTGTTCAACCTGCAGACCTTCGGCAACGTCTACTCGCGGCTGTCGAACCCGACCGTCGCGGCGCTGGAGGAGCGTGTCGCCGCGCTCGAAGGCGGCCGAGCGGCGCTGGCCTCGGCCAGCGGCATGGCCTCGGAGGCGATGGCGCTGATGACGCTGCTCCAGCAGGGCGACCATGTCGTCGCGGCCGGCGCGCTCTACGGCGGCTCGGTCAGCATGCTGGCGGTGAACCTGCGCAAGCTCGGCATCGAGACCACGTTCGTCGACGTGAGCGCGATGAACAGCGCGAACTCGGCGGACGCGTTCGCCGCGGCGATGCGGCCGAACACCCGCGCCGTGTTCGCCGAGAGCCTGGGCAACCCGAGTCTCACGGTGCTGGACATCGCGGCCGTCGCCGACGTCGCCCACGCGCACGGCGTGCCGCTGATCGTCGACAACACCGTGCCGTCGCCGTTCCTGTGCAACCCGATCCGCTTCGGCGCCGACATCGTCGTGCACTCGGCCACCAAGTACCTGGCCGGCCACGGCACGACGCTGGGCGGCGTCATCGTCGAGAGTGGCAAGTTCCCGTGGGACAACGGCAAGTTTCCCGGCATGACCGAGCCGTCGCCCGGCTACCACGGCGTCAAGTTCTACGAGACCTTCGGCGACTTCGGCTTCACGATGCGCGCGCGCATGGAGACGCTGCGCGTCTACGGCGCCGCGCTGTCGCCGATGAGCGCGTGGCAGATCCTGCAGGGCGTGGAGACGCTGCACGTGCGCATGGAGCGCCACTGCGCGAACGCGCGCCGCGTCGCCGCCTTCCTGCGCGATCACCCGCGCGTGAGCTGGGTCAACTACCCGGGGCTCGAAGACCATCCGCAGCACACGTTGGTCGCGAAGCAGATGCGCGTGGTCGACGGTGCGCCGGGCGCGTCCGGGTTGCTGGCGTTCGGTGTCAAGGGCGGCCTGGCCGCCGGCGTGAAGTTCATCGAAGCGGCCCAGTTCATGAGCCACCTCGCGAACATCGGCGACACCCGCACGCTGATCATTCACCCGGCCTCGACCACGCACCGCCAGCTCGACGCGGCGCAGCAGCTCGCCGCCGGTGTGCTGCCGGACATGGTGCGAATCTCGGTGGGCATCGAGCACATCGACGACATCCTGTGGGACATTGATCAGGCCCTGGCCGCGAGTGGAGACGAACGATGAGCGAACTGATGTACGAGCAGGGGCTGGACCGGAACGCGGCGAACTTCGTCGCGTTGTCGCCGGTCAGTTTCGTGGAGCGCAGTGCCGAGGTCTTCGGCGACCTGCCGGCGCTGATCCACGGCGCCCGCCGCTACACCTGGCGCGAACTGCGCGACCGCTCGGCGCGCCTGGCGGCGGCGCTGCGCGCGCTCGGCGTCGGCCGGCTCGACACCGTCACCGTGATGCTGCCGAACACGCCCGAGATGGTCGAGGCGCACTACGCGGTGCCGGCCCTCAACGCCGTGCTCAACACGCTCAACACGCGGCTCGACGCGCGCCTGCTCGCCTGGCAGATGAGCCACTGCGAAGCCAAGGTGCTGATCACCGACCGCGAGTTCGCGCCGACCATGTCGGTCGCGCTGCAGGTGCTGCGCGAGGAGCACGGCCGCACGCCGATCGTGATCGATGTGAGCGACACCGAGTTCACCGGCGCCGGCGAGCGCGTGGGCGAGCACGACTACGAGGCGCTGCTCGCCGCGCACGAGCCGCTGACCCGGCTCGACGGCCCGCGCGACGAGTGGGACGCTATCGCGGTCTCGTACACCTCGGGCACCACGGGCGATCCGAAGGGCGTCGTCACGCACCACCGAGGCGCCTACCTGAACGCGGTCTGCAACGCGGCGACCTGGACCATGCCGCACTTCCCGACCTACCTGTGGACACTGCCGATGTTCCACTGCAACGGCTGGTGCTTCCCGTGGACGATCGCGCTGCTGGGCGGCACGCACGTATGCCTGCGCAAGGTCGATGCCGCGAACATCCTCGCCGCGATGCGCGAGCACGGCGTCGACCACTACTGCGCCGCGCCGATCGTCCACAACCTGCTGATCTCGGCGCCCGCCGAGTTGCGCGCCGGCATCGGCCAGAAGGTGCGCGGCATGGTGGCGGGCGCGTCGCCCTCGGCCGCGATGATCGAGGGCATGGCCAAGCTCGGCATCGACATCACCCACACCTACGGGCTGACGGAGGTTTACGGGCCGGCCTCGGTGGCGGTCAAGCGCACCGGCTGGGCGAACGAGAGCCTGTCGGAGCAGGCGCGCCTGAACGGCCGGCAGGGCGTGCGCTACAACCTGCAGGAGGGCATGACGGTGCTGGACGCGGAGACGATGGCCGAGACGCCGGCGGACGGCTCCACGATGGGCGAGATCATGTTCCGCGGCAACATCGTGATGAAGGGCTACCTGAAGAACCCGGCCGCGACGCAGAAGGCGTTCGAGGGCGGCTGGTTCCACACCGGCGACCTGGCGGTGCTGGAGCCCGACCGCTACGTCAAGATCAAGGACCGCAGCAAGGACATCATCATCTCCGGCGGCGAGAACATCTCCTCGCTGGAGGTGGAAGACGCGCTGTACCGCCACCCGGCCGTGCTGGCCTGCGCGGTGGTCGCCAAGGCCGACGACAAGTGGGGCGAGACGCCGGTCGCGTTCGTCGAGCTGCGGCCGGATGCGCCGGCCGTGACGGCGGGCGACCTGGTCGCGCATTGCAAGGCGCTGCTGGCCGGCTACAAGGTGCCGCGCGAGGTGCGCTTCGAGGAGATCCCGAAGACCTCCACCGGCAAGATCCAGAAGTTCGCGCTGCGCGAGCGCACGAAGGGAACGCCATGACCACCACCACCGATCCGCTGGTGCTGCGCACGCGCGACGCGCGCGGCGTCGTCACGCTGACGCTGAACCGGCCGCAGGCCTTCAACGCGCTGTCCGAGGAGTTGCTGATCGCCCTGCAGCACGAGCTGGACGGCGTGGCCGAGGACGCCGCTGCGCGCGTCGTGGTGCTGGCGGCCGCGGGCAAGGCCTTCTGTGCCGGCCACGACCTGAAGCAGATGCGCGCGGAACCCTCGCTCGGCTACTACCAGCGCCTGTTCGACCAGTGCGGCGCGATGATGCTGACCGTTCAGAAGCTGCCGGTGCCGGTGATCGCCCGGGTTCAGGGCATCGCCACGGCGGCCGGCTGCCAGCTGGTCGCGATGTGCGACCTGGCGGTGGCCGCGAGCGACGCGCGCTTCGCCGTCAGCGGCATCAACGTCGGCCTGTTCTGCTCGACGCCGAGCGTCGCGCTGTCGCGCAATTTGCAGCGCAAGGCGGCGTTCGAGATGCTGGTGACCGGCGAGTTCATCAGCGCGGCGCAGGCGCTGGACAAGGGGCTGGTGAACCGGGTCGCCGCGCCGGACCGGCTCGACGCCGAGATCGAATCGCTGGTCGCGAGCATCGTCGCCAAGCCACGCGTCGCGATCGCGATGGGCAAGCAGCTGTTCTACCGCCAGCTCGAGACCGGCATCGAGGCCGCCTACGCGGACGCCGCGCAGACCATGGCCTGCAACATGATGGACGCCACCGCGCTCGAAGGCGTGCAGGCGTTCATCGAGAAGCGCCCGCCGAACTGGCGCTGAGCGCCGCGCGGCGGCCGGCGCGGCTACTTCTTCGCCAGCCAGGCCAGCAGCTCGCGCAGCCGGGTTTCGGTGGAGACGTCGAACTCCTTGACGCCGACGCGCTGCAGCGTCGCCTGGCCGGCCTCGGTGTCCTTGAGCGCGACGAGCGCCTTCTGGATCGCGGCGACCTGCGCCGGCGTGACCTTGCCGTTCGCGATCAGCGGGAAATAGGGCTGCGCGATGCTCTTGTGGATCAACGTCGCGCCGTCCTTCTCGAACTCCTTGCGCGCACCCGAGTACGAGGCGACCGCGCCGACATCGCCGAAGCCGTTGTCGAGGTAGAACTTCACCGCCGCCTGCTCGCGCACGAACTGGACCTTCTCGCCGGCGACGGCGATGCCGCGGTCACGCAACTCTGCCGTGCACAGGCGCGACATGTACGAGACCTGCTCCGGCAGCACCCAGCGCTGCCCCTTGGCCTGCGCCAGCGTCTTGATCGGCGAATCCTTGCGCGTGTAGAGCATGCACTGGCCGTCCGGTTTGGCGGTGGCGACGTAGTGGTAGCCGTAGTCCTGGATGCCGCGCGCCGGAAAGTCGCTCGGCCGGGCCATCACGTAGTTCAGCCGGCCGGTGCGCATGCCCTCTTCGAGCTGCGCGAATTCGCGGATGAAGACGACGCGCACCTGCTGCTTCGCAGCGCTGCCGATCGCCTGGGCCAGGTCGCCGTACTTGGCGATCACCCGCGCGTGGTCGGTGCCGCCGGAGGTGCCCTCGCTGATGCCGAGGACGATCTCGTTCGGCTCCGCGGCAGGTTGTGCCGGGGCGGGCAGGGCGGGCGCGAGCAGGGCACCGAGCAGCGCCGCGGCGCGCATGGTCGAGCGAATCGAAGTCATGTGGTTGTCTCCAGGATGCGCGGCGAGGCGTAGCGCCTCTATCGGCGCGCCGGGCGCGAACCGAAGGACCGCAGTGCAATGAATCGTTACGGCGCCGTCGGCGCGATCGGCGCCAGCGCCATCTGCACGTGCACCACGCCGTCTTCCTCGGGCGACACGGTCGTCGGCAGGCCGCTGCGCTCGAACACCCGCAGCATCGGCAGGTTGCGGGACAGCACCTCGGCGTCGAAGCGCTCGATCCCGTCGATCCGCGCCAGGTCGGCCAGCACCGCCAGCAGCTTGCCGCTGATGCCCTGGCCCTGCACGTCCTCCTCGACCGCGAACGCCACCTCCGCCGCACGGATGCCGACGGCGCCCGGCAGCATCACGTAGCCGCCGGCGCCGACGATGATCTCCTCGCCCGCGTCGCCGGGCAACGTGACGACCAGCACGACGCGCTCGTGGAAATCGGGCTCGCAGAGGCGGTCGAGGTCGGCCTCGGTCAGCGCCTGCTTGAACGAGAAGTAGCGCAGGTAGACCGATTCGGGCTCGAGCGCGTGGAAGGCGGCCTGCAGCCGGTCACGGTCGTCCGGGCGGATCGCGCGGACCTCCGCCACGCGCCCGCCGCGCAGCGTGAACGCCTCGCGATAGTCACGTGCCGCGTCGCTCATGGCGTGCGCCTACATGCCCGCGTAGTTCGGCCCGCCGCCGCCTTCCGGGGCGACCCAGACGATGTTCTGCGTCGGGTCCTTGATGTCGCAGGTCTTGCAGTGCACGCAGTTCTGGGCGTTGATCTGCAGGCGGTCGGTGTTGTCTGGGTTCTTGACGAACTCGTACACGCCGGCCGGGCAGTAGCGGCTCTCGGGGCCGGCGTACTTCGCCAGGTTCACGTTGACCGGGATGCTCGCGTCCTTCAGCGTCAGGTGCGCGGGCTGGTGCTCGTTGTGGTTGGTGTTGCTGATGAACACGCTGCTCAAGCGATCGAAGGTCAGCTTGCCGTCGGGCTTGGGGTAGGTGATCTGCGGGCAGTCGGCCGCCGGCTTCAGGCGGGTGTGGTCGGCCTCGGTGCGGTGGATGGTCCACGGGGGCGACTTCACGCCCATCATCGGCAGCAGCCACTGCTCGATGCCGGTCATGAACGAGCCGACGTACACGCCCTTCTTGAACCACTGCTTGAAGTTGCGCGACTGATCCAGCTCCGCCTTCAGCCAGCTGGTCTCGAACGACTGCGGGTAGGCGGTCAGCTCGTCGTGCTGGCGGCCGGCCGTGACGGCGGCGAAGGCGGCGTCCGCGGCGAGCATGCCGGTCTTGATGGCGGCGTGGCTGCCCTTGATGCGCGCGGCGTTCAGCGTGCCGGCCTCACAGCCGATCAGCGCGCCGCCCGGGAACACCAGCTTCGGCAGGCTGAGCAGCCCGCCCGCGGTGATCGCCCGCGCGCCGTAGCCGATGCGCTTGCCGCCTTCGAGGAAGGTCTTGATGCGCGGATGCGTCTTCCAGCGCTGCATCTCTTCGAACGGGCTCAGCCACGGGTTCTGGTAGTCCAGGCCCACCACGAGGCCGAGCGTGACCAGGTTGCCTTCGAGGTGGTACAGGAAGCCACCGCCGTAGGTGGCCGAATCCATCGGCCAGCCGGCGGTGTGGACGACCAGGCCGGGCTGGTGCTTGGCCGGGTCGATCTCCCACAGCTCCTTGACGCCGATGGCGTACGACTGCGGGTCCTTGCCCGCATCGAGCTTGAAGTTCGCGATCAGCTGGCGGCCGAGCTGGCCGCGCGCGCCTTCCGCGAACACGGTGTACTTGGCGTGCAGTTCCATGCCGAGCTGGAACTCGCCGGTCAGCTCGCCGTTCTTGTCGACGCCCATGTTGCCGGTGGCGATGCCCTTCACGCTGCCGTTGTCGTTGTAGAGCACCTCGGTGGCGGCAAAGCCCGGGAAGATCTCGACGCCCAGGCCCTCGGCCTGTTGCGCGAGCCAGCGCACCACGTTGCCCAGGCTGATGACGTAGTTGCCCTCGTTGTGGAAGCAGTCCGGCACCAGGAAGCTCGGCGTGTCGAACGCGCCGGTCTCGCTGAGGAACAGCACCTGGTCGGCGGTGACCGGCTGGTTCAGCGGCGCGCCCAGTTCCTTCCAGTTCGGCAGCAGCTCGGTCAGGGCCTTCGGGTCCATCACCGCGCCGCTCAGGATGTGGGCGCCGGGCTCGGAGCCCTTCTCGAGCACGACGACGGAGATCTCCTTGCCTTGCTCGGTGGCGAGCTGCTTCAGGCGGATCGCGGTGGCCAGGCCGCCGGGGCCGCCGCCGACGACGACCACGTCGTATTCCATCGCTTCGCGCGGGCCGTGTTGGGCGAGGATTTCAGCGGGCGTCATGCGGCTTCCTTCGAGGTGTCATTGGGCGTGGATTCTAGGCGCGACGGACCGCCAGACAGCCCGGCGCCGCGCCGGTTGGAGGGGGCTCTCCAACCCGGGCTGCGTGCTATCGTTCCCGCGCATTCACGCACCCCTCAGGAAGACGAGCACATGAGCTACAACATCGATCTGTCGGGCCGCGTCGCCCTGGTGACAGGCGCGTCCAGCGGCCTGGGCGAGCAGTTCGCCAAGACGCTCGCGAAGGCAGGTGCCGGCGTCGTGCTCGCCGGGCGCCGTATCGAGCGCCTGAAGACGCTGCGCGCCGAGATCGAGGGCGACGGTGGCGACGCCCACGTGGTCACGCTGGACGTGACCGACCGTGACAGCATCAAGTCGGCGGTTGCGCATGCCGAGACCGAGATGGGCACGATCGACATCCTCGTCAACAACTCGGGCGTCGGCACGACCCAGCTGCTGACCGAGGTCAGCGAGGACGACTACGACTACGTGTTCAACACCAACACCCGTGGCGCTTTCTTCGTGGCGCAGGAGGTGGGCAAGCGGATGATCGCGCGCTCCAAGGGCGCGGCGCCCGGCACCTTCACCGGCGGGCGCATCGTCAACATCGCCTCGATGGCGGGGCTCAAGCCGCTGAGCCGCATCGGCGTGTACGCGATGAGCAAGGCAGCGGTCGTGCACATGACCCGCGCGATGGCGCTGGAGTGGGGCCGTTACGGCATCAACGTCAACGCGATCTGCCCCGGCTACATCGACACCGAGATCAACCACCACCACTGGACCACCGAGCAGGGCAAGAAGCTGATCGACATGCTGCCGCGCAAGCGCGTCGGCCAGCCGGCCGACCTGGACGCGGTGCTGATGATGCTGGTGGCCAACGAGAGCCACTTCGTCAACGGCGCCGTGATCCAGGCCGACGACGGGTTCGGGGTTTGAGCGTGTCGCTTCGGGCGCTTTCACTGCTCGAAGCCCGGGTGCTCGGCGTCCTGATCGAGAAGGCCCACACCGTGCCCGACAGCTACCCGCTGTCGTTGAATTCGCTGACGCTCGGCTGCAACCAGAAGACTGCCCGCGAGCCGGTGCTGAACGCACTGGAATCCGAAGTGCAGGACGCGGTGCTGGCGCTCAAGGCGCTGCACCTGGTGTTCGAGGCCAGCGGTTCGCGGGTGACGCGCTACGAGCACAACGCGGGCCGGGCGCTCGCGCTGCCCTCGCAGTCAATCGCGCTGCTCGCCACGCTGGTGCTGCGCGGGCCGCAGACGGTCTCGGAACTGCGTACCGCGTCCGAGCGGCTGCACCGCTTCGCCGACCTGTCGTCGGTCGAAGGCTTCCTCGACGAACTGGCGGCGCGGCCGGAAGAGAAGGGCGGCGCGCTCGTCGTCAAGCTACCGCGCGCGCCCGGTGCCCGCGAGCCGCGCTGGGCCCATCTGCTCAGCGGCGCGGTCGACACGTCGGCGATGCCGGTGGCCGCCGACTCCGCCGATTTCGTCGCCGCGAGCGAACTGGTGGCGCTCAAGGCGCAGCAGGGCGCGATGCAGGCGGAACTGAGCGAACTGCGAGGGCTGGTCGAGCGGCTCTATGCCGAACTCGGCGTCACCCGCACCTGAAGGACCCGAGACCGATGCGATTCGACCTGCCCGACGACAAGAAGCTGACCCACGAGATGATCGTCCCCATGCGCTGGGGCGACATGGACGCGATGGGCCACGTCAACAACACGATCTACTTCCGCTACATGGAGACGGTGCGGCTGGAGTGGCTGTTCAAGGTCGGCGGCGCGACGGATGCGCAGGGCAACGGCCCGGTCATCGTCAACGCGTTCTGCAACTTCATCCGTCAGCTGAAGTACCCCGGCGACCTGCTCGTGAAGCACTACGTCGCGAACCCGGGGCGGACCAGCTTCGACACCTACCTGACGATGGAACGCACCGACGCACCGGGCGTGATCTGCGCCAGCGGCGGCGCCAAGACAGTGTGGGTCAACTACGCGGCGGAGAAGTCGGTGCCGCTGCCGGAATCGGTGCGCGCGCTGCTCGGCTGAGCCCGCCGCTTCAGGCGCGCAGCAGCTTGTGCACCAGCTCCGGCGTGGTGCTGGCGAGGTGCTTCTTCATCAGCCGCGCGCGGTAGACGTCGACGGTGCGCGGGCTGATGCCGAGCCGCTTGCCGATCTGCTTGCTGGTCAGGCCGTCGATCAGCAGCGCGGCGATCTCGCGCTCGCGCGGCGTCAGCTCGACGCCGACGCGGCGCTTCGCCGACAGGTCCTCGAACGACCAGATGCCGGCCGCATGCGGCAGCAAAGGGTCGAGCGCGCGGCCGGAGACGTGACACCAGAACAGCGCGTCGCCCAGCCGCTTCATCACCCGCTCGTCGGCATAGCCGCCGCGCGCGTTGAGGCTGGCGACGATGCGCGCGCCGGTGTTCTCGAACTCGGAATGCGACGGGTACAGCAGCTCGAAGCTCTGGCCGACGAGCGCGTCGCGCGTCGCGCCGAACATCTCCAGCAGCTCGCGGTTGCAGTCGACCATCAAGCGGTTGCGCGACAGCACGAGGCCGATCGGCGCCAAGTCGAACGCCGTGCGGTAGTCCAGCGCCGTCACGGCCATCAGAGCAGCGCGTAGCTCGTCGTCGCGTGCGCGGCGAGCACCTCGTCGCCGGTCGTGATGCGGATGTCGCCGAACGCCATGGTCTTGCCCAGGCGCAGCACCGTGGCCGTCACGCGCGCCTCGCCGGCGTCGCCGGGCACCGGGCGCAGGAACGTGGTCTGCAGCTGCACGGTCGTCATCGGGCGGAATGCGCCCAGCCGGGTCATCACGGCCAGCACCATCGCGGTGTCGGCGGCGGCCATCAGCGTCTGGCCGCACATCACGCCGCCGGCGTGGACGTGGCGCGGGCTGACCGGCAGCGCGAGCACGACTTCGCCCGGTTTCGCGGCGATCACGCGCAAGTCGAGCAGCTTGACCCAGTCGGCGAAGACGTTCGCGAGCGCGTCGTCGAGGAAGGCGGTGTCGAACGCGGGCGCGGGGGTCGGATCGGTCATGGGGGGCTGCGGAAGTATGCTTAGGCGATTCTACGTAACGACTACGTAAGGCCATACGTAGTACGCTCCCGCGCTGCATCTCGCACGCGTTTCTCCAGGAGTCATTCCGAATGAACAAGATCTTCCCCAGCGCCGCGGCGGCGCTCCAGGGTGTCGTGAAGGACGGCCAGCTGATGGCCGTCGGCGGCTTCGGGCTGTGCGGCATCCCCGAGGCGCTGATCGCGGCGCTGCGCGACTCGGGCGCCAAGGACCTGACCGTGATCTCGAACAACGCCGGCGTCGATGGCTTCGGCCTCGGGCTGCTGCTCGAGACGCGGCAGATCAAGCGGATGATCTCGAGTTACGTCGGCGAGAACAAGGAGTTCGAGCGCCAGTACCTGGCCGGCGAACTCGAGCTCGAGTTCACGCCGCAGGGTACGCTGGCCGAGAAGCTGCGCGCCGGCGGCGCGGGCATCCCGGCGTTCTTCACGAAGACGGGCGTGGGCACGCTGGTCGCCGAAGGCAAGGAGACGCGCGAGTTCGACGGCCACATCTACGTGATGGAACGCGCGCTGACGCCCGAGGTGGCGCTGGTCAAGGCCTGGAAGGCGGACAAGAGCGGCAACCTGATCTTCCGCCGCACCGCGCGCAACTTCAACCCGGCTTGCGCGATGGCCGGCAAGACCACGATCGTCGAGGTCGAGGAGATCGTCGAGACCGGCGCGTTCGATCCGGACGCGGTTCACCTGCCGGGCATCTACGTGCACCGGATCGTGTTGAACGCGAACCCCGAGAAGCGCATCGAGAAGCGGACCATTACAGAGAAAGCGGGAGCCTGACATGGCCTGGACACACGATCAGATGGCTGCTCGCGCGGCCAAGGAACTGCAGGACGGCTTCTACGTGAACCTCGGCATCGGCTTGCCGACGCTGGTGGCCAACTTCGTCGCGCCGGACATCGAGGTCTGGCTGCAGAGCGAGAACGGCATGCTCGGCATCGGCCCGTTCCCGACCGAGGACCAGGTCGACGCCGACCTGATCAACGCCGGCAAGCAGACCGTCACCACGCTGCCGGGCTCGTCGATCTTCGGCTCGCACGACAGCTTCGCGATGATCCGCGGCGGCAAGATCAACCTGTCGATCCTCGGCGCGATGCAGGTCAGCGCCAAGGGCGACCTGGCGAACTGGATGATCCCCGGCAAGATGGTCAAGGGCATGGGCGGCGCGATGGACCTGGTGGCCGGCGTCGCGCGCGTGCTGGTGCTGATGGAGCACGTCG
>JAZKIO010000144.1:0-7656 GCA_040384825.1 Pseudomonadota bacterium
CCGCGCGTGGGAGGCGTCGAGCAGCGCAGGGCGTGTGGCCGCGCGCGCAGCGCGCATCAATAACTGACTTCGTCGCGCGTGTCTGAACGCAGCGACCGCAGGTCGCGAAGTGAGTTGGCGACGAGGCCACGCGACCGAGCAGCGCAGAGCAGTCGATCCGCAGCATCGACCGCCTCCGTCGCGCGGTGCAGCCCACCCGGGCGCGCCTGAGCCGCTCGACGCCAGCAGTCATACCGACAACGCCTCGAACTGCCGCACATCCACAGACGCCTTCTCGAACTCGAACCAGGGATCAGCCAGCCCATCCAGCGAGAACCGCAGCCGAGCAGCCAGTGCCGCCTGATTCGCAGCATCGTCCAGCACCCGAGCCTTCACGTGATCGATCCCGACCCGCGCGACGTAGTGGACGGTCCGCTCGAGATACCACCCTTCCTCGCGATACAGCTGCAGAAACGCAGCCGACACATCGAGCACCTGCTGATGCGTCTGCACCTTGCAGAAGAACTGCGCCACATCGGTCTTGATGCCGCCGTTGCCGGCGATGTAGATCTCCCAGCCCGAATCGACGCCGATGATGCCGACGTCCTTGATGCCCGATTCGGCGCAGTTGCGCGGGCAGCCGCTGACCGCGAGCTTGACCTTGTGCGGCGCGTACATGCGCCACAGGTCGCGCTCCAGCTCCTTGCCCAGGCGCGTGCTGTCTTGCGTGCCGAAGCGGCACCACTCGCTGCCCACGCATGTTTTCACGGTGCGCAGCGTCTTGCCGTAGGCGTGGCCCGAGGGCATGCCCAGGTCCTTCCAGACCGCCGGCAGGTCTTCCTTCTTCACGCCGAGCAGGTCGATGCGTTGGCCGCCGGTGACCTTGACGGTCGGGATCTTGAACTTGTCGACCACGTCGGCGATGCGCCGCAGCTCGGACGCATTCGTCTCGCCGGCCCACATGCGCGGCACGACCGAGTAGGTGCCATTTTTCTGGATGTTGGCGTGCGCGCGCTCGTTGATGAAGCGCGACTGCGGGTCGTCCAGCGCCTCGTGCGGCCAGGTGCTGATCAGGTAGTAGTTGATCGCCGGGCGGCAGCTCGCGCAGCCGTTCGGCGTGCGCCAGCCGAGGTGCTCATAGACCGAGGGGATCGTCAGCAGATGGTGCTCGCGGATCGCGTCGCGCACCTGCTGGTGGTTGGCGTCGGTGCAGCCGCAGACGGCCTTCAGCTTCGGCGCGGCCGAGTAGCCGGCGCCGGCGGTCGCCATCAGGATCTGCTCGACCAGGCCGGTGCACGAGCCGCAGGATGCACTGGCCTTCGTGCACTTCTTCACCTCGTCGAGCGTGAACAAGCCCTGCTCGCGGATCGCCTTGATGATGGTGCCCTTCTTCACGCCGTTGCAGCCGCAGACCTCGGCGCTGTCGGGCATCGTCGAGGCCTTGCTGTTGCCGGCGTGGCCGGTGTCGCCGAGGTGCGCCTCGCCGAACATCAGGCTTTCGCGGATGGCAGAGACGTTCTTCTTCTCGCGCACCATGTCGAAGTACCACGAGCCGTCGGCGGTGTCGCCGTACAGGCAGGCGCCGATCAGCACGTCGTCGCGCACCACCAGCTTCTTGTAGACGCTGTTGTACGGGTCGCTGAGAACGATCTCCTCGGTGCCCTCGCCGCCCATGAAATCGCCGGCCGAGAACAGGTCGATGCCGGTGACCTTCAGCTTGGTCGAGGTCTGCGAGCCGAGGTAGCGGCCGATGCCGAACTCGCCCAGGTGCGTGGCGCAGACCTTGGCCTGCTCGAACAGCGGCGCCACCAGCCCGTAGGCGATGCCTCGGTGCGCGGCGCACTCGCCGATCGAGTAGACGCGCGCATCGGTGATCGTCTGCATCGTGTCGTTGACGACGATGCCGCGGTTGCAGTGCAGGCCGATCTTCTCGGCCAGCTCCACGTTCGGGCGGATGCCGGCGGCCATCACGACCAGGTCGGCGGGCTCCTCGGTGCCGTCCTTGAACTGCACGGCCTTGACACGGCCCGAGTCGTCACCCACGAGCGCCTGCGTCTGCGCACCGATGCGGAACTTGAGACCACGCGCCTCCAGCGACTTCTGCAGCATGCGGCCGGCCACGTCGTCGAGCTGGCGCTCCATCAGCCACGGCGCGAGGTGCACCACCGTGACCGACATGCCGCGCAGCATCAGCCCGTTGGCCGCCTCCAGCCCGAGCAGGCCACCCCCGACGACGACCGCATGCTTGTGCGTCTTCGCGGTGTCGATCATCTCGTTCGTGTCCTTGATGTCGCGGTAGGCGATCACGCCCTTCAGGTCCTTGCCGGGCAGCGGCGGGATGAACGGCGTGGAGCCGGTGGCGATCAGCAGGCGGTCGTACGGCGCCTCGGTGCCGTCGTCGGCGATCACGATGCGGCGGCTGCGGTTCACGTCGACCACCTTCTTGCCCAGGTGCAGCGTGATGCCGTGCTCGGCATACCAGCTCAGCGGGTTCAGCACGATCTCGTCGAGCGTCTGCTCGCCGGCCAGCACGGGGCTGAGCAGGATGCGGTTGTAGTTCGGGTGCGGCTCGGCGCCGAAGACGCTGATCTCGTAGAGGTCGGGCGCGATCTTCAGCAGCTCTTCGAGGGTGCGCACACCGGCCATGCCGTTGCCGACCATCACCAGCTTCATCTTCTTCATCGTGGAACGCTCCAGACGTGCCGCGGGCGCGGCGACCAGGGAAAAGGGAAAGAGGGGGTGGTGTCACGCGCGTCGGCGCGGCCAGCGAGGCGCGCGGAACGACGGCGGTGTTCAGTGGCGGCGCGGCTCCGTTGACGGAGGTGCGCGCGCGCAGGCTCACGGCGTTGTGAGCGCCGCCGCGGTGGCGCGACGGGACGGGTGCAGCGTCACACCCGTCGATGTCAACGCAAGCGGCATGCCAATCGCGCGCGGCGTGGTGCGGTCCTTGCAATGAAGGGGCACGATGACCCCCGAGACCGCGGCCCGCCGCCGCGGCGCGTTCAGAACCCGCATGAAGACCGCCCTGATCATCGACAACGCCTCGCCCGCCATCGCGGAGCTCTCGGCCGACCTGGCCGCGGTGGGCATTCGCGTCCTTGGTGCGGCGACGCGCCACAACTTGGTGCGCGAGGCGGTGCGGCTTGCGCCCGACCTCGTCGTCGGCCAAGAGCACAGCGTCGACGACGGCCTGTTCGAGGCCTGCACTCAGCTCGCCGCCACGGCGCCGTGCCCGGTCGCCGTCTTCACCAACGACCCGGACGCCGCGAAGATCGAGCGCGCGCTGCGCAGCGGCGTCCACGCCTACGTGGTCAACGGCTACGGGCTCAATCGGCTGCGCTCGGTGCTGCACGTGGCCGAGGCGCGCTTCCAGCACGAGCGCGCGCTGCGCGACGAACTCGCCGGCGTGAGCCAGCGCTTCGAGGAGCGCAAGCTGGTCGACCGCGCCAAGGGCATCCTGATGCGCGCGCGCCAGGTCTCCGAGGAAGAGGCCTTCCGCGTGCTGCGCACCGCCTCGATGCACAGCAACCGGCGTGTCGGCCAGGTCTCGCAGCAGGTGATCGCCGCGGCGCATTACGCCGACTCCGTCAACCGCGCCGGCAAGCTGCGGATGCTGGCGCAGCGGCTGGTCAAGCTGTGCGCGTTGCGGCTCGCGGCGCCGCCGTCGGCCGCGGCCGCGCAGCGGCTGGCCGATTCGATCGTGCAGACCGACGAGAGCATGGTCGCGCTCGGCCGCAGCCTGTCGAAGGAGACCTTCGGCGACCTGCTCGGCACCGTCGAGGCGGCGTGGCCACCGCTGCGCGCGATGGTCGCCGCGCCGGCGCTGCCGCTGGCGCGCCTGAGCGAGCTCGATGCGCTGGCCGAGCACCTGCTGCTGCAGGCCGACCAGCTCACCCGCCACCTCGAAACCGCGGGCCTGGTGACGACGCTGCATGTCATCAACGTCTCGGGCCGGCAGCGGATGTGGTCGCAGCGCTTCGCGAAGCAGGCGCTGCTCGGCCTGCTGCTGACCGGCGAGCCGGCGCAGCGCGCGCGCGACGACCTCGACAAGACGGCGGGCGCGTTCGAGCAGTCCATGGATTACCTGCGCACGATCCCGCTGAGCACGCGCGAGATCCGCGACACGCTGGACGCCGCCGACCGCGCCTGGGCGCTGCTCTCGCAGTCCAGCAAGCAGGTGCGCAACGCCGCCGGCGTGCAGGCGCTGAGCGAATCGAGCGAGACGCTGCTGGCGCTGTTCGAGCAGCTGACCGACCAGTACGAGCGCAGCATGCAGGTGCTCATGGGGTGACTCACGCGCAGGCCGGCGTCAGAAGTACCAGCCGACCACCGCCTTGAGCCGGCCGCCCTCGATGACGGGGATGGCGGCGAGCGATTTCAGCCCCGCCTCCGCGGCCGCGGCACCGAAGCCGGCTGGCTCGGAGGCGGCGTTGTCGGTCAGCGCCGGCACGCCGGTCAGGAACGCCTTGCCGATCGTGCCCTGGCCGCGTTCGAACGACGGGCCGTGCGGCGCCGGCTTCAGCACGCCACCGGCCTCGCAGAAGCCGCCCTGGAACAGCAGGCGATCGCGTTTCGCATCCGGCACCCAGAGCTCGAAGCGGCGCGCGATCGGCGTGCCGAGCGCCGACAGGAAGGTCATCACGTAGTTCTGGTCGGCCGGGATCGGGCACGGGATCGCGTAGCCGCGGTTGATGCCGACCTTGGTCGCGCTGTCGGCGCGCAGGAAGCGCGCGGACTTGCCCAGGTCCTCGAAGAACACCGGCGCGCCGGCCTCCCACGCCAGGCCCGGCAGGCCGTTGCCGCGCCGGATCGTGGTGCGCCGGGACATGAACTCGAAGGTGTCCGCCGTGGTGCCGTAGTAGCCGTCGATCAGCAGCATGTCGTTCGAGACCGCCGGGTCGTTGTGCCACAGCTCGATCGCGCCGGCGTGGGCCTCGTCGTCGCCGCAGAACATCACCAGCACCGAGGTCAAAAAGTCACCGGCGAAGATCGGCACCGCGATGCCGCAGGTGATGCCCTCGGCGTGCGCCGCCGCGGTGCGGCGGAAGTAGGAGCCGTCGAACGCCTTCAGGATGATCGGCTTCCCCTGCTCCCAGGCCTGGCCCGGCAGGCCCTCGCCGCGGCCGAAGCACAGGTTCCTGCTGACCGCCGCGAAGCGCGTCGCGGTGCCGTACAGGCCGCCGCCGAATTCGAGGATGCTGCGGTCCGAGCTCGGCACCCAGACCTCGATCGCGCGGATGAAATTCTTCATGCTGCCTTCTCGACGTGGCCGTGCCGCGTGTAGAGGAAATCCAGCACCGCCTTGCGGAAGTGCGTGTAGGCCGGGTCTTCGGCCAGCTCGACGCGGTTGCGCGGGCGAGGCAGGTCGACGCGCAGGATCTCGCCGATCGTCGCGGCGGGGCCGTTGGTCATCATCACGATGCGGTCGGACAGCAGCACCGCCTCGTCCACATCGTGCGTGACCATCACGACCGTGCTGTGCGTGCGCGCCACGATCTTGAGCAGCTCGTCCTGCAGGTGCGCGCGGGTCAGTGCGTCCAGCGCGCCGAACGGCTCGTCCATCAGCAGCACCTTCGGCTCCATCGCCAGCGCGCGGGCGATGCCGACGCGCTGCTTCATGCCGCCGGAAATCTCGTTCGGCCGCTTCTGCGCGGCATGGCCCATGTTGACGAGCTCCAGTGCGGTCAGCGTGCGTGTCGACAGCTGCTCCTTCGACTCGGTCGCGCCGAACACGCGCTCGACCGCCAGGTGCACGTTCTCGAAGCAGGTGAGCCACGGCAGCAGCGAGTGGTTCTGGAACACCACGCCACGCTCCGGGCCGGGCGCGGCGATCTCGCGGTTGTCGCACAGGAGCACGCCGCTGGTGGGCAGCGTGAGGCCGGCGATCAGGTTCAGCAGCGTCGACTTGCCGCAGCCCGAGTGGCCGATCAGCGTGACGAACTCGCCCTTCGCGACCGTGAGGTCGATCTCGCGCAGCGCGTGGAAGCGGCCCTTCTTCGTCGTGAACACCATTTCGGCGTTCTGGACCTCGATGAAGTTCTTCATGGTCGTGGGCTCCGTGGGTTCAGGTGTCGGCGTAGCTGAAGCGCTTGGCGATCGCGATCAGCGCCCATTCGAGCAGCAGGCCGACGACGCCGATCACGAAGATCGCGATCAGGATGTGCTTGACGTTCAGGTTGTTCCACTCGTCCCAGACCCAGAAGCCGATGCCGACGCCGCCGGTCAGCATCTCGGCCGCCACGATCACCAGCCACGCCGTGCCCACGCTCAGGCGCACGCCGGTCAGCATGTAGGGCAGCACCGCAGGGAACAGGATCTTGGTGACGACCTTCCACTCCGACAAGTTCAGCACCCGCGCCACGTTCAGGTAGTCGACCGGCACGCGCTGCACGCCGACCGCGGTGTTGATCACCATCGGCCAGATCGAGCAGATGAAGATCGTCCAGATCGCCGCCGGGTTGGCGGCCTTGAAGACCAGCAGGCCGATCGGCAGCCAGGCCAGCGGCGAGACCGGCCGCAGCAGGCTGATCAGCGGCGAGGCCATGTTGTTCAGGAACTCGAAGCGCCCGATCATGAAGCCGGCCGGGATGCCGACCAGCGCCGCCAGGCCGAAGCCGACCGCCACGCGCTCGAGCGAGAACAGGATGTTCCAGCCGATGCCCTGGTCGTTCGGCCCGTTGCGGTAGAACGGATCGGAGAACACCTTCACCGCCTCGGTGAAGGTGGCCGCCGGCGTCGGGAAGGTGGTGCTGTTCATCGTCGCCAGCGCCCAGATGCCGACGAGGATCGCGATGCCCGCCAGTGGCGGCAGCACCTTCATGAAGAACCCCCGCCAGTCGACGCTTGCGGCATCGGGCCGGGGCGCCTCGACGACCGCCGTGGCGACGGCCGCGCGGGGCTTGGCACCGATCACCGCGGGCGCCGGCTTGGCGCCGGCCTGGGTGTCGAGCGAGGTGTGGAACACGGCACTGACCATGGTGGCAACTCCTTAGGTGGGTTCTTGGACGGTCACGCCTTGATCGCGAAACTGTCGGCGTACTTCTTCGGGTCCTTGCCGTCCCAGACCACGCCGTCCATCAGCTTGCTGGTGCGCATCACGTCCTTGGGCACGCTGATCTTCAGCGCGCCCGCCGCCTGCTTGTAGAGCTCGATCTGGTTGACCTGCCTCGCGACCGCGAGGTAATCGGGGTGCTCCTTCAGCAGGCCCCAGCGCTTGTGCTGCGTGAGGAACCACATGCCGTCGGACAGGTACGGGAAGTTGGTCGCGCCGTCGTTGAAGAAGCGCATCGGGTTCGGGTCGTCCCAGGTCTTGCCCATGCCGTTCTGGTAGCGGCCCAGGATGCGCTGGTTGATCGCGTCGACGCCGGTGTTGATGTAGCTCTTCTCGGCCACCGTCTCGGCCATCTTCGTCTTGTTGGCCAGGCTCGCGTCGATCCAGCGGCCGGCTTCCATGATGGCCATCATCACGGCGCGGCAGGTGTTGGGATTCTTCTTGACGAAGTCCGCGGTGGTGCCGAGCGTCTTCTCGGGGTGGTCCTTCCAGATGTCCTGGGTGGTGATCGCGGTGACGCCGATGCCGTCGATGATCGCGCGGTGGTTCCACGGCTCGCCGACGCAGAAGCCGTCCATGTTGCCGACGCGCATGTTGGCCACCATCTGCGGCGGCGGCACGGTGAT
>JAZKIO010000145.1:0-27568 GCA_040384825.1 Pseudomonadota bacterium
CGCCGAGCGCGTTGAAGATGTTGATCTGCCACGGCGTGTTGTTGACGTGCTCGTCGCCGCGGAACACGTGCGTGATGGCCATGTCCCAGTCGTCGACGACGACGCAGAAGTTGTACGTCGGCACACCGTCCGGCCGCACGATGATCAGGTCGTCGATCTCGCGGTTCGAGATCGTGATGCGGCCCTTGACCAGGTCTTCCCAGCTCACCTCGCCATCGGGCGGATTGCAGAAGCGCACGACCGGGTCGACGCCCGCCGGCACCGGCGGCAGCACCTTGCCCGGCATCGGGCGCCAGGTGCCGTCGTAGCGGCGCTTCTCGCCGCGCGCCTCCTGCGCGGCCTTCATCGCCTCGAGTTCCTCGGGCGTGCAGTAGCAGCGGTAGGCGGTGCCTGCCGCGAGCATCTGCTGCACGACGGCCTGATAGCGCTCCAGCCGCTGCATCTGGTAGATCGGGCCCTCGTCGTAGTCGAGCCCGAGCCAGTGCATCGAGGCGAGGATCTGGTCGACCGAATCCTGGGTGGAACGGGCGACGTCGGTGTCCTCGATGCGCAGCACGAACTGACCGCCGAAGTGGCGGGCGTAGGCCCACGAGTACAGCGCGGTGCGCGCCGTGCCGAGGTGCAGGAAGCCCGTCGGCGACGGGGCGATGCGGGTGCGGACGGTGGCGCTCATCGGGATTTCAAGGTGGACAGGCCGCGCTGCAGGTCGTCGATGACGTCCAGCGGGTGCTCGAGGCCGACGGCCACGCGCACCAGCCCCTGGCCGATGCCAGCGGCGCGGCGCTGGTCTTCGGTGAGGCGCCCGTGCGAGGTGGTCGCGGGGTGCGTGATGATCGTCTTGGTGTCGCCCAGGTTGGTGGCGACCGACAGCACGCGCGTGCTGTCGAGCACGTGAAACGCGTTCGCGCGCGCCGCTTCGGGCGTGGCGCCGCGCACGTCGAACGACAGCAGCGCGCCGCCGAGTTCCGATTGCTGCCGCATCGCGAGCGCGTACTGCCCGTGCGACGCCAGGCCGGGGTAGTACACCCGCTCGACCTCGGGATGCTGCTCGAGCCACTGCGCGACCTGCAGCGTGTTGGCGCTCTGCGCGCGCATGCGGATGTCGAGCGTCTCCATGCCCTTCAGCAGCACCCAGGCGTTGAACGGCGCGAGCACCATGCCGGTGGTGCGCATCACGGGGCCCAGCACGTCGCGGATGATCTTCGACGGCCCGGCCAGCGCGCCGCCCATCACGCGGCCCTGGCCGTCGAGGTACTTGGTGCCGGCGTGCATCGCGATGTCGGCGCCATGCTCGAGCGGGCGCTGCAGCGCCGGCGAGCAGAAGGTGTTGTCGACCGCGAGCAAGGCGCCGGCCCCGTGCGCGATGTCGGCGAGCGCACGGATGTCGCAGACCTCGGTCAGCGGGTTGGTCGGCGTCTCGGCGAACAGCAGGCGCGTGGCCGGGTCGAGCGCGGCGCGCCACGCGCCCAGGTCGGTCTGCGAGACGAAGGTCGTGCGCACGCCGAACTTGGCGAATTCCTTCGCGAACAGGTTGATCGTCGAGCCGAACACCGACCGCGAGCAGATCACGTGATCGCCGGCCTTGAGCAGGCCCATGCCGAGCAGCAGGATCGCGCTCATGCCGGTGCTGGTGGCGATCGCCGCCTCGGCGCCTTCCATCGCGGCCAGCCGCGCCTCGAAGCTGCGCACGGTCGGGTTGCTGGTGCGGGCGTAGGTGAAATCCTCGGACTCGGCGAAGCGCCGCGCCATCGTCGCCGCGTCGGGCTGGACGAAGGCGCTGGTCAGGAACAGCGCTTCGGAGTTCTCGCCGTGCTGGCTGGGGGCGAGCGCGGTGCGCACCGCGAGCGTCTCGCGCCGCAGGCCTTCGGGCAGCACGGCGCGCGCGATGCGCCGGCTCTCATCGTCTCGTGTCGTCATGCGGGTTCGCCGTTCTGCAAGGCGAGCCGCGTGCGGTCCTCGCTCTCTTCCTCGTCGACCTGGGCCTTGCGCTGCTCTGCCATTGCGGTGAAATCGGCAGCGCTCACGTCGCCGGTGATGTAGTGCCCGTCGAAGCACGAGGCCTCGAAGCTGCGCAGCTTGGCGTTCAGTGCACCGACCACGCGCTTCATCGCGTCCACGTCCTGGTAGATCAGCGCGTCGGCGCCGATGAACTGGCGGATCTCCTCGATCGTGCGGCCGTGGGCGATCAGCTCCTCGCTGGTCGGCATGTCGATGCCGTAGACGTTCGGGTAGCGCACCGGTGGCGCGGCCGAGGCCATGTAGACCTTGCGCGCGCCGGCATCGCGCGCCATCTGCACGATCTCCTTGCTGGTGTTGCCGCGCACGATCGAGTCGTCGACCAGCAGCACGTTGCGGCCCTTGAACTCGACGCCGATCGCGTTGAGCTTCTGCCGCACCGATTTCTTGCGCGCGCCCTGCCCCGGCATGATGAAGGTGCGGCCGACGTAGCGGTTCTTCACGAAGCCCTCGCGGTAGGGCTTGCCGATGCGCTGCGCGAGCTGCATCGCCGACGGGCGGCTCGATTCGGGGATCGGGATCACGACGTCGATCTCGTTCGGCGGGATGGTGGAGATCAGGCGCTGCGCCAGCGTCTCGCCCATGTTCAGGCGCGCCTGGTAGACCGAGATGCCGTCCATGATGGAATCGGGCCGGGCGAGGTACACGTACTCGAACATGCACGGGTTCAGGCTCGGGTTCTCGGCGCACTGGCGCGCGTGCACCGTGCCTTCGAGATCGATGAACAGCGCCTCGCCCGGCGCCACGTCGCGCAGGACCTGGTGGCCGGTGCCCTCGATCGCGACCGATTCGCTCGCGACCATCACCTCGCGCCCTTCGGGGCCGGTACCCTCGCCCACGCACAGCGGCCGGATGCCGAAGGGATCGCGGAACGCCAGCAGCCCGTGGCCGGCGATCAGCGCGACCACCGCATACGAGCCTTTGATGCGCTTGTGTACGGCGCGCACCGCGTCGAACACCAGATCGGGCGTGAGCGGCCGGTCGCGCGTGGCGAGCGCGAGCTCGTGCGCGACGACATTGATCAGCACCTCGGTGTCGCTGGTGGTGTTGATGTGGCGGCGGTCGATGTCGACCAGCTCCTGCTTGAGCGCCAGCGCGTTGGTCAGGTTGCCGTTGTGCACCAACACGATGCCGAACGGCGCGTTGACGTAGAACGGCTGCGCCTCCTCTTCGCTGTAGGCGTTGCCGGCCGTCGGGTAGCGCACCTGGCCCAGGCCCACGGTGCCCGGCAGGCCGCGCATGTTGCGGGTGCGGAACACGTCGCGCACCATGCCGCGCGCCTTGTGCATGAAGCACTTGGTTCCCTGCATCGTGACGATGCCGGCCGCGTCCTGCCCCCGGTGCTGCAGCAGCAGCAGCGAGTCGTAGATCAGTTGGTTGACCGCGCCCTTGGAGATGACGCCGACGATGCCGCACATGATTTGATACCTTGGTTCAGCGGGCCGACCGTGTCGTCACGCCGTCGAGGATTGAGAAGGGGTTTCGTTGGTGAACAACGGGCGAAGCTCGTGCACCAGCGCGTTCAGCCAGCCGACGCCCTGCGATGCCTGCCACGCGGGCGAGCGCCCCCAGGGCGAGATGCCGACGACCGTCGCGACGATGAGCAGCACGACCAGGCCGCGCACGAGGCCGAAGCCCGCGCCGAGCACGCGGTCGACCGGGCTGAGCGGCGTGGCGCGGATCAGCGCGCGCACCAGGCGCGCGCCGATGCTCCAGACCACCAGCGCGACGAGGAACACGCACGCGAACGTCACGACGTAGTTCAGCGTCGACCCCGGGGCGCCGACGGGCATGGAGGCGACGAACATCGGCGTCAGCCAGAGCCCGACGAAGTACGCGACGAACCAGCCAATCAGCGACAGCACCTCGAACACGACCCCGCGCATCAGGCCGATCAGGACCGACAGCAACAGGAATGCCGCCAGCCCGATGTCCACCCAGCCGAGGTCGATGTTCACCGGCGCCTCACAGCGTCAGCACGACGGCGGTGAGACCGGCGCCCTTCGCCTTGGCCTGCGCCTTGGCGGCCTCGTCGCGGGTGCCGAACGGCCCGACTCGCACACGGATGCGGTTGCCGGACGGCGTGGCCGCGACCTGGGTGTAGGTCTTCAGCCCGAGCTTCTCGACCTTGACGCGGGTTTCGCGCGCCGCCGCAGCGTCCGCGAAGGCACCGACCTGCACCACGAAGCGCCCGGCGTCAGCCGCGTCCGGCGTGGGTGCGGGCGTGACGGCAGCGACCTTGCCCTCCAGCAGCGCGCGGGCCTTCGCGGCATCGGCGGCCGCCGTCGCCGGCTTCGGCTCGGGCCGGGCGGCCGGCTTGGTCTCTGGCTTCTGTTCCGGCTTGGGCTCGGGTTTCGAATCGGCCCTCGCATCGGCCCGGGCGTCGGTCTTGGGTGCGACAGCCTGGGTCGGCGCTTCGGGCGCGGCGGCGGGCGGCACGTTGCGTCCCGCCTCTTCGCGCGGCTCGGTGATCATCTCGTTGGCCGCGGTCGTCACCGGCGGGGCGGCGGGTGCCGACGCCGGCGCGCTCACGACCGGGGCCTTCGACGGCATCACCAGCGGCGGTGCGTTGTCCTTGCGCGGCACCTCGATCGGGATGTCGACCGGGATCGGCCGCGGCTGCGTCTCGAAGACGAGCGGAAACCCGACGATGCCGATCACCACCAGCACCGCGGCGCCGATCAGCCGCTGGCGGGCACGCACGCGCGCCTGCTGGACCGCATCGGCGGTGTCGCTCGCTGCGCTGCCGGCAGCCGAGGTGTCGGTGCGGCGCTTGAAAACGGACAGCAAACCCATGCGATGCGAGTTCCAGTGAGGCCTGTGGTGGGCGGCGCCGTCGGCCTTGTCGTGCGGCCCGCGCCGTGACCGCGCAGGCGCCTCGATCGAGGGACTTCGAGCCGCTCGCGCGGCCTTCAGACTGCGTGTTGGCCCGTCAGGCGGGGCACGCCATCGGCGAGCACGCCACCCACGGTGTTGAACGATCCAAAGACGACGATTCTATCAGCGGGGTCGGCGGCAGCGAGGGCTGCGGCAAGCGCTTCCTTCGGGCTGGCGTGGGTGTGCACCGTGATCGGGCCCGGGCCTTTCAACGCGAGCGCGGCATGCTTGCCCGCGAGTTGCGAGGCGGTCGCCGCACGCGGCAGCGGCAGGTCGGTGAAGTGCCAGTGATCGACCAGCGGCGCCATGCGCCTCAGCAGCGCGTCGACGTCCTTGTCCGCCATCACGCCGAACACCGCGTGGGTGCGCGGGAAGAAACCCATCTGGTCGAGGTTCTGCGCCAGCGTGGCGACGGCGTGCGGGTTGTGCGCCACGTCGAGCACCATCGTCGGCTGGCCGGCGACGATCTGGAAGCGACCCGGCAGTTCGACCGTGGCGAAGCCCTGCCGCACCGCCTGCGCGGTGATCGGCACGCGCAGCCGCAGTGCCTCGAACGCGGCGAGCACGCCGGCCGCGTTGAGCAGCTGGTTCGCGCCACGCAGCGCCGGGTAGCCCAGGCCGTTGTAGCGGCGCGCGCGCCCTGCCCAGTTCCACTGCTGCTTGTCGCCGCTGAAGCTGAAATCGCGCCCGACCAGCCACAGGTCGGCGCCGACCCGCGCGGCGGTGTCGCTCAGGCTCTGCGGCGGCCGCGGGTCGCTGACGATCACCGGCGTGCCGGCGCGCATGATCCCGGCCTTCTCGATCGCGATGGTCTCGCGATCGGGGCCGAGGAACTCGGCGTGGTCGATGTCGATGCTGGTGATGATCGCGCAGTCGGCATCGAACGCGTTGACGGCGTCGAGCCGCCCGCCCATGCCCACTTCGAGGATCACGAGATCGAGCGGCTGCTGCGACAGCAGGCGGAAGATCGCCAGCGTCGTGAACTCGAAGTAGGTCAGCGCGGTGTCGCCGCGCGCCTGCTCGACGGCCTCGAAGTGCGGCAGCAGCGCCGCCGCCTCGACCATCGTGCCGTTGACCCGGCAGCGCTCCTCGAAGTGCACCAGGTGCGGCTTGGAGTACAGGCCGACGCGGTAGCCGGCCGCCAGCACGATCGCCTCCAGCATCGCGCAGGTCGAGCCCTTGCCGTTGGTGCCGGCCACCGCGATCACCGGCATCGTGAAATCGAGGCCCAGGCGTTCGCGGACACGGCGCACCCGCGCCAGCGTCATGTCGATCTCTTTCGGGTGCAGGCGCAGGCAGTGCGCGAGCCAGTCGGCAAGCGTGCGCGGCGGCGCGCTCGCCGGGTCGGATGCGGGCATCAGGTCACCGCGTCGGCGCTCTGGCGCTGCAGCATCGCGATCGCGCGCGCGATCACGCCGCGCAGCTCGCGGCGGTCGACGATGGTGTCGATCGCGCCGGTCTGCAGCAGGAACTCGGCGCGCTGGAAGCCCTCGGGCAGCTTCTCGCGCACGGTGTTCTCGATCACGCGCGGGCCGGCGAAGCCGATCAGCGCCTGCGGCTCGGCGATGACCACATCACCGACGAACGCGAAACTGGCCGAGACGCCGCCCATCGTCGGGTCGGTCAGCACGCTGATGTACGGCAGGCGCGCCTTGGCGAGGTGCGTCAGCGCGGCGTTGGTCTTGGCCATCTGCAGCAGGCTCAGCAGGCCCTCCTGCATGCGCGCGCCGCCGGTGGCGGTGAAGCTGACGAACGGGGTGCGCTGCTCGATCGCGGTCTCGACGCCGCGCACGAAGCGCTCGCCGACCACCGAGCCCATCGAGCCGCCCATGAACTCGAACTCGAAGCACGCTGCGACGAGTGGCACGCTCAGCACCGAGCCGCCCATCACGACCAGCGCATCGGTCTCGCCGGTGTTCTCGAGCGCGTCCTTCAGGCGTTCGGTGTACTTCTTGCTGTCCTTGAACTTCAGCGCGTCGACCGGCAGCACCTCCTGGCCGATCTCGTAGCGGCCTTCCGCATCGAGGAACGCATCGAGCCGCGCCCGCGCGCCGATCCGGTGGTGGTGGCTGCACTTGGGGCAGACGTTGATGTTCTGCTCGAGGTCGGTCTTGTAGAGCACCGTCTCGCACTGCGGGCACTTGATCCACAGGCCCTCGGGCACGGTGCGGCGTTCGCCGCGCTCGTTGGGCTGAATCTTCGGCGGCAGCAGTTTTTCCAACCAGCTCATGACGTTCCTTTCAGGAATCTAGCGCGGCGCGGATCCCGGCGATGAACCGGCCCGCGGCAGAGGCCACATTCTCGCGCGTCTGCGTTTCCAGCAATTGAATCAGGGCGGTGCCGATCACGACCGCATCGGACACGGCGGCCACCGCCTGCGCGGTCTTCGCGTCGCGGATGCCGAAGCCGACGCCGACCGGCAGCTTGACGAAGGTCTTGATGCGCGGCACCGCGGCGGCCACCGCGGCGGTGTCGAGGTTGCCGGCGCCCGTCACGCCCTTCAGCGAGACGTAGTAGACGTAGCCGCTGGCGATGCGCCCGACCTGCGCCATGCGCGATTCGGTCGAGGTCGGCGCCAGCAGGAAGATCAGGTCGATGCCCTGCCCGCGCAGCTGGGCCGCGAAGGCCTCGCACTCCTCCGGCGGGTAGTCGACGACGAGCACGCCGTCGACGCCGGCGTCCTTCGCGTCCGCCACGAACCGGTCGACGCCGTAGCGCTCGACCGGGTTGGCGTAGCCCATCAGCACGACCGGCGTGGTGTCGTTCGCCCGGCGGAAGCCGCGCACCATGTCGAGCACCTGCGGCAGGCCGATGCCGCGCGCCAGTGCGCGCTCGCCGGCCTTCTGGATCACCGGGCCGTCGGCCATCGGGTCGGAAAACGGCACGCCGAGCTCGATCACGTCGGCGCCGGCGTTGGCCATCGCGAGCATGATGTCGACCGTCGCGTCGGCGAACGGGTCGCCCGAGGTCACGTACGGAATGAGCGCCTTGCGGCCGCTGGCCTGCAACGCGTCGAAGGTGGCCTTGATGCGGCTCATTTCGGGCCCTTCACGATGGCGTCGCCGCCCTTGGCGGTCTGGCCCTGGCAGGAGGGGCGGCAGAAGAAGTCGGCACCGGACAGGTCGGCGATCGTGCCGATGTCCTTGTCGCCGCGGCCGGACAGGTTCACGAGCAGGTGCTGGTCCGCGCGCATCGTCGGCGCCAGCTTCATCGCGTAGGCCACGGCATGCGCCGATTCCAGCGCCGGGATGATGCCCTCGGTGCGGCACAGGCGGTGGAAGGCGTCGAGCGCCTCCTGGTCGGTGATGCCGACGTACTCGGCGCGGCCGATGTCCTTGAGATACGCGTGCTCCGGGCCGACGCCGGGGTAGTCGAGCCCGGCCGAGATCGAATGCGTCTCGGTGATCTGGCCGTTCGCGTCGTGCAGCAGGTAGGTGCGGTTGCCGTGCAGCACGCCGGGCGAGCCGGCGCTGAGCGACGCGGCGTGCTTGCCGGTCTCGATGCCGAGCCCGGCAGCCTCGACGCCGATCAGCCGCGTGCCGGCGTGGTCGATGTACGGGTAGAAGATGCCCATCGCGTTGCTGCCGCCGCCGACGCAGGCGATCACGGCATCGGGTTGCTTGCCGACCATCTCCGGCATCTGCACCAGGCATTCGTCGCCGATCACGCGCTGGAAGTCGCGCACCATTGTCGGGTACGGGTGCGGGCCGGCCACGGTGCCGATGATGTAGAAGGTGTTCTCGACGTTGGTGACCCAGTCGCGCAGCGCCTCGTTCAGCGCGTCCTTCAACGTCTTGGAGCCGCTCTCGACCGGCACCACCTTCGCCCCCAGCAGGTTCATGCGGTAGACGTTCGGCGACTGGCGCTTCACGTCTTCGCTGCCCATGTAGACGACGCACTCCAGGCCGTAGCGCGCGCAGATGGTCGCCGTCGCCACGCCATGCTGGCCGGCGCCGGTCTCGGCGATCACGCGCGGCTTGCCCATGCGCCGCGCGAGCATCGCCTGGCCGATCGTGTTGTTGACCTTGTGGGCGCCGGTGTGGTTGAGGTCCTCGCGCTTCAGGAAGATCTGCGCGCCGCCGAGTTCGCGGCTCATCCGCGCCGCGTGGTAGATCGGGCTCGGGCGACCGACAAAGTGCTTCAGCTCGGACTTGAATTCGGCGATGAACGCCGGATCGTTCTGGACCTCGGCGTAGGCCTGCTTGAGCTCGTCGAGCGCATGCACCAGCGTTTCGGCGACGAAGCTGCCGCCATAGGGGCCGAAGTGGCCCGAGGCATCGGGTTGTTGGTAGTTCGACATGATGAAAGATTCGGATTGATCAGGCGGGCGAGGCAGCAGCGAGGGCATCGGCCTCTCGAACTGCATCGCAGAACCGGCGGATCGCGGCGGCATCCTTGATGCCTTTGGCCGACTCCACGCCGGAGCTGACGTCAACGGCCCACGGCCGCAGCGTCTGGATGCCTTGGATCACATTTCCGGCATGCAACCCACCAGACAAAACGACTGGAAGGGGCACGTCGGAGGGAATGAGAGACCAATCGAAAACCTTTCCACCACCGCCATAACCCTCGACATGCGCGTCGAGCAGGATGGCCTGGGCCTGTGCAAACCGGGAGGCGAAGTCTAGCAAATCCAAGCCGGCGGTCATGCGCGCCGCCCGCAGGTAGGGCCGGCCCGGCTGGGCGCATTGATCAGGCGTTTCGTCGCCGTGGAACTGCAGCAGGAGCGACGGGATCGCCGCAGTCGCCGTGGCGATCTCGTCCGGCGAGGCGTTCACGAACAGGCCGACCGGCGTGACGAACGGCGGCAAGCGGCGCGCCAGCACCGCGGCGCGCGCCAGCGGGATGTGGCGCGCGCTGCCGGCGTAGAAGACGAGGCCGATCGCGTCGGCGCCCGCCTCGACGGCCGCGTCGACATCGGCCTCGCGGGTCAGGCCGCAGATCTTGATTCGGGTGCGCTGGTTCATGGGGCTGCAATCACGGCAGCCAGTCGAACGCGGGCGTGCGCTGCGGGATGCCGTGGGCCGGATCGTAGTACGGCCCGACAAAGTACAACCCGTCTGCGGGAAAGGTGGGTGCCGCGCGGCTCCGGTCCCGCCCCGCCAGCACCTCGGCGAGCCAGGCGGCGTCGCGCACGCTCCCGCCGACCGCCAGCAGCGCACCCATCAAATTGCGCACCATGTGGTGCAGGAACGCGTTGGCGTCGAACTCGAAGCGCCAGTACGCACCGCGGCGGGTGATGGTGACCCCGCGGATCGTCTTCACCGGCGTCGGCGCCTGGCATTCGGACGAGCGGAACGCGCTGAAGTCATGCTCGCCGATCAGCAGCGCCGCGGCCTCCTGCATGCGCGCGCCGTCGAGCGGGCGAAAGCTCCAGCCCACCGAGCCCGCCTCGACCGCCGGGCGAACCGGCGATTCGAGCAGCACGTACACATAGCGCCGGCCGATCGCACCGTAGCGGGCGTGGAACGATTCGTCGTCGAAGCGCCTGCACCATTGCACCGCGATGTCCGGCGGCAGGAAGCGGTTGGTGCCGCGCACCCAGGACGACTCGGTCCGATCGATCGGCGTGTCGAGGTGAACGACCTGGTTGAGTGCGTGCACGCCGGTGTCGGTGCGGCCGGCGCAGACCGTGCGCAGCGGCACGTCCGCGAACTTGCCGAGTGCGTGCTCCAGCCGGTCCTGGACCGTCTGCCCGTCGGGCTGGCTCTGCCAGCCGCGGTAGGCCTGGCCGCGGTAGGCGACGCCGAGCACCACCCTCACGAGGGCGCTCCGCTGCCGCCGATCACCCGAGGTCGGCCAGCATGCTTTGCGCGCGGGTCTTGACGCTGCCGCTCGACTTGGCGACGACTTCGTGCAGCAGATCGCGCGCGCCGTCGTTATCGCCGATCTGGCGGAACTCTTCGGCGAGCTCGAGCTTGCGGGACATCGGGTCGTCCTCGACATCGTCGATCGCCGGCATGTCCAGCTTGCCGAAGGCGGAGGTGGACGCGCCAGCAGGCGCACGCGTGGCCTCGGGCGCCACCGGGATGGTCGGCGGCATATCGAGATCGAGCGAGATGTCGGACAGGTCGAAGGTCGACGGCTCGGTCGGGCGCGGTGCCGGCTTGGCCTGCAGTTCCGGCACGTCGGGCAGCGCGAAGTCGAGCGACATGTCGTCCGCGACCGGCGGCGGCGGCGGGGGAGACGGCGTGAACGCCTGCGTGGTCTCGAGGTTGCCGCGCACGCTGGGTTGGCCGGTCTCCGGGTTGCCCAGATCCAGGTCCAGATCAGCGCCGACGCTGCGACCGCTGTCGGTCATCAGCGCGCCACGAACCGAGTTGCCGAACTGCGAAGGCGACGGCAGCACCGACTGCGGCATCGTGCTCGCGTCGAGCGGCTCGAGCACCTCGCCGCCGTCCCGCTGCATGCCCGCAGGCATGCCGCCCGGCCTGTAGAGCGGGTTGTCGGAATCGATCTGGACGCCCAGCTCCTGCGCCTTGGCCCAGTCCTCGCCCTGCCCGCGCGTCAACGCGTACAGCTGCGTGGCCAGCAGTTCGAAGCCCTTGGTGTCGCGGCGCTTGGCGTAGACCTCGAGCAGCTTGGTCCGGATCGCCATGCGGTCCGGGTTGCTGCGCATCGCCTCCTTCAGGATCTCCTCGGCCTGCAGGTCGCGGCCGTAGGCGAGGTAGACATCCGCCTCGGCGACCGGGTCGACATCGCCGATCGCGTCGAGCTGGCTCAGCGAGTAGCTCATCGACGACGAGGTGCCACCGGCATCGCGGGTGTCGATGCGCTGGCCGCCGCTGGCGCCGAAGAACGAATCGGGCTGCAACCGGCTCTCGAGGAACGAGGTCTCGCCACTGTCCTTGCCGGCGCGGCGCGCGAACTTGTAGACGCCGAAGCCGGCAAGCAGCGCGAGCGCCAGCCCGCCGATGCCGAGCGCCATCGGGTTGTCGTCGAGCAGCGAACCGATGACGCTGGGCTCCTCGGCCGGCAGCGGTGCCTTGACCGGCGATTTCGCGACCGCCGGCGCACTGGCGGCCGGACGCGCGACGACCGGCGCAGCCGGTGCGGCCGAGGCTACCACCGCCGGTGTCGGCGCGGAAGCCGTCATGGGTGCAGACGCCACGATGGCCGGCGCAGCCGCGGGCGGCGGCACTGCGGGCGTCGGTGCCGGTGCGGGTGCCGCTGCGGGTGCCGGTGCAGGCGTAGGTGCGGGTGCCGGTGCCGCGGCGACCACCACGGGCGCCGCGACAGGCGCCGGTGCCGCCGCGGGCGTCGGAGCCGGCTTGGCGGCGGCCGTCGCCGCCGTCGTGGCGGCCGACGCGGCAGGCGCCGGTGCCGCGGCCTTCGGCGCGGCCGCGCTGGCAGTGGCGCCGGACAGCTTCTTCAGCTCGTCCACGTTCTTCGCGAGCTCGGCGACGCGCACGTCGTCCGCCTTCTTGGCGCGGTCCTTCGAGATCTGCTCTTCGGCCTTCGTGCCGGCCGTGCCCTTGCTGAGCGTCAGCTTGTCCGGCGTGGCGGACGCGGCCTGCTTGCGGTCGTCGACCGACGCTTGGACCTTGCCGCTCGCCTGGCGGGCGCTGCCCTCGGGCCGGGTGGTCGGCACCGCGCCGGCCAGGCGCTGGCGGTAGGCACCGAAGTCGGCGCTTTGCGCCTGGATGACCTGACGCGCCTCGTTCGGCGTGACGGCCTTGGCGGCCTCTTCGCTCGGCACGGCCAACACGACGCCGGCCTTCAGCCGGTTCATGTTGTTGTCCATGAATGCCTGCGGATTGCCGCGGTAGAGCGACACCAGCATCTGGTCGAGCGAGACGCCCGGCCGCTGCGTGCGCGTCGCGATCTTCGACAGCGAGTCGCCGGGGCGGACCCTGTAATCGTCGGCACCCGCCGGCGCCGGCGCCGGCGCATCGGCCGGCCTGACCGCCACGGCGCGCGGCTCCCGCGGCGCGGCGGCTTCGCGCGGCGCCCGTGCGGGCGCGGGCGCAGCGTCGACCATCGGCACGGGTGCCGGCGCGGCCCGGCGTTCAGCCGCTCGCGGCGGGGCGGCGGGCACGGGCGTGGCCGCGCTCATCGCAGGCCCGGTGGTCGGCGCAGGTGCAGGCGGCACGGCCCGGGCCGTGACCGGCGGATCGAACAACATCGTGTATTCGCGCACCAGCCGGCCCGATGACCAGTTGAGCTCGAGGATGACGTCGACGAAGGGCTCCTGCACCCCGCGGTCGCTCGTCAAGCGCAGGTACGGCCGGCCATCGGCGCGGCGCAGCAGTTCGACCTGCGTGCCGGGCAGCACGGCGTTGTACTCGACACCGGCCGCCCTGTACGACTCGGGCGGCGCGACGCGCACGCGCAGGTTCGCCGCTTCCTCGGGCGTCATGCTGGTGACGTCGATCTCCGCACGGAGCACCTCGCCGAGCGCCGACTGCACCTGAACCCGCCCCAATCCCAGAGACCAGGCCGCGGGCGCCGCCATGATCAACGCAGCCGCGGCCACCCCGGTCAGGGCGAAACGCCCCGAGAACGTCAAGCTTCTTTTCAAGGCGTCTCCCAAAAAGACGAGGCGAGCGCCTGCGCGCATCCGCCGATATCGACAGCGTCGTTTCCGCCCTTCCAGCCGCCAGAAACGCGGTCGCAGGGCAAAAGTGTGGAAATCACAATAACATCAACGAGATACGCTGACAAGCTAATGCAATGGCTGACATTCTGCGCTGTTCGAGAGATCGACCGGATCAAGCCGTGGTCGCGCCGCAACAAGTGCCGCGCGACTCCCCGCCTCAGGCTTCGACCACGATCCGCAGCATGCGGCGCAGCGGTTCGGCCGCGCCCCACAGCAGCTGGTCGCCGATCGTGAACGCGCCCAGGTACTCCGGCCCCATCGACATCTTCCTCAGTCGCCCGACCGGGATCGTCATCGTGCCGGTCACCGCCACCGGGGTCAGGTCGCGCAAGGTGGCTTCCTTCGTGTTCGGCACCAGCTTGACCCACGCGTTGTCGTTCGCGATCAGCGCCTCGATATCGGCCAGCGGCACGTCCTTCTTGAGCTTGAACAGCAGCGCCTGGCTGTGACAGCGCATCGCGCCGACGCGCACGCAGAAGCCGTCGACCGGCGTGGCGGCCGAGCCGAAGCCCGCGCCCTGGCCGAGGATCTTGTTGGTCTCGGCCTCGCCCTTCCACTCTTCCTTGCTCATCCCGTCGCCGAGATCCTTGTCGATCCACGGGATCAGGCTGCCGCCCAGCGGCACGCCGAAGTTCGCGGTTTCGGCGTCGGACAGGCCGCGCTGCGTGGCGGCGAGCTGGCGGTCGATCTCGAGAATCGCGCTCTTCGGGTCGTCGAGCAGGTGACGGACCGACGCGTTCAGCGTGCCGTACTGGGTCAGCAGTTCACGCATGTGCGCCGCGCCGCCGCCGGAAGCGGCCTGGTAGGTCATGGTGTTCATCCACTCGACCAGGCCGGCCTTGTAGAGCGCGCCCACGCCCATCAGCATGCAGCTGACCGTGCAGTTGCCGCCGATCCAGTTGCGGCCGCCCTTGGCGAGCGCGTCCTTGATCACCGGCATGTTGACCGGGTCGAGCACGATGACGGCGTCGTCCTTCATGCGCAGCGTGGAGGCGGCGTCGATCCAGTGGCCGGTCCAGCCGGCGGCGCGCAGGCGCGGGAACACGTCGGACGTGTAGTCGCCGCCTTGCGCGGTGACGATGATCTCGCAGCGCTTCAGCGCGTCGATGTCATAGGCGTCGAACAGGGTCTTCTCGTTCTTCGCCATCGACGGCGCAGTGCCGCCGGCATTGCTCGTGCTGAAGAACATCGGCTCGATGTGGTCGAAGTCGCCTTCGGCCTGCATGCGGTCCATCAGCACGGAACCGACCATGCCGCGCCATCCAACCAAACCCGTGAGTGCTGTCATCGTTCTTGCCCCAGTGAAAAAAGTTGATCGAAACCTCTTTGCTCCCCCGGCTCGCTCGCCAAGGGATGGGGCGACACGAACCGGAGCCTGCTAGCCCTTGGTAATCGTGGTTTTCGCGGTGGCGGACGAGAGCGCGGCGACGACGGCGTCGCCCATCTCGATCGTGCCGACCTTGGTCGTGCCTGAGGACCAGATGTCGCTCGTGCGCAGCCCCTGCGCGAGCACGCGCTGCACGGCCGACTCGATGCGGTCGGCGGCGGCGGGCTGGTTGAGTGAAAAGCGAAGCATCATGGCGGCAGACAGTATTGTAGCCAGCGGATTCGCGAGGTTCTTGCCGGCGATGTCGGGCGCGCTGCCGTGGCTGGGCTCGTACAGGCCCTTGCCGGACGAGTTGAGCGAGGCCGACGGCAGCATGCCGATCGAGCCGGTCAGCATCGCGGCCTCGTCGGACAGGATGTCGCCGAACATGTTGCCGGTGACGATCACGTCGAACTTCTTCGGGTCCTTGACCAGCTGCATCGCCGCGTTGTCCACGTACATGTGGTCGAGCGCCACATCGGGGTACTGCGCGTGCACCTCGGTGACGATGTCCTTCCAGAACTGGAAGGTCTCGAGCACGTTGGCCTTGTCGACGCTGGTCAGGCGCTTGTTGCGCTTGCGCGCGGCCTGGAACGCGACGTGCGCGATGCGTTCGATCTCGGGGCGCGAGTAGCGCATCGTGTCGAACGCCTCCTCGGCGCCGGCGAACGCTCCGTCGGGCGACTCGCGGCGGCCGCGCGGCTGGCCGAAGTAGATGTCGCCGGTGAGCTCGCGGATGATCAGGATGTCGAGCCCGGCCACGAGTTCGGGCTTCAGGCTCGACGCGTGCGTGAGCTGCTCGTAGCAGATCGCCGGGCGGAAGTTCGCGAACAGGCCCAGGCTCTTGCGCAGCCCGAGGATCGCCTGCTCGGGGCGCAGCGCGCGCTCCAGCTTGTCGTACTTCCAGTCGCCGACGGCGCCGAACAGCACGGCATCCGCGCCCTGCGCCAGCTTCAGCGTGGCCTCGGGCAGCGGGTGGCCGTGGGCATCGTAGGCGGCACCACCGACCAGCGCGGTCTCGGTCTCGAACCGCAGATCGAGCGCGCCCAGCACGCGCACGGCCTGCGCGACGATCTCGGTGCCGATGCCGTCACCCGGCAGGATTGCAATCTTCAAGGCGGAACTTCCTGTGGTTGTCGTTCGGGGTCAGATCGTGTGCGCGAGCCACGGCTTGGTCATCAGCCGTTCAGCCTCGAAGGCGCGGATCTTGTCGGCGTGGCGCAGCGTCAGGCCGATGTCGTCGAAGCCGCCGAGCAGGCAGTACTTGCGGAACGGCTGCACGTCGAACGGGACGGTCGTGCCATCCGGCTTGACGACGAGTTGCTGCTCGAGGTCGATCGTGAGCTGGTAGCCGATGAACGCAGCGGCTTCGTCGAACAGGCGCGCGACCGTGTCTTCGGGCAGCACGATCGGCAGCAGGCCGTTCTTGAAGCAGTTGTTGAAGAAGATGTCGGCGTAGCTGGGCGCGATGATCGCGCGGAAGCCGAACTGGTCGAGCGCCCACGGCGCGTGCTCGCGCGACGAGCCGCAGCCGAAGTTCTTGCGCGCCAGCAGCACCGAGGCACCCTGGTAGCGTGGCTGGTTCAGCACGAAGTCGGGGTTCGGCCGGCGCGAGGCCGGGTCCTGCCCCGGCTCGCCGTGGTCGAGGTAGCGCCACTCGTCGAACAGGTTCGGGCCGAAGCCCGAGCGCTTGATCGACTTCAGGAACTGCTTGGGGATGATCGCGTCGGTGTCGACGTTCTCCCGGTCCATCGGTGCGACCAGGCCGGTGTGGATGCGAAACGGCGTCATGGGAATCCTGTTCAGCTCAAACGGCTGACGTCGACGAAGTGGCCTTCGATGGCGGCAGCCGCTGCCATCGCCGGGCTGACCAGGTGAGTGCGCCCGCCGGCGCCCTGCCGGCCCTCGAAGTTGCGGTTGCTGGTCGAGGCGCAGCGCTCGCCGGGCTCGAGCCGGTCTGCGTTCATCGCCAGGCACATCGAGCAACCGGGTTCGCGCCACTCGAAGCCGGCGCCCTTGAAGACGAGGTCGAGCCCTTCGCGCTCGGCCTGTTCCTTCACGAGCCCGGAGCCGGGCACGACCAGCGCCAGCTTGACGTTCTTCGCGATGCGCTTGCGCAGGTGGCGCACGACGTTGGCGGCCTCGCGCAGGTCCTCGATCCGCGAGTTGGTGCACGAGCCGATGAAGACCTTGTCGATCAGGATGTCGGCGATCGGCTTGTTCGGCTCCAGCGCCATGTACTGCAGCGCGCGTTCGATCGCGCCGCGCTTGCCGGCGTCCTTCTCGCGGTCCGGGTCGGGCACGCGGTCGTCGATGGCCAGCACCATCTCGGGCGACGTGCCCCAGGTGACCTGCGGGCGGATCGTCGAGGCGTCGAGTTCCACGACGGCGTCGAAGTGCGCGCCCGGGTCGCTCGTCAGCGTGCTCCAGTAGCGCAGCGCCTGCTCCCATTCGATGCCGGCCGGCGTGTACGGCCGCCCCTTGACGTAGGCGATCGTCGTCTCGTCGACGCCGACCAGCCCGGCGCGGGCGCCGGCCTCGATCGCCATGTTGCAGACCGTCATGCGGCCTTCCATGCTCAGGCCGCGGATCGCCGAGCCGGCGAACTCGATCGTGTAGCCCGTGCCACCGGCCGTGCCGATCTTGCCGATGATCGCCAGCACCACGTCCTTGGCGCTCACGCCGGTGCCGAGCCGGCCCTCGACCTTGACCAGCATGTTCTTCGCCTTGCGCGCCAGCAGCGTCTGCGTGGCCAGCACGTGCTCGACCTCGCTGGTGCCGATGCCGTGCGCCAGCGCGCCGAACGCGCCGTGCGTGGAGGTGTGCGAGTCGCCGCAGACGACCGTCATGCCCGGCAGCGTGGCGCCCTGCTCCGGCCCGATCACGTGGACGATGCCCTGGCGGCGGTCGTTCATCTTGAACTGGGTGATGCCGACGCGATCGCAGTTGGCGTCCAGCGTGTCGACCTGCAGCTTGGAGATCGGGTCGGCGATGCCATGCGAGCGATCGGTCGTCGGCACGTTGTGGTCGCTGACCGCCAGGTTCGCCGAGACGCGCCAGACCTTGCGGCCGGCCAGATCGAGCCCGTCGAAGGCCTGCGGGCTGGTGACCTCGTGGACCAGGTGGCGGTCGATGTAGAGCACGGCGGTGCCGTCCTCCTCGGTGTGGACGACATGCTCGTCCCAGATCTTGTCGTACAGCGTGCGGAGCATGGTCGGGCCTGTGGCGCCAGCGGTTTCGCGGCAGGACGTCGATTTTAGGCGCAGCGCCGGTCGCACCCCCGAACCGCGGGGTAGGGACAGTACGCTTGGTCAGGCCACACTGCGCGTCGACACTCCATGCTCTTTCACGCGCGACGGCCCCGAGTGGCCGACGCGTTCGTCCACGTCACTCAGGGCACCCCATGAAACTCACACTCTGGCAACCAGGCTTGATCGCGGCGGCCGCCATGGCGCTGACCGCCTGCGGCGGCGGTGGAGGTGGCGAATCCATCTCGACCGCCGATTCGGCCTCGATGTCGTCGGCCCTCGCGGCCAAGCGGCCGACGGCCGGCCGGATCGAGCCCTCCGATGTCGCTGCACGCGCCACGGGCACCGCCACCTTCATCGTGCGCATGGCCGAGGAACCCGTCACCGCCTACACGGGCGGCGTCAAGGGCTACGGCGCCACCAAGGCGTCGGCCGGCAGGAAGATCGATCCGGACGCGCCGGCCGTGGCAAGCTACAAGGGCTACCTCGCGTCGCGCCACGACGCCGCGCTGGCGGGCGTCGGCGGCGCAACCAAGGTGTACAGCTACGGCTACGTCTTCAACGGCTTCGCGGCCCGCATGACCGAGGCGCAGGCGCTGAAGCTGGCGCAGACGCCAGGCGTGCTCTCGGTGTCGCGCAACGAGGTGCGCACCAAGGACACCTCGTCCACGCCGGCCTTTCTCGGCCTGAGCGGCCCCACCGGCTGGTGGGCGACGAAGGGCACCGGTGAAAACATCGTCATCGGCGTGATCGACACCGGCATCTGGCCGGAGCACCCGAGCTTCTCGGACCGCACCGGCACCAACGGCAGTGGCACGCAGGACGGCAAGCTGTCCTACCAGAACATCACCACCTGGCACGGCAAGTGCCAGAACGGCGACCAGTTCAACCATTCCCACTGCAACCAGAAGCTGATCGGCGCGCGCTACTACAACGCCGGCTTGGGCGGCGATGCGGGCGTTGCCGCCACCCTGCCCTGGGAGTTCAACTCGCCGCGCGACTACGACGGCCATGGCACCCACACCGCCAGCACCGCCGCCGGCAACGAGGGCGTGCAGGCGACCGGCACCACCGCAGCACTCGGCAAGATCTCGGGGATCGCGCCGCGGGCCCGGATCTCGGTCTACAAGGCGCTGTGGTCGCAATCCGACGGCACCGGCTCCGGCACGACGGACGACCTGCTCGCCGCGATCGATCAGGCCGTGGCCGACGGCGTCGACGTCATCAACTACTCGGTCAGCGGTTCGCGCACCAACTTCCGCGACGCGGTCGAGATCGCGTTCCTGTACGCGGCCGACGCCGGCATCTTCGTCGCCACCTCGGCCGGCAACAACGGCCCGACGATCAGCACGGTCGCGCACCCGAGCCCGTGGGTCACCACCGTGGCGGCCGGGACGCACAACCGCAGCATCTCCGGCGGCTCGGTCACGCTCGGCAACGGCGCGACCTACACCGGGTCCGGCTACCTGCTGACGGCCGGCCCGGCGCCGCTGGTCGACGCCGGCGCGGTCGGCCTCGCCGGCGCGAATGCCGCGACGCTGGCGCAGTGCTATGGCACGGCGGACGGCGCGGCGCGCCTCGACCCGGCGAAAGTGGCCGGCAAGATCGTCCTCTGCCACCGCGGCGGCAACGTGCTGGTCAACAAGGCCGCGGCCGTCAAGGAAGCCGGCGGCGTCGGCATGGTGCTGGTCAACGTCCCGGGCGGCAACAACACGACGCCGTTCGTCGCCTACGACATCGCTGCCGTGCACCTGACGGTCGATGCCTACGCACCGCTCAAGGCCTACGTCGCCACGGCCAACCCGACCGCGACGATCGGCCGCGCCGACATCCTCACCAACGTCGCGGCGCCCTACACGGCCGACTTCTCCTCGCGGGGCCCGCTGCTGGCGAGCGGCAGCCTGCTCAAGCCCGACCTGATCGCGCCGGGGCAGGACATCCTCGCCGGCGTCGCGCCGCCGAACAACGGCGGCAAGCTGTTCGACCTGTACAGCGGCACGTCGATGTCGAGCCCGCACGTCGCCGGCCTGGCGGCGCTGATGAAGCAGCAGCACCCGACCTGGTCGCCGATGGCGATCAAGTCGGCGCTGATGACCACCGGCACCGACGTGCTCGACGGTGCGAACACCGACTCCGTCGTGATCTTCCGCCAGGGTGCGGGCCACGTGCGGCCGATGAACGCCGCCGATCCGGGCCTGGTGTTCGATTCGGGCTTCGCGGACTGGCTCGGCTTCCTGTGCGGCACGCAGCTGCCGGTGTCGTTCTGCACGGACGCCGGCGTCCCGGTGATCGAACCGAGCAACTTCAACGGCGCCTCGATCGCGCTGGGCAAGCTGGCGGGTTCGCAGAAGATCACCCGCACGGTGACCAACGTGGGCAATTCGGACGAGACCTACACGTTCTCGGTCGAGGGCATGACGGGCATCACCGTCGCGCTGCCGGCACCGCTCAAGGTGGCGAAGGGCAAGTCGGCCACGTTCGAGCTGACTTTCACCTCGACGCCGGCGGCCGCGCTGAACACGTACACCGGTGGCCAGCTCACGCTGACCGGCGACAAGGGCGTGCACAAGGTTCGCCTGCCGATGGTGGTGAACCCTGTCGCGCTGGCGGCGCCGGCAGAGGTCAGCGGCAGCTACAAGGTCACCTTCGGCTACTCCGGCGCGTTCACCGCGACGCCGCGCGGGCTGATCGCGCCGATGCAGACGCCCGGCACCGTCAGCGACGACCCGACCGACAGCAGCTGCAGCCTGACCTCGCCGAACGCGGTGAAGATCCCCGTCACCGTGGCGGCCGGCACCACCTACGCACGCTTCTCGCTGTTCGACGCCGATGTCAACGCCGGCACCGACCTCGACCTGTGCGTCTACCGGGGCACCACCCTGGTGGGCGCCAGCGGCAGCGGCACCTCGGCCGAGGAAGTGAACCTCGTGAACCCGGTGGCCGCGGTCTACACGGTCGTCGTGCAGGGTTGGGGTGTCGCCGGGTCCAGCCCGTTCAAGCTCCACAGCTGGCTGCTCGGCGACACGGCCGCGGGCAACATGACGGTGAGCGCGCCCGCCACCGCCACGATCGCCCAGTCCGGCGACATCGGCCTGACCTTCAGCGGCCTGGTCGCCAAGACGAAGTACCTGGGCTCGGTGGCCTACGGCGGCGCCGCCGGCATGCCGAACCCGACGATCGTGCGCGTCGACACGCCCTGACCCCTGCGCCGCCGACACCCTGTCGGCGGCCAGGAATGAACAAAAGGCCCCGCGGAGCGATCCGCGGGGCCTTTTTTTGGGCGCGCGGCGTTCAGTAGACGCGCGAATCGGGCATGGCCCCGGTGGCGCGCCCGGCCGGGCACAGCGCGGGCTGACCGCGCAGCGACGCGTGGTAATCGAGCTGCTCGGCACCCGACTGGATCAGGATGCGGTAGCCCGGCACCAGGGCCATCGTGTACATGCGGCCGGGCTGCGGGCAGCCGATCGACCCGTCGGGCCAGGTCACGCGCTCGGCCCGCACCAACGTGGGCGCCGCCGCACCGGGGGGCGCGCGGCGCGTCGCATCCGCGAGCGCAGCGCGGACCATCGTCTGCAGTTCGGCGTCCATGGGCGGCTGCTCCCGGCTGGTGGGTGAAGACGGCGCAGCCGCGTTGCCGCCCTGCGCGCACCCCAGCAGGGTCGCGAGCAGCGCGAGCGCCAGGAGGCGCGGGGCCATCGCGCGGGTGGCCTTCGGGCGGATCGGTGTCGCCATGACGCGTTTGTACCGCGTCGTGCGGTCGCGCGCAGCGGCGCCATGAAAAACGGCGCCCGAGGGCGCCGTTGCAGTCCGAGGCGCGGGGCGCGCCTCAGCAGGCCGTCATCACGGCGTGCCGCGTGCCGTGCAGCTGGTGATGCCGGCGTGCTGGGCGCCGGTGATCCAGCCGCGCGACTTCGCGTCGTTGGTCACCTTGTTCATGCAGCTCACGAACTGGCCCTGGTTGCCGGACGAGGCCTTGCACGCGTCGACGCTCGCGTGCAGCAGCTCGCCGTTGGCCAGCACCGACGGGACGCCGGTGTCGCACGCGCCGATCTTCAGCGTCTCGATCTTCCAGCCGACGTCCTGCATCAGGGCCGGCGTCAGATCGAGGTTGCGTGCGGAGCGCAGGTCGGTCGTGATGGCAGGTTCCATCAGCAGGTTCGGCGAAGCGACGACGTCGTAGTGCGAGATCGACGAACCCGGGGCCACGACGGTCGGTGCATACAGCCGCACGAAGCCGCCTTCGGTGCCGGCCTGGCGCGAAGCGTCGGAGAAGTACTCGACGTTGACGCCTGGCAGCGCCGCCTTGATCGCCGCACCATCGGCCGCCGAGATGCCGATGGTCGGCACGGTGACGGTCGCGTCGGCGCCGCCCAGGCCGATCGCCGCACCGCCGTTGTTGTTGGCGATGATCACGCCGGTCGCGCCGGCCAGTTGCGCGTTCTTTGCCTTGACGGCGAAGCCGCAGACGCCGCGATCCATCAGCGCGATCTTGCCCGCGACCGCGCTCGTGATCGGGGCGACGCAGCCCAGCGAGGAGCCGGTCGCATCCGCGCCCACGACGATGGCGCCCTTGAAGTTGTTCACGTCAGGGATCGCACCGAACGAGGCTGTGCCGAACTCGAGCTCCTTGCTCAGCGTGCCGGAGACGCGGATGCCTTGATAAGGCCCGAGCACCAGCGGCGCGGCGGCGGTGACCTTCGGGCCTGACCAGACGACCTTGCCGTTGCGGATCGCCGAAGCGACGATCTCGGCGGCGGTGAAGGTGTTCCACTGCCGGCCGTTTGTGAGATCGCGCGTGTACGCCATGTAGACGTCGGGCAGGCCGAGGATCGTCGAGCCGGTGGCCTCGCTCGCGAAGTTCTGGAAGCCCAGGCCGTGCGCCACCTCGTGCATGAAGGTGTCGAGGAAGTCGGTCTGGCCGGCCGGCGCCTGGTTGTCCAGGCCGTAGTACCAACCCGGTCCGGCGATGCAATCCGCCTTGCCCACATCGCCGTTGAAGTTGGCGACGATGTCGTCGGTGAATTCGTCGGTCGGGCCGGGCACATCCGGTCCGCCGGGGGCGAGGTCGACGCCGGCCAGCGAATTGGCCAGCGCCGAGCCGTACCAGTGGCCCGGCAGCGGGGCGTTGGGGAAGTCCGAGAAGATCTGGTTCGCACCGGCCTGGGCCAGCGTGCCGCCCGTGGCGGTGCACGTCAGGCGCGCGAACGAGCCCTGCACCACGATCGTCACGTTGCTGGCGAGGGTCTTGCCCCACAGCTCGAGGGCGCGCTTGTAGGCGATCAGGCGCTGCGCACCGACGGTCGTGCCGGCGTTGCCGCCGACCGGCACGGCAGGCGTCATGTCGTTGAAGCCGACGCCCGCGGGGTCGACGTTGTTCAGGACCATGTTGGCAGCCCAGGCCGGGGTGCCGAGTGCGCAGCCGATCACGCTGGCGAGGAGGAGTTTCTTGAAGGTCATCTTGTTCACTCCGTGGGCAGCGTGGACGGGCTCTGCACGTGATCGTGCGCGGCGTCGGCGTGTCTGACGATCAGGCGGCCGTCGGGCGCGCGTTCGGCCTTCAGCGTGGCGAGGAAATCCGGCCCGAGCACGGCGCTCTTCATCCCGCTGGCGTGCTGGCGGACGGCCAGCGGCGTCTTGGCGCCGCTCGGCTCGGCCAGGCCGCGGGCCTTGCGCGAGGCGCGCTCGGCGTCGACCAGCTCCTTGAGTTCGTCCTGGGTCGGCGCGCGCAGCTTGCCGGTCTCCTTGTCGCGCACGGCGCGCAGGGTCTGCGCGGTCGATTCGGCGGCGGGAGCCGTCGCCATGGGGGCCTGATCGGCGGCCAGCACCGGCGTGCTGCCGGCAGCCAGTGCCAGGGCGGCACCGGCGAGCGCCAGCGAGTGTCTTGCGAAGGTCATGAAGGTGTTCCCTGTCGAGAGTTGAGGGTTTGAACGCCGTGACGGTCGGGTGTCGGCCCAGACGGCGAACCGCCACGATAAGAGCGCGTGATGCAATTCACGTTCCCGGTAAACCCTGAAGGCCCCCTCGATTCCGGGGGACGCGCACGACCAGCGCGGCGCCCATGAAAAAGCCCCGGCGTGCCGGGGCTCGGGGTCGGCGCCCGCAGGCGCCGGAGAGTCGGGAAGCGGATCAGCGCTGGGCGATCGGCGTGACGTTGCGCGGCGTCGAGCCGCTGAACAGCTGGCGCGGCCGGCCGATCTTGTACTCCGGGTCGCCGATCATCTCGTTCAGCTGGGCGATCCAGCCGACCGTGCGGGCCAGCGCGAAGATCGCGGTGAACAGCGTGACCGGGATGCCGATCGCGCGCTGCACGATGCCGGAGTAGAAGTCGACGTTCGGGTACAGCTTGCGCGAGACGAAGTAGTCGTCCTCCAGCGCGATCTTCTCGAGCGCCATCGCGAGCTTGAAGATCGGGTCGTTGTGCAGGCCGAGCGCGTCCAGCACCTCGTGGCAGGTCTCGCGCATGAGCTTGGCGCGCGGGTCGTAGTTCTTGTAGACCCGGTGCCCGAAGCCCATCAGCTTGACGTTCGAGTTCTTGTCCTTCACCTGCTTGATGAAGTCGCCGATCTTCTCGACGCCGCCCATGCGCTGGACGTCTTCCAGCATGTTCAGCGCGGCCTCGTTGGCGCCGCCGTGCGCGGGGCCCCACAGGCAGGCCACGCCGGCGGCGATGGCCGCGAACGGGTTCGTGCCCGACGAGCCGCACAGCCGCACCGTCGAGGTGGACGCGTTCTGCTCGTGGTCGGCGTGCAGGATGAAGATGCGGTCCATCGCGCGCACCAGCACCTCGTTCGGCTCGTAGTCCTCGCACGGCGTGGCGAACATCATGCGCATGAAATTGCCGGCGTACGACAGGTCGTTCTTCGGGTAGATGTAGGGCTGGCCGATCGTGTACTTGTAGGCCATCGACACCAGCGTGGGCATCTTCGCGATCAAGCGGATCGCGGCGATGTCGCGGTGCTCGGCGTTGTGGATGTCGGTGCTGTCGTGATAGAAGGCCGACATCGCCCCGACCAGGCCGGTCATGATGGCCATCGGGTGCGCATCGCGGCGGAAGCCCCGCAGGAAGAACTGCATCTGCTCGTTGACCATCGTGTGGTTGGTGACGAGCTTGGTGAAGTCGGTCTTCTGGGTCGCGTTGGGCAGCTCGCCCTTCAGCAGCAGGTAACAGGTCTCGAGGTAGTCGCAGTTCTCGGCGAGCTGCTCGATCGGGTAGCCGCGGTACAGCAGTTCGCCCTTGTCGCCGTCGATGTAGGTGATGGTCGAGTTGCACGACGCCGTCGACAGGAAGCCCGGGTCGTAGGTGAACTTGCCGGTCTGGGCGTAGAGCTTGCGGATGTCGATCACGTCGGGGCCGATGGTGCCCTTGTAGATCGGCAGATCCATGGTGGGGCTGCCATCGGAGAACGACAGCGTGGCTTTCACGTCGGACGGAGTCATGATCTTTCCTTCAAGTGCCTAAAGTGCGTAAGGGGTGAACTCGCTTGGCGTCACGCGGGCACGCGCATCATGCGCAGCACCTGCACCACGTCGTCTCTCTCCAGCTCCCCGGCGGGCTCCTGGCGCGCCAGCAGCAGGTCGACCAGGTCGTTGTCGGACAGGTCCATCAGGGTCAGCAAGCCCCGGGCCTGGTCTTCGGTCAACTGCGCCGCGTGGCGCTTGAAGAAGCGCTCGATGAACAGGTCGTTCTCGAGCAACCCGCGGCGGCAGCGCCAGCGCAGCTTGCTCAACGCCCGCTCGTCGATCAACGCTTCCATGTCGAGGTCAGACGGCGCGGCGCACCATCAGTTCCTTGATCTTGCCGATCGCGCGAGTCGGGTTCAGGCCCTTCGGGCAGACGTCGACGCAGTTCATGATGGTGTGGCAGCGGAACAGGCGGTACGGGTCCTCGAGGTTGTCGAGGCGGCCGGCCGTGTCCTGGTCGCGGCTGTCGGCGATGAAGCGGTAGGCCTGCAGCAGGCCGGCCGGGCCGACGAACTTGTCCGGGTTCCACCAGAAGCTCGGGCAGCTGGTCGAGCAGCTGGCGCACAGGATGCACTCATACAGGCCGTTGAGCTCGTCACGCTCCTCGGGCGACTGCAGGCGCTCCTTCTCGGGCGGCGTCTCGTCGTTGACGAGGTACGGCTTGATCGAGTTGTACTGCTTGAAGAACTGCGTCATGTCGACGATCAGGTCGCGGATCACCGGCAGGCCGGGCAGCGGCTTGAGCACGATCACGCCGGGCAGCGTGCGCATGTTGGTCAGGCAGGCCAGACCGTTCTTGCCGTTGATGTTCATCGCGTCCGAGCCACACACGCCTTCGCGGCAGGAACGGCGGAAGCTCAGTGACGGGTCGACGGCCTTGAGCTTGTTCAGCGCGTCGAGCAGCATGCGCTCGTGGCCGTCGAGCTCGACCTCGATGGTCTGCATGCGCGGCTTGGCGTCGGTGTCGGGGTCGTAGCGGTAGATCTGGAACGTGCGCTTCATGTGTTTCTTTCCCGGATCAGAAGGTGCGGACCTTCGGCGGCACGGATTCGACCGTCAGCGGCTTCAGGTTGACCGGCTTGTACTCGAGGCGGTTGCCCTCCGAGTACCAGAGCGAATGCTTCATCCAGACGGCGTCGTTGCGGCCGTTCGGGAACTCCGGCGTGTCGGCGTAGTCGTCGACCGTGTGCGCGCCGCGGCTCTCGTGGCGCGCGGCGGCGGAGATCATCGTGGCCATCGCGGCCTCGATCAGGTTGTCGACCTCGAGCGCCTCGATGCGCGCGGTGTTGAACACCTTGCTCTTGTCGGCCAGGTGGATGCCCTTGACGCGCTCGGCCAGCGCCTTGATCTCGACCACGCCGGCGTCCATCAGCTTCTGGGTGCGGAACACGCTGGCGTGCTGCTGCATCGAGTTGCGGATGTCGTTGGCCACGTCCTGCGCGTACTCGCCGCCGGTGCTGCCGTCGAGCCGCGCCAGCCGCGCCAGCGTGAAGTCGGCCGCGTCGGCCGGCAGCGGCTTGTGCAGCTTGGACTTGAGGCCGCTGTCGACGATGTGGTTACCGGCCGCCTTGCCGAACACCAGCAGGTCGAGCAGCGAATTCGTGCCGAGGCGGTTCGCGCCGTGAACGCTCACACATGAGCATTCGCCGACCGCGTACAGGCCGTTCACCACCGAGTTCGGGTTGCCATCCTTCGGCGCGACCACCTGACCGTAGATGTTGGTCGGCACGCCTCCCATCTGGTAGTGGATCGTCGGAACGACGGGAATCGGCTCCTTCGTGATGTCGACGTTCGCGAAGTTGTGGCCGATCTCCAGCACGCTGGGCAGGCGCTTGGCGATGGTCTCGGCGCCCAGGTGGGTCATGTCGAGGACGATGTAGTCCTTGTTGGGCCCGCAGCCGCGGCCTTCCTTGATCTCCTGGTCCATGCAGCGCGAGACGAAGTCGCGCGGCGCCAGGTCCTTCAGCGTCGGCGCGTAGCGCTCCATGAAGCGCTCGCCGT
>JAZKIO010000146.1:0-2375 GCA_040384825.1 Pseudomonadota bacterium
AGAAGGTGCTGATCGTGCAGGGCACCGGCTTCAACTGGGCCACGCCGGACCACTTCCGGATCGTGTTCCTGCCGAACTCCGACGACCTGACCGAGGCGATCGGCCGCATCTCGAAGTTCCTCGAGCACTACCGCAAACGTCACTCCCTCTGAGCCTCGACATGAAACCGATCCAAGTGGGCCTGATGGGCCTGGGCACCGTCGGCGGTGGCGTCTTCGAGGTGCTGCGGCGCAACCAGGAAGAGATCACCCGCCGCGCCGGCCGTGGCATCCAGCTGGCCATGGTCTCGCGCCGCGACGTGGCCCAGGCGCAGGCGCTGGTTGGCGACCACGCCCGCGTCGTCGCCGACGCGCGCGAGATCATCGCGAACCCGGCGATCGACATCGTCGTCGAGCTGATCGGCGGCACCGGCATCGCGCGCGAACTGGTGCTGGAGTCCATTGCAGCCGGCAAGCACGTCGTCACTGCCAACAAGGCGCTGCTGGCCGTGCACGGCACCGAGATCTTCGCGGCGGCGCGCGAGCGCGGCGTGATGGTCGCGTTCGAGGCCGCGGTGGCCGGCGGCATCCCGATCATCAAGGCGCTGCGCGAGGGGCTGACCGCGAACCGAATCGAGTGGGTCGTCGGCATCATCAACGGCACGACCAACTTCATCCTGTCGGAGATGCGCGCCAAGGGGCTCGATTTCGACGTGGTGCTGAAGGAAGCCCAGCGCCTGGGCTATGCCGAGGCCGACCCGACCTTCGACATCGAGGGCGTCGACGCCGCGCACAAGGCGACGATCATGAGCGCGATCGCGTTCGGCGTGCCGGTGCAGTTCGACAAAGCGTATGTCGAGGGCATCACGAAGCTGAACGCCGCCGACATCCGCTACGCCGAGCAACTCGGCTACCGCATCAAGCTGCTGGGCATCACCAAGCGCCGCAGCGGCTCGGTGGAAGGCATCGAGCTCCGCGTGCACCCGACGCTGGTGCCGGCCAAGCGCCTGCTCGCGAACGTCGAGGGCGCGATGAACGCGGTGGTGGTGCAGGGCGATGCGGTGGGCAGCACGCTGTACTACGGCAAGGGCGCAGGCGCGGAGCCGACGGCGTCGAGCGTGATCGCCGACCTGGTCGACATCACCCGCCTGCATACGGCCGACCCCGACCACCGCGTGCCGCACTTGGCGTTCCAGCCGGGCTCGCTGCAGGACACCCGCATCCTGGCGATCGACGAAGTCGTGACCGCGTTTTACCTTCGCCTGCAAGTGAAAGACCAGGCCGGCGTGCTGGCCCGCATCACCGCGATCCTGGCCGAGAGCGACATCTCGATCGACGCGCTGCTGCAGCGGGAGTCGGCCGAGGGCGAAGCCCAGACCGACGTGATCATCCTGACCCACGACACGGTCGAAGGCCGCATGAACCAGGCCATCGCGCAGATGCAGGCGCTGCCGACCGTGCTCGCGCCCATCGTGCGCATCCGCAAGGAAGAACTGTCGTGAAGTACATCAGCACTCGGGGCGACCGGACGGAGCGCCACTTCTGCGAGATCCTGCTCGAAGGCCTGGCGCCGGACGGCGGGCTCTACCTGCCGGTCGCGTACCCGAAGATCGACACGGCCACGCTCGCGAAGTGGCGCGGCCTCTCGTACCACGAGCTCGCGTTCGAGATCCTCTCGCTCTACATCGACGACATCCCGCCGGCCGACCTGCGCGCGCTGGTGGCGAAGACCTACACCGCCGAGGTGTTCGGCACGTCCGCGATCGTGCCGTTGCGCGCGCTCGAGCCCGGCGTGTACCTGGAAGCCCTGTCGAACGGCCCGACGCTGGCGTTCAAGGACATGGCGATGCAGCTGCTCGGCCACCTGTTCGAGTACGAACTCGCGCGCCGCGACCAGCAGCTCAACATCCTCGGCGCGACCTCGGGCGACACGGGCAGCGCCGCCGAGTACGCGATGCGCGGCAAGAAGGGCGTCAACGTGTTCATGCTGTCGCCTAAGGGCCGCATGAGCCCGTTCCAGCAGGCGCAGATGTTCAGCCTGCAGGACGCCAACATCCACAACATCGCGGTCGAAGGCGTGTTCGACGACTGCCAGGACATCGTCAAGGCGGTCTCCAACGACCTCGCGTTCAAGCGCGAGCACCGCATCGGCACGGTCAACTCGATCAACTGGGCGCGGCTGCTGGCGCAGGTCGTCTACTACTTCGCCGGCTACTTCCAGGCCACGAAGTCCGACACCGAGCAGGTCACGTTCGCGGTGCCCTCGGGCAACTTCGGCAACATCTGCGCCGGCCACGTGGCGCGGATGATGGGTCTGCCGGTCCGCCAGCTCGTGCTGGCGACCAACGAGAACAACGTGCTCGACGAGTTCTTCCGCACCGGCACCTACCGCGTGCG
>JAZKIO010000147.1:0-5413 GCA_040384825.1 Pseudomonadota bacterium
GACCTGCGGCTGCAGATCAAGCTGCACAGCCAGCGCGCGCGCAGCAGCGATCTCTCGGCCGGCACCGAACACCTGACGATCGTATAGTCACGCCAACCCATTCCGGCGGCCTCTTCGGAGGCCGCTTCTCATTTCCGAATCGCCATTCCAGGAGCGCCAAGATGACCAAGACCTACGACCCCACGCCGGCCAAGCGCGTCGCCTTTCTCGGCCTGGGCGTGATGGGCTACCCGATGGCCGGCCACCTGGCCGCGGCCGGCCACACGGTGACCGTCTACAACCGCTCGCCGGCCAAGGCCGCGCAGTGGACGGCCGAGCACGGCCACGCCGCCGCCGCGACGCCGCGCGCGGCCGCGACCGGCGCGGAGATCGTGTTCTGCTGCGTCGGCAACGACGACGACCTGCGCTCGGTCGTGCTCGGCGACGACGGCGCGCTGGCCGGCATGGCGCCCGGCGCGATCTTCGTCGACCACACCACCGCCTCGGCCGAGGTCGCGCGCGAGCTGAGTGCCGCGGCGCAGGCACGCGGGCTGCAGTTCATCGACGCGCCGGTCTCGGGCGGCAACCTCGGCGCCATCAACGGCGCGCTGACCGTGATGTGCGGTGGCGACGCGGCTGCATTCGCCGCGATCCAGCCGGTCGCGATGGCGTTCTCGAAGGCGGTGACGCTGCTCGGCGCCAGCGGCGCCGGTCAGCTCGCCAAGATGGTCAACCAGATCGCGATCGCCGGGCTGGTGCAGGGCCTGGCCGAGGCGATCGCCTTCGGCACCAAGGCCGGCCTCGACATGAAGGCCGTGCTCGGCGTGATCGGCAAGGGCGCCGCGCAGAGCTGGCAGATGGACAACCGCGGGCCGACCATGATCGACGACAAATTCGACTTCGGCTTCGCGGTCGACTGGATGCGCAAGGACCTCGGCATCGCGCTCGACGAAGCCAAGCGCAACGGCGCGCGGCTGCCGGTGACGGCGCTGGTCGACCAGTTTTACGCCGACATCCAGGCCCAGGGCGGCAACCGGCTCGACACCTCGAGCCTGCTGCGCCGCCTGGGCTGAGGCGGCTCGCCGGTCGGACTCAGGTCTTGGGGGCGGCGCCGGTCTTGGGCTGCAGATCGTTCAGCTCGGCTTCGGTGACGACCTCGAAGACCTTCACGACCTTCTGCACGCCGCTGACGCCGCGGGCGATGTCCGACGCGCGGTTGGCCTCGCGCTCGGTGACGCGGCCCATCAGGTAGACCACGCTGCGCTCGGTGACGACCTTGTAGGCACTGGCCTGCACGTCCTTGGCGTCGACCATGCTCGCCTTGACCTTGCTCGTCAGCAGCGTGTCGTTCGAGCGGTTGCCGAACGACGACGCCGGCCCGATCGCGACCTCGTTGACGACCGAGCGCACGCCCTCGATCGCCGACACCACGCGCTCGACGGCGGCCTTGTCGGCCTCGTTCGTGACCGCGCCGGTCAGCAGCACGATGCGGTTGTAGCTGGTGGTGCTGACGTTGCCGCGGTCACCGATCGTCTCGTTGATGCGCTTGGTGGCGCGCAGCTCGATCGCCTGGTCGTCGACCTGCGCACCGGAGCTGCGCCGGTCGGTGACGACCATCGAGCTGCCGACGATCGCGCCGCCGAGCAGCAGCGGGGCGCAGGCGGTGAGGGCGGTGGAGGCGGCGAGCGCGCCGATCAGCGCGCTCAGGCGCCACGGGAATGTCTTGGGTGTCATGTGTTTTCCTGTTCGCCGAGCAATTGCAGATCGACCGCGTCGCACAGGCAATGCACCGTCAGCAGGTGCACCTCCTGGATGCGCGCGGTGCGGTCGTGCGGCACGCAGATGAGGACGTCGGTCTCGGTGAGCATCTCGCGGATCTTGCCGCCCTTGTGGCCGGTGAGCGCGATCACGACCATCTCCTTGGCGCGGGCCGCCTGGATCGCGGCGATCACGTTGGCGGAGTTGCCGCTGGTGCTGATCGCGAGAAGCACGTCGCCCGGCGCGCCGAGCGCCTGCACCTGCTTCGAGAAGATCGAGTTGAAGTCGTAGTCGTTGCCGATCGCGGTCAGGATCGAGCTGTCGGTCGTCAGCGCGATCGCCGCGAGGCCGGGGCGCTCGCGCTCGAAGCGGCCGACGAACTCGGCGGCGAAATGCTGGGCGTCGGCGGCCGAGCCGCCGTTGCCGCAGGCCAGCACCTTGCCGCCCGCGGTGATGCTGCCGACGAGGGCGCTGACGGCGTCCGCGATCGGCTTGGCGAGCACTTCGGCAGCGGCGTACTTCAGGTCGGCGCTGTCGAAGAACTGCTGTTGGATTCGTTGTTCAAGCATGGCCACGGATCATATGACACGGTCCCGGCCTGCCGGTTCCCCGGGCATCGTCAGCGCGGCAGGTACAGCCGGTCGGTGTAGGTGGCGAGCTGGTGCGGTCGGAAGGCGACCAGCGCGGCGACGACCAGCCCGCTGGTGGTGGCTTCACCGAAGGCGGCCAGGAGCGCCGCGAGCGACTGGTCTCCCGGCGCGAGCCCGCCCGCGTGCGCACCGGCGGGCGCGAATGCCAGCGCGCCGACGCTCGCCAGCGCGAGCGCGACGCCGATCGCGAAGAAGCCGCGCACCAGGATGTAGACCATCAGGTGCCGCGGCAGCCAGCGACGCGAGGCGGCGCCCAGCAGGAGCGTCAGCGTCGCCGGCGCGAGACCAAGCCAGACCAGGCGATGGACCGCCTCGACCGGGTCGAGCTGCCCGGCCAGGCTCGCCGCGAGCGTCACCGGCACCATCACGACCACCGTGAGCGGCCAGCCGGCGAGCAGCACGGACAGCGGCGCCAGCGACATCACCGGCACGATCGGATTGGCCAGCAGGCGGTCCAGCGACCACAGCACCGGCATCGCGGCCCAGGTGGCGACCCACAACCAGGTCGGCCCGGCAACGCCGACGCAGCGCAGCGGCCGCAGGCTGATGGCCACGGCGATCAGGAACACCGCGACGAGCGCTTCCACCATGCCGATGATCGAAGAGGCGGGTGCGTCCATTCCCCAAGCTTAGTTCCCTCCGGCGCGGCAGGCTGTAGGAGCCTTCGAACGCCCGCTGTAGTACGCGCGCTTCGGTGTCGAGGCAGGGCCGCGTCAGGCGTCGAACGCGCCGCGCAGCCACTCGATGCGGTCGCCGTCGATCGCGACCACGTCGAACCGGCAGGGCGGCACGGTGCGCTGGGTGCGCAGGTAGTGCTGCGCCGCGAGGATCAGGCTGCGCTGCTTGGTCGCCGACACGCTGGCGGCCGCGCCGCCGTGCGTGGCGCTGCGCCGGGCCCGGACCTCGGCGAACACCAGCGTGCCGTCGCGCTCGCGCAGGATCAGGTCGATCTCGCCGCCGCGCGCGTTCGGGCCGCGCGCGACCCGATAATTGCGCTGCACCAGGGTCAGGCCCTGGGCCAGCAGGTGCGCCAGGGCGCGTGCCTCGGCGGCGTCGCCGCGCTGCTTGGTCGTCGCCTCTCTCGCCGTCATTTCTCGGAAACCCAGTGACCCCAACCGCCGCCTCGTCGATGCTGCAGGCCGCCGCCGGCGCGGCCGGTGCGCAGCACTATCCTGCCGGCGCACTGTACGTGGTCGCCACGCCGATCGGCAACCTCGCCGACATCACGCTGCGCGCGATCCACGTGCTGGCGCTGGTCGACGCCGTGGCCTGCGAGGACACGCGCCACAGCGGCCCGCTGCTGCGCCAGCTCGGCATCGAATCGAAGGCGCTGCTGGCCGTCCACGAGCACAACGAGCGCGAGGCCGCGGCCGGCGTGCTCGCGCGGCTGGCGCGCGGCGAGCGCGTCGCCTACGTCAGCGATGCCGGCACGCCTGCGGTCAGCGACCCGGGCGCCGCGCTGGTCGCCGCGGTGCAGGCCGCCGGCTACCGTGTCGTGCCGATCCCGGGGGCCAGCAGCGCCGCCGCCGCGTTGAGCGTGGCCGGCGATGCGCTCGGTGGGCCGTTCACCTTCCTCGGCTTCCTGCCGCAGCGCACCGGCGAGCGCGCGCTGGCGTTGAAGCGACTGGCGGCCGATGCGCGCACGCAGCTGCTGTTCGAGGCGCCGCACCGCATCGACGCGCTGGCGGCCGCGCTCGGCGAGGCGTGCGGCGCGCGGCCGCTGACGGTGTGCCGCGAGCTGACCAAGCAGTTCGAGACCGTGCACACCCTGCCCGCGAACGGGATGACGGCGTGGCTCGCGGCCGACGCCAACCGCAGCCGCGGCGAGTTCGTGCTGGTCGTCCATGCGCTGCCCGAAACCGAGGCCGACCCGTCCGCGCCGGCCCACGACGCCACCTTGCGCACTCTGATGGCCGCGCTGCCGCTGAAGCAGGCGGTCGCGCTGGCGGCCGAGCTGACCGGCGCGCCACGCAATGCGCTGTACGAGCGCGCGCTGGCATTGAAAAACGCCGCCGCGGACGATTGAGGCGGTCGTCGGCGCGCTGAAAGGCCAACCGACGCGCGCCGCGCAGTGCGCGGGGCCGACTCCTACAATCGGCCCACCCCGCTTCAGGACGCCCCGATGATCTCTCGCGAACCCACGATCGAACGCCTGGCCGTTGCCCGTTCGCTGCTGCTCGAGCCGTTCGGCTTGACCGAGGCGACGCTGGCCAAAGCGCTGGCGACCATCGCCACGCACCGCATCGACGACGCCGACCTCTACTTCCAGTACACGCGCAGCGAGGGCTGGAGCCTGGAGGAGGGCATCGTCAAGAGTGGCAGCTTCGGCATCGACCAGGGCGTGGGCGTGCGCGCGGTGGCCGGCGAGAAGACCGCGTTCGCTTATTCGGACGACATCACCGAAGCCGCGCTGATGGACGCCGCGACGACCGTGCGCACCATCGCCGCGGCCGGCCAGAGCCGCAAGGTCAAGGTCGGCACGAAGCAGAAGATTGCGACCAGCCGCGTGCTCTACGCCCCGATGGACCCGATCGCCACGCTCGACAGCACCCAAAAGGTCGCGCTGCTCGAGAAGGTGGAGAAGCTCGCGCGCTCGAAGGACCCGCGCATCGTGCAGGTGATGGCGGGCCTGGCCGGCGAGTACGACGTGGTGATGGTCGCGCGCGCCGACGGCACGCTCGCCGCCGACGTGCGCCCGCTGGTGCGCCTGAGCGTCACCGTGATCGCGGAACAGACGATCGCCGGCGAGGTGCGCCGCGAGGTCGGCTCGGGCGGCGGCGGCGGCCGCTTCGGCTTCGGCTACTTCCACGACGAGGTCATCGAGAGCTACGTGCAGGACGCGGTCAACGCGGCGCTGACCAACCTCGAATCGCGCCCGGCCAAGGCCGGCGAGATGAGCGTGGTGCTCGGCCCGGGCTGGCCCGGCGTGTTGCTGCACGAGGCGATCGGCCACGGGCTGGAGGGCGACTTCAACCGCAAGGGCAGCAGCGCGTTCAGCGGCAAGATCGGCCAGCGCGTCGCGGCCA
>JAZKIO010000148.1:0-31883 GCA_040384825.1 Pseudomonadota bacterium
CGGTGCGCGAGAACGCGGTCTCGATCTGGTGCTCGATCTGGAAGCGGCTGAACAGCGGCGCGTCGTCGCGGTAGCGCTTGACCTTGTGGGCCGTCTCCGGCATCACGTGGGCCATGAACTGCTGGGCCTGGTCGTAGATGTCGTCGGTGTCGATCAGGATCTCGCCGACATCGGCGGTGAAGTAGTCGCGGATCGCGCGGATCACGAGCGACGACTCCTGGTAGATCAGGAACGCGCCCTTGCCGGCCTTGGAAGCGCCGTCGATGGCGGTCCAGAGCTTGAGCATGTAGTTCAGGTCCCACTGCAGCTCGGGCGCGGTGCGGCCGATGCCGGCGGTGCGGGCGATCAGGCTCATGCCCTTCGGGTACTCGAGCTGGTCGAGGTTTTCCTTCAACTCCTCGCGGTCTTCGCCTTCGATGCGACGGGACACGCCACCGCCACGCGGGTTGTTCGGCATCAGCACCAGGTAGCGGCCGGCGAGGCTCACAAAGGTGGTCAGCGCCGCGCCCTTGTTGCCGCGCTCTTCCTTCTCGACCTGGACCAGCAACTCCTGGCCGTTCGAGATGCAGTCCTGGATGCGCGCGTCGCGCACCGAGGCGCCTTCGCGGAAGTAGTTCTTCGAGATTTCCTTGAACGGCAGGAAGCCGTGGCGGTCTTCGCCGTAGTCGACGAAACAGGCTTCGAGCGAGGGCTCGACGCGGGTCACGACCGCCTTGTAGATGTTGCCTTTGCGTTGCTCACGGCCTTCGATTTCGGTCTCGAAGTCCATCAGCTTCTGGCCGTCGACGATCGCCAGGCGGCGCTCTTCGGGCTGCGTCGCGTTGATCAGCATGCGTTTCATGGGTGCACTCCTTCGCCCGGCCGCCCTGTGTGTGAGGGAGGCCGCGCATCACCAACAGCCGCCTCCCGGCAGGGTTGCCGGTGGGCGACGATCCGATGCACGAGAAACGAGAAACGAAGCGAAGGGTGTCGCCCTGGACTGCGGTGTCGGGATCGGTCAGTGGACCGGCCGAGCGCCCTGCAGCGTTGGCGCGTGCGTGACAGCGTCGCCGCCGCATGTCGGCCACCGGCGATCCACGCCGGGCAGGCCCGCGGCACCACAGGCTCTTGGCCGGGGCAGCGGGCGCGCGCAGCGCCGTGGTTCGGGGGTGGGAATCGACATCGGTCGGGGTCCGCTGGACGCCGGCAGAAACATGGGACTCCGGGTGCCGTGATCGGCGACCGGAGCCGGTCTCCTGCCTGGGTAAACCTTTGGTTTGAGCTCGTTCTTGTTTGCTCTGCCGCTTCGGGCCCTGGGCCGCGCCGTCACATGGGGGCGGCGCCCGCTTGGGGCTTCGAGGCGTTGCATCACCATTTGTCGCCGGGCCTTGCGGGCCCGACCGCCACGTGTCGGCTGGGTGCGATGCTTCGGAGACTAAACTCTGAAAAATCAAACACTTACAGCAGCAACGTGGTGCGACGCATTATAGGGGCCAATCCGGCACGCCCGGCCGGGCCCGAAACCCCGGCGGCGCCCGCCCCGGCGCTCGCGGTCCGGCGCGTCGTGATCGACGAGGCCTCCGAGGGCCAGCGCCTCGACAACTTCCTCGTCAAGCTGCTCAAGGGCGTGCCGAAGACGCATGTGTATCGGGTGATCCGCTCCGGCGAGGTGCGGGTCAACAAGGGGCGCGCCGGAGCCGACACCCGGCTGGCGCTGGGCGACGAGATTCGCGTGCCGCCGGTCCGGGTGGCGGATCGTGAGGCCGAGCCGGCCGCGCCGGCGCGCGAGTTCCCGGTCATCCATGAGGACGACTTCCTGATCGCGATCGACAAGCCGGCCGGCGTGGCGGTGCACGGCGGCAGCGGCGTCAGCTCCGGCGTGATCGAGCAGCTGCGCCAGGCGCGGCCGACCGCCAAGTTCCTGGAACTGGTGCACCGGCTCGACAAGGAGACCTCCGGCCTGCTGCTGATCGCCAAGAAGCGCTCCGCGCTGGTCGCGCTGCAGGACCAGCTGCGCCAGCGCGAGACCGGCAAGACCTACGCGGCGCTCGTGATTGGCGCCTGGCCGGCGGCCAAGAAGGTCATCGACGTGGCGCTGCACAAGTTCCTGACGGCCGAAGGCGAGCGCCGCGTCCACGCCGTCGCCGAGGGCAGCGATGACGGCAAGCGCTCGATCACGCTGGTGCGCATCGCGCAGGAGTTCGCCGCCTACACGCTGCTCGACGTCACGATCAAGACCGGCCGAACCCACCAGATCCGCGTCCACCTGACCCACGAGGGCCACGCCATCGTCGGCGACGAGAAGTACGGCGATTTCGCGCTGAACAAGGCCCTGGCGCGCGGCGAGGCGGTTCGCGGAGTCCGCTTCGACCGCATGTTCCTGCACGCCCGCAGACTCCGCTTCGCGCACCCGGGTACCGGCGAGACGATCGAGCTCGAGGCGCCGCTGCCGGCAGAATGCGAAGCCTTGCTGCACGCACTGGCCCGTCCGGCCTCGCCATGACTCCACCGCTGAACTTCGACCTGGTCGTCTTCGACTGGGACGGCACGCTGTTCAACTCCACCGCGCTGATCGCGCGCTGCATCCAGGCCGCCTGCGCCGACGTGGGCGCCGCGGTGCCGAGCGACGAGCGCGCCAGCTACGTGATCGGCATGGGCCTGGTCCAGGCGCTCGAGTACGCCGCGCCCGACCTGCCGCGCGAGCGCTACAAGGAACTCGGCGAGCGCTACCGCCACCACTACTTCGCCCGCCAGCACGAGATCGTGTTCTTCGACGGCACGCTGGCGATGCTGCAGGCGCTCAAGGCACGCGGCCACCTGCTCGCCGTCGCGACCGGCAAGTCGCGCCGCGGCCTCGACGACGCATTGAACGGCTCGACGCTGCGCGGCCTGTTCGATGCGACACGCACGGCCGACGAGACCGCCTCCAAGCCCGACCCGCTGATGCTGGTCGAATTGATGGACGAGTTCCAGATCACCCCCGCGCGCACGCTGATGATCGGCGACACCACGCACGACCTGCAGCTCGCGCGCAATGCCGGCACGGCCAGCGTGGCGGTGAGTTTCGGCGCGCACGATCCGGCCAGCTTCGACGGCCACGGCGCACGCCACGTCGCTCACTCGACGGCCGAGCTGCACGACTGGCTGCTGCGCCATGGATGAGCCCATCGTCGTGTCCGCGGCCGCGCGGCCCGAGCCGCTGCCGCTGTGCGCCTCGGGCGAACTGATCGAGAAGGGCGATGCCTTCGTGTTCGACGTGCTGCACTTTCGCGAGCCGGCGCGCGCCTTCGTGCTCCGCTTCGACGGGCAGGTGGTCGCCTACCTGAACCGCTGCCTGCACGTGCCGACCGAGATGGACTGGCAGTACGGCCAGTTCCTCGACAGCGGCAAGGAATTCATCATGTGCTCGATCCACGGCGCGGTCTACGAGCCGCTGACCGGCCGCTGCGCCGGCGGCCCGTGCGGCCGCGGCAGGCTGACGCTGATCGAGGTCATCGAGCGCGATGGCCGGGTGTATTGGTATCCTTCTCGCGACACGAAACCCGCCTTCGCCTGATTCGACGGCGCAAGGCCAAAGGCCCTCCATGAGCACCCCTGACGACCAACTGCCGCCCTTCGGCGCGGCGCCCGCTCCCGTTCCCGCCACGCCCGCTGTCACCCACCCCAGCCAGTGGGACGGGGTGGCCGAGCAGTTCGCGCGCGACATGCTGCGCGACCGCCGCGCCGACCGCCGCTGGCGCAACTTCTTCCGCCTGTCGTGGCTGCTGCTCGTGATGGCGATCGCCTACGCGCTGTTCGCGGCGCGCAACCACGTCACCACGCCGACCGGCCCGCACACCGCGCTGATCGAGGTACGCGGCGAGATCGCCGCCGGCGCCGAGGCCAGCGCCGAGAACCTGCTGCCCGGCATCAAGACCGCGTTCGAGGACGAAGGCGCCAAGGCCATCGTGCTGCGCATCAACTCGCCGGGCGGCAGCCCGGTGCAGGCCGGCATCCTGTACGACGAGATCCGCCGCCTGAAGAAGCTGCACCCGACCAAGAAGGTTTACGCCGTCGTCGAAGAGACCTGCGCTTCGGGGGCCTACTACATCGCCGTCGCGGCCGACGAGATCTATGCCGACAAGGCCTCCGTCGTCGGCTCGATCGGCGTGCTGATGGACAGCTTCGGCGCCACTGGCCTGATGGACAAGCTCGGCGTCGAGCGGCGGCTGATCACCGCCGGCGAGAACAAGGGCCTGGGCGACCCGTTCTCACCGCTGCAGCCCAAGCACCGCGCCTACCTGCAGGCCATGATCGACCAGATCCACCAGCAGTTCATCGCGGTGGTCAAGCAGGGCCGCGGCAGCCGGCTGAAGGAAGGCCCGGACACCTTCAGCGGCCTGTTCTGGAACGGCGAGCAGGCGCTCAAGATGGGCCTGGTCGACCACCTCGGCAACCTGGATCACGTCGCACGCGATGTCATCCAGGCCGAGGAAGTGATCGACTACACGCCGAAGGAAAACGTCGCCGAGCGGCTCGCCAAGAAGTTCGGCGCCGCCATCGGCAGCGGGGCCGTGAAGGCCATGCCGGGCGCGTTCACGGTGCGCTGACCGAGTGGCCACCGAGCGGGCCCGCCGCGCGGCGGGCGCGCTCAGCGCGTGAACGCCGCGAACTCGCTGCGCAGCTGCGCCTGCGGCGGCTCCCAGCGGCCGACCCAGTCGGCGAACTCCACCTCCGGCATCGGCCGGGCCATGTAGTAGCCCTGCGCCTCGTCGCACTCCAGCGCGCGCAGCAGGGCCCAGGTCTGGGCGTTCTCGACGCCCTCGGCCACCACCGACAGGCCGAGGTTGTGGGCCAGGTCGATGGTGGAGCGCACGATCTTCAGGTCGGCGCGATCGGCCTCCATCGCCATCACGAAGCTCTTGTCGATCTTGAGTTCGTGCAGCGGCAGGCGCTTCAGGTAGGCGAGCGACGAGTAGCCGGTGCCGAAGTCGTCGATCGACAGGCGCAGGCCCATGTCGTGCAGGCGTTGCAGGGTCTGCAGCGCGCGCTGGGGGTCGTCCATGATCGCGCTCTCGGTGATCTCCATGCACAGCGTGCGCGGGTTCATCGCGTCGCGCGCGAGCAGCTTCTCGAGCTTGGCGGGCAGGTCCTGGTCGAGCAGGTCGCGGGTCGACAGGTTGATCGCGAACTTCAGGTCCAGCCCCTGCGCGCGGAGTTCGCCGCTGCGCGCCGCACAGCGCTCGATCATCCAGCCGGTCAGCACGCGGATGAAGCCGGTCTGCTCGGCGAACGGGATGAAGCGCATCGGCGCCACCATGCCGCGCGTCGGGTGCTGCCATCGCACCAGCGCCTCGGCGCCGAGCACCGCGCCGGTGGCGAGCGAGACCTTGGGCTGCAGAAACAGGCGCAGCTGGTCGTGGTCGACCGCGGTGCGCAGTTCGCTCAGCAGCGACAGCGATTCCTGGCTCGCCGAGTCGAGGCTCGGGTCGTACACCCGCACGCCGGACTGCCGCGCCTTGGCCGCGTACATCGCCACCTCGGCCCGGCCGAGCAGCGTGTCCGGGTCGTCGCCGTGGCTCGGATGGACGGCGATGCCGACGCCGGCCCCGACGTCCACCGTCTGGTCGTCGAGCGTCAGCGGCATCTCCAGCGCCTGCTGCAGGCGCCGGGCGATCGTGCAGGCGGTGTCGGCGTCGGTGTCCGGCAGGCAGACGGCGAACTCGTCGCCCGACAGGCGCGCGACGCAGTCCGCATCGCGCAGCACGCCGCTGGACAGGCGCACCGCGATCTGGCGCAGCACCCGGTCGCCGAAGGCGTGGCCGAGCACGTCGTTGACGTGCTTGAAGCGGTCGAGGTCGAGCATCAGCACCGCACAGGGCGCGCCCTTGGCCCGGGCGCGGACGAGCAGGTCGCCGAGCAGGCCGCGGAACTGCTGCCGGTTGGGCAGGCCGGTGAGTTCGTCCCAGTAGGCCAGGCGCCGGATCTGCGCCTCGCGCTGCTGCATGCCGATGCGCATCGCCTCGAACGACTGGGCGAGGTCGTGCACCTCGTCGCGGCTGGTCACGGTGACCGGCGTCGCGTAGTCGCCGGCGCCCAGGCGCTCGGCGCTGGCGGAGAGCTGCTTGATCGGCCCGGTGACGCGGCGCGCGGTGATCAGGCTGCCCATGCCGAACACGACCAGGCCGGCCAGCGTGATCGCCAGCAGCGTGAGTTGCAGGCGGCGATAGGGCGCCACGGCTTCGTCGATCGAACGCATCACGACGGCGGCGACTTCGTGAGTCGGCGTGCGCGCGAGCGGCACGATGTTCGCGCCGGTGGCCTCGCCGCCGATCTCGAAGTGCTGCGGGCCGGCGTCGGTGCGGATCTGCGCGCCCACGGGTTGCAGCAGCGCGCCGCGCTCGCCGATCGGCAGCACGCTCCAGGCGCCGTCGAGCGGCCGCGTGATCAGCGCGACCCTCACCGTCGAGAGTTCCTCCACGTCGCGCAGCAGCTCGGCCGTCACCGCGAAGCCCATCGAGACGTGGCCGATCAGCTGCGGCGCGCGCACAGGCACGGTGACGATCTGGAACGGGCGCCCGTCGAGCACGCGCACCGTGCCGCCGCGCACCGTGCCGATGGCCGGGCGCAGGTTGGCGCGCACCAGCGGCAGCACCTCGGCGTCGTCGGGGCGGGTCGTCGCGACGAGTTCCTGCTGCCCGTCGGTGAACAGCGCCGCGTTGGCGCCGATGCGCTGGCCCTGGTTGTCCAGCGCGTCGAGGATGGTCGCGCGGTCATTGCTGGCGATCGCCGAGCGGAAGCCGTAGTCGGCGGCGAGCAGGCGCGCCGCCTCGGTCAGCTGCTGTTCGTTCTGCGCCAGCAGCCGGCGCAGCACGTTCTCGCCGGTGCGCAGCTCGGCCGCGATCTGCACGCGCGCGTTGGCGTCGATCGTGTGGCGGATGGTGATGAAGCTCGCCAGCTGCACCAGCAGCAGCAGGCTCAGGAACAGCGCGACGATGCGCACATCGAGCCGGCGCGTCAGCGGGCCCAGCAGGTGGCGCAGCGTGCGCGCGGCGAGTTGGCGCATCGTCAGACCCCGCCTTCGACCGGCACGACGAGCGCGGTACGGTCCGCGCCCGCGCCGACGTGCACCGCCTGCTCGACCCAGGCGCCGAATTCGGTCAACCCCGGGTGCCAGGCCCGCAGGCGGTGGTCGCCGGCGGGCAGGTCGATCAGCGCGACGCCGGCGGCATCGGTCTTCGCGAAGTACGGCGTGTCGACGACGACGACCCAGGCGAGCATGCGGTCGTGGATGTTGCAGCCCAGCGTGGCGATGCCGGGCTTGTCGAACATCACCGGTACCGCCGGCGTGCCCGCGTAGAGCTTCAGCTCGAACTTCTGGATCGGCGAGAACGAGTAGACGTGGTGGCGCACGGTGTCGAAGTTCGGGAACTGCACCGCGGTGCCGGTCTGGAAGACGCTGAGCTGCGGCTGGAACTGGCGCTCGCGCTGCGCGATCTGCACCGTCGTGCCCGGTGCCGCCGTGGCCCGCGTGCCCTTGACGATCACCGCGACGACGGCCGACGCGAGCGGCTTGCCGTTGCTGCCGGTCACCGTGACGCTGAGCGGGCCGGCATGCGTTGCGGTCGCGAGCAGGCACAGCGCCGCCGCAGGTGCGGCCCGGAACCAGGGTGATGGAGAGGTCGGCATGTGGCGCAATCCAGGGCAATGATCTGCCTGACTGTGCCCGCGAGCGGCCCCGCGCAATGGCCGCAACAACGGCGCTTTTCGTGCCCAGTTCGCCCGACCGACGGTCGGGCGGAACTCGGGATCAGGCCGGCTCGGCGGCCCGCAGCATGCCCTTGGTCTCGATGAAGCGCACCACTTCGGCCAGGCCGGTGTTCGTCTTGAGGTTGCTCATCACGAACGGCCTGACCCCGCGCATGCGCTTCGTGTCGGCGGCCATCACGTCGAGGTCGGCGCCGACGTAGGGCGCCAGGTCGGTCTTGTTGATCACGAACAGGTCGCTCTTCGTGATGCCGGGGCCGCCCTTGCGCGGGATCTTCTCGCCGGCGGCGACGTCGATCACGTAGATCGTCAGGTCGCTGAGCTCGGGGCTGAAGGTGGCGGCCAGGTTGTCGCCGCCGCTCTCGATGAACACGATGTCGGCGTTCGGGAACTTCTCGAGCATGCGGTCGACCGCCTCGAGGTTGATCGACGCGTCCTCGCGGATCGCGGTGTGCGGGCAGCCACCGGTCTCCACGCCCATGATCCGCTCGGCCTCGAGCGCGCCCGCGACGGTCAGCAGGCGCTGGTCCTCTTTGGTGTAGATGTCGTTGGTGACGACGACCAGGTCATACGTCTCGCGCATCGCCTTGCACAGCATCTCGACCAGCGTGGTCTTGCCCGAGCCGACCGGGCCGCCGACGCCGACCCGCAGCGGCGGCAGTTGGCGGGTGCGGTTGGCGATGTGGTGCAGGGCGGTGGTGCTCATGCGGTCGATTATGGAGGTGGGACGTCGGCTGGCACCTGCGCGAGCAGGTCGACGTAGGCGCCGGAGACGAGCTGCGTCGCGTCGATCGCCAGCCGCGCGAGCAGCGCATGGGCCTCGGCGACGCCGTCGTCGGCGCTTTCGCCGTCGCGCAGCACGACCTCGAGTTCGAGGAAGTCGCCGAGCCCGTCGACCCGGTCCAGGTGCACCCGCGTGCGGCCGATCTTCAGCAGCGTGCGCTGCTTGATCACCCGGCCCGTCATGCCGAGCGCACGCGCCAGCGTGGCGCGCAGCGCGTCGGGGTCGGCGACCGGCGTGATCGCGTAGTCGGAGGTCTTCGGGCCGGTCGCATCCGGTCGCTGGTAGGCGATCAGTTCGCCGCGGCCGTCCGCGAACACGCGCAGCTTCAGGCGGCCGTGCGCGCAGGCGAAGAAGGTGTCGTCCTGCGCGATGTACTCGGGCGGGCCGTCGGCGCCGGCCAGCGCGAGCGGCAGCAGGGCGTCGACGCTGTCGACGCGGGCTTTGATTTCGACATTGCGGGCCATGGCCTGGGAGTATAGTGTGTATGAATTCAACAAGTCGTGCACATCATGCGAACGAACATCGTCATCGACGACAAGCTCATGGCAGCCACGCTTCGGGCCACCGGCCTGAGCACCAAGCGCGAGGTGGTGGAGCTGGGCTTGAAGACCTTGCTTCGGCTTCGGCAGCAGGCCGAGATTCGGAAACTCCGCGGCAAGATCACCTGGGAAGGCGACCTCGACGAGATGAGGCGCGACAAGTGATCCTGGTCGACTCCAGCGTCTGGATCGACTACTTCGGCGGACGCCCGACGGCTCAGACCGACCAGCTCGATCGCCTGCTCGACTCGGAAGAACTCGCGATCGGCGATCTGGTCCTGACCGAGGTCTTACAGGGCTGCAAGCTCGACAGGCAGTTCAATGAGGTTCGCCGGCTGCTGTCGCGCCTGGAATTCGTGGTGCTCGGCGGCCAGGACGTGGCCGTCGCGGCGGCGCGCAACTACCGCACGCTGCGCAGCCTCGGCGTCACCGTGCGCGGCACGGTCGATGTCGTCCTGGCGACCCGCTGCATCGTCAACGACTTCCAGTTGCTCCACAGCGATCGGGACTTCGATCCGTTCGAGCGGCACCTCGGGCTTCGCTGTGTCGCCTGAGTCGGCGACCTGCGCGTCCGTCAGGAGCGGAACAGGCGCGAGTACTGCACCTCGTGCTGCGCCGACAGGATCGCCAGCATCGGCGTGAACGCCAGGCGCTCGCTGTCCGGCAGCGCCGCGGCGCGGTCGATGGCGGCCGGGATCTCGTCGACCAGCGTGGCGAGGATGCGCTGGCCTGCGCTCTGGCCCAGCGGCACCGCCTTCAGCGCCGCCTGCACCATGTTCTCGGCCCAGCCGAAGGCGAAGCTCAGCAGCGCCTCGCGCAGCGGCGCGCCGGTCTGCTGCGCCGCGAGCGCGAACGCGACCGGCCAGGTCGGCGCCGGGGCGAGCGCCTTCAGTTGCGCGACGCGCGCGTCCTCGGCGCCGCCGCGGTTCTTCAACCACTCGACCATCGAACGCCCCATCTGCTCGGTCTGCTGGCGCAACTCGGCGGTCTCGCGCGTTGTCGTGACCCAGGCGTTCAGTTCGGCGATGTGCGCGATGTCGCCACGCGCCCAGGCCTTGAAGGCCTTCGCGACGACCGCGAGATCGCTGCGCGCGAGGCTCAGGCGGAGCTGGTCGCGCAGCCACGCGCCGGCCTGCGCCTCGCCGGTCACGTGGCCGGCCTCGACGGCCGCCTCGAGCGCCTCGGAGTAGCTGAAGCCGCCGACCGGCAGGGCCGGCGAGGCCAGCCACATCAGCTGCAGCAGCGCGTGGGCGGATGCCGGGGCGGGCGCGTCGGTGCGGCGGCCAGGGCGCGGGCGAGGCATCGTGCGCTCAGTGGCGATGGTTGTGATCGTGGTCGTGGTCGTGCCCGCAGCCGGGGCCGTGGACATGCGGCTTCGGCGCGGCGGCGGGCGCCGGCGCGTGCTCGTGCGCATGGTCATGGCCGTGGTGCGCGTGATCGTGACCCTGCGCATGCGCATGCGCATGCGAGTGCTCGCCGGCCGCATACGCGCCGCCCTCGGGCTCGAACGCCTCGTTCGCGTCGCGCACGATCAGGTGCATCTGGCGCAGCATGTCGGCGAGCACGTGGTCGGGCTCGAGCTTCAGGTGGAGGGGCTTCAGCTCGAGCTGCACATGGCGGTTGCCGAGGTGGTAGGCCGCGCGCAGCAGGTCGAAGGGCGAACCGTGTTCGGTGCACGCCGTCACGACCATCACCGCCTGCGGCGCGGCCGTGACGACGATCATCGAGCCGTCCTCGGCCACCAGCACGTCGCCGCCGCGCACCAGCGTGCCGCGCGGCAGGAACACGCCGAGCGCGCGGCCCTGCGAATCGGTGGCGTCGAAGCGGCTCTTCTGGCGCACGTCCCAGTCGAGCTCGACGCGGGCGGCGCGCTTGACCAGCACCGGCGCGAGCCCGCGGCCCTGGGGAATCAGCTTGTTGACGGTGAGCATGGCGTTTGTCATGGAAAAGGGAGAGTCGGCCGCCAGTGTCGCAGCAATCCCCCTGGCGCCGTGACGGCCCGCGGCGCGAGCTTCGTAATGCGAATCATTTTTGATACGATCCAGCCGCCGTCAATCACGGACGATCCGAAGGAAGAAGCTCGATGACCCGATCCGCCACCCTCAGAACCCTCGCCGTCACGGCGCTCGGCCTGGCCGCTGCCGCCGCCGCCCACGCCCAGGGCGTCGTCAACGTCTACTCGGCGCGCCACTACCAGACCGACGAGGCGATGTACGCCAACTTCACCAAGGAGACCGGGATCCGGATCAACCGCATCGAGGGCAAGGAGGACGAGCTGCTCGAGCGCATCAAGAACGAGGGCGCGAGCAGCCCGGCCGACGTGTTCATCACGGTCGACGCCTCGCGGCTCGAGGTGGCCGACAAGGCCGGCGTGTTCCAGCCGGTGGAGTCGAAGGCGCTCGAGGCGCGCATCCCGGCGCACCTGCGCACGCCGAACTGGCTGGCGTTCTCGACCCGCGCGCGCGTGATCGTCTACAACACCAAGGCGATCGACCCGAGCTGGGTGCAGACCTACGAGGAGCTCGCCAACCCGCGCCTGAAGGGCCAGGTCTGCGTGCGCTCCGGCTCGCACCCGTACAACCTCTCGCTCGGCGCCGCGCTGCTGACGCACGACGGCGAGGCCAAGACCGAGGCCTGGGCCCGCGGGCTGGTCGCGAACTTCGCGCGCGCGCCCAAGGGCGGCGACACCGACCAGCTGCGCGCGGTGGCCGCCGGCGAGTGCGGCGTCGCGATCTCGAACAGCTACTACGTCGCCCGCATGATGCGGTCGACCAAGCCCGAGGACGTGAAGGACATGGCCGCGCTGACGGTGGTCTGGCCGAACCAGAAGACCTGGGGCACGCACGTCAACGTGTCGGGCGCCGGTGTCGTGAAGACCGCGCCGAACCAGGCCAATGCGGTCAGGTTCCTGGAGTACCTGGCGAGCGACGCGGCCCAGGCCTACTTCGCGGACGGCAACAACGAGTGGCCGGTCGTGAAGAGCGCGGCCGTGAAGAACCCGGCGCTGGAGAAGCTCGGCCCGTTCAAGGCCGACGAACTGCCGGTCGGGAAGTGGGCCCCCAACACCGTCACGGCGCAGAAGGTGTTCGACCGGGCCGGCTGGCGCTGAGCCCGCCGAGAAACTCGACGATCGCCGCGTTGACGCGCGGGGCGTGCGTGATCGGGCCCATGTGGCCGAGGCCCTCGAACTCGCGCACCTGCACGTGGGGCAGCGCCGCGGCCAGCAGCCGCGCCACGCCGCGCGACGAAGCCGGCGACTCGCTGCCCACCATCAGCAGCACCGGCAGGTCGAGCGCGGCGAACGCCGCCAGCGGCGTCGGCTCGCCGAACAGCGCTGCCCCCCAGTCGCGCACGTTCGCGACGGACGCCACGATCGCCGGCTTGCGCGCCTCGGGCGTGGCGGCCCAGGCGCCGGCGCCCATCCAGTAGTCGATGAAGTGGCGGGCGGCGGCGTCGGCGTCGCCGGCATCGAGGGCGGCGCCGGCTTCGAGCACGGCATGGCGGATGCCGTCGCCGCCGTTCGGCGGCGGTGATTCGGCATCGAGCAGCGCGAACAGCGTCGGCTCGTACAGCACCAGCGCGCGCACCCGCTCCGGCCGCGCGGCCGTGGCGACGAGCGCGATCGCCCCGCCGTAGGAATGCCCGACCAGCACGAACGGTTCGCGGGCGCGCGCGAACACCGGTTCGAGCAGCGCGACCTCGTCGCTCAGCGTGACGCGCCCGCCACCCGGCATCCCCGGGCTCTTGCCGGAACGGTACGAATCCGGCGCCAGCACATGGTGAGCAGGCGCCAGCGCATCGAGCAGCTCGCGCCACTGGCTCGAACTGCTGGCATTCGAGTGCAGGCAGACGACGCCCGGGCCGGCGCCGGCCTCGCGGCAGAAGGGGGTGGTGTTCGGCATGGCGTGGTGCTCTATTCAGACCCGTTCGCGGGCGATTTGCCGGCAGATCACGATCATCGGCAGCAGCCCGACCGCGACGATCGCGAGCGACGCGGTCGAGGCCTCGGCCAGACGCTCGTCCGAGGCCAGCGTGTAGGCCTGCGTGGCGAGCGTGTCGAAGTTGAACGGCCGCATCACCAGCGTCGCCGGCAGTTCCTTCATCACGTCGATGAAGACCAGCAGCGCGGCGGTCAGCAGCCCGCGCCGCAGCAGCGGCAGGTGGACGCGGCCGAGCGTGCGTGCCGGGCTCAGGCCGAGGCTGCGCGCGGCGTCGTCCATGTGCGGCGTGATGCGGTGCAGCGCCGAGTCGACCGTCTGCATCGCCGCGGCGAGGAAGCGCACCAAGCAGGCGAACACCAGCGCGGCGATGCTGCCGGTGAGCAGCAGGCCGGTCTCCCAGCCGAAGGCATTTCGCAGCCACTGCACCAGCGCGTTGTCCAGCCGCGCCAGCGGGATCAGCACGCCGACTGCGATCACCGAGCCCGGCAGCGCGTAGCCCATGCCGGCCAGCCAGTGCGCGACGCGCGACAGCGGGCGCGGGTCGAGCCGGCGCGCGTAGGCCACCAGCACCGCGAGCGAGACGGCGAGCGCCGCGGTCAGCGCCGAGACGACGACGCTGTTGCGGGCCAGCGTCGCGAAGCGCGGGCCGAACTGCGCGTCGCCGCTGGTCAGCGCCATCTGCAGCAGCACGCTGCACGGCAGCACGAAGCCGAGCAGCAGCGGCAGGGCGCAGGCGCCGATCGCGGCGGCGGCGCGCCAGCCCGTGAGGCGCGCGCCGCGCATCGGCGCGCGGCGGGTGGCCGCGGCGTGGAAGCGCGCGCTGCCGCGCGAGGCGCGTTCGAGCGCCAGCAGCAGCAGCACGAAGCCGAGCAGGCAGATCGCGAGCTGCGCGGCGGCGGCCCGGTCGCCGAGCGAGAACCAGGCGCGGTAGATGCCGGTGGTGAAGGTCTGCACGCCGAAGTACGCGACGGTGCCGTAATCGGCCAGCGTCTCCATCAGCACCAGCGCGACGCCGGCGGCGATGGCCGGCCGCGCCATCGGCAACGCGACCCGCAGGAAGCTGCCGGTCGCGGTGAGGCCGAGCGACCGGCCGGCCTCGATCAGGCTGTTGCCGCGTTCGAGGAACGCGGTGCGCGCCAGCAGGTAGACGTACGGGTAGAGCACGCAGGCGAACATCGCCACCGCGCCGCCGAGGCTGCGCACCTCGGGGAACCAGTAGTCGGCGCGGCCCCAGCCGGTGGACGCGCGCAGCGCGCCCTGCAGCGGGCCGGTGAACTGCAGCAGGTCGGTGCAGGCGTAGGCCATCACGTAGGCGGGCATCGCCAGCGGCAGCACCAGCGCCCACTCGAAGGTGCGGCGCAGCGCGAAGTCGAAGTGCGTCACGATCCAGGCCGCGCCGACGCCCAGCAGCGCCGCGCCGCTCCCCACGCCGGCGCACAGCCACAGCGTCGTCGCGATGTACTCCGGCAGCAGCGTGGCGACCAGGTGCGCCCAGGTGCCGGCCGTGCCCGGACTGAACACGTTGACGCCGACCGACAGCACCGGCACGACCACCAGCGCCGCGATCGCCGCCGTCAACGCGGTCAGCCAGCCGAGGCGCGGCAGGGCGGAGCGGGGCGGTGCGGTGAGGGTCGTCACGGGTGGGGATTCGGTCGCCGCGCAGTGTAAGGTGGCGTCGATGAGCACCGCCGCCGATTCCGTCCTGAGCCTGCACGACCTGCGCCACCGCTACGGCGTGCGCGACACCTTGGCCGGGCTCGACCTGGCGCTCGCCCCGGGCTCGATCTGCTGCCTGCTCGGCCCCTCGGGCTGCGGCAAGACGACGGTGCTGCGCTGCATCGCCGGCTTCGAGCACGTGGGCGGCGGCGAGATCCGCATCGACGGCGCGATCGTCAGCAGCGCCGACCGCCACCTCGCGCCCGAGCGGCGGCGCGTCGGCATGGTGTTCCAGGACTACGCGCTGTTCCCGCATCTCGACGTGGCGCGCAACGTCGCGTTCGGCGTGACCGACCCGGCGCTGGCGCGTGCGCGCGTGGCGCAACTGCTGGAGACGGTCGGTCTGGTGGGCGCGGCCGGGCGCTTCCCGCACGAGCTCTCGGGCGGGCAGCAGCAGCGCGTGGCGCTGGCGCGCGCGCTCGCGCCGCAGCCGCGCCTGCTGCTGCTCGACGAGCCGTTCTCGAACCTCGACGTCGAGCTGCGCGAGCAGCTGGCGATCGAGGTGCGCGCGATCCTCAAGGCCACCGGCACGACGGCGGTGTTCGTCACCCACGACCAGAACGAGGCCTTCGCGATGGCCGACGAGATCGCGGTGATGAACGGCGGCCGCATCCAGCAGCGCGACAGCGCCTGGAACCTCTACCACCGGCCGGCGAACCGCTTCGTCGCCGATTTCATCGGCCAGGGCGTGTTCGTCGAGGCCACGGTGCTCGACGCGCAGCGCCTGCGGATCGAGCTCGGCGAGGTGCGCAGCACGACCCCGATCCTGCTGCCGGGCGCCGAGGCGCCGCCGGCGCCCGGCAGCCGCGTCGATGTGCTGCTGCGCCCGGACGACGTGATCCACGACGACACCAGCCCGATCCAGGCGCAGGTCCAGCAGCGCGCGTTCCGGGGCGCCGAGATCCTGTACACGCTGCGCACCGATGCCGGCGCCCGGGTGCTGTCGATGGTGCCCTCGCACCATAACCACCGGCTCGGCGAGCGCATCGGCATCCGGCTGGACATGGACCACGTGATCGCGTTCGAGCGCGCCGTCTGATCCTGTCGTGCGACATGAGGGGGCAAGCGGCCACGACCTAGAATTGCCAGTTGCGCACGCGCCGCAAGGTAAGGAGAGGTTTCCGAGATGAACGATCAGGCGAGCAAGGTCGAAGTGACCGTCGAAGAGGTCCGGGACTCTGCCGCCAGCACGTCGGCGGGCGAGCCCAGCGTCGTCATCGAGACCGAAGCCACGGTCGACGGCCAGCGTTGCGACACCTCCATCGAGGTGCGCGATTCGGACGCCCCGGCGGTCGCGGCGGCGCTGCTGAATGCCGAGACCAGCGGCGCGCCGGTCGCCAGCGCCGACCTGCCGGTGGCGGTGCAGTGCCTGGCGGTCGGCGTGGTGCATGCGGCCAGCCCCGGCCAGGTCCGGCTGCACCTGCAGTTCGAGTCGGGCCAGGTGCTGCCGATCGAGATGTCCGCCGAAGCCGCCGCGGCGCTGTCGCGCACGCTGGCGATGCACACCGCCCGGCACTGAGCCCACGACAACGCGCGCCCGGCACCGCGCGCCCGGCGGGTTCGTTCACACCGTCTCAGTCCTGACCGATCTCGGCCGTCGTGCGCAGCGCCTGGGGCGCGTGTGCGAGGTCCAGCTCGAACCAGAACACGCTGCCCACGCCCTTCTCGCTGCTGGCGCCGATGCGCCCGCCCATCGTCTCGACCAGCTGCTTGCACAGGGCCAGGCCCAGCCCGGTGCCGCCGTAATCCTGGGCGATGGTCTCGTCGGCCTGCACGAACTCCCGGAACAGGCGCTTGAGCGCGTCCTCCGAGATGCCGGTGCCGGTGTCGCGAACCTCGAAGCGCAGTCGGGTCGCGTCCGCCGCGGTGGCGCCGCCGAGCCGGCGCACCGCCACCTCCACGCGCCCCTTGCGGGTGAACTTGAGTGCGTTGGACAGGAAGTTGACGAGCACCTGCCGCAGGCGCAGCGCATCGCCGACCACGTCGGTGGGCAGCCCGAAGTCGAGCTGCGTCGACACGACGACGCCCTTGGCGTGGCCCTGCGCGACATAGGCCGCCGTGGCCTCGTCCAGCCAGGGCGCGAGCGCGAACGGCTGCGGGTTCAGCAGGAACTGGCCGCGCTCGATCTTGGCCAGATCGAGCACGTCGTCGATCAGCCGTTGCAGGGTCGAGGCCGAGCTGCTGATCGCCGAGGTGAAGCGGCGCTGCTTCTCGTCGAGGTTGGACATCAGGAGCAGCGAGCTCATGCCCATCACGCCGCCGATCGGGTTGCGCAGTTCGTGCACCACGTGCGCCAGGAAGCGCGGCACCTGCGGCGCCGCCGCCTTGCTGGACTGGGCCTGCACCTCGCGCGCGATGGCTTCGAGCCGGCGTTCGTCGACGGCCGAGAGCGGTGGCGCCGTGGCGGGATCGCGCTCCAGCTGCTCGGCCAGGTAGCGCGCGCGGGCCGAGAGGTTGACCAGCGGCAGGCATGCCTCGCGGGCGGCCAGGGCGGCCTCGGCGGCGGCCGGCGTGTCGCCCAGCGCCTCGCAGGCCTGGCGCAGGTGATCGAGCAGCTGAACGCGGTCGTAGGTCGAGCGCATGTGGATCACCGCCCGGTCGCGCTCGGCTTCGGCCAGTGCGCGCGCCTCGGCGTAGCGCCGCTGCGCGCACAGCAGGCGCAGGCGCATCAACGGCGCGATCGGGAAGCCGTCCTTCGCGACCGTGAGGTAGCGCGGCGGCAAGGCGTCGAGCCAGGCCTGCGCTTCGTCGAGCCGGCCGACGCCGAGCAGCGCCAGGGTCAGGCGGGCTCGCTGCGGATCGACTCGGGCCATCGCGCCGTCGCGGTCGGTGTCCTCGGCGAACACCGCGAAGGCCTCTTCGTGCCGGCCGAGCATGTCCAGCGCCACGATCGTCTGCGTCGTGGCGACCAGCGTGATGTCGGTCATTTCGTGGGCGGCCCAGATCGCGCGCGCGCGCTGCAGGTAGGGCAGGCCCTTCTCCGGATCGAGCATCTCCTGCGTCAGGAAGGCACCGAGGCAGATGCAGGCGCTGGCGATCCACAACGGGCTGCCCGACTGCTCCGCCAGCTGCAGCAGGCGGAAGCGCAGCCGCAGCGTGTCGTCGTAGTGCCCCAGCCACTGGTGCGCGAACGAGAGGTAGTAGACCGACACGCTGCGCTCGAACGCCGGCCGCGCCTCGGGCGGGAGCCGGTCCAGGCGCTGGCAGATCGCGATGGTGGCCATGTGGCGGCCGTCGTACATGCAGATCGCGGCCTCGAGGTCGTCGAGCAGCCACAGCGCGCGCGGCACGCCCAGCCTGGCGCAAAGGGCGCGGGCCGCGTCGAGGCGCGGCATCAGTTCGTCCTGCGGCATGGCGCCGACCAGGCCGAGCAAGGCGTAGAACTGGGCGAGGGCTTCGGTTTCCGTGTCGCCGGTGTCGCGGGCGCGCTGCGCCGCCTGCTCGGCCAGGCGCGCCATCGGCGTGTCCGGCCCCATGCCGCCGCTGCCCAGCAGCCGTTCGGCCCGACGCAGCAGCTCGCTGGCGGGGAGGGCGTTCGGGGCGTCGGGGACGGAATCTGGCGGGGGCATGTATCGCGCGAGTGGGCTGCGCAAAATTGTGGCGCTTGCGCTTGCCGATGCGCCACAGTTTGCCCCAGCCCCGCCAACTTTTCTACAAATGGCGCCCTTTCGGGATTGCCATTGGGCGCGACGCTTTCCCTTCAACCCCTCTTTCAGCTCTCGTCGATCTCGACCGGCGTGCGAGCCGGTTGCCGCGCGGGCGCCAGGTCCAGCTCGAACCAGAACACGCTGCCCACGCCCTTCTCGCTGCTGGCGCCGATGCGCCCGCCCATCGCCTCGACCAGCTGCTTGCACAGCGCCAGGCCGAGACCGGTGCCGCCATAGTGCTGGGCGATGGTCTCGTCGGCCTGCACGAACTCCTGGAACAGGCGCTCGAGCGTGTCCTCGGCAATGCCGGTGCCGGTGTCCCGGATCTCGAAGCGCACCCGCTCCGCGCCCGCCGCCGTGGCGCCGAGCCGGCGGACCCCGACGTCGACACGGCCCTGGCGCGTGAACTTGAGCGCGTTGGACAGCAGGTTGACGAGCACCTGGCGGAGCCGCAGCGCGTCGCCGACCACCTGCGCCGGCAGGCCGGCATCCAGCTGCGTCGTGACGACGACCCCCTTGGCCTGGCCTTGCGCCACGTAGGCCGCCGCGGTCTCGTCCAGCCACGGTGCGAGCGCGAACGGCTGCGGGTTGAGCCGGAACTGGCCGCGCTCGATCTTGGCGAGATCGAGCACGTCGTCGATCAGCCGCTCCAGCGTCGAGGCCGAGTCGTTGATCGCCGAGGTGAAGCGGCGCTGTTTCTCGTCGAGGTCGGACATCAGCAGCAGCGAGCTCATGCCCATCACGCCACCGATCGGGCTGCGCAGCTCGTGCACCACATGGGCCAGGAAGCGCGGCACGCGCGGTGCCGCGGCCCGCTGCGACTGCGCCCGCACTTCGCTGGCGATGGCTTCGAGCCGGCGCTCGTCCACCGCCGACAGCGGCGGTGCGTTGGCCGGGTCGCGCTCGATCTGCACCGCCAGATAGCGCGCCCGGGCCGACAGGTTGACCAGCGGCAGGCAGGCCTCGCGCGCCGCGGCCGCAGCCTCGGCGGCGGCGCACCGGTCGCCCAGGGCCTCGCAGGCCTCGCGCAGGTGATCGAGCAGCTGCACGCGGTCGAGCGTGGAGTTCATGTGGATCGCGACCCGGTCGCGCTCGGCCTCGCCCAGCGCCCGCGCCTCGGCGTAGCGCCGCTGTGCGCACAGCAGTCGCAGGCGGATCAGCGGCGCGGCGGCGAAGCCGTCCTTGTCGACCGTCTGGTAGACCGGCGAGAGCTCGTCCAGCCACGCCTGCGCCTCGGCCAGCCGCCCGACGCCGATCAGCGCGAGCGTCAGATGCGCCCGCTGCGAGGCCACCACGTCCATCGCCCCCGGCACGGCGGTGTCTTCGGCGAAGACGTCGTAGGCCTCCTGGTGCCGGCCGAGCATGTCCAGGGCCACGATGGTCCGCGCCGTGACCATCATCCGGATGACCGCCATCGGCTGGTCGCGCCAGAGCTGCCGTGCCCGCTGGAGGAACGGCAGCCCCTGCTCGGGGTCGAGCATCGCCTCGGTCAGGAACTCGCCGAGGCAGACGAAGGCGCCGGCCAGCCAGATCGGTCGGCCCGCCTGCTCGGCCAGCTGCAGGAAGCGGTAGCGCAGGCGCAGCGTCTCGTCATGGTGGCCCAGCCAGTCGTGCGCGAAGGACAGGTTGTAGACCGAGAAGCTGCGCTCGAACGCCGGTCTGGCTTCGGGCGGCAGCCGGTCGAGACGCTGGCAGATCGCGATGCCTTCCATGTGCCGGCCATGGTGGATCCGCACCCAGGCCTCGAGGTCGTCGAGCAGCCAGAGCGCACGCGGCACGCCGAGCGGCTCGCAGTGCTGGCGGGCGGCGTCGATGCGGTCGAGCATGTCGGCCTCCGGGAGGGCGTAGACCTGGTCCCACAGCGCGTAGTAGAAGGCCAGCGCTTCGGTCTGCACGTCGCCGGTCTCGCGGGCCCGCGAGATGGCCTGTTCGGCCAGCAGCGTCATCGGCGTGGCGCCGATCCCGCCGCTGCCGAGGCGGTTCTCCGCCAGGCGCAGCCACCGGCTGGCCGGGAGGGTGTTGTCGTCGAAGGCGTCGGGGGAGGGCATGTCTCGCGCGGCGGCGTGGGCCAGCGAACGAGTTTGACGCGTCGACGCGCCCGGCGCGCCGCGCCGCCCGGCGCAATGCCAACTTTGCTACGGGCGCATCACACGCCGACGACGATCAGAAGAGGAAATAGCGCTGCGCCATCGGCAACTCGGTGGCCGGCTCGCAGGTGAGCAGCACGCCGTCGGCGCGCACCTCGTAGGTCTGCGCATCGACCTCGATCGTCGGCATGCCGGCGTTGTGGACCATGTCCTTCTTGCCGATCGTGCGCGTGTTGCTCACGGCTTCGACGCGCCGCCGCAGGCCGAGCTGCTGCGCCACGCCGCCGGCCACGCCGGCCTTCGACATGAAGGTGATGCAGGTGTTGTCCATCGCCGCGCCGAACGCGCCGAACATCGGCCGGTAGTGCACGGGCTGCGGCGTCGGGATGCTGGCGTTCGGGTCGCCCATCGCGGCCGCGGCGATCATGCCGCCCTTGATGATGAGGCTCGGCTTGACGCCGAAGAACGCCGGCTTCCAGACGACCAGATCGGCGAGCTTGCCGACCTCGACCGAGCCCACCACGTGTGCGATGCCCTGGGTGATCGCCGGGTTGATCGTGTACTTGGCGATGTAGCGCTTGACGCGGAAGTTGTCGTGGCGCGCGTTGTCTTCCGGCAGGCTGCCGCGCTGCGCCTTCATCTTGTGCGCCGCCTGCCAGGTGCGGATGATCACCTCGCCGACCCGGCCCATCGCCTGGCTGTCCGAGCTCATCATCGAGAACACGCCCAGGTCGTGCAGGATGTCCTCGGCGGCGATGGTCTCGCGCCGGATGCGGCTCTCGGCGAAGGCCAGGTCCTCGGCGATCGACGCATCGAGGTGGTGGCAGACCATCAGCATGTCGAGGTGCTCGTCGACCGTGTTGACGGTGTACGGCATCGTCGGGTTGGTCGACGAGGGCAGCACGTTCGGCAGGCCGGCGACCTTGATGATGTCCGGCGCGTGGCCGCCGCCGGCGCCCTCGGTGTGGAAGGTCGCGATCGTGCGGCCCTTGAACGCCGCCACCGTGTCCTCCACGAAGCCCGATTCGTTCAGCGTGTCGGTGTGGATCGTCACCTGCACGTCGTGCTTGTCGGCCACGCTCAGGCAGTTGTCGATCGCGGCCGGCGTGGTGCCCCAGTCCTCGTGCAGCTTGAGGCCGTAGGCGCCGGCCTCGATCTGCTCCTCCAGCGCTCGGGGCAGCGAGGCGTTGCCCTTGCCCTGGAAGCCCAGGTTCATCGGGAAGCTCTCGGCCGCGCGCAGCATCGAGTGGATGTGCCACGGGCCGGGCGTGCAGGTGGTCGCGAATGTGCCGGTGGCCGGGCCGGTGCCGCCGCCCAGCATCGTCGTCACGCCGCTCATCAGCGCCTCCTCGATCTGCTGCGGGCAGATGAAGTGGATGTGGGTGTCGATGCCACCGGCGGTGATGATGTTGCCCTCGCCGGCGATGATCTCGGTGCCGGGGCCGATGACGATGTCCACGCCGGGTTGCACGTCCGGGTTGCCGGCCTTGCCGATGCCGGCGATCAGGCCGTTCTTGATGGCGATGTCGGCCTTGACGATGCCCCAGTGGTCGATGATCAGCGCGTTGGTGATCACGGTGTCGGCCACCTCGGCCGCGAGCCGCTGGCTCTGGCCCATGCCGTCGCGGATGGTCTTGCCACCGCCGAACTTGACCTCTTCGCCGTAGCCGCCGGCGTTGAGGGTGAAGTCCTTCTCCACCTCGACGATCAGCCCCGTATCGGCCAGGCGCACCCGGTCGCCGGTGGTCGGGCCGAACATCTCGGCGTAGGCGCGGCGGTTGATGGTGACCATGTTGTGCTTGCTTTCTGGAGGGCGGTGGTGGTTGTGGGTTGCTTCTTGATCACGAAGAACACCAAGGACACAAAGGACACCAAGATGTCGGTTCAGTTGGCGATGCGTCTGATGCCTTGCTTCATCAATGGGGCCGAGAAGTTCATCAACAGGCCGAGGCGATAGCCGCCCAATCGAAGGTACGACAGGGTCTGGGCCAGGTGCTCCGGGCCGAGTGCGGCAACGGACTTCACTTCGACCAGCAACCGCGATTCGATCACGAGGTCGGCCCGATACACCACGCCGAGCGGCCGCCCGCGGTACTCGGCTCGAATCGGCACCTCCCGCGCAAAATCCAGCCCACGTTCAGCGCATTCAATCTCCAGCGCTGCAGCGTAAGCCGACTCCAGAAGCCCGGGCCCCAATACTTTATGGATGGCAACAGCGGCGTCCACCAAGTGCGTTGCAACGCCATCCAGATCCACTTGGTGTCCTCTGTGTCCTTGGTGTTCTTCGTGATCAAAAAAGAGCGCGCACCCGCCACCGCCCCTGCATCACAGCGCCCCCTGCACCAGCCCCCGGAACCCATACACCGCCCGCGCACCCGCGTAGTCCACCAATTCCACCGTCCGCTGCTGCCCCGGCTCGAAACGCACTGCGGTTCCGGAGGCGATGTTCAGCCGCATGCCCCGCGCCGCGGCGCGGTCGAAGCGCAGGGCGGCGTTGGTCTCGGCGAAGTGGTAGTGCGAGCCGACCTGGATCGGCCGGTCGCCGGTGTTCTCGATCACGAAGGTGGCAGTGCGCTGGCCCGGGTTGAGCTCGTGGTCGGGGCCGTCGGTCAGCAGTTCGCCTGGAATCATGGGGCAGCCCTCACGCAATCGGTTGGTGCACGGTCACCAACTTGGTGCCATCGGGGAAGGTGGCTTCCATCTGGATCTCCGGGATCAGCTCGGCCACGCCGTCCATCACGTCGGCGCGCGTCAGCACGGTCTTGCCTTCGCTCATCAGCGCGGCCACGCTCTTGCCGTCGCGGGCGCCTTCCATGATCGCGGCGCTGATCAGGGCCACCGCCTCGGGGTAGTTGAGCTTCAGCCCGCGCGCCTTGCGCCGCTCGGCCAGCAGCGCGGCGGTGAAGATCAGCAGCTTGTCCTTCTCGCGCGGGGTCAGTTCCATGGGCATCCGGGATAGCAGGAGACGTGCCGGATGCTAGAGCAGATCGGTGGCACAGGGCTTGCACCAAGACGGTTCATGAGCGCCTTGCTGACCCCGGCCGACGACGCCTCGCGCCCCCGCGTGGGGCAGGGCGTGCCGGCGCCGGCGGGCGCCGTGGCGGTGCAGCAGGTCATCAAGGTCCGGCGCGACTACAACGCGTGGGTCGCGCGCGAGACGATGGAGGACTACGCGCTGCGCTTCACGCCGCGCTCGTTCCGCAAGTGGTCGGCGCTGCGGGTCGCGAACACCGCGTTCGGCGCGTCGTCGTTCCTGGTGCTCGAGGCGGTCGGCGGCACGCTGATGGTCGACTACGGCTTCGTCAACGCGTTCTGGGCCATCCTGGCGACCGGGCTGATCATCTTCCTGGCCGGCTGGCCGATCAGCGTGTACGCGGCCCGCCACGGCGTCGACATGGACCTGCTGACGCGCGGCGCCGGCTTCGGCTACATCGGCTCGACCGTCACCTCGCTGATCTACGCGAGCTTCACGTTCATCTTCTTCGCGCTCGAGGCGGCGATCATGGCCTACGCGATCGAGCTCGCGTTCGACATCCCGCCGGCCTGGGGCTACCTGCTGTGCTCGCTGGTCGTCATCCCGCTGGTCACGCACGGCGTCACCACGATCAGCCGGCTGCAGGTCTGGACCCAGCCGGTGTGGCTGCTCATGCTGATCGTGCCGCTCGCCTACGTGCTGCACCAGCACCCGGGCGTGCTCGCCGAGATCTGGGGCTACGGCGGGCAGGCGGCCGACGGCACGCCGCGCGCGCCCGGTTTCGACCTGCTGAAGTTCGGTGCGGCGATGACGGTCGGCATCGCCTTGATCACGCAGATGGGCGAGCAGGCCGACTACCTCCGATTCATGCCCGAGCCGCTGCCGAAGCAACGAACGCGCTGGTGGGCCGGCGTGATCATCGGCGGCCCGGGCTGGGTGGTGCCCGGCGTGCTGAAGATGCTGGCCGGCGCGCTGCTCGCGTATCTGGCGATCGGCTACGCGGTGCCGCTGGAGCGCGCGGTCGATCCGACGCAGATGTACCTGGTCGCGTACAACGCGGTGTTCTCGCAGTACGGCCTGGCGGTCGCGGCGACGGCGCTGTTCGTGTTCGTCTCGCAGCTCAAGATCAACGTGACGAACGCCTACGCCGGCTCGCTGGCGTGGTCCAACTTCTTCGCGCGGCTGACCCACAGCCACCCGGGCCGCGTGGTCTGGATGGTGTTCAACACCGCGATCGCGCTGATGCTGATGGAGCTGAACGTGTTCCAGGCGCTCGGCAAGGTGCTGGGGCTGTACTCGAACATCGCGATCAGCTGGATGATGGCCGTGGTGGCCGACCTGGTGATCAACAAGCCGATGGGCTGGTCGCCGAAGGGGATCGAGTTCAAGCGCGCGCACCTGTACGACGTCAACCCGGTCGGCGTCGGCGCGATGGGGGTGGCCTCGGTGCTGTCGATCGTGGCCTACCTCGGCGTGCTCGGGCCGCTGGCGCAGGCGTTCTCGGCGCTGATCGCGCTGGTCACCGCATTGATCGTCTCACCGCTGATCGCGTGGTGGACGAAAGGCCGTTACTACATCGCCAGAGAACCGTACCCCCAGTCGCCTGCGGCGACAGCCCCCCGAGGGGGCGCGCAGCCGCCTTGGGGCGGCCCGGCGCCGGCTGCGCCCGCTTCGGTCACCGGCGACGACGGCAGCTACAAGCGCCTGACCCGCTGCGTGATCTGCGAGCGCGACTACGAGCGCGACGACCTCGCGCATTGCCCCGCCTACCAGGGCGACATCTGCTCGCTGTGCTGCACGCTGGACGCGCGCTGCAACGACCTGTGCAAGCCGCACGCGCGGCTGTCGGTGCAGTGGAACCAGCTCTTGCGCACGCTGCTGCCGCGCCCGGCCTGGCCCTACATCGAGACCGGCCTCGGCCACTACCTGCTGCTGATGGCGGTGATCGTGCCGCTGCTCGGCGGCCTGTTCGTGACGCTCTACACCCAGGAGCTGCCGGCGCTGCTCGAGGCGGGCGGAGACGGCGCCGCCGCGCTGCGGCTGGGTTTCGTCAAGGCCTTCGCGGCGCTGCTGCTGATCAGCGGCATCGTCGCGTGGTGGCTGGTGCTGACGCACAAGAGCCGGCAGGTCGCGCAGGAGGAATCGAACCGCCAGACCCAGGCGCTGAACGAGCAGACCCGGGTGCTGAACGAACAGGCGCAGACGCTGCGCCGCGAGATCGAATCGCACCGCCGCACCGACGAGCAGCTGCAGCGCGCCACCCGCAGCGCGGAGCTCGCCAACCAGGCCAAGAGCCGCTACATCACGACCGTGAGCCACGAACTGCGCACGCCGCTGAACAGCATCCTCGGCTACGCGCAGCTGCTGGAAGAGGACGCCTCGGTCCCGCCGCACCGCCACCAGGCCGTCAAGGTGATCCGGCGCGGCGGCGAGCACCTGCTGTCATTGATCGAGGGCACGCTGGACATCGCCCGCATCGAGGGCGGCAAGCTGCGGCTCGAGAACCGGGCGATGCGCTTTCGCGATTGCGTGCAGGAGACCTCGCGCATGTTCGAGCTGCAGGCGGCGGCCAAGGGCATCGAGTTCAGGCGGGTGCTGACCGAGCCGCTGCCGGAGGTCGTGCGCGCCGACGAGAAGCGGCTGCGCCAGATCCTGATCAACGTGCTCGGCAACGCCGTCAAGTTCACGCAGGTCGGGCGGGTCGAGTTCCGCGTCAGCTACGCGCGCGAGATGGCGGTGTTCGAGATCGAGGACACCGGCCCCGGCATCGCCGCCGACGAGATCGAGCACGTGTTCGAGCCGTTCGCGCGCGGCTCCGAGGCCAGCGCCGCGGCCAGCGGTGGCACCGGCCTGGGCCTGACGATCGGCAAGATGCTGACTGACCTGATGGGCGGCGAGATGACGGTGAGCAGCGCGCCGGGGCAGGGCACGCTGTTCCGCATCCGCCTGTTCCTGCCCGAGGTGAGCGGCGTGCGCGTCGAGCGCGAGCTGCCGCGCATCGCGCGCACCGGCTACGCCGGGCCGCGGCGCCGCGTGCTGGTGGTCGACAACGAGGAGGTCGACCGCGACCTGCTCGCCAACCTGCTCGAACCGCTGGGCTTCGAGATCCTCAAGGCGGCCTCGGGCCACGCCTGCCTGGCGCTGCTGCAGGACCACCGGCCCGACGCGATCCTGATGGACCTGGCGATGCCCGGCATCGACGGCTGGGCGACGGTGCGCGCGATCCGCGAGCAGCGCCTGAGCGACGCGCCGATCGCGATCGTCTCCGGCAACGCGTTCGACAAGGGGCTGGAGAACGACGTCGGCATCGCGGCCGACGATTTCGTGCTGAAGCCGGTGCGCGTCGCCGAACTGCTCGACTGGCTCGGCGCCCGGCTGCAGCTGGACTGGCACGAGGTGCCGTGGCGCGCGCCCGCCGCCGCCGCGCCGCCGGTGCCGGCCGACACCCGCACGCTGCCGGAGGCCGGGCAGCTGCGCGCGCTCGACGAGCTGGTGAACCTGGGCTACTACCGCGGCATCGTGCGAAAGCTCGACGAGATCGAGGCCCAGGCCACCGGCCGCACGGCGTTCACGCAGCACCTGCGGGCGCTGGCCCAGCAGTTCCAGCTCGACGCGATGACCCGCGTGATCCGCCAGGCGCTCAACGACCAGCAGGCCGCGGCATGAGTGAAACCCTGCCCGACCGCAGCGAATCGGCCGTCGTGCTGATCGTCGACGACGTGCCCGACAACCTCTCGGTGCTGCACGACGCGCTGGATGAGGCCGGCTACACGGTGCTGGTCGCGACCAACGGCGAGAGCGCGCTGCAGCGGGCCGTGCAGGCGCAGCCGGACGTGGTGCTGCTCGACGCGGTGATGCCGGGCATGGACGGCTTCGAGGTGGCGCGGCGCCTGAAGGCCCACCCCGTGACCGCGCCGATCCCCATCATCTTCATGACCGGCCTGACCGAGACCGAGCACGTGGTGGCGGCGTTCGCGGCCGGCGGGGTCGACTACGTGACCAAGCCGATCCGCGCGCAGGAGGTGCTGGCGCGCATGAGCGTGCACATGAGCGGCGCGCGCGAGCGCCTGCGCGAGAAGCAGCAGGCCACGCAGGCGCGCAACGCGCTCGACGCGTTCGGCCACGCGACGATGGCGATCCGCCTCGACGACGCCACCGGCGCCGTGCGCGCCGTCTGGCAGACGCCGCTCGCGCGCCAGCTGATGCTGGACTACTTCGCCGCCGCGCCGGCGCAGATCCCGGCCGGCGTGCTGGAGTGGCTGCGCACCGAGTCGTCGTCCGCCGAGGACGGGCGCGAGCCGCGCCCGCTGTCCGTCAACCGCCACACCGACGCGGGCGCGCGCCAGCTCGTGTTCGCGCTGCAGCAGCGCACCGGCGACGACGACCTGTTGATCGTGATGCGCGAGGTCTCGGACGCCGCCGTGGTCGACGCGATGGTGCAGTCCTTCAAGCTCACGCTGCGCGAGGCCGAGGTGCTGTACTGGGTCGCCAAGGGCAAGACCAACCGCGACATCGGGGACATCCTCGGCAGCAGCACCGCCACCGTCAAGAAGCACCTCGAGCGGGTCTACGTGAAGCTCGGTGTCGAAACGCGAACAGCCGCAGCCAACCTGGTGATGGGTCGGCTGCGGCAGCTCAATCTCGGCGTCGCCACCTGAGGCGGCGGCGGGCGCGCGCGCCTTGCGCCGCGCCCGGATTCAGGCCGGCATCGCGGCCTCGGACTGCAGGTCCTGCTGGCGCTCGCGCAGCTGTTCGCCCAGCGCCTGCAGGTCCAGTTCCGGTGCCGCCTTGGCCTTCGGGAAGAGCTCGTCGCGTTCTTCCTTGACGTGGTGCTCGATGGCGACGTTCAGCTCCGCCACCAGCGTGTCCATCGCGGCGTCCGCCTCGCCCATCGCGCGGATGTCCGCGATCAGCTGCTTGGCTTCCTGGTGCTCGGCGGTCGCCTCGTCGACCAGGTCGGCGTCCTTGCCGAGCGCCTCGCGCAGGGCCGGGTAGAAGATCTCTTCCTCGATCTGCGCGTGCACGCTGATCTCGTCGCAGATCATCCGCGCGAGGGCCGTGCGCTGGGAGCGCGTGGCGGCCTCGTCGGTCGATGCCGCGAGTCGGGCGTAGTTGACGAACAGGTGCTTGACGGCGATGTGATCGGCGTCGAGCAGCTGGCAGGCGTCCTTGGTCAGGTAGTCGGGCATGGGTCGTCCTCGGTTCGTGTGGGCTTCGATTTCAAAGCAGCGGCGGGTCCATCTCGCGGCCGAAGTGGCGGTGGCGGGCCATCGCCTCGATGAACGCGTCCATCGCGCCGTCGCCGGCACCCGCCTCGGCCACGATCAGGCCTGTGCCGCCCTGCGCCAGGCTCTTGTCCATGCTGATCGGCAGCCCGGCCTTCATCAGCAGCTGGCGCGATTCGCCGACCGCCAGGATCGGCTTGCAGTGGCGGAACTGGTCCTTGATGAACTCCATCGTGTGACCGTCCTGCGCGAGTGCCGCGATCGCGGGGGCGCCGTCGGCCAGGATCAGCGCATCGAACAGGAAGCCGGGCTCGTTTTCCATCGACGCGTCGGCGTCCAGCGCGTCGCCAGCCGCGGTCGGCATCGGGCCGATCCGCGGGCCGACGATCCGCGCCACCGCGCCCTGCTTCAGCAGCGCGGCCTGGGCGGCGAGCACGAATTCGCCTTCCACGCCGGGTGCCACGAGGATCGCGACCTTGCGCCCCGCCAGCGAGCCGTCGCCCGGCCGGTGCAGCAGCGACAGCGCCGGTGACTTGAGCACCTCCGGCGTCGCCACGTCGGGCAGGGCCTTCGGCAGCGGCTCGGGCAGCGTGTCCATGCCCAGGCCCTTGGCCACCTTGGCGGCCAGCGCCTCGGAGGCGTTGCGCAGCATCGCCACGGTGCGCTCGCGGATGGCCGGCACCGTCACCTTCGAGAGCTCGAAGCGGAAGGCGTTGGCGATGTGGTCCTGCTCGACCGGCGACTGGCTCTCGAAGAACAGCGTCGCCTGCGTGTAGTGATCGGCGAACTTCTCCGGCTTGGCGCGCACCTTGCCCTGTGCTTCCTTCGACGAGATGCTCGCGGCCACCGAGACGAAGCCGTGCGCCGCGCCGGCCTGGAACGGGCAGCCGCCGGCCAGAGAATTGGGCTCGTACGACACGCGCCCGCGCGGGATCGCCTGACGGTGCATGCCGTCACGCTGGTTGTTGTGCACCGGGGCGAGCGGCGCGTTGATCGGGATCTCGTGGAAGTTCGGCCCGCCCAGGCGCGAGATCTGGGTGTCGACGTAGGAGTGGATGCGGCCTGCCAGCAGCGGGTCGTTCGAGAAATCGAGCCCCGGCACGATGTGCGCGGTGCAGAACGCGACCTGCTCGGTCTCGGCGAAGAAGTTGTCCGGGTTGCGGTTGAGCACCATGCGGCCCAGCGGGCGGATCGGCACCAGCTCCTCCGGCACGATCTTGGTCGCGTCGAGGATGTCGAAGCTGAACTGCTCGGCCTGCTCCTCGGTGAACACCTGCACGCCCAGTTCGTACTCGGGGTACGCGCCGGACTCGATGCGCTCGTACAGATCGCGGCGGTGGTAGTCGGGGTCGGCGCCGGAGATCTTCACCGCCTCGTCCCAGACCAGCGAGTGCGTGCCGGCCTTGGGCGTCCAGTGGAACTTGACGAACACGGACGCGCCCTGCTCGTTGACCATGCGGAAGCTGTGCACGCCGAAGCCCTGCATGGTGGCGTAGCTGCGCGGGATCGCCCGGTCCGACATCACCCACATCAGCATGTGCGTCGATTCCGGCATCAGCGATACGAAGTCCCAGAAGGTATCGTGCGCGCTGGCCGCCTGCGGCATCTGGTGGTGCGGCTCGGGCTTGACGGCGTGCACGAGATCCGGGAACTTCATCGCGTCCTGGATGAAGAAGACCGGGATGTTGTTGCCCACCAGGTCCCAGTTGCCCTCGTCGGTGTAGAACTTGACGGCGAAGCCGCGCACGTCGCGGGCGGTGTCCTTGGAGCCGCGCTCGCCCTGGACGGTCGAGAAACGCACGAACACCGGGGTGATCTTGCCGGCCTGCTGGAAGGGCGCGGCCATCGTCAGGTCGGTCGCGGCGTCGTAGCACTCGAAGAAGCCGTGCGCCGCCGAGCCGCGCGCGTGGACGATGCGCTCCGGGATGCGCTCGTGGTCGAAGTGGGTGATCTTCTCGCGCAGGATGAAGTCCTCGAGCAGCGCGGGACCGCGCACGCCGTACTTCAGCGAGTTCTGGTTGTCGGCGATCTTGACGCCCTGGTTGGTCGTCAGCGTCTGACCCTTGGAGTCGACGCGCACGCGGTCGAGCGAGTCGATCGTCGCGTTCACGCCTTCCGGCGCGACGCTGCCGGTCTTGGCCGAGCCGTTGGCCTCGGACAGCGTGCTGCCCGTGGGCAGGCGCGAGCCCGGCTCGACCGTGACGCCGGCCTGCGGCGACACGCCGTTGGCGAAGCCGTGCTCGCCCGCCTTGGTCGGGTTGAACGGCATGCCGGCGGCGAGCTGCTCGGTCTGCGCGGCGCGCGACGAGGCCGCGTCGGACGCGGCGTCCATGCTCACGCTGGCGGGGCCGCTGTCGGTGTTGCGGGCGGCGGATTTGGCCGGGGCGGTTGTCTTGCCCTTGGCAGGGCTGGCGGCGGGTTTGGTGCTCTTGGGCATCGGGGTGTTCCTGAATTCGAGGGGCGGAGGCGACGGTGCCAACAGCCACCTTAGTCACGGCCCCGCCACTGCGGTGTAGGACAACGACCGCGTTCGGCTGTACGCCATCGGGCGTATTCCGCGTCAGGTCGGGAGTTCGTAACCTGCGATTGACGCAATGCAGCATGGCTGTGCCGCTTGCCGCCGATACCGACCCGCCAACCCCGCAACCTTCAGGAGCGTGAACCCATGAACACCACCCGCCGCCAAGCCGGCAAGACCCTCACGGCGGTCGCCCTGGGCGTCGCCGCCTTCGGCTTCAGCTCGCTCGCCCACGCCCAGGCCACCATCAAGGTCGGCGTGCTGCATTCGCTCTCCGGCACGATGGCCATCTCCGAGACGGTGTTGAAGGACACCGCGCTGATGGCGATCGAGGAGATCAACGCCAAGGGCGGCCTGCTGGGCAAGAAGCTCGAGCCGGTCGTCGTCGACCCGGCCTCGAACTGGCCGCTGTTCGCCGAGAAGGCCAAGCAGCTGATCGGGCAGGACAAGGTGGTCGTGACCTTCGGTTGCTGGACCAGCGTCTCGCGCAAGTCGGTGCTGCCGGTCTACGAGGAAATGAACAGCCTGCTGTTCTACCCCGTGCAGTACGAGGGTGAGGAGCTGTCGAAGAACGTGTTCTACACCGGCGCGGCGCCGAACCAGCAGGCGATTCCCGCCGTCGAGTACCTGATGAGCAAGGCCGGCGGCGGCGCCAAGCGCTGGGTGCTGCTCGGCACCGACTACGTCTACCCGCGCACGACCAACAAGATCCTGCGCGCCTTCCTGA
>JAZKIO010000149.1:0-3749 GCA_040384825.1 Pseudomonadota bacterium
CGCCGCGCAGCACGTACTGGTTGCTCATGAACTTGCCGTTGTATTCGCCGACCGCACCGGGCAACGCCCGGTAGCCGGGGTAGGCGGCGTAGCTCGACTGCGTCCACTCCCAGACGTCGCCGAACATCTGCATCGGTTCGTCGGCGGCGTCGTTCTCGGCCGGCAGCGGGTGGAACGCGCCACGGTCGGCGAAGTTCGGCCGGCCGCCCGTGCCCAGGCGCCGCGCGGCCTGCTCCCATTCCACCTCCGTCGGCAGCCGGGCGCCGGCCCAGCGGGCGAATGCGTCGGCCTCGAAGTAGTTGAGGTGGCACACGGGCGTGCGGGGATCGACCTCGACGGTGCCCTGCAGCGTGTGGTTCAGCCACTTGCCATCCACCTGCCGCAGGTAGAGCGGTGCGCTGCGATCGCCGCTGCGGACCCAGTCCCAGCCCATCGACAGCCACAGCTCGGCGCGCCGGTAGCCGCCGTCGTCGATGAAGGCCAGGTACTCGCCGTAGTTCACCGGCCGCGAGGCGATCTCGAACGGCGCGGTGTAGACGCCGTGGCGCGGGGTCTCGTTGTCGAAGCAGAACTCGCCGTCGAGCGCCGGATCGTGACCGTGCTCGATCAGGCCGCCGGGCTGCGCGAACCACTGCAGCGGCTGCGCGCGCACGTTCGTCATCGGCCAGCGGCGCGCGTAGGCCGCGTGCGTCGGGTTGAAGCTCAGCGCGTGCTTGATGTCGGTGAGCAGCAGCTCCTGGTGCTGCTGTTCGTGGTGCAGGCCGAGCGTGACGAGCGTGACGAGCGCGGCCAGTTCGGGCTCGTCCCCGCGCGCCGCGAGCAGCGCCTGCATGCGCTCGTCCACGGCCGCGCGGTAGGCCTTGACCTCCGCCAGCGTCGGCCGCGTGATCAGGCCGCGCAGCGGCCGCGGGTGCATCTCGCCGACACCCTGGTAGTAGCTGTTGAACAGCACGCGAAAGCTCGGGTCGAACGGTTTGAAACCGGGTTCGTGCGGCTCGAGCAGGAAGGTCTCGAAGAACCAGGTGATGTGGGCGAGGTGCCACTTGGTCGGGCTCGCGTCCGGCATCGACTGGACCTGACAGTCCTCCGCCGTCAGCGGCGCCGCCAGTGCCAGCGTGCGTTCGCGCACCGCCGCATACGCGCGGGCGAGTTCGACGGGACGGGGGGCAGGGGAGACGGGCCGTTGGGCGATCTTCATGGCGTCGGCTCCGTGGGTCACACGAAGAGTTCGTTGCAGGACTCGTCGACCTTACGGGGTCGGCACCGGCACCAGTGTGTCATTCAACGTGCCGCGCTCGTCGAAGACGAAACAATCCCCTTCGAAATGCTTCCCGCCGGCCTCCTCGAAGTACCGCAGGATGCCGCCTTCGAGCTGCAGCACGTTCTCGACGCCGACCTGCGCCATCAGCAGCGCGGCCTTCTCGCAGCGGATGCCTCCGGTGCAGTAGCTCACGACCGTCTTGCCTGCCAGTTCGGCGCGGTGCGCTTGCAGCGCCTGCGGGAAGTCGCTGAAGCGCTCGATGCGCCAGTCGTGCGCGCCCTTGAAGCGGCCGTGGTCGACCTCGAACGCGTTGCGGGTGTCGAGCGTCACGACCTCGCGGCCCGCGTCGTCCACGCCCGCGTCGAGCCAGCGCGCCAGCGTCTTCGCGTCGACGGCCGGGGCTCGCCCGGTCTGCGGCCGGATCGTCGGGTGGTTCATGCGGATGATCTCCGGCTTGACCTTGACCAGCAGCTTGCTGAACGGCACCGCCGCCGACCAGCTCTCCTTCAACGGCAGGCCGGCGAACGGCTCGTGCGACCTCAGCCAGTCGACGAAACCGCGCATGCCGGCTGCGCTGCCGGCGAGGACGAGGTTGATGCCTTCGTCGGCCAGCAGCACCGTGCCCTTCAGGCCCCCGGCCGCAGCTTGTGAGCGGATGCTCTCGCGCCACTGCGCGGTGTCGCTGAGTGCGACAAAGCGGTACGCCGAGATGTTCAGAATTGATTCCACCCTGCAAATTTTACGGGGCATGCGCTCCCTAAAATGCGCCGATGGCTTTCGTTCACCTGCGCACCCACACCGAGTTTTCCGTCGCCGACGGCACCCTGCGAATCGACGACGCGATCAAGGCCGCCGCGGCCGACGGGCAGGCCGCGCTGGCGATCACCGACCTGTCCAACCTGTTTGGCGCGATCAAGCTCTACAGCGGCGCGCGCAAGAAGGGCGTGAAGCCGATCATCGGGGCCGACATCTGGCTCGAGCCCGCGGGCGGCGAGAAGGCCCCGAGCCGGCTCGTGCTGCTCACGCAGAACCGGCAGGGCTACCTGAACCTTTGCGAGCTGCTGTCGCGCGCCTGGCTGCAGCACGAGCAGCGTTCGCAGGCCTGCGTCAAATGGACCTGGCTGGGCGAGCTGAACGAGGGGCTGATCGCGCTGTCGGGTGCCGAGATGGGCGCGGTGGGGCAGGCGCTCGTCGCCAACGACCCCGCGCGCGCCGAGGGCCTGGCGCGGCAGCTGTCCGCGCATTTCCCCGGGCGGTTCTACATCGAGTTGCAGCGCGCCGGCCTGCCTGGCAACGAGGCCCATGTGCGCGCCGCGGTGCCGCTGGCCGCGCGTCTGCAGTTGCCCGTCGTCGCCACGCATCCGGTGCAGTTCGAGACGCCGGACGACTTCGACGCGCACGAGGCGCGCGTCTGCGTGGCCGAAGGTGAGATGCTGACCAACCCGAAGCGCATCAAGCGCTTCAGCCGCGAGCAGTACTTCAAGACCCAGGCGCAGATGGAGGCCTTGTTCGCCGACCTGCCGAGCGCCATCGCCAACACGGTGGAGATCGCCAAGCGCTGCAGCCTCAGCCTCGTGCTGGGCAAGCCGCAGCTGCCCGACTTCCCGACGCCGATCGTCGACGGCCAGCCGCTGGCGATGGCCGACTACTTCGGCATCCTTTCGCACGAGGGGCTGGTCGAGCGGCTGAAGCAGCGCTATCCCGACGAGGCCGAGCGCGAGCGCCAGCGGCCGCGCTACGTGGAGCGGCTCGATTTCGAGATCCAGACGATCCTGAAGATGGGCTTCCCGGGCTACTTCCTGATCGTCGCGGACTTCATCAACTGGGCGCAGAAGAACGGCTGCCCGGTCGGCCCCGGGCGCGGCTCGGGCGCGGGCTCGCTGGTCGCGTACTCGCTCAACATCACGGGCCTGGACCCGCTGCAATACAACCTGCTGTTCGAGCGCTTCCTGAACCCGGAACGCGTGTCGATGCCCGACTTCGACATCGACTTCTGCCAGGGCAACCGCGACCGCGTGATCGACTACGTGAAGCAGAAGTACGGTCGCGATGCGGTGAGCCAGATCGCGACCTTCGGCACCATGGCCGCCAAGGCCGCGCTGCGCGACATCGGCCGCGTGCTCGGCATGGGCTACGGCCATGTCGACTCGATCGCCAAGCTGATCCCGGCGCCGCCCGGCAAGCAGGTCACGCTCGCCAAGGTGCCCGAGCAGCCGGACCCGGGCCTGATCTACGCCCGCAAGGAGGCACCCGAACTCGAGCAGCGCGAGGCCGCCGAGGAAGAAGTGGCCGAACTGCTCGCGCTGGCGACGCGCGTGGAGGGCATCACCCGCAACGTCGGAATGCACGCCGGTGGCGTGCTGATCGCGCCGGGCAAGATCACCGACTTTTGCCCGCTCTACATGCAGCCCGGCAGCGACAGCGCGGTCAGCCAGTTCGACAAGGACGACGTCGAGGCGATCGGCCTGGTGAAGTTCGACTTCCTGGG
>JAZKIO010000150.1:0-36318 GCA_040384825.1 Pseudomonadota bacterium
GGACCGACATCCTCGCGACCTGGTGCGACAAGTACCCGATCATCAGCATCGAAGATGGCATGCACGAGGGCGACTGGGACGGCTGGAAGCACCTGAACGATCGCCTCGGCTCGAAGGTGCAGCTGGTCGGCGACGACCTGTTCGTCACCAACACCAAGATCCTGCAGCAGGGCATCGAGAAGCGCGTCGCGAACTCGATCCTGATCAAGATCAACCAGATCGGCACGCTGACCGAGACCTTCGCCGCCATCGAGATGGCCAAGCGCGCCGGCTGGACGGCCGTGATCTCGCACCGCTCGGGTGAGACCGAGGATTCGACGATCGCCGACATCGCGGTCGGCACCAACGCCGGCCAGATCAAGACCGGCTCGATGAGCCGCAGCGACCGCATCGCCAAGTACAACCAGCTGCTGCGCATCGAGGAGGACCTCGGCGACGTCGCCACCTACCCCGGCCGCGCTGCCTTCTACAACCTGCGCTGACCCCGGCGCTCGCAAACCACCGTCATGCGCTACGTCTCGCTCGCGCTGATCGTGCTGATCGGCCTCGTCCATGCCGAACTCTGGTTCGGCAAGGGCGGCGTGCCACGCATGATGGACTTGCGCGGCAAGCTGGCCGAGCAGCAGGCGGCCAACACGGCCGACCGTGCGCGCAACGCGCAGATCGTCGCCGAGGTCAGTGACCTGAAAGAGGGCCTCGAGATGGTCGAGGAGAAGGCGCGCTTCGAGCTCGGCATGGTCAAGCCCGACGAGATCCTCGTTCAGGTCACGTCGCCCCAGCGGTGAGCGCCCTGCTGCAGTTCCTGCAGCCCTTCTTCGCGCCTGCCTTCACGCTCTGGGGCACACCGGTCAGCGCGCTCGAGGTCGTCGCGTTCGTGCTGGCGATCGTGATGGTCGTGCTCAACATGCGCGTCAACCCGATCGCCTGGCCGCTGGCGATCGTCAGCTCGCTGCTCTACTTCGCGCTGTTCTGGAACAGCCGGCTCTACGGCGACGCGAGCCTGCAGATCTTCTTCGCGGTCGTCGCGTTCTGGGGCTGGTGGCAGTGGCTGCGCGGCACCCAGGCCGACGGCTCCGGCCTGCGCGTGCGCACGCTGCCCGCGCGCGGCCGCTGGGGGCTGATCGCGGCGCTGGCCGTGGCCTGGCCGGCGACCGGCCTGTTCCTGAAGACCTGGACCGACACCGACGTGCCGTGGTGGGACGCCTTCCCGACCGCCGCGAGCGTGATCGGCCAGTGGCTGCTCGGCCGCAAGTACGTCGAGAACTGGATCGCCTGGATCGTCGTCAACGTCGTCAGCGTCGGCCTGTTCGCGTACAAGGGGCTGTGGCTGACGACGCTGCTCTACACGCTGTTCATCGCGATGTCGTTCGTCGGCTGGCGCGCGTGGCAGCGCCTGCTGCGATCGTGAGCGCCACGCGCGGGCTCGTGATCGCGCTGCTCGGTGCCGAGAGCACCGGCAAGACCACGCTCGCGCAGGCCCTGGCCGCCACGCTCGCCGCCGAAGGCCGTGACGTGGCCGTGGTGCCCGAGTACCTGCGCGAGTTCTGCGACACCCACGCCCTCACGCCGCGGATCGACGAGCAGCGCGACATCGCCACCGAGCAGACGCGCCGTATCGCCGCCGCTGCCGCGCGGCACGCCTGCGTGATCGCCGACACCAGCGCGTTGATGATCGCCGTCTACAGCGACCAGGTCTTCGGCGACACCGGCCTGTACGCCGACGCGCAGGCGGCCCACGCGCAGGGCTGCGACCTGACGCTGCTCACCGCGCTCGACCTGCCCTGGCAGGCCGACGGCCTGCAGCGCGACGGCCCGCAGGTGCGCGAGCCGGTCGACACGAAAGTGCGTGCCGCACTCGAACGCGCGGGCGTGCCCTACGCCGTCGTGTTCGGCAGCGGCGACGCGCGCCTGGCCGCGGCGCTCGCGGCCGTCCGCCGCGCGCTGGCCGGCCCGCCGGCCGACGACGAGGGCGATGCCGCGCCGCGCTGGCACTGGCACTGCGAGCGCTGCGGCGACGCCGACTGCGAGCGCCACCGCATCCTGCCGGCCGGCTGAGCGGCGATCCGCAATCCGCAGCGCGATCCGCGGGCTCCCTGGCGCGGCGTAGCCGACCTCGGCGAACGCGGCGAGAATGCCCGCGACCCCTGACGAGGAAGCTCGATGTCCCGGAGCTGTCTGACCTGCGGTGCGCACCATGCCGACGACGCGAAGTTCTGCCGCGCGTGCGGCAGCGCGCTGCCCGCTGCTGCCGCGAGCGCCGCGACCGCGCCGGCATCACCGTCCTGCACGGCCTGCGGCCAGCCGATCCGGCCCGGCTCACGCTTCTGCTCCCAGTGCGGCGCTGCGGTGCCGGCCGCCGCGACGCCGGCCGCACCGGCCGCCGTGCCGCCCTCGCCCTCGATCGAGGTCGTCCGCGCGACACCCTGGAGCGGCCCGTCGCCCGCCGCCGCCCCGCCGCCGCGCGCCGCCGCCACGCGCCGCCCCGCCCTGTGGGTGCCCGCCCTGGCCGGCGCGGCCATCGTGCTCGCCGCGTTCATGCTCTGGTGGTACGGCGCGATGCGCGTGCCGGCCGGGCCGAGCTTCGACGCCGCGCCACCGCCCGGCGTGATCGAGCCTGACCGGCCCTCGGCCGCGGCCGTCGTCGTGCCCGGCCCGATGAGCACTCCACCCGCGCCGGCCGCGCCGAACGCCGCCGCTGCACCGTCCATCGTCGCCGACGTGCCGGGCCCCGACGGCATGATCACCGAGACGGCGGAGGGCGAGCCGCGCCCCGCACGCGACGCGCCAGCGGGCACCGAGGCGCGCCTGGCGCCCGGCGCCTCGCCGAACGTCGTCGCGGCCCCGCCGCGCGCGGCGCCCGCCCCCCGACCGGCCGCCCGCGCCGCGGCGCGACCGCCCGCGCCGCACCGCACCGTGCAGCAGCGCTGCGCCGACCAGAACATGGTGCTGCGCGCGATCTGCCAATCGCGCGAATGCGGGCGCCGCGAGCACGCGAACGAGCCGATGTGCCAGCGCATCCGCGCGGCCGAGGACCGGCGGCGCGAGCTGTAGCCCGCGCGCCGCTCAGTGCGTCGTGGACGACCCCGGTGCCTGCTGGCCCGGGGGCGTGAACAGCCCGCCCACGTCGACCGGATCGAAGTGGTACTTCAGCCCGCAGAAATCGCACGCGATCTCGACGCGGCCCTGCTCGGCGAGGATGCCGTCGACCTCCGGCCGACCCAGGCTGCGCAGCATGCTGCCGACGCGCTCGCGCGAGCAGCTGCATGCGAAGCGCGGGCCGGCCTCGTCGCGCAGCGCCGGGAAGCGCCGCATCGGCTCCTCCCAGAACAGGCGGCGCAGGATCGTGTCGGCGTCGAGCGTCAGCAGTTCCTCGCGCGTCAGCGTGCCGGCCAGCAGCGACAGGCGGTTGAACGACTCGTCCAGGCCGATCAGGTCCTCGTTGCGCTGCGCGCCTTGCAGGTTGCCCTGCCCCTGCACCGGCAGGCGCTGGATCAGCAGGCCGGCGGCGACGTTGTCGTCAGCGGCCAGGATCAGCCGCGTGTCCAGCTGCTCCGACTGCAGCATGTAGTGCTCCAGCACCTCGCCCAGGTGCTGCAGCGGCTCGCGCTGGTCGCCATGCAGCGCCACGACGCCCTGGTAGGGCTGCTGGCCGGGCCGGCGCGATTTGGGGTCGAGCGTGATCGCGCAGCGGCCCGCGCCGTGCACGTTGAGCATCGCCTCCAGCTGCGCGGTGTCGGCCACCTCGCCGACGACCTTCGCGGTGACGCGGAACGCGAGGTCGTCCTGCACCTCCGCGACGGCGAGCTTGACCGGCCCGTCGCCGAACATCTGCAGCACCAGCGCGCCGTCGAAGCGCAGGTTCGACTGCATCAGCACGCCAGCCGCCGCCATCTCGCCCAGCAGCGCGCGCACCGGCGGCGGGAAGGCATCGGCCGCATCGGCGCGACGCGCGAGCACCTCCTGCCAGCTGTCGGTCAGCCGCACGAGCATGCCGCGCACCGGCAAGCCTTCAAAAATGAACTTGTGCAGCTCGCTCATCCGATCTTCTTCAGCCCGTTCGCGAAGCGCCGCGCGTTCTGCACGTAGTGTTCGGCGCTGCGTTGCAGCCCGGCGATCTGCTCGGGCGTGAGCTGGCGCACCACCTTGGCGGGCGAGCCGATGATCATCGAGCCGTCGGGGAACTCCTTGCCTTCGGTCACCAGCGCGCCGGCGCCGACCAGGCAGTTCCTGCCGATCTTCGCGCCGTTGAGCACCACCGCCTGGATGCCGATCAGCGAGCCGTCGCCGACCGTGCAGCCGTGCAGCATCACCTGGTGGCCGACGGTCACGTTCGCACCCAGCGTGACGGGAAACCCGAGGTCCGCATGCAGCACGCTGCCGTCCTGCACGTTCGAGCCCTTGCCGATCGACAGCAGCTCGGTGTCGCCGCGCAGGATCGCGCCGAACCACACGCTCGCGTCCTCGGCCAGCTCGACGTTGCCGATCACCTGCGCGCTGTCCGCGACCCACGCGCCGGCCGCGAGGCGGGGGCTGTGGGCATCGAGTTCATAGAGGGCCATGCGGGTCACCGGTCGGTCGTTCGGAAGCCCGCGATTCTAGGCGTCGCCTCGCGGCCGAGCGCAGGGCGGGCCTATCATCGCCGCCCATGAGCCTCGACGCATCCGTCCCCGCGCGGCAGCAGGCGCTGGCGCTCCTGGCCCTGCCCGATCCGCACGAGAAGGCGCTGCGGACGCGGGCGCTGTTCGACGCGCTCGACACGCTCGCGATCGACCCGGCAGCGCGGCTCGAACCCGCCGGCGCCCTGCCCGGCCGACCGCCGTTGCCGCGCCTGGTGCCGGCCAAGTCGGTGCCGACGCGCTCGCCCGCCACGATCGAGGGCCGCGCCGCGCTGCTGCACGCCGTCACGCACATCGAGTTCAACGCGATCAACCTCGCGCTCGACGCCGTCTGGCGCTTCCCCGGCATGCCGATCGCGTACTACCGCGACTGGCTGCGCGTCGCGAGCGAGGAGGCGCTGCACTTCACGCTGCTGCGCGAGCACCTGCGCACGCTCGGCGCCGACTACGGCGCGTTCGACGCCCACGACGGCCTGTGGGCGATGACGCAGCGCACCGCGCACGACATCACCGCCCGCATGGCGCTGGTGCCGCGCACGCTGGAGGCGCGCGGGCTCGACGCCGCCCCGCCGATGCAGGCCAAGCTGCGCCAGGCCGGCGACCTGCGCGCCGTCGAGATCCTCGACGTGATCCTGCGCGACGAGGTTGGCCACGTCGCGATCGGCAACCACTGGTACCGCTGGCTGTGCACGCGCGACGGCCACGAGCCGGTGTCGTATTACGCCGAGCTGGCGCGGCGCTACGAGGCGCCGCGGCTGCGCCCCCCGTTCAACACCGCCGCGCGCCTCGCCGCCGGCTTCACCGCGACCGAGATCGCCGAACTGGACACGCCCCTGACATGACCACCACCGTCTTCATCGCCGGCTTCCACCACGAGACCAACACCTTCGCGCCGTCGCCGGCCGACTGGGCGGCGTTCGAGGCTGGCGCCGGCTACCCGGCTTATGCGCGCGGCGACGCGATGCTGGCGCAGATGGCGCCGACCGCGCAGGCGCTCGGCGGCTTCATCGGCGAGGCGGTCGAGCACGGCTGGGCGCTGCGGCCTTCGGTCTGGGCCGGCGCGATGCCGTCCAACCGCGTCACCGCCGCCGCGTTCGCGCGCATCTGCGACGAGATCGTCGAGGACCTGCAACGCGGCGGCTTCGACGCCGTGTTCGTCGACCTGCACGGCGCCGCCGTCGCCGAGGGCGCGGACGATGCCGAGGGCGAGCTGCTCGCGCGCATCCGCGCCGTCATCGGGCCATCGATGCCGCTCGTCACGAGCCTGGACCTGCACGCCAACGTCACGGCCCGCATGCTCGAGCATGCGAGCGCGATGACCGCCTACCGCACCTACCCGCACGTCGACATGCGCGAGACCGGCGTGCGCGCCGCGCGCATGCTGGCGCGCCGGCTCGTGCCGGCCGCCGCCGAGCGCGCGCTGCATGCCGAGCGCGTGCCCTTCCTGCTGCCGCTGAACGCGCAGTGCACGTTGATGCAGCCGGCCGCGTCGGTGATCACGCTGCTGGAGCAGATCGAGGCGCAGCACGACGTCGAGCTCAGCTTCTCGATGGGCTTCTCGGCCGCCGATTTCGCCGAGTGCGGCCCGGTGCTGTTCGGCTACGGCATCGATCCGGCGCGCGTGCGCAGCGCGGTGCAGCAGTTGCACACCGAGGTCGCGGTGACGCGCCGCGCCGACTGGAAGATCGAGCTGCTCGAACCCGGCGACGCGGTCGAGCGCGCGATCGCGATCGCGCTCGCCGCGGACGACCCGCGCCCGGTCGTCATCGCCGACACGCAGGACAACCCGGGCGCCGGCGGCGACGCCAACACCACCGGCCTGCTGCACGCGCTGCTGCGCGCCCGGGCCGGCACGCGCCTGCCCGGCGGCGTCGCGATCGGCCTGCTGTTCGACCCGGCCGCCGCGCAGGCGGCGTGCGCGGCCGGCGTCGGCGCCACCTTGCCGCTGTCGATCGGCCGGGCCGTCGATCTCGTCGGCGGGCGCATCACCGAGCCGCCGGTGCAGGCCGCCGCCGCACGCGTGCTCGCGGTCAGCGACGGCGTCGTCGAGATGCACGGGCCCATGACCGCCGGCGCGACGATGCGGCTCGGGCCGAGCGCCTGCGTCGAGGTCGAGGGCATCCGCGTGCTGATCGCCAGCGCGAAGGCGCAGATGCTGGACCTGGACCTCTACCGCTACCTCGGCGTCGAACCCGAGACGATGCGGCTGCTCGTCGTCAAGAGCTCGGTGCACTTCCGCGCCGCGTTCGCGCCGATCGCCTCGCACATCCTCGTCGCCAAGTCGCCCGGCCCGATGGCCGCCGACCCGGGCGACCTGCCGTGGACCAAGCTGCCTGCCGGGATGGCGACGCGGCCGTGAGACCGTGATGCACGACGATTCCGGCGTCGCGCCGCTGCGCGATCCGCGCCGCATCACCGAGCTGCTGAACTATCAGCTGGCGGCGCTGTTGTCGGTCAGCGGCGCGTCGGTGATCCGGCTGTGCGAAGGTCGATTCGGCATCTCGCGGCGCGAGTGGCACGTCCTGGGGCTGTTGCACGCGTTCGGGCCGCAGTCGCCGTCCGAGCTCGCGGCCAATTGCCACCTGGACCGGGCGCGGATCTCGCGGGCCGTCACCGCGCTGACCGGCAAGCAGTTGGTCCGCCGCAGCGTCCGGCCGGACGACCACCGCCGCGCCACGGTCGAACTCAGCCCGTCCGGCCACGCCCTGCACGCCACGCTGTTCGCCGAAGTCCGCGCCATCAACAGCCGGCTGGTGGAGGAACTGAGCGACACCGAACTGGCCACGCTGCAGCGCCTGCTGTCGCGGCTGCGTGCGCGGGCCGACGCGGTCAATCGCGACGCCGCGCCCGACATCCATGCCGACCGCTGGCGCGGCGGCGCGGCGCGGCCGTACTGGCCGGGCCCGGGCGGCGCGCCGGGCCACGAACCCGGCTGAGCGCGTCTCAGGGTTTGCGATCACTCGGCCGGCCGATGATTGTTTCCAGCAATTCATCGGGCGGCGCGTAGATTTCGGGGCACGCCGAGCCCTCGCCCCATGAGCAAGATTCCAAACATCGTCTTCATCGTCGCCGACGACCTCGGCTACGCCGACCTCGGCTGCTACGGCGGCCGGCCCGCCGCGTTCGGTGCGGTCTCGCCGACCATCGACCGCCTTGCCCGCGAAGGCATCCGCTTCACGCAGGGCTACGCCAACTCGCCGGTGTGCTCGCCGACGCGCTTCGCGCTGATGACCGGCCGCTACCAGTACCGGCTGCGCGGCGCGGCCGAGGAGCCGATCAGCGGGCGCACGCGCGACAGCGCGATCCTCGGCCTGCCGACCGACCACCCCACCCTGCCCTCGCTGCTGCGCGACGCCGGCTTCCGCACCGCGCTGATGGGCAAGTGGCACCTCGGCTACCCGCCGCACTTCGGCCCGCTGCGTTCGGGCTACGAGGCGTTCTACGGGCCGATGTCGGGCGGCGTCGACTACTTCACCCACTGCGGCACCAACGGCGCGCACGACCTGTTTGAGGGCGAGCGCGAGATCGACGACACCGGCTACCTCACCGACCTGATCTCGCAACGCGCCGTCGACTGGATCGACCGCGTCGCGCCCGGCGATGCGCCGTTCCTGCTGAGCCTGCACTACACCGCACCGCACTGGCCCTGGGAGACGCGCGAGGACGGCGCGCTCGCGCCGGGCATCCACGGCAAGCTGTTCCACCTGGACGGCGGCAACATCCACACCTACCAGCGCATGGTCCAGCAGATGGACGAGGGCATCGCCCGCGTGATGGCCGCGCTCGAGCGCCACGGCGTGGCCGACGACACGCTGGTCATCTTCACCAGCGACAACGGCGGCGAGCGCTTCTCGGACAGCTGGCCGCTCGTCGGCGGCAAGATGGATTTGACCGAAGGCGGCATCCGCGTGCCCTGGGTCGCGCGCTGGCCGCGCGCGATCGCGCCCGGCCGCGTCAGCCCCCAGCATTGCCTGACGATGGACTGGACCGCGACCGTGCTCGATGCCGCCGGCGTCCCCGCCGCGCCCACGCACCCGCTCGACGGCGTCTCGCTGCTGCCGCTGCTGCGCGGCGCGCCGGCCTTCGAGCGCACGATGCACTGGCGCATGAACCACCGCGGCCAGCGCGCCCTGCGCGACGGCCGCTGGAAGTACCTGCAGGTCGACGGCCACGAGTACCTGTTCGACATCGACGCCGACGAGCGCGAGCGCGCCAACCAGGCGCACCGCGAGCCCGAGCGCCTGGCCGCGATGCTCGCGCAGTGGCTGGCCTGGAACGAGACGATGCCGCCGATCCCGGCGGACGCGACCGTCAGCCTCGGCTACTCGGTCAAGGACATGCCGCAGCGCTGAACCGATTTCCCCCGGAGCCCACGATGAACCCGACCCTTCTCGCCCGATCCCGCCGCCGGCTGGCCGCCGCCCTCGCGCTGACCGCTGCCACCACGCTCGCGCAGGCCGCGTGGCCCGAGAAGCCGGTGCGCATCATCGTGCCGCTGCCGCCCGGCGGCCCGAGCGACATCGTGCTGCGCTCGGCGATCGAGAAGATGCAGCCGGTGCTCAAGCAGCCGCTGCTGGTCGACAACCGCCCCGGCGCCGCCGGCAACCTCGGCGCGGCGGAGGCCGCGCGCGCCGCGCCGGACGGCTATACCTGGCTGTGGTCCACCGACACGCTGCTGACGGTCAACCCGCACGTCTACGCCAGGCTCGGCTTCAAGCCCGAGGACCTGCAGCCGGTGATGCGCGCCAGCGCGTTCAGCCAGACGCTGGTGTGCAATCCCGCGCTCGGCTTCAAGACCGTCGGCGATCTGGTCCGCAAGGCCAAAGAGACGGCGAAGGACAAGCCGCTGAACTACGCCTCCGGCGGCGCCGGCTCGCCCGGCCACCTGAGCACCGAACTCTTCAAGTCCACGGCCGGCATCGAGATGACGCACGTGCCGTACAAGGGCCCCGCGCCGGCGATGCAGGACGTCATCGGCGGCCAGGTTGACTGCGGGTTCCTCGCCGGCCCCACGGTGCTGCCGATGGTGCGCGCCGGCCGGCTGGTGGCGCTGGCCGTCTCGGGCGCCAAGCGCTCGCCGCTGCTGCCGGAGGTGCCCACCGTCGCCGAATCCGGCTTCCCCGGCTTCGATGCGAGCTTCTCGCTCGTGCTCTACGCGCCGCGCGGCACGCCGAAGGCGGTGATCGACGCGATGCACGCGGCGCTGAGCACCGCGCTCAAGGCGCCGGAGCTGGTCGAGCGCTTGCACCAGAGCGACCAGGACGTGCTGGCCGCGAGCCCGGACGACACCGCCGCCCGCCTCGCCGCCGACTCGAAGACCTGGGGCTCCGTCGCCCGCCGCATCGGGCTGCAATCGGACTGACGGTCGGCGCGCGCGCCGCGGTCAGCGCGCCGCCACCACGCAGCGCGCGTCACGCGCCAGCGGGATCGCGTCCAGCGCACGGCCCCACGCGGCGCGCCACGGCGCCCAGTCGTGGCCGCCCGCCTCCTTGAACACCTGCGCCGGCGGCAACGCCTCGGCGAGCAGGTCGTCGCTCGCGCGAAAGCGGTCGTCCAGGCCGTAGCCGAGGTACAGCGCGGGCCGCTGCGTCGGCGTCTGCGCCGCGCCGGCGTAAGGCTGCAGCCAGCGCCACACGATGTTGTCGATGTCGCCCCGGTCCAGCTCGCCGACCGGCGCCCGCCAGCGCTGCAGGCCGCCCTGCGCGCGCAGCTCCTCGGTCGCGATCCGCTGGCCGAGGTAGGGGCCGAGCAGCACGAGGCCGTCGACCTGCCCCGGCTGCGCCTCGGCATGGATCAGCGCGCCGAACGCGCCGATCGAGATGCCGAGCACCCAGACCTGCCGGTAGCCGCGCGCCCGCGCCGGGCCGATCACGTCCTCCTGCAGGCGCACCGCGATGCTGCGGTCGCTGTAGTAGCCCACATGCGCGTCGACGATCACGATGTCGGCGGCGATGCCGCGCTCGCGCACCGCGGCGACCATGCCCTCCTCGACGAATTCCTCCGGCCGCGACCACGAGCCCGGCAGCATCACGAGCAGCGTGTCCGGCCGCGGCGCGCAGGCGGCCGGCAGCTGCAGCGTGCCGATCGGCACCGTCACCGGCCGCCACAGCGCGCAGCCGCCGAGCAGCAGCACCGGCAGCACCAGCAGCAGCCCCCAAAACCCCCCGAAGCGGCGGGCGGCGCCGCAAACGTCATTCGTCATATCTGAATATCATCCTTCCTTTGCCGCCCGCCCGCCGGCACGAAGGACATCGCCCCGCATGGTCGAGCTCGCCCTGAAGCGCCCGTACACCTTCATCGTGATGGCGATGCTGATCGTGCTGGCGACGCCGTTCGCGCTGCTGAGGATGGCGACCGACATCTTCCCCGAGATCGACATCCCGGTCATCAGCATCGTCTGGACGTACAACGGCCTGTCCGCGCAGGAAATGGGCCAACGTATCACGGCGCAGAACGAGCGCAGCCTGACGACGACGGTCAGCGACATCGAGCACATCGAGTCGCAGACGCTCGCCGGCATCGCGATCATCAAGGTCTTCTTCCAGCCCGGCGCGAACATCCAGACCGCGCTGGCGCAGGTCGTCGCGATCGAGCAGGCCCAGCTGCGCCAGCTGCCGCCGGGCATCACGCCGCCGCTGATCATCAAGTATTCGGCCTCCAGCATCCCGGTGATCCAGCTCGGGCTGTCGAGCCCGGTGCTGCCCGAGCAGGCGCTGTTCGACGCCGCGGTGCAGACGCTGCGCCCGCAGCTGATCACGATCCCGGGCGTCGCGGTGCCGTTCCCGTACGGCGGCAAGAGCCGGCTGATCTCGGTCGACCTGGACATGGCGGCGCTGCAGGCGCGCGGCATGGCGCCGGCCGACGTCGTCAACGCGATCAACCTGCAGAACCTGATCCTGCCCTCGGGCACCGCCAAGTTCGGCGCCACCGAGTACACGGTGCGCATGAACGGCTCGCCGAACGAGATCGCCGGGCTCAACGACCTGCCGATCCGCACGGTCGGCGGCACCACCACCTACCTGCGCGACGTGGCCCACGTGCGCGACGGCTTCTCGCCGCAGACCAACGTGGTGCGGCAGGACGGCGCGCGCGGCGTGCTGCTCTCGGTGCTGAAGAACGGCGGCGCGTCCACGCTCGACATCGTCTCGAACCTGCGCGCGCTGCTGCCGAAGATCGCGCAGGTGATGCCGGCGGACGTCAAGATCACGCCGCTGTTCGACCAGTCGGTGTTCGTGAAGGCCGCCGTCAAGAGCGTGGTGATCGAGGCGCTGATCGCCGCCGCGCTCACCGCCGCGATGGTGCTGCTCTTCCTCGGCAACTGGCGCAGCACGCTGATCATCGCGCTGACGATCCCGCTGTCAATCCTGAGCTCCGTGCTGGTGCTGCAGATGCTCGGCCAGACGCTGAACCTGATGACGCTGGGCGGGCTGGCGCTGTCGGTCGGCATCCTCGTGGACCAGGCGATCGTGACGATCGAAAACATCGAGCGCCACCTGCACATGGGCACGAAGCTCGACGAGGCGATCCTCACCGGCGCGCACGAGATCGGCGCCGCCGCGTTCGTCTCCACGCTGTGCATCTGCATCGTGTTCGTGCCGATGTTCTTCCTCTCGGGCGTGGCGCGCTTCCTGTTCGTGCCACTGGCGCAGGCGGTGGTGTTCGCGATGCTCGCGTCCTACCTGCTCTCGCGCACGCTGGTGCCCACGCTGGTGATGCTGCTGATGCGCGGGGTGCACGAGGCCCACGCCGCCGATGCGGCGAGCGGCGCGCGCCCGAGCTTGCTGCAGCGCCTGTACCGCCGCTTCGACGCGCAGTTCGAGCGCGTGCGGCGCGCCTACACGCTGATGCTGTCGTCGCTGCTCGCGCACCGGGCGCGCTTCGCGGTCGCGTTCCTCGGGTTCTGCCTGCTCTCGTGCGGGCTCTACCCGGTGCTCGGGCGAGACTTCTTCCCGACCGTGGACGCCGGCCAGATCCGCCTGCACATGCGCGCCGCGACCGGCACGCGCATCGAGGAGACGGCGCGCATCGCCGACCAGGTCGAGGCCGCGATCCGCGAGCTGATCCCGGCCGACCAGCTCGAGACCATCCTCGACAACCTGGGCGTGCCCAACAGCGGCATCAACCTGTCGTACAGCAACGCCGGCACCATCGGCACGCTGGACGGCGAGATGCAGCTCTCGCTCAAGGAGGGCCACCGCCCGACCGAGGAGTTCGTCTCGCTGCTCCGCGCCGAATTGCCCAAGCGCTTCCCCGGCGTCGAGTTCTTCTTCCAGCCGGCGGACATCGTCACGCAGATCCTGAACTTCGGCCTGCCGGCGGCGATCGACGTGCAGTTCACCGGCAGCAACGTCGCCGCCAACGCCGCGCTCGCGGCCGAGCTGACCCGCGAGATCCGCAAGATCCCCGGCGCCGTGGACGCCCACGTGCACCAGCGCCTCGACGCCCCGGTGGTCGACATGCAGATGGACCGCTCGCGCCTGCAGCAGCTCGGCCTGACGGCACAGAACGTCGGGCAGAACGTGCTGATCGCGCTCTCGGGCAGCTCGCAGACGGCGCCGGCGTTCTGGCTCAACCCGCAGAACGGCGTGGTCTACAACATCGCGGTGCAGACGCCGCAGTACCGCATCGATTCGCTCGACGCGCTGCTCAACCTGCCGGTCGGCACCGCCGGCGGCGCAGCGACGGGTGCGACCCCCGGCACCGGCAGCACGCAGCTGCTCGGCAACCTCGTCGAGACCTCGCCCGGGCGGCAGCCGGCGATCGTCTCGCGCTACAACATCCAGCCCGCGATCGACGTCTACGTGAGCGTGCAGGGCACCGACCTGGCGAGCGTGGCCGACGCGGTGCAGGAGAAGATCGACGCGATCCGCGGCAAGCTGCCGCGCGGCAGCCAGGTGGTCATGCGCGGGCAGGTGCAGACGATGGAAGCGTCGTTCATCGGCCTGGGCGTGGGTCTCGCGATGGCGATCGTGCTCGTGTACCTGCTGGTCGTCGTGACCTACCAGTCGTGGATCGACGCGGCCATCATCATCACCGCGCTGCCGGCCGCGCTCGCCGGCATCGCGTGGATGCTGTTCATCACCGGCACCACGCTGTCGGTGCCAGCACTCACCGGCGCGATCATGACGATGGGCGTGGCCACCGCCAACTCGATCCTGCTGGTCTCGTTCGCACGGGACCGGCTGCAGGCCGGCGTGCCGCCGCTCTCGGCCGCACTCGAGGCCGGCGCCACCCGCATCCGCCCGGTGCTGATGACGGCGCTGGCGATGGTCATCGGCATGATCCCGATGGCGCTCGGCATCGGCGAAGGCGCCGAGCAGAACGCGCCGCTCGGCCGCGCGGTGATCGGCGGGCTGCTGTTCGCGACCGTCTCGACGCTGCTGTTCGTGCCGGTGGTGTTCGCCGGCGTGCACCGGCGCCTCGCGCAGCGCCGCGCGACGCATGGCGACCACGGCACGCCGCCTGCACAACCCTTGCCCCAGGAGTCCTGACCCCATGACAGAGCAACGCCACGCTGCGCTGGGCATCCATTCGATCGACGGCGTCGACGGCGAACCCGGCGAGCGCCTGCAGCGCCAGCAGGTCATGCGCCGCGCGAAGATCATCACCGTCGTCGTGCTGGTGCTCCTCGCGCTCGGCGCCGGGCGCACCGTGTTCAGCCGGCTCGCCAACGCCAAGGCGCTGGAGACCGGCACGGCCGAGCGCGCGATCCAGTACGTGCGCACGACCACCGTGAAAGGCGGCGACGCGAGCCAGACCATCGCGCTGCCCGGCACGCTGCAGGGCCAGGTGCAATCGCCGATCGCGGCGCGCGCCAGCGGCTACCTGAAGCGCTGGACCAAGGACATCGGCAGCACCGTCGCCAAGGGCGAGCTGCTCGCCGAGATCGAGACGCCCGAGATCGCGCAGCAGCTCTCGCAGGCCGTGGCCGCGCGCCAGCAGGCCGCCGCCAGCCTCGATCTGGCGAAGAGCACGCTGGCGCGCTGGGAAGGCCTGCGCCAGAAGGACGTGGTCTCGCAGCAGGAGCTGGACGAGCGCCGCAGCAGCGCGAGCCAGGCCGCCGCCAACGTGGCCGCGGCCGAGGCCAACGTGCAGCGGCTGCGCCAGACGGAGGGCTTCAAGCGCATCGTCGCGCCCTTCGCGGGCGTGATCACGCGGCGCAATGTCGACGTGGGCGATTTGATCGACGCCGGCGGTGGCAGCAGCCGCGCGCTGTTCGTGCTGACGCAGGTCGATCCGCTGCGGGTGTATGTCAACGTGCCGCAGTCGTACGCGCAGCTCGTCAAGCCGGGGCAGAAGGTTGTCGTCACGCAGGGCGAGCTGCGCGGGCAGCGCTTCGAGGGCACGGTGGCGCGCACCGGCGCCTCGCTCGACGCGAGCACGCGCACGATGCAGGTCGAGATCGCGCTGCCCAACCCAAACGGCGTGCTGCTGCCCGGCGCCTACGTGCAGGTGCAGCTGCCCTTGCAGGCCACCGCCACGCTCGCGGTGCCGGCCAACACGCTGCTGATCCGCGCCGAGGGCATCCGCGTGGCGGTGCTCGACACGCAGGGCACCGTGGCGCTGCGCAAGGTGCGCATCGGCCGCAACCTGGGCGAGAGCGTCGAGGTGCTCGAAGGCCTGCAGCCCGCCGAGGTGCTGGTGCTGAACCCGCCCGATTCCCTGGCCGATGGGGACAAGGTGGCCGTGGCGCCGGCCGCACCGGCCGCGGCCACCAGCGCCGCCAGGACGGCGCCGTGAGGCCACGCGCCGGCCAGCGGGCCGCGCGGCGCGCTGCGGTCGTCTGCACCATCGCCGCCTTGATTGCCGGCTGCGCCACCGGCCCGGCCTACCAGCCGCCGCCGCTGCCGATGCCGGTGGCCTGGAAGATCGAGCCGCCGTGGCGCGAGAGCGCGCCGGCCGACGCGGCGCCCAAGGGCCCGTGGTGGCTGCGCTTCGGCGACGCCGAGCTCGACGCGCTGCAGCGCCGGGCGCTCGCCGACAACGCCACGCTGCAGATCGCCGCGGCCCGGCTCGCGCAGGCGCGCGCGCAGGTGGCGGGCGCGTCCGCCGGGCGCTTCCCGCAGATCGGCCTTGGCGCGCGCGTGGCGCGGCTCAAGACCTCCGCCAACCGGCCGCTCGCCAACTACGCGTCGCCGAACTTCTCGACCGTGCAGGACGACTACGCGCTCGCGCTCACCGTCAACTACGAGATCGACCTGGGCGGCCGCGTCGCCAGCTCGATCGAGGCGGTGCGCGCGAGCGCCGAGCAATCGGCCATCGATCTCGAGAACACCCGCCTGCTGCTGACCGCCGACCTCGCGACCGCGTACTTCAACCTGCGCGGGCTCGACGCCGAGCTCGACGTGCTGGCCCGCTCGATCGCGCTGCAGCGCCGCGCGCTCCAGTTCGTGACCGCGCGCCACGACGGCGGCGCCACCTCCGGCCTGGACGTGGCGCAGCAGCAGGCGCTGCTCGACAACACGCTCACGCAGGTCGACGTGCTGCGCCGCCAGCGCCACCCGTTCGAGAACGCGATCGCGACGCTGACCGGCACGCCTGCGCCGCTGTTCACGATCGCGCCCAGCGCGGCGCCGCAGGCGAGCATCGGCACCCCGCCGCCGATCCCGCTCGGCGTGCCCTCCGACGTGCTCGAACGCCGCCCCGACGTGGCCGCCGCCGAACGCGCGATGGCCGCCGCCAACGCGCAGATCGGCGTCGCGCGGGCCGCGTTCTACCCGAGCATCCTGCTGGGCCCGTCGATCGGCGTGGACAGCCGCGAACTCGCGAACCTGTTCAACGCGCCCAGCCTGCTGTGGTCCCTGGGCGTGTCGGCGACGCAGACGCTGATCGATGGCGGGCGCATCCGCGCGAATGTCGACTTCGCCGCCGCCGGTTACGACGCGACCGTGGCCAACTACCGCCGCGTGGTGCTCACCGCGATGCAGGAGGTCGAGGACGGCATCACCGGCCTGGCCGCACTCGACCGCGCGACCGCCCAGGCCAACACCGCCGTCGCCAGCTCACGCCGCGTGCTCGACATGGCGACCAGCCGCTACGAAGGCGGCGCGACGACCTACCTCGACGTGATCAACGCGCAGCAGGCGCTGCTCGGGGTGGAGCGGCAGGCGACGCAGTTGGCGAGTCAGCGACGGGTGACGTCGGTGTTTTTGATCAAGGCGTTGGGCGGGGGGTGAGAGGACGGAACTGGGCGCATCAAGCGGTCGTGCAGCGGAAGCCGCTGACGATCTGAAAGGGAACGAGTCGCCACGAGCCGCGACTTTCGGCTTAGCAATGCAGGCAACCAGTAGTCAGCACCGAACGAAGGCTCTTAACCATTCCAGACTGCGTTTCGCGGCGTCGCGGCGCCAGGCACCTGCGTTGTCTAAGGGGAGCATCAATCAGGCGTTTGTACTTGCCGATGCCAATACGCCCCAATTAGCAAACTCGATACCGAAGTCATAGTTGCGCGTACTTGCTGCGCCGCGTGGGTTGATGTGCGTTACGCTACTAGCACACTACACGGTCCAACTATGTCTACTTCACCTCAACAGTCGGCCAAAATTGTTCCAGACTTGCTAACAGCGACAGGTGCAAAGGCGTCCCTCCCGGCTACGGCAATAGCGTCTGTGCGCAATTGGTTGGCGGACCTCTTGGTAGCGCAAGAGTTTGCAAAGCTTGGTCAAGGGGGACACAAGGAATCTCAAATTCCGTTGCGCACTGTATTCGTGGACCTGCCAGTTACAGGGGAGCATCGATATGCACTGGGCTCCGCCCGTCAACACTTGCTATCTCGGCTAATGACGGGGAAGTTGCTCGACTTCGGCAGCGCATTTGCAAAAGAGAAGACCGGCAAAGAGATTCCTAATCGCTTAGATGATAAGAATCATGAGGATTTTTGTGCAACGCTACTTATTGGTGGCCCTGGCCAAGGCAAGTCTACCATTGGGCAACTAGCGTCGCAGCAATATAGAGCACATCTGCTCCAAAACTCTCCCGACCTCCTCACCACTCGCCAAGCAGAGTTGGTCAGAACGTTCAACCGTCAAGGGTTTGGACGGACAAAGAATGATCTTGCCCAGCCTCGCCGACATTTGATTCCACTAACTCTGGAGCTGCCTAAGGTCGCGGTTTGGCTTGGCGAGAATCGCGACGACAAAGGCTCGGCTTCGGGAATTCCCCGCCTGATCCGCTATATCACTGGTTTGCCAAGTGCAGGAGCGGTAAAGTTACAGGCCGAAGATCTGTGGGAATTTGTTAAGAAAATACCTGTATTCGTCTTTCTTGACGGCTTTGACGAGGTGGGAGCGACGCGGGATCGGGCAGCGGTCGTCGCAGCCGCACGAGAACTGTTTCAGGCACTCGCTCTACAGGGAAACTCAGGTCAAGTGGTAGCTACGACAAGGCCTCAAGGCTATGCCGAAGAGTTTTCGACGATGGGGATTCGATTAACCAAGCGGTCCCTACTGCCACTTGAAGCGGAAGAGGCACTCAACTATGCAAAAAAATTAGTTGAGGCGAAAGTCGACGGGATCGATCTACAGCAACAAACTTTGAGCAGATTGCAGGAGGCCGCAAGGGAGCCTGCGACTCAACGCTTACTCACGACGCCGCTGCAAGTGACGATCCTTACGGCACTTGTTCAACAACTCGGCGGAGTACCGAGGGAGCGGTGGAACCTATTTTCTAGATATTTTTCATACACCTACGACAGAGAAATCGAGCGTAAAAGTTATGCGTCATCAATATTGCATTCGCACCGTAATCATATAGAGAGGATTCACGCGCGTGTGGCGCTGCTTTTACAAGTAGAAGCGGAGTCTGTCGGGGGGGCGGAAGCGCGCATGAGCAGGCAACGCTTAGAAGAAGTCATTGCTGCCGTGCTACGAGAAGATGAGGTCACCAATGAAACACAAGGCTATCTGGTTCAAGAGATTGCAAAGGCCGCCCAACAACGACTGGTATTTTTAGTAGAGCCCGAACCAGGAAAATTCGGTTTTGAAATTCGATCACTTCAGGAGTTCATGGCAGCATGGGCGCTGACAGACGGACGTGATGATGACGTTGTTCAAAGAATGGGCCAGATTGCTCGAGCTTCAATGTTCAGGAATGTTATAGTATTTATAGCGAGTCGCTTTTACAGTAATTCATCGCCATTGCGAGAAAACGTGGGACGCGTTTGCGACGACCTCAATAGCTATAACTACGACGAACTTGGCGCCGCGAGCAGAGTGGGATCAGTACTCGCGATGGACATCATCGAAGAGGGCGCAATATCTTCGCAACCGCGCCAATCAAGAATAATAATGGAGCGGGCTGTACGATTGTTAGATATTCCTCTTGCGGGAGATCACGTCAGACTTGCAGGTATTGCGGATGCAAACAATGAACAAGTCTTAATCGCCGCAATTGGACATATTCTCTCCCAAGGTGAGCCTGCCGTAGCCATCGAGGGGTGCTGGAACTGCTTAGTGGCTGCAGATGCGATCGGCAAAACATGGGCAGCCGACCTTTTACAAGAGCACTTCGAAACGTTCATCGCCTCGCCCTCGTTGCTAGTCAAGTCCGCGCAGGCCGCGCCAGAAATAAGTGTTCGCTTGCAAGCCTTGATTGAGGCTAATTCATCGCTTATTAACATACTCGACGTCATCGATTTCTCGTGCGCTTCAAGAGAGTTGTCTCAATCGGTAACATGGCTGGCGGCATTGTCAGCTTCACTTGGCCGAGATTCGCCGCGTCGATATAGGCGATGGATGATGAGATACTTGGAAGAGGGTGTGCTATCAAACGCGCCCTTACCTCCAGCTACGGTCGTTCCTGTGGGTTGGGAAACTTTGGCTAAATGCCTGCGCTATGAGATTGCACCTAGCGCAAAGAGTCTCGCTTTGGTCTTGAGAGAACTTGCAAAAGATACCAGTAAGATCGTATGGAACGAGCAGTCTTGGAGATTCTCGTGGCCATTAGCTGCTTGCTTGAACGCGGCTGACGGAGCTGTCGATTTTCTGACGTGGGCTGAACAACTTGAATTAGGATTGCTTGGAGACGCGGATGATTGGCGAGCCGCCGAAAAGCATTGGAATGCTCCGCTTGATGTCGACAAGCTATTAGCAATCTCTGATGACGATCTACCCTGGAAGTTATCGAAACTTCCTCTGGCGCCACCTTTGATGGCGCTACATCCCATGGCAATGAAGTTCGAGAGGCGAGTGCGAGCCACCAAACTTTCTACTATGCGTCTGGCCGACGGTATTCTTCGAACATCGAAGAATAACAGGCTGCGAGAGCGGATCGCGAAGACTTGTCTCTTCCTCTTGCCGGAAGTGAATGCGTCCACCCTGACCAAGGTTGTCAGTATTGACGAATGGATACGCATCAGCCCATCAAGCACTATTTTTCTTGCGGCGAAACCACACGTTCTGTCGGAAGAGGAATGGCTTTCACTGATCGACAGCGCTAAAGAGATCAGGACGGAAACTTGGGCGATAGGACTGGGCCCAATACTACAGTCCTTTCAAATGGCCCCTTGGCATCCGTTAGCTGTTGAATCAATTGCGTCAACTTTGGGCTTACAGGCTAGGCACAGTCGAAGATCCATGCAATTAGACCCTGAGTCTTCTCGTCAGGAGTTGGATCTTTGGAAGCGAAGTGTCCCAATTGATCAATTGAATAAGCCTGGCGTGGCGATCGTGGCATTCTTTGTCGGAGCCATTTCCGCTTCGCAAGAACAGGCGGCGATTGCAGTGATAGCCCTTGCCGCGCTCAACGATGCAGAACGCTGGCTCCAGTTTATCGGAGCATTGCGACTCGCGCCATTTGAACCGGTACGGGTCGAGCGGATACTAATCGAGGCGGCACGCGCCGGCGCTGCAAGTCCTGAACTGGCAGAGTTATCTAGAGAACGCTTTCAATCTCGTCGATCGGGACTGGAATTACCGGGAGTCTGGGCACGCCTAAACCTACCGTTGCCAAGGCCAAATCAGGGCGATGACGATGAATCGCTAGAAACACTCTCTACCTCAAGTCCGGTGCATCTGGCGGAAGTCAAGTTGACGGACGTGGGTCGCATACGCACTTTATCCTTTAAACCACATTCAAGCGATCAGACCGCTGGACAGTGGGTTGTCATTTTAGGTCCAAACGGTACTGGCAAAACTACTCTTCTCAAGAGTATCTCGCTTTCGCTTCGAAATCTGAAGAACCCGGCGATATGGCCGCGAGGAACGTTTGGCTCAGTATGGCGTCGAGTTACCGAAGGAAACTCGTCGACTACCGAGGCGGTAATTGAAATATCCTTGAAGAATGAACAAATCTATAAATCATCAATCTATTCCGACGATGCGGGCAGATCTTTGCAGACGCCGACACGATTCGGCACCGCACCATTCCCGATCTTTGCATATGGCTGCAGACGGGGCTCCGCGCTCGGCGGCGGCCCCAGAGAGGTTAATCTCAATTCGGACGACGGACCGGAGATCGCGACCCTTTTTGACGAGGACTCTTACCTAGTGCATGCAGAAACGTGGCTCGTTACCCTGGAAGGCGATGCCTCCAAGACGTCGAAGTCTGCGCGAGTATTTGGTTCTGTAATCGAAGCACTTAAAAATCTGCTAAATGTGGAAGCAATCGAGGTTGCAGACAAGAAGGTTTGGGTGAAAGAGACGGATGGCCCTCTCCTCCACCTCTCGTCCCTTAGCGATGGTTACCTCACCACTGCCGGCTGGTTTTTGGACTTGGTCGCACGATGGGTTGAGCATCCCGATCGCAAACTACTCGATCTCGATGAGAATTTTCTTCGGACCATGACAGGGTTAGTCTTAATAGATGAGATCGATCTACACTTGCACCCCGTATGGCAAATGGATGTCATTTCCAGAACCCGAAATGTTTTGCCGAGGATGTCGTTTTGGGTTACTACTCATAATCCGCTATGCTTGGTTGGTGCCAAAGCTGAGGAAATATGGATATTGGAGAATGTAGACGGAAATACATTTATCTCCTCGGGGAAGGAAGCACCACTATTGCTGACGGGCGGTCAGATTTATAAGAAGTACTTCGGCATTGCAGACATCTATCCAGACGATTTGGGCAGATCGTTACAACGATATTCGTTTCTCTTTTCTTATCAAGGAAAATCCGAGCAGGAAGAGTTGGAGATGCAACGGCTCGCGGATAGATTGGAGGAACGCGGAGTATTGCCGGATTGGGGTCAAACAGCAGCAGGCGTTGTCGGCAGGAACTACAATGATTAATGTACTTTCGTTGCCAAAGCATGAGGGTTTGGAGAGAATCGCTATGCGCGAGTTACCAAGGCTTCGTACGCTCGGGCGTCCAGTCATTTCTGATGACATAAACGGTTATCAGGCTGCTTCTGAAATGCTGTGGAGAGTACAGTTTTTCAAGTGCTGTTATTGTGAGTGCAAAATCCCAAAGTCGTATAACGACGTTGAACACTATCGACCCAAGGGGCGCGCGGATCGTGCGCCGGGCTGTACACAGACGTACGGATACTGGTGGATGGCATTCAGCCTATACAACTTATTGTTTGCTTGCCCGAGTTGCAATCGATCATCCAAGAATGATCGGTTTCCTTTGGATGTGGGTGGGATCACGATAACTGCAGAGCACAGCCCCCCCGCTGGAGAGAGGCCGTTACTGATCGATCCGGCCGGTTCTGTTAATCCTGTCGAACACATAAAATTTATCCCCATTCCCTTGGTATTTTGTACCAATGACGACGTCTTTTCTGACTCAGACATCGCATCTCAGCGATGGCTGGCGATTCCTCGTAATGGGAGCAAGCATGGCAGCACAACAATTGAGGTTGCCGATTTAAATCGAATGGAATTGGTTGAACTGAGGTCTGACTACGTGTTTCAAACTGTTTGGCCTTTGGCTGCGGAGTTAAGTGAAGCGCTGACTGACGGCAAGCGGGGAAATGTGATTGATCGTATGAGTAGGGCAGAGAAGCTTATTCGACGGAATCTACCTTTTACCGCGTTGGCATATGACGCGCTAGCCTTCCTTATTCCTGCACCTCGATTGGCTCCCTTTGGTTTGTCATGGCCGGATAAAGGGATTGTTGGCACGCATTAGGTTCGATTTATAACGAATTTAGTCTCTGCGCTCCCATCGACTTTGGATCGATCGGGATCGACCGAAGTAGGAGCATCCGCTCTTTTGAAACCTTCTCGAACCATGCACCACCTCATCGGCATGCTCGACTCCCCCTACGTCCGCCGCGTCGCGGTCTCGCTCCAACTGCTTGCCCTGCCCTTCGAGCACCGCTCGATTTCGGTCTTCCGCGGCGTGCCGGCGTTCGAGGCGATCAACCCGGTCGTGAAGGCGCCGACGCTGGTCTGTGACGACGGCACGGTGCTGATGGACTCGACGCTGATCCTCGACTACGCCGAGGCGCTGGCCGCCCCGCGCCGCAGCCTGATGCCCGCGGACGTGCCTGCGCGCCGGCACGCGCTGCGCGTGCTCGGCCTCGCGCTCGCGGCCTGCGAGAAGTGCGTGCAGATCGTCTACGAGCACGGCGTGCGCCCGGCCGAGAAGCTGCACCAGCCGTGGGTCGACCGCGTCACGCGACAGCTGCTCACGGCCTGCGATCTGCTCGAAGCCGAACTCGCGTGCCAGCCGCTCGCGGTGACGCGCGAGACCATCGACCAGGCCGGCGCGACGACGGCCGTGGTGTGGACCTTCATCCAGGCCGTCCGGCCCGGGATCGTCCCCGCCAGCGCCTACCCGCTGCTGCAGGCGCACACGCGCGCCGCCGAGCAATTGCCCGAGTTCGTTGCCGCGCCGCACGGCGAAGGCGTGTACCGCGCGGCCTGACCGGCACGCGAGGCAGCCCATGCGGATCGTCGGCCCCACGCTCGCCGCGGTCGCGCCCTGCGAGGCGGTGCTGCGCAGCCTGCCGGACTGGTTCGGCATCGAGGAGGCGCTGCTCATGTACGCCCGCGACACGGCGACGCTGCCGACCTTCGCGCTGGCGAACGACGCCCACGGCGCCGAGCACGCGGACACCGCCGAGAACACGGCGCCGCGGATCATCGGCTTCGTCACGCTGCAGCAGCACTTCCCGGCGGCGTGGGAGGTGCATTGCATCGCGATCCACGCGGACGCGCGCGGCCAGGGCCACGGCCGCGCGCTGATGGCGCACGCCGAGCGCTGGCTGCTGGACAGCGGCGCGCGCTGGCTGCAGGTCAAGACGCTCGCCGCGGCCAGCGGCAGCGCGGAATATGCGGAAACGCGGGCCTTCTACGAGCGCCTCGGCTACGAGCCGCTCGAGGTCTTCCCCGAGCTGTGGTCGCCGAACAATCCCTGCCTGCAGATGGTCAAGGCGCGCTGATCGCGCCGCCCGCTGTCGGACGCCACCGGCAACGCGCACTCCTGTTCTCCGTCGCGCCGCGCCGCGCGGCGACGGCACCATGGGCTTCCGCGTCGGCCCCGCCGGCGCCACCCCACCGGAGACCCGCGATGAACATTGCCGACCTGCTCAAGCAGTACGCCGACAGCCCGACCGACACCCAGGCCGATTTCGATGCCGTGGCGCGCGAGGTGCCGCGCGATGTGCTGGGCGGCGGCATCGCCGACGCGATGCGCTCGGACCAGACGCCGCCGTTCGCCAACATGATCGGCAGCCTGTTCGGCGGCTCCGATCCGCAGCAGCGCGCCGGCCTGCTGAGCCAGCTGATCCGCGCCGCCGGGCCGGCGATCCTGTCGAGCATCGGCGGCGGCGCGCTGGGGCGGATCGTGCAGGGCATGCAGGGCAAGGACAGCGCGGGCGCAAGCGCGCCGGAGATCTCGCCAGCCGACGCCGCGGCCGTCACGCCCGACGAGCTGCGCGAGATCTCGGCCACGGCCGAGAAGCAGGACCCGGGCATCTTCGACAAGATCGGCGCGTACTACGCGCAGCACCCGGAGGTGGTGAAGGTGCTCGGCGGCGCCGCGCTGGCGATCGCGCTGGGCCGGATGGCGAACCGCACGCAGCGCTGAGCGACGCGCTGCCCGGCGCGGCCGGCCGCCCTCTCAGCGGCGGAGCTTCGTCACCTTGTCGTGCTCGTGCCGCACGAGCATCAGCGCGGCCGAGCCGTAGTACTTGTGGAACTCGGCGACCATTTCGCCGCTGGCGATCACCGGGTCGGTGGCGGTGATCTGCTTCGCCTCTTCGATGTTCGGCACGGCCAGGATGAACAGCCCGCGCCAGCCGTCGACACCGTCGAACGGCCCGGCCAGGGCGAGCTTGCCCTCGGCCGAGAGGCGGCCCATGTTGGCGAAGTGGCCCTTGAACATCGCATCACGCTCGGGCCCGGCCGGCACCTTGTTCGGGCCGGTCTTGAGCACGACGAGCACGTAGGCGCGCATCCCGTTGTCGTCGGCGCCGACGGACTTGGCCAGCGCCGCGTCGTAGGGCGCCTTCTCCACCGCGGCTTGCGCAAAGGCCGCGGACGCGCACAGCAGCGACAGTGCGGCCGCGCAGGCCAGGAGGGCTGACGACTTGATCATGGAAGGCTCCTAGGGCGACCCGGCCACCGCCGCCCGGTACGCATGCCACGACGCATGCCCCAGCACCGGCGCTGCGACCAGCAGGCCGAGGAACCACGGCAGCATCGCGACGACGACGATCGCGGTGATCGCCAGCCCCCACAACAGCATGACGCCGGGTTCCGCCAGGCACAGGCGGATGCTGGTGATGCCGGCGGTGATCGAGTCGGTCTCGCGGTCCAGGATCATCGGCAGCGCGACGACGCTGCACGCGAAGATCAGCGTTGCGAACAGCCCGCCGACGATGCAGTAGGCGACGATGAACTTCAGGTTCTGCGGATCGAACAGCGCGAGCACCGAGCCGCGGAAATCCGGCATGCCGTCGAAGCTGAGCGCGAAGACGACGAGCGAGGCGCGCGCCCACAGCATCTCGATCACCAGCAGCACGGCGCCGAAGATCGCCATCGTGCCGGTGCGCGTGCGCCACGCCACCAGCGAGGCGCCGAGCCCCGGGCGCTGCTCGCCGCGCTCCAGGCGGCGGCTGATGTCGTACAGGCCCAGGCACAGGAACGGCCCCATCAGCAGGAAGCCGGCGGACAGCGCCAGCACGTAGGCCGGCGCATGCCGGAACAGCAGCATCAGCATCGTGCCCATCGCCGCGAAGCAGGCGCCGTAGAACAGGCCGGGCAGCGGCGCGCGGGTGAAGTCGCGCCAGCCGAGGCTCAGCCATTGCAGGGGCGCGGCGAGGCCGAGCGGGTGGAGCCGGATCGGCGCGGCGAGTGTGGTGTCCATGATGGCCGCATGGTTCATCCGCCGCGGCGGGCCGGCAATCGGGCGTTGCCCGAGGCGGCCGCCGGCCACGGCCGCGGTACGCTCGGCGCATGAGGCTCACCCGTGGACTGATGTCGTCGCTCGTCGCCGCGAGCGTTCTGGTCGCCGGCTGCGGCACGGCGCCGTCGTCGCCACCGGCCCGGCCGGAGGACGTGCGCTCGCGCATCGCCGGGCTGATGCCGCCGACGGTGGCCGATCGCCCCGGCTGGGCGCTCGACATCTACGCCGCGTTCGATGCGCTGCGCATCGAGCCCAACCTCTCGAACACCTGCGCGGTGCTGGCCGTGATCGAGCAGGAATCGACCTACCGCGCCGATCCGCAGGTGCCCGGCCTGGGCAAGCTGGCGCGCGAGGAGATCGACCGCCGCGCCGAGCGTGCCGGCGTGCCGCAGCTGCTGGTGCAGGCCGCCCTCAACCTGCGCTCGCCGGACAGCAGGACGTGGAACGAACGCATCAACGCCGCCCGCAGCGAGAAGGAGCTGAGCAACCTGTTCGAGGACTTCATCAGCGAGGTGCCGCTGGGCCAGCGCTTCTTCGCCGGCTACAACCCGGTGCGCACCGGCGGGCCGATGCAGGTGGGCGTGGAGTACGCGCAGGCGCAGGTCAAGGCGCGGCCCTACCCCTACCGCATGGCCGGGTCGGTGCGCGACGAGGTGTTCTCGCGACGCGGCGGCCTGTACTTCGGCATCGCGCACCTGCTGGACTACCCGGCCGGCTACGACCGGCCGATCTACCGCTTCGCCGATTTCAACGCCGGCCAGTACGCGAGCCGCAACGCCGCGTTCCAGAGCGCGGTAAGCACGCTGGCCGGCGTGACGCTCGATCTCGACGGCGACCTGGTCGCGCCCGGCAGCGACGCCACCCGCCCCGGCAGCACCGAGTCGGCGGTGCGCTCGCTCGGCCCGCGGCTAGGCATGCGCGACGACGAGATCCGGCGCGCACTCCAGCAGGAGACGCAGCCGGCGTTCGAGCAGACGCGCCTGTGGACGCGCGTCTTCGAGCTGGCCGACGCCGCGGCGCGGCGGCCGGTGCCGCGCGCCGTGCTGCCGCGCATCCGCCTGAGCAGCCCCAAGATCACGCGCCCGCTGACCACCGAGTGGTTCGCGCGCCGCGTCGACGAGCGCTACCAGCGCTGCCGGGGCCAAAACGGCTGACGGATCGGCTGATCCGCCGGCCGCGCCCCGGCGTGGTGGCGCGTCAGGACGGCCGGGCCCGGTCCGGCTTGCTGTAGTCGCAGACGCCTTCGGGGAAGGTCTGCTTCAGCTTCGCGACGGCCGCGGCGTTCGGTGCCCACGGCGCGTAGGTGCCGTCGGCCACAGCCGTGTCCACCGGCTTGAGCGCGCACTGGTAGATGCCCCCCTCGATCGGCGCGCCGGCCACGATGCGCGAGGTGCCGTACATCGGGAACGCCAGCGTGCACGCGCCCTTGGGCTTGTCGTCGAGGATGCCGTCCCACACGCCGGGGCCGGCGTGCATGAGCTTGCCGGTCACGTCGAAGCAGCTGTCGACCGCGCGCGCCGGCCGGTTGGCGGCCACGCTCTTGCCGGGGTTGGCGCGGATGTTGGCCATCCACTCGTCCATCACCGCGACCGCGTCCAGCGTCTGGCTGGCCTTGGGCACGCCGGGCACGGTGTCGGTGAACCAGATCACCAGGTGGTCGGAGTTGCCCATCTTCTGGATCACGCGCTGGCGCACCGCGAACGACTGGTGCACGTTGTGCATGTCGAGCTCGCGCTCCATGTACTGGCGGTGGTCGATCGTCGGCAGCGGGATCTGGCCGCCGAACACCATGCCCGAGGTGTAGGCCGCGCGCATCGCGAGCGGGTCGCCCTTGGTGCGCGGTGCCGGCTGGTCGGGCGCCGGGCTCAGGTTCATGTTGCGGCGGCTCCACGGGTCGAAGCTGGCCGGGCTGAACGCGCCGAGGAACGGGAAGCCCTCCTGCACCATCTCGCTCGGGTGCTTCCACCCGCCGATCTTGAAGTTGAGGTCGAGGAACTCGTCCGGCGTGATCTTGCCTTCCTTCAGCGACTTGAGGCCGTACTGCACGCCGACGTTGTCCCAGGTCGGGCGGGCGGCGCCGGTGGCGTCGACGCCGTAGATGTTGCGCAGGTCGTCGTAGTGGGTCCAGCGGATCGCGGCGATGTCGCTCTGCGGCTCGTACAGCGCCTGGTTGGGCGCCTGGCCGTAGTGCGGGTTCATCGCCAGCGGCGAGAGGCCGCGCCACGACTTCACGCACTCGCTGGAGCCGAGCGCGGTGCTGTAGCCCAGCGCCGTCTTGGCCGCGGCGAGCGGGTCGTTGACGTTGCCGAGCGGCCCTTCCTCGGCGTTCATGCCGACGAGGAAGGTGCGGTTCTTCGTCACGCGCCACTTGTTGTTGGCGCGGTCGGTGGCGTCCATGTAGTGCTCGAGCAGCTCGCAGTCACCGACGTGGATGGTCTGCGTGACCATGTCCGGATAGGACTGCACCGGCAGCGCCGCGTCGAGGATGCCGGGCTGGTTCTGCGCCAGGATGTACTGCTGGATCGCGCCGCCCGAGCCGCCGAGCCCGACGGTGTAGAGCGGCACGCCGTAGCGCTCGATGAAACGCTCCTTGGTCATCATCGCGGTCTCGCCGGCGACCTGCAGGTTGTAGTGGGTGCCGGTGTTGTTGCCGCTGGAGTGGGCGATGGCGTAGCCCTTGCCCAGAATGTCCGCGTTCATCGAGCCGCTGTGCAGCGTGCCCTGCGTGTGGCCGATCGCCACGCCGCCCTGGAACCAGTATTCGAGCCGGCCGTTCCACAGGCTCAGGTCGGGCGCGGCGGCGCTCTCGCCGCGCGGCGCCAGCATCGCGAAGCTGTACAGGAAGCGGTTGATCGAGCCGCGCTCCTGGCGCACGACGAAGTCGACCGAGCGGCCGTCGGCGAGCGTGGTCTTGGCCATGTCGGCGGGCGTGGCGCCGTCGGCCGGCAGCAGCTTCCACTGGTTGCCGGTGCTGCGGTACCAGTAGGTCACGAAGGTCGCGATCGAGCAGGTCTTGGAGAAGCCGAGCTTGCTGCCGTTGGCGTCGAACACCGGGTGGCCGGGCGCCGTGAGCGATTCGACCAGGGGCTGCTTGCCGACGCCGCCCTGCGTGGTCGTGCAGACAAACGGTTGCTGCTGCGGCCCGGAGAACATCGGCCCGGTGATCGGGTGGTTGGTGAGCTGCAGGCTGGCCATCACGGCGTTGCCCTTCTGGCGCACCTCGAGCGTGTTGGCGCCGTCGACCATGCCGGAGACGAGCGCCTCGAGCCCGTCGGCGCGCGGCGTCATCACGGCGTCGATGCGGGCGCCGTTGAGCCACAGCTCGAGCTTGTCGCGCAGGCCGGGCGCGGCCCGCACCGCGATGCGGGCGTCGCCGCCCGAGACGTATTGCGGCGCGCTCGACAGCACCTCGATCGCCACCCGCATCGAGGCGTCGGCGGTGGGGCTGGGCTTGGCGCTCAGCGCGGTCGCGGTCGGCGTCGCGGCGCCGCCTCCCCCTCCTCCACCGCAGCCGGCGATCAACGAGACCACGACGGCGGATGCCGCGACATTCCTGCAAGTCTTCATGGAAATCCTCCCCAGGATGGATGAATGGGCGCTGGCGACCTTAGCCCGCCGGGGCGACGCACCACAATGGGGTTTGCGTGGAGCGCGCGCCGGCCGGGGCCGCGCCACGCGGCTGTCACGCGGCGGTCATCCGGGTGTCATGGGGCGCGGCGATTCTCGCGGGCTGAACCCATGCCAACGAGGAGCCCCCGATGACCACCGAATCCCACCTGTCCCGCCGTTTCCTGCTGCAGAGCGGCGCCGCCGTCGCCTTCGGCGGCCCGCTGGCCGCGCTGGCCAAGCGCCCCGAGTACCGCGGCGAGTGCAGCGCCGCCGAAGCCTCGCCGATGGTCGACAGCCCGTACGGCCCGACCGCGCCGGTCAACGACCGCAGCACCGGCCTGCCGCTGATCGAGCTGCCGGCCGGCTTCCACTACACCAGCCACGGCTGGACCGGCGACCTGATGTCCGACGGCCTGCCCACCCCCGCTGCCCACGACGGCATGGGCGTGGTGCGCCAGCGCCGCATCGGCACCGGCAACGAGATCGTGCTGGTGCGCAACCACGAGCTCTCGACCAGCAGCAACGCCAGCCGCGTGATCGGCTCCAGCCGCACCGACGTGGCGATCTACGACACCGGCACCACCGGCGTGAACTACCAGATCGGCGGCACGACCAACCTGGTCTGGCGCAACGGCCAGTTCGTGGACAGCTACGCCAGCCTGGGCGGCATCTACCGGCCGTGCGCCGGCGGCAGCAGCACCTGGGGCTCGTGGCTCAGCAACGAGGAGCTGCGCAGCAACAGCGTCAGCAGCACCGGCCGCAAGCACGGCTACGTGTTCGAGGTGCCGGCCGACACCAGCATGAACCGCACGAACCCGGAACCGATCGTCGACATGGGCCGCTTCGCGCACGAGGCCAGCGCGATCGATCCGGCCACCGGCTACTGGTACCTGACCGAGGACCAGGGCGACGCGAACACGCTCTACCGCTTCCGGCCGCACAACCTGGGCGGCCACCTGGGCTCGCTGCATGCCGGCGGCAAGCTGCAGGGCCTGAAGGTCAAGGGCGTGATGAACGCCGACCTGCGCTTCCCCACGCTGTGCCAGAAGTTCGACTGCGAGTGGGTCGACATCGAGAACCCCGACCTCGACGGCGCCACGATCACCTCGTCCGTGGGCACCGTCTCCGCCAGCGGCCCGTACCGCCAGGCCTATGCCAAGGGCGCGGCGATCTTCGGCGCCAACGAGGGCTGCTGGGTCGCCGACGGGATCGTCTACTTCAGCGACAAGCGCGTCACCCTCGCGACGGCCACCAGCCCGGCGCGCGCCGGCCGCGTGTTCGCGCTCGATCTGGCCACCGGCACGCTGGAGGCAATCTTCGTCAGCAACGACATCCTGATCGGCAACTCGCCCGACAACATCTGCGTCAGCCCGCGCGGCGGCCTGCTGTTCTGCGAGGACGGCGGCAACTCCGGCCCGAAGGGCGACCCGGCCGTGCAGGTCGAGCAGATGCGCCTGATCGGCGTGACGCCGGCCGGCGCGAGCTACGTGTTCGCCAAGCACAACTTCAACTTCACGGCCGCGCAGATGGCCGCGGCGGGCAAGTCCACCGCCCTGGCCGGCGACCACCGGAACACCGAATGGGCGGGCTCGGTCTTCAGCCCGGACGGCCACACGCTGTTCGTCAACCTCTACACGCCGGGCATCACGCTGGCGATCACCGGGCCGTGGGCGCGCGGCACGCTCTGAGCGTTTCGCCGACACCGGTCGGCGCGCGACCTCAGCGCTGACCGGTGGGGCGCGCCGGCACCTGCTTCAGGTGCAGGTAGAGGGCGCGCACGTCGGTCTCGCTCATCGCCTGCAGACCGGCGAACGGCATGACCGGGCTGACGGCGCTGCCGTCGGGTCGCTTCCCGCTGCGGAACATCGCCAGCATGGCGTCGGCGTCGCGGTAGGCCGCCATCGCCGAGCCCTCGCCCGGCGTCAGGTTGGCGGCGGCGGGCCAGTCCGGCGGCGCGCCGGGGATCTTGCCGCCCGACAGGTGCTCGCCGTGGCAGCCGATGCAGGTGTTGGCCACGTAGGCGCCGTGCGCCACCGTCACGCCCTCGGGCACCGGCCGCGCGGGCGGCAGCGTGTGGTCGATGCGCTCGGCGGCGTCCTTGACCAGCCCCGCCGCGTACAGCGCCCGCACCGGCATCGGGAACGCGATCGTCGGCCCCGGGCCTGCGGCGGGCGGCAGCTGGCGCACGTAGGCAACGACGGCGGCCACGTCGGCATCGGTGAAGCGCGCGTAGTCCTCGCTCGGCATCACGATCGTCGGCCGGCCGTCGGGCTTGACGCCGTGGCGGATCGTGCGGGTCCAGTCGAGCGCGGTGTAGGACGCGACGACCGAGCCCGCGGCCGGCGTGATGTTGGGCGCGTGGATCAGCAGGCCCTTGCCGTCGTTGACGACGTCCTTGCCGGCACCGTCGGCACCGTGGCACTCGGCGCAGTTGCGCGAGACGTAGAGGTATTTGCCGCGCTCGATGGTGGCGGCGTCGCTGCGGTAGGGCACCGCGTCGAGCTTGACCTCGACGCGGCGCTGCATCTTGCGGTCGCCCAGGTGGGCGCCGAGCACGAGCGCGGCGGCCGCGGTGGCGACGAGGCCGAGCAGCGCGACGCCGCCGCGCTTGATCCACGGGTTCATTGGAAGGCTCCTGCAGGCGCGGCCGCGCCGGCGATGGCGGTGACCGCGGTGTCGCGGGGTGTCGACTGGCCGGCGCCGTGCAGCGTGATGACGCAGAAGGCGAGGATCGCCAGCAGCGTCACCGCGCCGGTGCCGGCGCAGGCGCAGGGACGTGGCGCGGCGGGCTTCATCGCACGGGCACCGGCTCGGGCGCGGCGGCCTGGTTCATCGTGACGCCGACGACGCGCGCGAGCTTCGTCCAGCCGCTCGCATCGAGGTGCGGGCGCACGTGCATCAGCACGCCGAGCAGCGCCTCGGGGGGCATCTGCGTCTTCATCGCGCCGAACATCGCGGCGCGCTCGGCCGGGTTGAGTGCCGGCACCAGCCAGCGCGCGACCAGCAGGTGCTCCTGCGGCCCGATCGACGCCAGGATGCGGTCGTGGATGGCGAACAGCTCGGCGTCGTCGTAGTGCGCCCAGAGCGTCGCGGCGTTGACCGTCTCCTCGATCTGCATGTGCTCGAAGTTCTCGGCGACGAACAGCGCGAGGTGGCGGTACAGGCGCAGCGCGCGCATGCCGCGCTCGGCCGGCGCGGCGGCGGCCAGCGCGGCGGCTTCGGCACGCAGCATCGCGATCGACTCGAAGTGGTCCTCGTGGTCGCTGGCGGTGCGGGACGAGCCGGCCGGCAGGCGCGCCTCGATCGCGCTGTGCAGGAAATCGTTCTCGTGCTGGATGTGGCTCTCGCACAGGCTCAGCAGCGCGTCGAGCTGGGCCAGCGTGGCGGCGAACTCGTCGGCGTCGGACACGTCGACCCGGCCGACGCGGACCAGCGTGTCGCACATGAAGCTGCGCAGCGCCTTGTGGATGTCGCGGTAGAGGTTGTGGCGCTCCTGCGCGCTGGCGGCGGGGGCGGACGAGACGGTCGCCGCGGTGGTAACGGCGGCGGTGACAGGGGTGGACTGGAGGGTGGCGGTGTTCATGGTGAGGCTCCTTGTTTAGCGGTGCCTCACTGTAGAAATCCGCGCCCCCGCGCACATCGGCCGAAGGAGCCATCGGCTCCCCGGCGAGGAGCCATCACCCGGGGATCAGCCGGCCGGCGGCGGCGCCGGGGGTGCCGGGGGCTCGGCCGCGGCCGCGTCGGGCGGCGCGTGCATCACCCGCTGCGGGAACGGGATCTCGATGCCCTCGGCGGCCAACAGGTCGAGCACGGCCAGGTTGACGTCGGAGCGCACGTTGCCCTGCCCGTTCTCGGGGTCGCCGATCCAGAACGCCAGGTTCAGGTTGATGCCGTCGGCCGCGAACTCGGTCAGCTGCACCGCCGGGCCGGGCTGGTCGAGCACGCGCGGCACGGCGCGCATCGCGGCCTCCAGCTTGGGCTGGAGCGCGCGGATGTCGGTGCCGTAGGCGACCTGCACCGCGCTGTTGAGCGCGATCAGCCGGTCGGCGAGCGACGCGTTCTCGACGCGCTGGGTGATCAGCATCTCGTTCGGCACGATCGACTCGCGGCCGTTGAGCGCGCGGATCACGGTGTAGCGGGTGCGGATGTCGCTGATGCGGCCCTCGAAGCCGTCGACCTTGACCATGTCGCCGATGCGCAGGCTGCGCTCGGCCAGCACGACGAAGCCGCTGACGTAGTTGGCCGCGATCTTCTGCAGGCCCAGGCCCACGCCCACGCCGATCGCGCCGCCGAGCACCGACAGCGCCGTCAGGTCGATGCCGACCGCCGACATCGCCAGCAGCAGCCCGATCACCAGCAGCAGCACGCGCACGAGGTTGGCCGCCATCTTGCGCAGCGACAGCGTGTTGCCGCTGCCGCGCAGCAGGCGCTTCTCGATCGCCGCGGAGACCCACAGCGCCAGCACCATCACGAGGCCGGCGGTCAGCGTGCCCTCGACGATGTTGCGCAGCGAGATGCGGCTGGCGCCGATCTTCCAGTGCAGGTCGTCCATCGCGTCCATCAGCACCGGCAGCACGCCGGTGACCCACAGCACGACCGCGATCCACGCCAGCCAAGAGATGCTGCGCTCGACGATGCGCACCCAGCGCACGCCCGGGAAGGTGACGCCGAGCACGCGCACGCTGAGGCGGATCACGGCGAGCGAGATCAGGATCGGCACCGCAACCCGGAACACCGCGGCCTGTGCCGTCACGTGCACCGCCACCTTGGCCGCGAAGGCGAACGCCAGCGCGAGGATCGGGAACAGCACGCCGTCGACGATGCGCCGGCCGAACCATATCGAGTCGTCGTCGGCGGCTTCGGCGCCGCGGATCAGCCGCACCACGGCCCAGGCCAGCACCAGGCAGCCGGCCAGCACGGCCAGTTCGATCAGCGTGCCGGGCTCGGCCAGCGCGACCAGCAGGCCGTTCAGGTCGACGCGGCCGAACGGCTGCGCCGCGGTCGTCGTCGTCGTGACCGTCGTCACCGCGGCCGTCGTCACGCCCTCAGACACCGGCGAGCACGCGCAGGTGGGCGGCGACGCTGCGCGCGAGCGCGCCGAGGTTGTAGCCGCCTTCCAGGCACGAGACGATGCGGCCGCCGGCGTGGCGATCGGCGATGGCCTTGATGCGCAGCGTCATCCATTCGTAGTCGGCCTCGACCAGACCGAGCTGGCCGAGATCGTCCTCGCGGTGGGCGTCGAAGCCGGCCGAGACGAAGACCATCTGCGGCCGGAAGGCCTCCAGGCGCGGCATCCAGTTGGCCTCGATCAACTCGCGCACCTCGGCGCCGCGGGTGTAGGCCGGCACCGGCACGTTGACCATGTTCTCGCCCATCGGCACGCCGCCGCTGAACGGGTAGAGCCGGTCCTGGAAGATGCTGACCATCAGCACGCGCTCGTCGCCGGCGATGATGTCCTCGGTGCCGTTGCCGTGGTGGACGTCGAAATCGACGATCGCCACGCGCTCCAGGCCGCGCACGTCGAGCGCGTGGCGCGCCGCGATCGCCACGTTGTTGAAGAAGCAGAAGCCCATGGTCTCGTTGCGCGTGGCGTGGTGGCCGGGCGGGCGCACCGAGCAGAAGGCGTTGCTGGCGCGGCCGTCGATCACCGCATCGGTGGCGGCCACCGCGGCGCCGGCGGCGCGCTGCACCGCCGCCCAGGTGCCGGCGTTGGCGCAGGTGTCGGGGTCGAACGCGTGGCGCGACTCGTCGTCGCCCAGGTGCTCGAGCGCGTCGCGCAGCTCGGCCACGTAGCCGCTGGTGTGGGCGTTGGCCACGTCGGCCAGGTCGACCAGCGGCGCCTCCATGCGCTCGAGCGCGATGTCCAGGCCGGTGGCGAGCAGGTAGTCGTCGATCGCGTCGAGCCGCTGCGGACACTCGGGATGGCCGTGACCCATGTCGTGGCCGCGGCAGTCGGGATGGCTGTAGAAAGCAGTGGTCATCGAGGTTCGACGGGGCTTTTCGGGTAAGGTTCTTGCATGGACAAACGCGTGGACACTGCCAAGGCGCTCGCCGCACAACTGACGGCTCTGGTCGACCAGATCGCCACGATTATCGTCGGCAAGCGAGCCCAGATCGAAGACTGCGTCGCCTGCATGCTGGCCGGCGGGCACCTGCTGATCGAGGACGTGCCCGGCGTCGGCAAGACCACGCTGGCCCACGCGCTGGCGGTCTCGCTCGGGCTGCGCTTCTCGCGCACCCAATTTACCGCGGACCTGATGCCGTCGGACTTGATCGGCGTCAGCGTCTACGAACGCAGCAAGGAAACCTTCGTCTTCCACCCCGGCCCGGTGTTCGCGCAGGTGCTGCTGGCCGACGAGATCAACCGCGCCGGCCCCAAGACCCAGAGCGCGCTGCTGGAGGCGATGGAGGAGCACCAGGTCACCGTCGAGGGCGAGACCCGCGCGCTGCCCGAGCCGTTCTTCGTGATCGCCACGCAGAACCCGAGCGACCAGCTCGGCACCTACCCGCTGCCCGAGTCGCAGCTCGACCGCTTCCTGATGTGCCTGACGCTCGGCTACCCCGATCAGGCCAGCGAGCGCGCGCTGCTCGCCGGCCAGGACCGGCGCGAGGCGATCCACGGCCTGCGCGCGGTGATGACGCCGGCGCAGCTCGTCGAGGCCCAGAAAGCGGTGCAGGCCGTGCATGTATCGGACGCGCTGCTCGACTACCTGCAGGCGCTGATCGCGGCGACGCGCTCGGGCCGCTGGTTCGTCGAGGGCCTGAGCCCGCGCGCCGGCATCGGCGTGCTGCGCGC
>JAZKIO010000151.1:0-2685 GCA_040384825.1 Pseudomonadota bacterium
GCCTCGGGCGCCAGCAGGTTGATCAGCGTGCTCTTGCCGGTGCCGCTGGGGCCGAGTACCAGCGTGGCCTTGCCGTCGAGCAGCGGGGTCAGGATCGCGCGGGCCTCGTCCTGCCGGGTCTTCATCGCGAGCTCGACCACCTCGATGCCCATCGCCACGTAGGGTTGCAGGCGCTGGCGCGCGGCATCGATCGCCGGCAGGTCGGCCTTGTTGAGCACGATGCGGGCGGGGATGTCGGCGCTCTCGGCCGCGATCAGGGCGCGCGCCAGTTGCGATTCGCTGAACACCGGCTCGCCGGCGACCAGCACCATGATCTGGTCGAGGTTCGCGGCGAACGACTTGGTCTTCCACTCGTCCTGCCGGAACAGCAGGTTGCGCCGCGGCTCGACATGCTCGATCACGCCCTCGTCGCCCGACACCTGCCAGCGCACGCGGTCGCCGACCACGCAGTCGCTCTTCTTGCCGCGCGGGTGGCAATGCACGCGCTCGCCCTCGGGCGTCTCGACGACGTAATGGCGGCCGTGCCCGGCAACCACCAGGCCCAGGTCGAGCGCGGCGAACTTGCTCAAGCCGCGAGTGCCGGCGTCGACGCGCGCGCCAGCGCCGCCAGCCGCTCGGACGCGGGCGGGTGCGAGTAGTAGAAGCGCACGTAGACCGGATCTGGCGTGAGCGTGGCGGCGTTGTCCTCGTGCAGCTTCAGCAGTGCGGCGGCCAGGTCGCTGCCGCTGGCCTGCTGGCAGGCGTAGGCATCGGCCTCGAATTCGTGGCGGCGTGACAGCAGCGCGAACAGCGGCGAGACGAAGAAGGTGAAGACGGGCGTGACCAGCAGGAACAGCAGCAACGCGATCGCGTCGTTCGGCGCGCTCATCGAGGGCCGCACGCCCAGGCCCGCGTAGAACCACGCCTGGGTCGAGAGCCAGCCCAGCAGCGCGAGCGCGGCCAGGCTGATCGCGAACATCGACAGGATGCGCTTAATCACGTGGCGGTGCTTGAAGTGGCCGAGCTCGTGTGCGAGCACAGCCTCCACCTCGCCGGCGGTCAGCTTGGTCAGCAGCGTGTCGAAGAACACGACGCGCTTGGAGGCGCCGAAGCCGGTGAAATACGCATTTGCGTGGGCCGAGCGCTTGCTGCCGTCCATCACGAACAGGCCCTTGGCCGCGAAGCCGCAACGCGCCATCAGCGCCTGCACGCGGGCCACGAGCGTCTCGTCGGCCAGCGGCTGGAACTTGTTGAACAGCGGCGCGATCACGGTCGGGTACAGCAGCAGCACCGCGACGTTGAACGCCATCCAGGCACCCCAGGCCCACAGCCACCACAGGCCGCCGGTCGCGCCCATGATCCACAGCATCAGCGCGGCGATCGGCAGGCCGATCAACGCGCCGACGAGCAGGCCCTTCAGCGTGTCGGCCACATACAACTTCCAGGTCATGCGGTTGAAGCCGAAGCGCTGCTCCAGGCGGAAGGTGTTGTAGAGCTCGAACGGCAGATCGAGCAGGCCGCCGATCAGCGCAAACGCGGCCAGCAGCGCCAGCTGGTAGGCCATCGCGCCGAAGCGCGGCTGGACCGCGTCGCGCACCGCGACGTTCAGCGCGTCGATGCCGCCGAGCAGCGTCCAGCCGAGCAGCACGACGGCGCCGAAGGCCATGCTCAGCAGGCCGAAGCGGCCTTTCGCCAGCGTGTAGTCGGCGGCGCGCTGGTGCGCGGCGAGCGTGATGGTCTGCGCGAACGCCGCCGGCACCGCGCCGCGATGCGCGGCGACGTGCCGCATCTGCCGGGTGGCGAGCCAGAATTTCGTCAGCAGCGAGGCGAGCAGCGCCGCGGCGAACAGCAGCGAGAGGTTCGAGGCTTCCATGGCGGAAGTGTAGGGTCTGCGAAAATCCCGCGAAGGAGAACCGAATGACCGATACCGCCCTGGCACGCGCCGACGACAACCTGATCTGGATCGACCTCGAGATGACCGGGCTGTACCCGGACACCGACCGCATCATCGAGGTAGCCGTCATCGTGACCGACCCGCACCTCGAGCGCCGTGTGGCGGGCCCCGTCTTCGCGATCCACCAGACCGAGGCCACGCTCGACGCGATGGACGCATGGAACAAGGGCACCCACGGCAAGAGCGGGCTGATCGACCGCGTCCGTGCCTCCACAGTCGACGAGGCGAGCGCCGAAGCGCAGGTGATCGAGTTCCTGAAGCAGTACGTGCCGAAGGGCAAGTCGCCGATGTGCGGCAACAGCATCTGCCAGGACCGCCGCTTCCTCGCACGCACCATGCCGAAGCTGGAGGAGTTCTTCCACTACCGCAACCTCGATGTCAGCACGCTGAAGGAACTCGCCAAGCGCTGGAAGCCCGAGATCCTCGCCGGCTTCAGGAAGGCGCAGGCGCACACCGCGCTGGCGGACATCACCGAATCGATCGACGAACTCGTCTACTACCGCGAGCACCTGCTCGCGAAGTAAACCCGCAAGGCTTGCGGGAAAACCCCGAATCGGCATAGAATCGCAGCTTCGCCGGAGCACGCTATATCGCGCCGGCGGCTCGTTCATCCCCTCTGACCTCATCGAGTCTTCGCCAGCAGCAACGTCTAACAGAGACGTGCAGCAGGCTCTGTTCGAACCCAAGCGGCCTGCCAGCGCTTGCGGGAATGGTTGGCGGCGATGCCGTCGCTTTGACTGTTCCCGAGATCC
>JAZKIO010000152.1:0-5180 GCA_040384825.1 Pseudomonadota bacterium
GCTGATGGACAGCGCCGACGCCAATGCCGCGCGGTTGATCCTCGCGGTGATGGAAGACCCGGCGTGGAAGGACGACATCCCGCGCATGGTCGTGGGCGCGCTCGGCCGCCAGCGCGCCGGCGCGTGGCTGACGACGACCGCCAACCTGTGGGGCTCGCTCGCGCTCGACAAGTTCTCGGCGAAGTTCGAGTCGGTCAAGGTCGGCGGCCGCACCGCCGCGACGCTCGGCGACCGCAGTGGCGCGATCGATTGGGCGAAGGACCCGAACGGCGGTTCGATGATGCTGGCGTGGCCGGCTGCGCCGGGGCCGCTCAACGTGGCGCAGGACGGCACCGGCAAGCCCTGGCTCACGGTGCAGAGCCTCGCCGCGATCCCGCTGCGCGCGCCGTTGAGCGCGGGCTATCGGGTCGTGCGCAGCGTGAGCGCGGTCGAGCGGAAGGACAAGGCGGCGTGGTCGCGCGGCGATGTGCTGCGCGTGCGCATCGAGGTCGACGCGCAGAGCGACATGACCTGGGTGGTGGTCAGCGACCCGGTGCCCGGCGGCGCGAGCATCCTCGGCAGCGGCCTCGGCCGCGACTCGTCGATCGCCACGCGCACCGAGCGCCGCGCCGGCAGCGCCTGGCCGGCGTTCGACGAGCGCGGGTTCGAGGCCTTCCGCAGCTACTTCGAGTTCATGCCGAAGGGCAAGCACGTGATCGAGTACACCGTGCGGCTCAACAACCCCGGGCAGTTCGCGCTGCCGCCGACGCGTGTCGAGGCGATGTACGCGCCGGAGAGTTTCGGGGAATCGCCGAACGCGGTGGTGGTGGTCGGGCCGTGATGAGCCCGATGACGGCCCTCACCCCAACCCTCTCCCGCCAGCGGGAGAGGGGGCCGCTCTTCTCCCTCTCCCGCGAGCGGGAGAGGGTCGGGGTGAGGGCCTGCGCCGCGCTCCTCCTTCTCACCTCAGCCACCGCGACCCAAGCCCTCCCCACCTTCGAGCAAGTCCGCGCCGCGCACCGCCCCTCCGACATCACGCTGACCGACCGCCACGGCACACCGATCCAGACCCTGCGCGTCGACAAACAGGTGCGCCGCCTCCCATGGGTGCCGCTCGACAAGATGTCCCCCGCGCTGCTGCAAGCCATCGTCCTCAGCGAGGACAAGCGCTTCTACGAGCACGCCGGCGTCGACTGGAGCGCCGTCGCGCAGAGTGCCTGGGGCAACGTCTGGAACACGAAGACCCGCGGCGCGTCGACGCTGACGATGCAGCTCGCCGGCCTGCTCGACGACGGCCTGGCGCGGCCCCCCGGCGGCCGTAGCGTGGTGCAGAAGATCGACCAGGCGCTGACGGCCGCGCAGCTCGACGCGCGCTGGAAGAAAGCCGAGATCCTCGAGGCCTACCTCAACGCGGTGCCGTTTCGCGGTGAGCTCGTCGGCATCGACGCGCTGAGCCTCACCCTGTTCGGCAAGCACCCGAGCGGCCTGGACGCGCACGAGGCGGCCATCGCCGCGGCGTTGCTGCGCGGGCCGAACGCGTCGGCGGAGACCGTCGCGCAACGCGCGTGCGGCGTGCTGCGACTGCAATCGCAGACCTGCACCGGCGTCAACGCACTCGCCGCCACCGCGCTCGCGCGTCGCGGCGGCATGCCGCTGGGCGAGCAGCTGGCGCCGCACTTCGCGCGGCAAGTGGTCGCGGCGGATGGCAAATCGATCCAGCGCAGCACGCTCGACGCCGGCCTGCAGCGCGTCGCCATCGCGGCGCTGCGCCGCCAGCTCGGCGAACTGACCGGCCGCAACGTCGAGGACGGCGCGATCGTCGTGCTCGACAACGCCAGCGGCGAGGTGCGCGCCTGGGTCGGCTCCAGCGGCGACTTGTCCGGCGCGGCGCAGGTCGACGGCGTGCTCGCGCGGCGCCAGCCCGGCTCCACGCTCAAGCCCTTCGTCTACGCGCTCGCGTTCGAGCAGCGCCTGATCACGCCGGCCAGCCTGATCGACGATTCGCCGGCGCAGCTCGAGACGCGGAACGGCCTGTACCTGCCGCAGAACTACGACCACGATTTCAAGGGCTGGGTCAGTGCGCGCACCGCGCTCGGCGCGAGCCTGAACGTGCCGGCGGTGCGCGTCGGCGCGATGCTCGGGCCGGACGCGCTGGTCGAGCGCTTCAACGCGTTCGGCCTCGCGCTGCCCAAGCCGGGCGGGTTCTACGGCAACGCGCTCGCCCTCGGCGCGCCGGACGTGACGCTGCTGGCGCTGACCAACGCCTACCGCACGCTCGCCAACGGCGGGCGCCATGCGCCGGTCGCGCTCGCCGGCCGCGCGGCCGCGCCGGTGCGCGTGGCCGACCCGGCCGCGGTGTTCCTGGTCACCGACATCCTGGCCGACAACAACGCGCGCGTGCGCACCTTCGGGCTGAACAACCAGCTCGCGACGCGCGGCTTCGCGGCCGTCAAGACCGGTACGAGCAAGGACATGCGCGACAACTGGTGCGTCGGCTTCACCGACCGCTACACCGTCGGCGTGTGGATCGGCAACGCCAGCGGCGCGGCGATGCACGATGTCAGCGGCGTGAGTGGTGCCGCGCCGATCTGGCACGCGCTGGTGCAGCACCTGCATGCGGACGCGCCGTCACGCGCGCCGCGCGCGCCCGCCGGGGTGGTCGCGACACGCGTCGCGTTCGATGCGCAGCGCGAACCGGCGCGCGACGAGTGGTTCGTCGCCGGCACCGAGCAGGCGGCCCAGCGTGCCGGCGCGCAGGTGACGCAGGCGCAGCGCTTCGGCATCGCCAGCCCGCGCGACGGCAGCGTCTTCGCGCTCGACCCGGACATGCCGCCCGCCGCGCAGCGCATCACCTTCGAGGGCGCCGCCGGCGTGTGGATGCTCGATGGCAAACGCCTCGGCCAGGGCCGCCGGCTGACGTGGGCGCCGTGGCCGGGCCGACACGAGCTCACGCTCGTGGGTCGCGATGGCGCAGTCGTCGAGACGGTGCGCTTCGAGGTGCGAGGGGCGGGTGTCAGGGGGACAAATTCTTCACCGCAGAGGAACGGAGTACGCAGAGGTCCGCAGAGTTGAAGAGCAAGTCTGTCTTTCCTCCGCGACTCTCTGCGTCCTCCGTTCCTCTGCGGTGAAAGCTCTTGGACGTCAACGAGAGAACACACGCTCCATCGCCACGTCGATCACCATGCCGCACAGGCTGTAGAGCAGCGAGCCGATCAGCGCCGCAACGAAGCCGGCGACCTGAAAGCCGTCGAGCATCGACGCCGCGAAATAGAACATCAGCGCGTTGATCACGAACAGGAACAGGCCGAGCGTGACGACCGTCACCGGCAGCGTCAGCAGCACCAGGATCGGCCGCAGCAGCGTGTTCAGCAGCCCGAGCACGAAGGCCGCGATCAACGCCGAGGTGAAGTTGTTCACCTGCACGCCCGGGTAGAGGTAGGCCACCAGCAGCAGGGCGGCGGCGAGCAGAAGCCAGCGGACGATGATTTTCATGGCCGAAGAATACCGCGGCGTGCGGCCGACCCCGCCGGCATCCAGACTGCAATGGGAATCGTTCTCATTTGTGTTAAATTTCTTGGCTGTACCGCCCAGCACCCGATGCACCCCGCATGAACGCCCTCCCTCCGACGCTGAACCTGATCGCCGCCAGCGCGCGCGGCAGCGACGGCCTGTCGCCGGCGCAGCGGCGCACGGTGATCGCGGCGATCGTCGCCGCGCACGCGGCCGGCGCGTGGGGGCTGATGCAGATCGGCGCGGTGCGTGAGGCGGTGCGCGAGGCCGCGCCGATGTTCGTGGACCTGATCGCGCCGCCCGCGCCGCCGGCCCCGCCCGCACCGCCGCCGCCGCCCAAGCCGCAACCCATCGTCAAGAAGGCGCCGCCGCCGGTGCCCGTGATCGCCGCGCCGCCGAGCCCGGCACCGGCGCCGTTCGTCGTGCCGGCGCCGCCGCCCGAGCCGGTGATCGTCGCCGCGCCGCCCGCGCCGCCGATCGTGGTGGCCGCGCCGGCGCCGCCGGCGCCGCCCGCGCCGCCGCCGGCACCGGCACCACCGAAGAACCTGCCGCCGTCGGCGGTGCAGTACGCGAGCACGGTCCAGCCCGAATACCCGCGCGCCTCGCAGCGCAGCGGCGAATCAGGCCGCGTGCTCGTGCGCGTGTTCATCGACGAGGCCGGCACGCCGCGCCAGGTGCAGGTCAACAGGACGTCGGGCTTCGAGCGGCTCGACGCCTCGGCCCTCGCGGCGGTGCTGAAGTTCCGCTTCCGCCCGCCCACCGACAACGGCCAGCCGCTCTCCGGCTGGGCCATCGTCCCCATCGATTTTGGTTTGGAGAAGTAGTCATGACCCCTGAAACAGCGAACCTCGGCTTCGGCCATTTCATCGCGCAGGCCGATGTCGTCGGCAAGAGCCTGCTGGTCATCCTGATCCTGATGTCGATCGCGTCGTGGGCGATCATCGCGATCAAGGGCGCCTCGCTGCTGGCGCGGCGCGGCCGCAGCAATGCCTTCCTGAACTTCTTCTGGAACGCGACCTCGCTCGACGCCGTCGCCGGCGAGATCGCCACCCACGGCGCGCACGATCCGTTCTCGCACCTCACCGCGCACGCGATGCAGGCGCAGGCGCACCACGCCAAGTACGGCGCGGCCAAGCTCGAGGAGGCGGGCTCGTCCGGCGAGTTCGTCACCCGCACGATCAAGAAGGTGCTCGACGAGGAAACCACGCGGCTCGAGAACGGCTTGGCGGTGCTCGCGACCGTGGGCGCCACCGCCCCGTTCGTCGGCCTGTTCGGCACGGTCTGGGGCGTGTACCACGCGCTGGTCGCGATCGGCATGAGCGGCGCCGGCACGCTCGACAAGGTCGCCGGCCCGGTGGGCGAGGCGCTGATCATGACCGGCCTGGGCCTGGCGGTCGCGATCCCCGCCGTCATGGGCTACAACTGGCTGACGCGCGCCAACCGCGTGATGGCCGCCAAGCTCGACGCGTTCGCGTACGAGCTCCACACCTTCGTCTCGATGGGCCAGGCCCTCGGCCACGGTGCTGCGAGCGAGCCGGCGCCGGCCAACGTGCGGCCGATGGGCACGCGCCCGGCGGCGGCTTAAGGGGGCGCGTCATGGCCTTCGCCAGCTTCGATTCCAAGAGCGCCGGCGCGCCGATGTCCGAGATCAACATGGTGCCGTTGATCGACGTGATGCTGGTGCTGCTCGT
>JAZKIO010000153.1:0-13131 GCA_040384825.1 Pseudomonadota bacterium
GCGATGGACCTGGTGGCCGGCGTCGCGCGCGTGCTGGTGCTGATGGAGCACGTCGCGAAGAAGAAGGACGGCACGATCGACCTGAAGATCCTGCCCGAGTGCACGCTGCCGCTGACCGGCGTGGGCGTGGTCAACCGCATCATCACCGACCTCGCGGTGCTCGACGTGACGCCCGCCGGGCTGAAGCTGGTCGAGCTCGCGGAAGGCGTGACGCGCGAGGAACTGCAGGCCAAGACCGGCGTGCCGGTGCTCTGACCCGACGGCGGGCACGATGCTCCACGACCCGGCCCGCCACGAAGCCCTGACAGGGACGCCGTGGAGCGAGGCGCAGGCGCGCGACACGATCCAGGCGATCGTCGACGACGTCTGCAGCCGCTTCGATCCCGCCACGCTGTGGCCGACGCACCCGCGCGAGCGCGAGCAGGACGATGCGCCGATCCCGCAACCCATGCTCTACAACGGCGCGGCAGGTGCCGTCTGGGCGTTGCAACGCCTGCGCCAGCACGGCATGGCCCGCGTCGATCTGGACACGGCGCCGATCGTCGCCGGCCTGCACGAGCACAGCCGCCGCTGGATCACGGCCCACGAATCGGAGTGGCCGTCGTACTTCCTGGGGCACTCGGCCGTGCTGCTGCTGCAGTGGTGGCAGGACCGCTCGCCCGCGGTGGCCGACGAGCTCTACACGCTGATCGAGGGCAACCTCGAGAACAAGGCGCTGGAAGCGCTGTGGGGCTCGCCGGGCACGCTGGTGGCGGCGCTGCACATGCTGGAGGCGACGGGCGAGGCGCGCTGGCAGGCCCTGTTCCGGCGCGGCATCGACCTGCTCTGGGCCCAGATGACGGCCGTGCGCCACACCACGCAGCCGAACCGCGAGGTGTGGATCTGGCGCCAGGATCTGTACGGCAGTCTCGTGCACTACCTGGGCGCGGGGCACGGCTTCGCCGGCAACCTGTTCCCGGTGATCCGCGGTGCGCGCTGGCTCGACGATGCGGTGGTCGGAGCCTTCGAGGCCCGCGCGCTCGACACGCTGGACGTGACCGCGCTGCGCGAGCCCGGGCTGTTGCACTGGCCGGCGCATTTCGATCCTGCGTTGTCCGGCCATCCGCCGAAGGCGCTGCTGCAGGATTGCCACGGCGGCCCGGGCATCGTCTGTCGCCTGGCCGGCACGCGCTCGTCGCCGTTGCGCGCGATGCTGGTCGAGGCCGGCGAGCTGGTCTGGCAGGCCGGCCCGCTGACCAAGCGGCCGGGCCTGTGCCACGGCACCGATGGCAACGGCTTCGCGTTCCTGAAGCTTTACGCGATGACCGGCGAAGCGAAGTGGCTGGACCGTGCTCGCGCGTTCGCGATGCATGCGATCGGCCAGTCCGACGCGCTCGCGGCGCAATACGGTTGCAGGGTGCCGACCCTGTGGACCGGCGACCTCGGCCTGGCGTTCTACCTCTCGGCCTGCGTGCGCGTCGACGCCGACCTGCCGGCGCTCGACAGCTTCTGACTCAGCGCTGCTGCGCCGCCTTCTGGCGCTGTACCTCGTTGCGCTTCATCTTCAGGTAGTCGTCGCGCTCCATCTCGTGCAGCTGGCGGGCGTGGCGCTCGGTGGCGTCGAACCAGTCGCGCAGGCGCTTCTCCTGGCGATCCCCGGCCGGGCTCGCCATCGAGCCGAGGTAGGCCTCGATCGCGAGGTAGTAGCGCATCGTGTTGCGCTCGACCACGCCGCGCACGCCGTCGATGTAGATCGGCTTGCCGTCCTCGCCCTTGCCGGTGACGCTGAAGCCGACCTTGTCCCGCCCGGCGGTGCCGAGGTAGGCCTGCATCGCCAGCCGCGCCGCCGTGCCGTAGCCGTAGGCGTAGGACATGTGGACGAAGCTGCGCTTGTCGTCGAGAGGGATGGCCTCGAGCGCGAGCCGGTAGTTCTTCGTGCCCATCGGGCCGCTGTCGGCGTCCATCTGCACGCGCAGGTAGTCGGCGCCGGCGGCCGGCGTCGCAAAGTTGAATGCGACCTTGTAGCCGTCGTCGAGCGGCTGGTCGAACTTGCGGCCGACCACCAGGCTCAGCACCTCGGCCGGCGGCTTGCCGGCGTAGGTGCAGCCCTTGACGTTGAGGTGCAGGATCAGCAGTTCGCACCAGTGGTCCATGCCCTGCAGGGCAGGCCCGACGACCGAGAACGGCTGGTCGACCACCGCGTAGACGTCGCCCTTCAGATCACCCGAGGACTGCGCCGACTCGAGCACCAGCGGGCGCTGGAACGGGTTGTTCGCCAGCTTCTCCTTCAGGCTGTCGTGCCGCGCCTTCAGGCCGGCGGCGTCCTGCGCGTGAGCGGGTGCCAGGGCGGCGAGCCCGAGCGCCAGGCCGAGCGCCACCACCTGCTTCCATGAGATCGTCTTCATCGCGTTGTCTCCTTGGTGTCGTCTGCGTCAGAGCCAGTACTGCCACAACCTCCCGAACGTCTCCTTGGCCCGCAGGATCGGCGAGCGGCGCCGCCACTCCTCGAGCGTGATCTGCTTCGAGGCGGCCAGATCTTCCTCGAACGCCGCGCGCATGCGCTGCCCGAACTCCTTGCCGAGCACGACCGCGTTCACCTCCTGGTTGTGCAGGAAGCTGCGCCAGTCGAGGTTGGTCGAACCGACGGTCGACCAGACGCCGTCGACCAGCGCCGTCTTGGAATGCAGCAGCGCGTTCTGGCGCTCGTAGATCTTGACGCCGGCGGCCAGCAGGTCGTCGTAGTTGGAGCGGCCGGCGTGGAACACGAGCGCGGAATCGGTCGCGCTGGGCAGCACGATCTTCACGTCGACGCCGCGCGCGACGGCGCCCTTCAACGACGCCATCAGCTGCGGGTCGGGCACGAAGTAGGCGTTGGTCAGCAGCACCTCCGTCTCGGCGGAATCGATCGCCGAGATCAGCGTGGCGTAGATGACGCTGTAGGGCTCGTCCGGCGAGCCGCCGAGCGCGTGCACGACCTCGTTGCCCTGGCGCCTGAGCGTCGGGAAATAGGCGCGCGCGGCGAGCGGCTTGCCCTTCTGCTTCTCCCAGGTGGCGATGAACAGCTTCTGCAGCTCGGCCACCACCGGGCCGTCGATCTGCAGGTGCGTGTCGCGCCACGGCTGCTTGTTGCCGGGCCGGTCGTTCTTCGAGCCGGGGCTGAACGAGCCGCCCGAGTAGACGCTGCTGATGTTGATGCCGCCTAGGAAGGCCGTCTGGCCGTCGACGACGAGCAGCTTGCGGTGGTCGCGCTGGTTCACCTGCCAGCCGGCCTTGGCGGTCAGCGGGTTGACCGGGTTGAACTCGAGCACGTTGATGCCGGCGTCGGTCAGGGTCTTGAAGAACTCCTTCGGCGTCGTCAGCGTGCCGACGCTGTCGTGGATCAGGTTCACGGTGACGCCCTGGCGCTGCTTGGCGATCAGCGCCGCGGCGAAACGCTGCCCGACCTCGTCGTCCTCGAGGATGTAGGTCTCCATGTTGATGTGGTCGCGGGCGCCCTCGATCGCCGCGAACATCGCCTGGTAGGTGGCCGGCCCGTCGAGCAGCAGGCTGACGCGGTTGCCGGCCACCAGCGGGCTGTCGGTGATCGCGGCTTCGAGCGCGAGGTGCCGGTCGAGCACGTCGGTCTCGCGGCCGCCGGCGCGCAGGCCGTCCAGGATCTCCTTGCTGCGCGCGGCCGACAGCGGGCCGCGCCCGCCCTGCAGCTGCGGCTCGCCGCTGCCGCGGGCCATGTCCGGCACCACGCGCGGCAGCGCGCTGCATCCGCCGAGCAGCACGATCGAGGCGACGAGCAGCCCACGTTGGAACCAGCGGGTCATGCGGGGACTTTCTGCGCCAGCGCTCGTGCGGCGGCGGCGACCAGCGCCGGGCCTTGGTAGATGAAGCCGGTGTAGATCTGGACCAGGTTCGCGCCCGCGGCGATCTTGGCGCGCGCGTCGGCCGCGCTCATCACGCCGCCCACGCCGATGATCGGGAACGCGCTGCCGAGCGCGGCGCGCAACTGCGCGATCACGCGGTTCGATGCCGCGAAGACCGGGGCGCCCGACAGGCCGCCGGCCTCGTCGCCATGCGCCAGGTGCTTGACCGCGTCGCGCGCGATCGTGGTGTTGGTCGCGATCACGCCGTCGATCGCGTGGCGCTGTAGCGTGGCCGCGATCGCGTCGACCTGCGTCTCGTCGAGATCGGGCGCGATCTTCAGGAACACCGGCACGCGCCGGCCGTGCTGCGCGGCGAGCTTCTCGCGGCGCTGCTGCACGGCGCCGAGCAGCGCGTCGAGCGCGTCGTCGCCCTGCAGCGCGCGCAGGTTCTTGGTGTTCGGGCTGGAGATGTTGAGCGTCACGTAGTCGGCGTGCGGGTAGACGCCGTCCAGGCACAGCAGGTAGTCGGACGCCGCGTCCTCGATCGGCGTGGCCGCGTTCTTGCCGATGTTCAGGCCGAGGATCCCGCCGCCGGCGCGGAAGCGCGCCCGCTTCACGTTGGCGACGAAGGCGTCCAGCCCGTCGTTGTTGAAGCCGAGCCGGTTGATCAGCGCGTTCGCCTCGGGCAGGCGGAACATGCGCGGCTTGGGGTTGCCGGGCTGGGACTTGGGGGTGACGGTGCCGACCTCGAGGAAGCCGAAGCCCATCGCGCCGAGGCCGTCGATGCAGCGGCCGTTCTTGTCGAGCCCGGCGGCCAGGCCGATGCGGTTCGGGAACGTCAGGCCGGCCAGCTTGACCGGGTCGTCGACGCGCGTTTGCGACCACGCGCATTGCAGCGGCGTGTTCTGCATCCGTGCGATCGACGCGAGCGTCAGATCGTGGGCGCGTTCGGGATCGAGGCCGAAGAGGAGGGGGCGGGCGAGGGCGTACGGAAGCATCGACATGTTGCAGATTGTCGCAGTGGAAGTCGCGCGATACTGCGTCGTCGGACACGTCCTACCCCGTTTTCAGGGAACCCTTATGAGCACGTCCCACACCCCTGCGCCCCACCGCCTCGAGCGCGACACCTTCGGCGAGATCGCCGTCGCCGACACCGCCTTGTGGGGCGCACAGACGCAGCGCTCGCTGCATCACTTCGCGATCTCGTCCGAGCGCATGGCGCCCGAGCTGATCCGCGCGCTTGCGCTCGTCAAGCGCAGCGCCGCGCTCGTCAACCGCGAGCTCGGCGCGCTCGAGGCGGCCAAGGCCGACGCGATCGTCGCGGCCGCCGACGAGGTGCTGGCGGGCCGCCACGAGGCGCAGTTTCCGCTGTCTGTCTGGCAGACGGGCTCGGGCACGCAGACCAACATGAACATGAACGAGATGCTGGCCAATCGCGCCTCGCAGCTGCTCGGCGGCCCGGTCGGCGAAGCGCGGCTAGTTCATCCGAACGACGACGTGAACCGCGGCCAGTCGTCGAACGACGTGTTCCCGACCGCGATGAGCGTCGCGGCACTCGCGGCGCTGGAGAGCCGCCTGCTGCCCGCGCTCGACACGCTGCGCGCGACGCTGGCCGCCAAGTCGCACGCGTTCGCCGACGTGGTGAAGATCGGCCGCACCCACCTGCAGGACGCGACGCCGCTCACGCTCGGGCAGGAGATCTCGGGCTGGGTCGCGCAGATCGACCACGGCATCCGCCACCTGCGCACCACGCGGCCACACCTGCGCGAGCTGGCGCTCGGTGGCACGGCGGTGGGCACTGGCCTGAACGCGCACCCGGAGTTCGGCACGCGCGTGGCGGCCGAGCTGGCGCGCGTGACGGGCTATCCGTTCGAGTCGGCACCGAACAAGTTCGAGGCGCTGGCGGCGCACGACGCGATGGTGTTCGCGCACGGCGCGCTGAAGACGCTGGCCGCGTCGCTCACCAAGATTGCGAACGACGTGCGCTGGCTCGCCTCCGGCCCGCGCTCGGGCCTCGGCGAGATCACGATCCCCGAGAACGAGCCCGGCAGCTCCATCATGCCGGGCAAGGTCAACCCGACCCAGTGCGAGGCGCTGACCATGCTGGCCGCGCAGGTGATGGGCAACGACGTGGCGGTCAACATCGGCGGTGCATCGGGCAACTTCGAGCTCAACGTGTTCAAGCCGCTGATCATCCACAACGTGCTGCAGAGCATGCGGCTGCTGGCCGCCGGCGTGCTCAGCTTCGAGGAACACTGCGCCCGCGGCATCGAGGCCGACCGCGCGCGGATCGACGAGCTAGTCGGTCGCTCGCTGATGCTGGTGACGGCGCTGAACCCGCACATCGGCTACGACAAGGCCGCGAAGATCGCGAAGGCCGCGCACGCCCAGGGGCTCAGCCTGAAAGAGGCGGCGCTGGCGTCGGGCTTCGTCACGGCCGAGCAGTTCGACGCGTGGGTGCGGCCGGAGGCGATGGTCGGCCGGACCGGATAATCACGGCCCATGACCCAAGACGAACTGAAGGCCCTCGTCGGCCAGGCCGCGACGGCCTACGTGGAACCCGGCAGCATCATCGGCGTCGGGACCGGCTCGACCGTGAACTGCTTCATCGACGCACTGGCGCGGATGCCGGTGCGAATCCAGGCCGCGGTGTCGAGCTCGCGCGCCAGCACCGAGCGCATGCGCGCGCTCGGCATCGAGGTGCTCGACGCCAATCAGGTGGAGTCGCTCGCCGTCTACGTCGACGGTGCCGACGAGATCGACCACGCCGGCCACATGATCAAGGGCGGCGGCGCCGCGCTGACGCGCGAGAAGATCGTGGCCGACATCTCGGCGCGCTTCGTCTGCATCGCCGACGCGTCGAAGCTGGTGACGACGCTGGGGCGCTTCCCGCTGCCGATCGAGGTCATCCCGATGGCCGCCGCGCAGGTCGCGCGCCTGGTCCGCCGGCTCGGCGGCGAGCCCGTGCTGCGCGCCGGCACGGTCACCGACAACGGCGGCCAGATCATCGACGTGCGCGGCCTCGCGATCGCCGACCCGGCAGCGATGGAGCGCGAGATCAACCAGTGGCCCGGCGTCGTCAGCGTCGGCATCTTCGCGCGCAACAAGGCCGACATCTGTCTGCTGGGCACCCCACAAGGGGTGCAGACGCTGACTTTCTGAGCCGCACGGGCGTCCGGGCGGCCGAGAGCGCCTGAAAAGCGCGTAACCTCGGGCCCTGGCACCCGCGCGGGCGCCGGACCCGCACTGACACAAAGGACGGCCCATGGCCAAACCAAATTACTCGTTCGAGAAGCGCCAGCGCGAACTGGCGAAGAAGAAGAAGAAGGAAGAGAAGTTGAAGGAGAAGGCGGGCCGCAAGGTCGGCGAGCCGGGCAGCGACGACGCGCCCGCGGACGACGACACCAGCGCCGAGGCGCAACCGGTCGACGGGCAGGCGCCGGCCCCCTGATGTGACGCGCCGCCGCCGACCCGCGGACCCCGCCGCGGCTGCATCGGCAGCCCCCGCGTCGCCCGGGGCGGCGTACTCGCCCACCTTCAACGCCGGTTTCCAGGCCACCGCGTCGCGCGTGCAGGAGATGCACCACGCGATCGCGGGCACGACCTTCGAGACGCTCCTGCGCATCCCCGGCCTGTCGATGCCGACGCGCATCGTGCAGGGCGTGCACGACGCGATCACCCAGGGCGTCTACGCCGCGGTGCGACACGGCGGTCATGCCGCGTTCACGCTGACCGGCGGCCTCGAGAGGCATTTCGACGACCCGGCGCGCATCCCGGGCGCGAAGGAGCAGGGTTTCCGCAGTGCGCTCAACGGCGCGGTCGGCGACTCGCTCGCTGCGGCGGGCAGCGCGCTCGCGGTGCAGATGGAACTGCGCGATCGCGACGGGCCGGCCACGGCGGCCACGCTCGCGCGGCTCCCGGAGCGCACCTGCGTCTTCCTGCACGGGCTCGCGTGCGACGAGCACAGCTGGCGGCTGCGCCACGACGCCTGGAATTCAACGCCGTCGGCATCCGCACCGCCCGGCAATCCACCCCTCAGCTACGGCGACCTGCTCGAACGCGATCTCGGCGTCGGCGCGCTCTGGCTGCGCTACAACACCGGCCTCGCGGTCGAGCAGAACGCGCAGTTGCTGGCCGAGCTGCTGAAACGTGCGGCGGTGGCGGCGCCGCAGGTCCGCGAGTGGGTGCTGATCGGGCACAGCATGGGCGGGCTGGTCGCACGCAGTGCCCAGGCGCTGGGGCAGCAAAGCGGCCTCGGCTGGGCGGTGCACGTGCCGATGATCGTCTGCCTCGGTTCGCCGCACCAGGGTGCGCCGCTGGCCAAGCTGGGCCACGCGGCCGCGGCGGCGCTGGCCGTGTCCGACGTGACGAAGCCGCTCGCGCGGATCGCCGAGGCGCGCAGCCGCGGCATCAAGGACCTGCGGCACGGGCTGAAGGGGAACGCGTCGTCGGCACCCGCGCTGCGGCTGGTGTTCGGCACGCTCGGCGACGAGGGCGGCACCGGCCTCGCCCCGCTGGTCGGCCGCTGGCTCGGCGACGGGCTGGTGCGCGCAGGCAGCGCGTCCGCCGACGACCTCGCCGGTGACGTGCAGCGCGTCGAGCTGGCCGGCCTCGGCCACATGGCGTTGCTGAACCACCCGCGGGTCTACAACGTCATCCGTCGTTGGATCGCTGACGCCGCGCCCGTCGGCTGACGAAACGCGCCGGGTCGAGCGCGTCCAGCAGGCTCGCCTCGACCGGCGCCGGCGCGCCGGTGACCCAGGACGCGAGCACCCGGGCGCCGAGCGCGCTCCACGTGATGCCGCGCGAGCCGAGTGCGGTGAACATGAACAGGCCAGGCTGCCGCGGCACGTGGCGCGGCTGCTCGAGCCGCGCGCCCTGCGGGGCGAGTTCCGGCACGGCGCCGATCAGCGGCAAGCGGTCGGCCGCGCTGCAGCGCCACGCCGTGCGGCCGCGCAGCTCGTCCGGTGCGATGTCGACCGGCCGACCGGTCAGGCGCGCCAGTTGCGCGAGGTTCGCGATGTGGTCGGCGTCGCGCACGGCGGGATCGAAGTCGCCGGCCTGGGCAGTCGCCCCGAACATCGCCTCACCGTCGATCGCCGGCAGGAGGTAGCCGTGGCCGGCGATCGGCAGCGACGGCGTCGCGACGCGCGTCGCATCCGCGAGGCTGATCTGGCCACGCACCATGTCGATCGGCCAATCGGCCGCGCCGAGCAGCCGCAGCGCGTCCGCCGAGTTCGCCAGCACCACGTTCGCGGCCTCGGCCAGCGGCGCGCCATCGGCGTCGCGCAGGCACCAGCCGGACGGCGTGCGTTCCAGCCGCTGCACCTCCGCCTGCAGCCGCCACGTGACGCGATCGCCGGCGCGCGCGACGAAGCGACGCGCCAGCCCGGCCGGCTGCACCCAGCCGCCGCCGGGATAGAACCAGGCGGGATGTTGGAGCGGAATGCCGGCCCGCGCACTCGCCTCGTCGGCGGTCAGGGCGTGCACATAGCTCGCCGGGAGCGCGAGGCGCCGCAGCAGGTCGTGCATGCGATCGACCGCCAGCGTGGTCTCCAGTCGCAGCAGGCCGTTGGCGTCGCCCGGGACGCCCGCGTCGATTGCGTCCCGGATCGCCGCACGCGCCGCTAGCGCCGCCACACGGTTGAAGCGCGCATGCAAGCCGTCGTGCGCGTTGACGATGCCGTGGAACAGGCCGGCCGGGTTGCCCGAGGCCTCGGCGGCGGGCGCGTCGCGCCGCTCCAGCAAGGTGCTGTGCCAGCCGCGTTCGGCCAGCGCCCAGGCGGCGGCGCAGCCGGCCAACCCGGCGCCGACGATCAGCACGCGTCGGGTCGAATCCTCGCGCGCGGCGGGCCGGCGCGAAGGGGCATGGCGTGGCGCGAAGGCGGGCGTGAACCGCGCCCGCAGCCGATCGTCCGGGGCACCCGCGTCGGCTGCCGAGGCAAAGCCTGCCGACGGCAGGTGTGTTCTCCATGCCGCGACGTGCCGGTCCGCGACCAGCAAGGCGCCCGGTGCGGCGAGTCGGCCAAGCGCCTTGGCCAGGCGCAGGTCCGGCGTGGCGGCGTGGCCGGTCAGGTCGAACGCGTCGACGGTCGCGACGAGCTGGGGCAGCCAGGCGCGCATTTCGTCGCCGACCGCGAGCAGCAGTTCGACGGCGCCGTCTTCGAACGCCAGCCGGTGCAGGTTGCGGGTCGGCGGCGGCCACGCCGCCAGCAGCTGGCTGGCGAGCGGAGCCGTTGAATCGCCGGGCCCGGCAGCCTGCGGCGCGATCGCGATGAAGACCAGGTGCGCGCAGCGCCGTGCATCGTCGCGCCAGGCCTGCCAGGTCGCGAGGAAGGCCTCGCCCGACCCCCATTTGCTGGCGAGCACGACGAAACGGTCGCGCCCCTGCCAGCCGTGCATCGCGTTCACGCGCTGCGCGCGGCCAGCCAGGCGAGCAGGCGGTCGCGCGCCGGCGCGAGGCCGCGATAGTCCAAGACGGCCGGGCTCATGCTCGCGAGCGCCGCGTGCAAGGCCTGCGCACGCTCGGCGGTGTCGATCGCGGCTGCCAGTGGTCGGCACTCGACGTGAATCGTGAACACGGCCTGCTGCGCGCCGGGGACCGGAATGAAGGTCTGGTGTTCGGTGCGGAAGGTCGCGACGGCAGCCAGCGCCCCGGCATCCGCGTCGGCAGGCCAGTGCGTGGGCGGCACGTGATCCGGGTGCTGGGACAGGCGCGCGTCGCTCGCGATGCTCCAGACGAAACGCTCCCAACGCTCGTCGCCGGTGACGAGCCGCGCGAGATGCTCGGCGGCGGTCACCAGCAACTGGTTGTCGGCGACCGGCGCGTGCACCTCGGCGAAGTGGCGGCCGACCTTGTCCGCAGGCGCCCAGCGGGAGGGCAGGCACACGGCCAGCCAGGGAATCGTGGCGTCGCGGCCGTCGATGACCGCGAGGTCTTCGGCGAGCGCCAGGCTCAGCAGCCCGGCCAGGCGCCACTCGGGTGGCAAGGCACGCAGCACCGCGCCGAGTTCAGGGGCGCCGTGCCCTTGCAGCTCGGCGCCGCGGACCGACCAGCCAAGCGGCGCGGCGTCGAAGGCGGCATCGCCGTCGAACGAAAAATGATCGGGGTGGTCGCGCGTGGCCTGCCGCATGAGTGCGCGCACGGCAGGGCCAGCGTCGAAACCGGGTGCCGCGAGCAGCGCGCTGAGCGGCCGGTCGCGCAGCACCGCGGTCTTCTCGGCGAGCGCGGCCGAACCGGGAAGGTTGGGCGTCAGCGGGGCGGTGCAGGGAGCGATGCGCCGCAGCCCCGGCTGCATGCGGAACGGGGCCGCGACCGCGCTGAAGTCGAAGGCCATGCGGCCCTCCGGCAAGCCGCGATCAGACGCGCTTGCGGTACTCGTGGGTGCGGGTGTCGATCTCGACCTTGTCGCCGGTCTGCACGAACAGCGGCACCGAGATCTCGAAGCCGGTCGCGATCTTCGCGGTCTTGAGCACCTTGCCCGAGGTGTCGCCCTTGACGGCCGGCTCGGTGTCGGTGATCTCGCGGACCAGGCTGGTGGGCAGCTCGACCGAAATGGCCTTGCCGTCGTAGAACACCACTTCGACGGGCATGCCGTCCTCGAGGTACTGGATCGCGTCGCCCATGTTCTCGGACTCGACCTCGAACTGGTTGTACTCGGCGTCCATGAACGCGTACATCGGGTCGGCGAAGTAGGAGTAGGTGCACTCCTTCTTGTCGAGCATGACCTGGTCGAGCTTGTCGTCGGCCTTGTAGACGACCTCGGTGCCCGAGTTCGACAGCAGGCTCTTCAGCTTCATGCGCACGGTGGCCGAATTGCGGCCGCCGCGGCTGTACTCGGTGCGCAGCACGACCATCGGGTCCTTGCCCTGCATGATGACGTTGCCGGCGCGAAATTCCATTGCGGTCTTCATAGCTGTTTCCGTATGCGGTGGGGGCGGCGCGACGCTGCGCCTGAACTCGCACACGCGGAGCCAAAAGACTCTGGTGCGCGAAAAGCCCTCGATTTTAGCGTGTTTCGGCGACAAATCCGAGCAGCTGGGAGGTGAGGTCGCGCTGCGCGCGCAGCGAATCACGCCAGCGTTCGCAGCTTTCGCGCCACTGCGCCGCGTCCGGCAGCGCCGGCATCGCCGTATCGGTGCCGTTCCAGGCGTGGAAGCAGCGGCGCAGCGGGGCATCCGCGCCGAAGCGGTCGAGGAAGGCCTGGAGCTTGGCGACGTGCGCGGCGTCGTGCTGCGGGTAGATCTGCCACAGGAACGGCCGGCCGGCCCATTGCGCGCGCACGAACGAATCCTCGCCGCGCACGAGGTTCAGGTCGCCGGCCCACAGCAGGTGGTCGTAGTCGCGCTGCGTCAGCGCCGGCAGTTCGACGGCGCGCAGCCGGCCGCGCCGCAGCCCCGGCCCCAGGCACGCCCGGGTCAGACGCACCGCCTGGCCGGCCGTGGCGAGCAGCAGCGTCGGCTGCAGGGCGAGGTGATCGAGCAGCGCGTCGAGCGCCGGCGGCTCGTAGCAGAACAGGCTGACGATGCGTTCGTCCGTTTGCCGTTCGAGGCCGCGTGCGGCCAGCCAAGCGGGCGCGTCGAACGCCGCCTGCCGCGACGCGAGATCGGGCTCGCGGATCAGCCCACCGGTGCGCTCGGTGAACCCCGGGTAGAAGAACGTCTTGCGCAGGCCGGCGCCAGGGCCGGTGTTCAGCGGCGATGCCAGCCGGTGAACGCGCTCCACGTACGCCTCGGCACTCAGGTACTCCAGGTTGATCCACACCGGCGGCGGCGCCGACGTTGCCATGCGGCGCACGAACGGATCGGGCAGGTCGCAGCCGAAGGCCTCGATCACCACGTCGCCCGGGTCGACCGCCGCGTCGCCCTCGGGCCAGGCGTGCACGTGGACGCCGACCGCGCCGTCGGGCGCCATCCAGCGCAGCGCCGACGCGTCGTCGACCCACAGCCGCACGCGCTCGCCGCGCGCGGCGAGGTCGGCCGCGAGACGCCAGCACACGCCGATGTCGCCGAAGTTGTCGACCACGCGGCAGAACAGATCCCATTGCATCGGGTCATTATCCGGAGCGGCGGCACAATCGCGGTCGATGACCGACGACGACGTTTCCACCCCTGCGGACGTGCCCCACGAGGCGGCCCGCGCGCAACTGCTGGCCGAGGTCGCGGCGCTGCCCAATCTGCCGGGCGTGTACCGCTACTTCGATGCGCAGGACGCGGTGCTGTACGTGGGCAAGGCGCGCGATCTGAAGAAGCGCGTGTCGAGCTACTTCCAGAAGAACCACGGCGGCACGCGCATCGG
>JAZKIO010000154.1:0-14061 GCA_040384825.1 Pseudomonadota bacterium
TCTGCGCCAGCTCGTCGTGCTCGGCCTGGCTGAACAGGTCCATCGCGACCCAGTCGGGCGGCGTCGTGCCGTCGGCGAGCACCAGGATCTCGCTCGGGCCGGCGATCATGTCGATGCCGACGACGCCGAACACGCGGCGCTTGGCGCTCGCCACATACGCGTTGCCGGGGCCGGTGATCTTGTGCACCGCGAGAATCGTCGCCGTGCCATAGGCCAGCGCACCGACCGCCTGCGCGCCACCGATCGTGAACGCGCGGTCGACGCCGGCGATCGCGGCGGCGGCCAGCACCATCGCGTTGCGCTCGCCCCGCGGCGTCGGCACCGTCATGACGATCTCGCCGACGCCTGCGACCTTGGCCGGCAGCGCGTTCATCAGCACGCTCGAGGGGTACGTCGCCTTGCCGCCAGGCACGTAGATGCCGACGCGGTCGAGCGGCGTGACCTTCTGCCCGAGCAGCGTGCCGTCGGCGTCACGGTAGCTCCACGAGCGGCCGGACGCCTCGAGCTGGCGCTCGTGGTAGCTGCGCACGCGCTCGGCAGCGGCTTCGAGCGCATCGCGCTGGGCCGCGGGGATCGCGTTCAACGCGGCCACGAGCTCGGCACGCGGAATCTCCAGCGCCGCGACACTCGCGGCCGCCACGCCGTCGAAGCGCTCGGTGTATTCCAGCACCGCGGCATCGCCACGCGCGCGCACGTCGGCGAGGATGGACGCGACGCGCTGCTCGATCGCATCGTCGGTCTCGGCCGACCAGTGCAGCACGCGCTGGAACGCCGGCTCGAAATCGGCCGCCGTCGTGTCCAGCAGGCGGATGTTCACGGCGCTCATGGCAACGGCCCCACCGCGCGCTCGAACGCGTCGATGATCCCGCGGATCGGCTCGCGCTTGAGCTTCAGCGCGGCCTGGTTGACGATCAGGCGCGACGAGATGTTCATGATGTGTTCGACCTCGATCAGGTGGTTCGCGCGCAGCGTGCTGCCGGTCGAGACCAGATCGACGATCGCGTCGGCGAGCCCCGTCAGCGGCGCCAGTTCCATCGAACCGTAGAGCTTGATCAGGTCGACGTGCACGCCCTTGTTGGCGAAGTGATCGCGCGCGATCTGCGTGTACTTGGTCGCGACGCGGATCCGCGAGCCCTGCTTCACCGCCGCGGCGTAGTCGAAGTCGGAACGCACCGCGACGCTCATGCGGCACTTCGCGATGTTCAGGTCGAGCGGCTGGTACAGGCCCGCGCCGCCGTGCTCGAGCAGCGTGTCCTTGCCGACCACCCCCAGATCGGCGCCGCCGTGCTGCACATAGGTCGGCACGTCGGAGGCACGCACCAGCACCAGCCGCACGTCGGCGCGGCTGGTACCGACAATCAGCTTGCGGGTCTTCTCCGGGTCTTCGGCCACCTCGATGCCGGCGGCCTTCAGCAGCGGGACGATCTCGTCGAAGATGCGGCCCTTGGGCAGGGCGAAGGTGATCATGCGGCCGCTCCCGTCGTGCGCTCGATGTCGGCGCCGATCGCGCGCAGCTTGGCCTCCATCTGGTCGTAGCCGCGGTCCAGGTGGTAGATGCGGTCGACGACGGTCTCGCCGTCGGCCACCAGGCCCGCGATCACCAGGCTCGCCGACGCGCGCAGGTCGGTCGCCATCACCGTCGCGCCGGAGAGTTGCCGCACGCCCTGCACCACCGCGGTGTGGCCGTCGACCTCGATCTTCGCGCCCAGCCGCACCAGTTCGTTGACGTGCATGAAGCGGTTCTCGAAGATCGTCTCGGTCACGACCGAGGTGCCCTCGGCGATGCAGTCGAGCGCCATGAACTGCGCCTGCATGTCGGTAGGAAACGCCGGGTACTCGCTGGTGCGGAAGCTCACCGGCTTCAGCCGACCGTCGCTGCGCACGTGGATCCAGTCCTCGCCGGTCTCGATCGTCACGCCCGCCTCGCGCAGCTTCTCGATCGCCGACTCGAGGTGCGCGGCGCGCGCGCGTTCGAGCCGCACATCGCCGCCTGCCGCGGCCACCGCGCACAGGAACGTGCCGGTCTCGATGCGGTCGGGGATCACGGTGTGCGTGGCGCCGTGCAGGCGCTCGACACCCTCGATGCGGATGCGGCTGGTGCCGTGCCCTTCGATCCTGGCCCCCATCGCGATCAACATCTCGGCCAGGTCGGGGATCTCCGGCTCCTGCGCGGCGTTCTCGAGGATCGTCTCGCCTTCCGCGAGCGTCGCGGCCATCAGCAGGTTCTCGGTGCCGGTCACCGTCACCATGTCGGTCGTGATGCGCGCGCCCTTGAGGCGGGCGGCTTTCGCGACGATGTAGCCGTGCTCCACGGTGATCTCCGCGCCCATCGCCTGCAGGCCCTTGATGTGCTGATCGACCGGCCGCGAGCCGATCGCGCAGCCGCCCGGCAGCGAAACCCGCGCCTCGCCGAAGCGCGCCAGCAACGGGCCCAGCACGAGGATGGAGGCACGCATCGTCTTGACCAGCTCGTACGAGGCCTCGCGCGAGGTGAGGTTCCCGGCATCCAGCGTCACCACCTCGGCATGCGCCGGGTCGCGCTCGATCGCGACACCCAGGCTGCCGAGCAGCTTCAGCGCGGTGCGCACATCGTGCAGCCGCGGCAGGTTGCGCAGCGTGACCGGCTCGGCAGTAAGCAGCGCGGCGCAGAGTTCCGGCAGCGCCGCGTTCTTGGCGCCGGAGATCGTGACGCGGCCCTCGAGCCGGCGGCCACCGCGAATCAGGAGTTTGTCCATAGGGTTTGGCGTCCCCAGAGTTCACACGGCCTTCGGCGCTGGTGGATCGGGAGGGGCCGTCACCACGCCGACAGCCGCAGGAACACTGCGGCCGGGGTCAGTGGTGGTGTGCGGACGCCGCGCCGGGCCCGGCCGCGGAAGAGGTGGAGGCCCATTCGGCCGGCGTGAGCGTCTTCATCGAGAGCGCGTGGATCTGCTCGCGCATCCTGTCGCCCAGCGCCTGGTAGACGCGGCGCTGGCGGGCGACGCGGGTCGTGCCCTCGAACTCCGCCGAGACGATGGTCGCGAAGAAGTGGCGCCCGTCGCCCTCGACATCGATGTGGTCGCAGGCCAGCCCTTGCGCGATGAAGCGCTGGACGTCGTCGGGGGTGGGGTCGGCCATGGTGCGGCTATTTTAGGGGCAGCGCAGGCCTGTCGATAATCCGGGCCATGCACAGCATCTTCCACCTGGCCTTCAACGTGCGCGATCTCGACGCCGCGCGCCGCTTCTACGGCGCCACGCTCGGCTGCACCGAGGGCCGCAGCGCGCCGACCTGGGTCGACTTCGACTTCTTCGGCCACCAGATCTCGCTGCACCTCGGCGAGCCGTTCGCGACCGCGCGCACCGGCCACGTCGGCGAGCATCGGGTGCCGATGCCGCATTTCGGCGTGATCCTGCAACTCGCCGACTGGCAGGCGCTCGCGGACCGGCTCACGGCGGCGGGCACCGCCTTCATCGTCCCGCCGAGCCTGCGTTTCGAAGGCCAGCCCGGCGAGCAGTGGACGATGTTCTTCGAGGACCCGTTCGGCAACCCGCTCGAGGTCAAGGGGTTCAGGTCGCTGGAGACCGTCTACGACAAGTGATCGGGAAGTGACCAATCAGTGGCGGATCTTGTAGCCGATCCGCAGCAGGTGCAGGCACAGCCCGCAGACCACGACCACACTCCCGCCGACGACCGCGAGGCTGACCCACGGCGAGACATCGCTGACACCGAAGAACCCGTGGCGGAACCCGTCGATCATGTAGAAGAACGGGTTCAGGTGGCTCACGGCCCGCCAGAACGGCGGCAGCGAGCCGACCGAATAGAACACGCCCGAGAGGAATGTCATCGGCATGATGATGAAGTTCTGGAACGCGGCGATCTGGTCGAACTTCTCGGCCCACAGCCCGGCGATCAGCCCGAGCGCACCCATCATCGCGGCGCCGGCGAGGCCGAACACGACGATCCACAGCGGGTTGGCCAGGTGCAGCGGCGCGAACCAGACGGTCGCGAACATCACGCCCGCGCCGACCACCAGCCCGCGCACCACCGACGCGCCCACGTACGCGAGGAACCACGCCCAGTGCGAGAGCGGCGCGACCAGCAGGAACACCAGGTTGCCGGTGATCTTGCTCTGGATCAGCGACGAGCTGCTGTTCGCGAACGCGTTCTGCAGCACGCTCATCATCACCAGGCCCGGGATGAGGAAGCTGGTGTAGCCGACGCTGCCGAACACCTTCACGTGGTCCTCGAGCACGTGGCCGAAGATCAGCAGGTAGAGGATCGCGGTCAGCACCGGCGCCGCGACGGTCTGAAAGCTCACCTTCCAGAAGCGCAGCACCTCCTTGTACAGGAGCGTGCTGGTGCCCGAGAGCAGGGTCGATGCGCTCATTGCGCCACCCCCGCCGGCTCGATCGTCCGCGGCGGGCCGTTCATGATCTCGAGGAACACGTCCTCCAGGTCGGCGCGGCCGATCTCCAGGTCCTCGGGCTGGGCGCCCGCATGGCGCAGCACACCGAGGATGGTCTCGACCTCGTGCGCGTCGTGCGCGGTGATCTGGACGATGCGGCCGGTGACGCGCGACTGCGCGGCGAGCGAGGCGGGCAGCGGCGTGTCCATCTTGAAGCGCAGCATCGTGCTGGCGGTGCCGGCGAGCAGCGCCGACGTGCGGTCGAGCGCGACCACGCGGCCCTGCTTCAGCATCGCCAGCCGGCCGCAGAGCGCTTCCGCCTCCTCGAGGTAGTGGGTCGTGAGCAGCACGGTGTGCCCTTCTCGGTTCAGGCGCGCGACAAACTGCCACAGCGTCTGGCGCAGTTCGACGTCGACGCCCGCGGTCGGCTCGTCGAGCACGATCACCGGCGGGCGATGCACCAGCGCCTGCGCGACCAGCACCCGCCGCTTCATGCCGCCGGACAGCTGGCGCATGTTGGCGTCGGCCTTGTCGGCCAGGCCCAGGTTCGCGAGCAGTTCGTCGATCCAGGCATCGTTGGCCTTCTTGTCGACCCGTGCGCCGAAGTAGCCGCTCTGGATGCGCAGCGCCTCGCGCACGCTGAAGAACGGGTCGAACACCAGTTCCTGCGGCACGATGCCCAGGCTGCGGCGGGCGGCGGCGTAGGCGCTCACCACGTCGTGACCGAGCACCTCGACGTGTCCCGTGCTGGCCCGGGCCAGCCCTGCGAGGATGCTGATCAGCGTCGTCTTGCCGGCGCCGTTGGGTCCGAGCAGCCCGAAGAACTCGCCGGGCTGGATGTCGAAGCTGACGCCATCGAGCGCGTGGACGACGCCGCCTTTGCCGTTATAGGTCTTCGAGACGTTCTGGAATGAGATGGCTGGCATGCAGCGCCGGATTGTAGGCAGCGTCACGACCTATGGCCGATGCCGATTCGCCGCACGGGGCGTTGATGCTAGATTGCCCGCCGAGACCTCGCCTGCCCGCCCCATGCCCACGCCCCCCAAGGAACCGCGCAAGCCGCCCCGCCGCACGGCCGAACGCATCCTCGAGGTGACGCTGGCGCTGTTCAACCGCTTCGGCGAGCCGAACGTGTCGACCACGCTGATCTCGGCCGAGCTCGGCATCAGCCCCGGCAACCTCTACTACCACTACCCGGCCAAGGACGAGCTGATCAACAGCCTGTTCGACCGCTACGAGCGTGCGCTGACCGAGCTGATGCGCGCCGCAGAGGACGTGCGCAACGTCGAGGACGCGTGGCTGTTCTTCCACATGCTGTTCGAGCTGATCTGGGCCTACCGGTTTCTCTACCGCGACCTGAACGACCTGCTGTCGAAGAACCGCCGGCTCGAGACCCATTTCCAATTCGTGCTCAAGAACAAGGGCAAGGCGGTGCAGCAGGTGCTCGACGGCCTGGCCCGCAGCAACGCGATGCGCATCGACCTGCGCGATGTCGAACCGGTGGCCACCGCGATGGTGGTCGTCCTCACCTACTGGCTCAGCTACGAATACGTGCGCGACCCACGCAACGCGCTCGAGCCCGCGAGCGCCGGCGCGGCGCTGCTGCGCGGCGCGTTCCACGTCCTCAGCCTGCTCTCGCCCTACCTCGAACCGGACCAGCGTGCGCACCTGCACACGCTGGTCGGCAATTACCGCAAAGGAGACTGACCATGGCCACCACCAAATGGACCGCGTTCCCGCACGACAGCGCCGACTACACCTACGACGCCGCCGCCCTCAAGAAGAACTGGGCGCGCCTGCACGCCGGTGACGCCGAGCCCCTGCCGAGCGACGCCAAGGTGCTGGCCGCCTGGGCGCTGTTCCACGCCGGCGAGTTCCAGAAGGCGGCCGAGGCGGGCCTGAAGGCGGGCGGCGCCGGCATCACGGTGGCGAACAAGGCGCAGGCCATCTACGCCAACTACCTCGAGAAGAGCGAGAAGACCAAGCTCGCGCTGTTCATGGAAGTCGCCGAGCGCGCCGAGGCGCAGATCGGCACCGACCCGAAGAACGCCAACGCCTACTACCTGATGGCCTATGCGCTCGGCCGCTACAGCCAGGGCATCAGCATCGCCAAGGCGCTGGCGCAGGGCCTGGGCAGCAAGGTCAAGAGCGCGCTCGAGACCGCGATCAAGCTCGCGCCGAAGCACGCCGATGCGCACATCGCGCTCGGCGCCTTCCACGCCGAGGTGATCGACAAGGTCGGCTCGCTGCTCGGCCGCACGCAGGGCGCGAGCAAGGACGCCGGGCTGTCGATGTTCAAGACCGCGATGAAGCTGAACCCCGCCTCGGCGATCGCGATGGTCGAGTACGCCAACGGGCTGGTGATGCTCGAGGGCGACAAGAAGATGAAGGAAGCGACCAAGCTCTACGAGGACGCCGCCGCCGCCACGCCGATGGACGCGATGGAGCGGCTCGACGTGGAGATGGCGAAGGCCGAACTGGAAGACTGATCCGCCCGTTCCCCCCGGCTCCTCCGCTCGTTTGAGGAAGCCTCAGCGCACATGCCCCGATATGGTCGCGTGGCCCTCTCGCCGAGGGTCACCGGCCGGAATCCGCCGCCGGTTGTCGACATCAACCAGGGGATGTGCCATGACCACTCGATTCACCGGACTGAAGTCCACACTCGCCAGCGCTTCGCTGCTCGCGCTGGCCGCCTGCGGCGGCGGCGGCGGCGACGACGCGCCGCCCACCCGAAGCCTGAGCACCACCGTCATCGACGGCGCGATCGGCAATGCGCTGGTCTGCGTCGACAGGAACGCCAACAACGTGTGCGAGGCCGAGGAGACGCAGGGCCGCACCGACGCCGACGGCAAGGTGACGCTGACCGTGCCGAACGCGGACGCCGACTATCCGCTGGTCGCGATGGTCGGGACGGACGCCGTCGACAAGGACCACGGACCGGTCGCGATCGCCTATGTGATGTCGGCGCCGGGCGATCACACCGCGGTGATCAGCCCGCTGACCACGCTGGTGCAGCAGACGATCGCCAGCAGCGGCACCGGTTCGGCCAATGCGGCGCGCGTCGTCGCGGAGATCACCGGCCTGCAGGGCTCGCTGTTCCAGGACTACACCACGCTTGCCGCGCCGACCGACGGCAGCCTGTCGCCCGCCACGCTCGCGCGCATGGTGGTCGTCACGATGCAACAGCAGGCCGCCGCGCTGGCGCCCGCGCTCGGCACCACCGCGATCGACGGCGCCACGATCACGCAACGCGATCTGGACAGGATCGTGCAGGCCAAGCTGCTCGAACTGCTGCCCTCGATCGTGACCGCCGCCGCGGACCCGGCCGTCCGCACGGCCGCCACGCCGGCCGATGCAGAGGCAGCCATCGCCACCGCCGTCAGCGCGCTGGTGGCGAGCGAGGGCACGAGCGCCGCCGCAGCGGCGACCGTCGTCGCCATCAACAACCAGGTCCCGGCACCGGTCGCGGCGGCGTCCGCCGCGGCGTCGATGCAGCTGGTGAGCCTGAACTTCACCAGCGGCACGAGCTACGCCTTGCGCGCGCTGACCAGCACCGCGGCCCAGGGCACACCCGACGCCGACAACAAGGTGCGCTATGTCGATCGCCGCCAGCGCATGGTCGCAGGCCAGCTGGCGACCTGGGGCTCGGGCATCGACCCGTGGCGCAATGCCGACCTGAACTGGAACGGCACGGCGTGGGTCACCTGCCCGATCAACTTCGAGAGCGAGTCGAGCGTTCGCGACGCGCTCGGCGCCAGCACCTACAGCTACTGCGACGTGCGCGAGACCGGCCGCAGCCTGCGGGTCAGCTTCGATGTCGGCGGCAAGTCGATGAGCGAGGTCTATGCACAGATCCGCTCGGCCGGCTACACCAACCTCCAGATCGCGGACCCGACCTCGCTCGGCAGCGCGGTCTTCCCGGCCGGCTCGTCGGTCTTCTACACGACCAACACGCCGGTCAACGCGGCGATCTCTACTACCCGTCCGGCACCGACAACCCGCCCGGCCTCGGCAACACGGTGATGCAGTACAGCGCGGGCGTGGCGGCGGGAGGTGACGCCACCACCCAGCCGGCCGGCACCGGCTGCCGGTCACCCGACGCCTCGACCAACGGCCTGCCGGCCCCGACGCTCGAAGCGATGATCGCCAGCCGCGGCGGCTCGCCCTGCGTGTACGCGCCGAGCAGCTTCGTCTACGGCGGCGTGACCTACACCAGCGACACGCCGAACGAGTGGTGGAGCAACAGCACCCTGAGACTCGGCAAGCTCGGCACCGCACCGGTCAACAGCGGGCCCGCCCCCGGCTTCTACACCGGCAACACCTCGCTGCGCGTGGCGTTCAAGGGCACCGGCGCCAACCCGGTCACCTACTACGCCTGCAAGGAGGTGTTCAACACCGGCTCGGGCCGCAACTGCAGTGTGATCGGCACGGGCAGCTACGTGATCGAGACGCTGGGGGACGGGCGCGCGCTGAGCTTCACGAACCTGCCGCCGCAAACGGCCGGGCTGAACTACACGCTCGTCCTCGTCGAGCGCGGCGGCGCGGTCTACTACGGCTTCCGCAACAAGCCGCTCGTGACGACCTCGGCGCGGCTGAACACGACAGCCGCCGCGGCCCTGCTCACCCAGCTCGGCGTCGCGGTGCCCGATCCGTCGACCCCGGTCGCGCTGACCGCCACCTCGTACCAGGGCACCTGGGACCTGCGCGAGCCCGGCACCGTGCCGAGCGCGACCAACGGCACGACCGTGTTCGTCAGTGCCAACGGGAATGTCTCGTGCCAGGACCGGGCGACGTCGCAGTTCGAAGCCTGCACGCTGACCTTCACCGATCTGGCGACCGGCGCGTTCAACTACACGAACGGCGCGAGCACCGCCACCGGCACGATGGACTTCACGACGGGCACGGCCAGCGGCACGTTCAGCGACCCGACGTCGACGCCCGCGACCGGCAGCTTCATCGGCGCCCGCCGCTGAGCACGCCGACCGGCTGATCAGTCACCCCACGGCAGCATCATCGTGACGAGCAGGAGCTTCTCGAACTCCGGCTCGAAGCGGTCGATGATCTGCTGGGGGTGCGGACACAGCTTCTTGTCGGTGATCAACCCGAACTGCACGCCGCCGCCATACGACAGGATCGACACGCCGACGCCGATGTCGCCCGACGCCGGCACCCAGAACATGGTCTGGCGCAGCGTCGCGCCGCAGAACTTCAAGGCCACCGCCGGACCGGGCACATTGGTCATCACCGCGGTGGCCTTCTTCGCGAAGAGGCCGAGCAGCCCGTCCTGCACCGGTTTGACCAGCAGGCCCGCCACCGCGAGCACCGCGAACGCGAGCAGCGGCTGGTAGCTGTCCTTCAGCTGGTTCATGCGCGTGCGAACCGCGTAGACCCGCTCGATCGGGTTGTCGATGCCGATCGGCAGCGTCAGCGGCGCCAGGCCGAAGCGGTTGCCGAGCTTCCACGCCTGTTCGAGCGGGCGCAGGTTGACCGGCACCATCGCGCGGATCTCCTTGCCTGCGGGGTCGTCGCCCTGCTCGCGCAGGTAGGCGCCGATCGCACCGGCCACGCAGGCGAGCAGCACGTCGTTGATCGAGCAATTGAGCGCCTTGCCGATCGCCTTGACCTGGTCGAGCGGCACCGGCTCGCCCCAGGCGACGATCTTCTGGCCGATCGGCTTGCCCTTGAGCAGCGTCGGCGAGTCGTCCGGCATCATCGCCATCGCGCCGACATCGCCGAGCACCTTCGCGCCGGTGCGCGCCATCTCGATCGAACCGGCCAGGCCCTCCTGCGGGTTCGACAGCATCTCCATCGACTTGGCGACACCGCCGCCGTACATGCCGATCGCCTTGGTGGCCAGGTCGGTCAGCGGCTTCATCACGGCGTCGGCGAGCCAGTCGCCCTCGGTCTCCGGGGCCTCGCGCTTCCTGCGCTTGGGCGGGTCCATGCCGCCGTCGGTGATCGACATCATCACGGAAATCAGCGCGATGCCGTCGCCGATGCAGTGGTGCACGCGCGCCACGAGCGCGCTGCCGCCCTCGTAGCCGTCGATCAGGTGGAACTGCCACAGCGGATGGTCCGGGTCGAGCGGCGTGTTCGCGAGCTCGCCGACCAGCGCCTGCAGCGCCTCGCGCTCGCTCTGGCCGCGCGCGCGGTGGAGCTTGTGGTGCAGCACGTGGCGGTTCACGTCGAACGCGTCGTCGGTGACCCACATCGCGCCCATCGCGTCGGGCACCACCTTCTGGCGGAAGCGCTCGTACTTGAGCAGCTTGTCTTCGACGCGCTCGCACAACTGCGCATGCGTGATGCCAGGCTGCAGCAGCCAGACGCCCACGATCATCATCAGGTTGACGTCGTTGTCCATCCGGAGCCAGGCGGTGTCCACGCGCGACATGCGCTGCGAGTTGCGCTCCTGTGGGATGGGCTGCGGCATCGGGTTTCTCCTTGAGGTTGTTCTTGTTGGACGCCGCAAGATGCTGGGTAACATCGCCTTCGTCAATGCACATTTTCACCCAGAGGAGCACCGCAACATGGCCGACCTGAAGTCGCAGTTCGAGCAAGCCGTCAAGGATTCGAAGGCCTTGCCCGAGAAGCCGGACAACATGACGCTGTTGAAGATCTACGCGCTCTACAAGCAGGCCAGCGCCGGCGATGTGGACGGCAAGCGCCCCGGCTTCACCGACATGGTCGGCCGCGCGAAGTGGGATGCGTGGAACGCGATCAAGGGGCAGTCGAACGAGCAGGCGATGCAGGAATACATCGACCTGATCGAATCGCTGAAATGACGACGCCCGCTATTTCTTGACCGACTTGCCGGCCGCCTTCTTGGCGGCCGGTTTGCTTTTGGCGAGCAGCGCGTCGAGGTTCTTCTCGATCTCCGACTCGATCGTCTTGCTGAACGCGCCGAGCAGGAAGCCCAGCTTCGCATCGAGCTGGAAGTGATCGGCCGCGACGACCAGCTCGCCCTTCACGCCGGACCGCGTGAACTCCACCGTGTCGCTGGTCTCGCCCTCGAGGATGGTGCACGCCATGTCGAACTTCTTCTCGGCGTCCTCGGCCCATTGCAGCGCGACCTTGCGCGCCTTGGCCAGGCCGAGTTGGTGATCGCGGTGGATGCGGATGTCGGGCATGTTGTCTCTTTCAGGGCAATGCTTGGCGACGCTCGGCCGGCGAGAGCGCAGCCAGCCGGCGAACCTCGGTATAGAAACGCGTGAAGTCGCGCTCCTCGCGCTCGAACAGGCGCTCGAAGTGGGGCACCAGTCCGTTGTACGCGGCGAGCACGCCGAAGGCCGCATTGTTGGCCCGCGCGAACCAGCCGTCATACCCGGAATACCCGCCCCAGCGCTCGCGCTTGAGCGTCTCGTGCTCGGAGCGCAATTCGCGCGTCAGCGCGGCCTTGGCGACACGCTTGTCGGCATCGGAGGCAGCGCCCTTGTAAAGCTCGTCGAAGCGGTCGCGATAGCGCATCGTCAGCGCCCGGAACTCGCGCCGCCGGCTGTCGTAGCGCTCATAGTCCTCCCGCGCCTGCGGGCTCGCATGCAGCGCGAGCCAGCGTTGCGCGCCGAGGCGCTCGACAGCCGTCGCGAACGATTCGTTGAACTCCGTGTCGCCTTTGGCAAACACGATCTGGTGCGCCAGCTCGTGGAAGATCAGGCGCGCCAGTTCGCCCTCCGGGTAGCCGATGAAAGTGTTCAGCAGCGGGTCGGCGAAAGCGTCGCCGGGCAGCAGGCCGAGCGTGGAGTACGCGGGCACGCCGTAGACGCTGGTCTCGAGCCCCTGGTCGCGCAGCGTCTGCGCGAAGACATCGGCGGCGGCGCGGTCGTAATAGCCGCGGTAGCCGACGCAACCGACCACCGGGAAGCACCAGGTCTGCAGCCGCAGGCTGAGTTCGGGCGCGGCCACCACGTTCCAGACCGCGGCGTTGCGCTGCAGGTCGGCATAGCGGCGGTAGCTGCCGTTATCCGGCTCCTTCAGCTCGCTGACCGCGAAGTCGCGGATGCGCTGGCTCAGTTCCAGGCGCGCCTTCAAGGCCGGCGGCGTCTGCGGATCGGCCAGCCACTCGGGCACCGGCTTGGCGGCGCGGACCAGCGCGAGGTGGCCGCTGGCGGATTGCGCGTAGTAGCCGATCGTGCTGCAGCCCGACGTCGCGCACACCGCGGCCGCGGCCAGCAGCGCGACACCCACGGCCCCGAGGCCCGCCATCAGCAGCGCCAGCCGGCCACGGGTCACGACACGGCGTCGGCCGGCCGCACCTCGACCAGGCAGTCGTAGAAGCTGGGCGCCCGGCCGATGTCGGTCAGCTGCTGGTGCGTCACCTCGTTGACGTTGCTGCCGCCGGCGCCGAGCTTGCGCCACCACACGCCCAGGCCGTTGACGACGCCCGGCCGCGCGCGCTTGCTGACGCGGGCGCGGCACAGGTAGCGGCCGCGGTCGTTGAACACCTGCACCATGGCGCCGTCGACGATGCCGCGGCCCTGCGCGTCGGCCGCGTGGATCTCGAGCAGCGGCTCGCCCTCGATGTCGCGCAGGCTGGTCACGTTGACGAAGCTCGAGTTCAGGAAGTTGCGCGCCGGCGGCGAGATCATCGCGAGCGGGAAGCGCCGCGCGAGTGCCGGCGCGCTCAGTGCCGCCTCGTAGTTGGGCACGTGATCGGGCACGCCGTGCTGCCTGGAATCGACGATGCAGCGGCCGTCGGCGGTCGGGAAACCGCCCTCGGCGAACGGCGCCTCGGCGATCGGCAGCTTGAACCAGCCGTGCGCGCGCAGCGCGTCGAAGCTCACCGGCGCGTGGAACGCGGTGCGCGCCAGCGCCTCGTCGTCGTCGGCGAAGCACGGTTCGTCGAAGCCCATGCGTGAAGCCAGTTCGCGGAAGATCTGCGTGTTGGGCTTGGCCTCGCCGACCGGCGCGATCGCCGGTTCGTTCAGCATCACCCAGGTGTGGCCGTAGCTGGTGTGGACGTCCAGGTGTTCGAGTTGCGTGGTGGCCGGCAGCACGTAGTCGGCGTGGTCGGCGGTGTCGGTCATGAAGTGTTCGAGCACCACGGTGAACAGGTCCTCGCGCGCGAAGCCGCGAACGACCTTCGGCGACTCGGGTGCGACCGCGACCGGGTTGCTGTTGTAGACGACCAGCGCCTCGATCTTCGGGCCGAACGCGGCAGACGACTCGCGCAGCAGGTCGTCGCCGATCGTGCTCATGTTGATGGTGCGCACGGCGCGGCCGGCGAGCAGGTCGGGCCGCTGCAGTGCGGCGTCGTTGCGCACCGACCGGTACCAGCCGGAGCTGGAGAACAGCAGCCCGCCCGCACGGTCGCGCCACGCGCCGGTCAGGCACGGCAGCAGCGCGACCAGCCGTGCCGCGTTGCCGCCACCGCGCACCCGCTGCATGCCGTAGTTGAGGCGGATCGCGGCCGGGCGCGTGGAGCCGTAGTCGCGCGCCAGGCCGCGCACTTCGTTGGCCGTGATGCCACAGACCTCGGCCACTCGCTCGGGCGGCCACTGCAGCGCGCGCTCGCGCAGCGCCGGCCAGCCGGCGGCGTCGACATGGCGCGCGATGTAGTCGTGATCGAGCCAGTCGTTGACGATCAGCTCGTGCATCAGGCCGAGCGCCAGCGCGCCATCGGTGCCCGGCAGCAGCGCGATGTGCTGGTGGCACTTGTCGGCCGTCTCGGTGCGGCGCGGGT
>JAZKIO010000155.1:0-5050 GCA_040384825.1 Pseudomonadota bacterium
AGATGCTGCGCGCCGGCTACACCGCCGTCTGCGAGTTCCACTACCTGCACCACGCACCGGACGGCCAGCGCTACGCCGACCCGGCCGAGATGTCGATGCGGCTGCTGGCAGCCGCCGAGCGCGCCGGCATCGGCATCACGCTGCTGCCGGTGCTCTACCAGGACGCCGGCTTCGGCGGCCAACCGCTCCGCCCCGAGCAGCGGCGCTACCTGAACAGCGTCGACGGGCTGCTCGATCTCGTGCAGCGCAGTCGCGCGCGCGGCGCACGCGTCGGCGTCGCGCCGCACTCGCTGCGCGCCGTCGGCCCGCAGGCGCTGCGCAAGCTGCTCGCGGGCCTGCGGTCGATCGACGACAGCGCGCCGATCCACCTGCACATCGCCGAGCAGCAGCAGGAGGTCGACGATTGCATCGCCTGGAGCGGCCAGCGGCCGGTGGCGTGGCTGCTCGCGAACGCGCCGGTCGATGTGCGCTGGTGCCTCGTGCACGCGACGCACCTCGACGACGCCGAACGTGCCGCACTCGCGGCGAGCGGCGCCGTCGCCGGCCTCTGCCCGACCACCGAGGCGAATCTCGGCGACGGCGTGTTCCCGGCCGCCGCGTACCTGGGCGCTGGCGGCGCCTGGGGCGTCGGCTCCGACAGCCACATCAGCGTCGATGCCGCCGAGGAACTGCGTCTGCTCGAGTACACCCAGCGGCTCGCGCAGCAACGCCGCAACGTGCTGGTCGGCGATCGGCACCGCCACGTCGCCGATCACCTGTGGCTCGGCGCCGTCGCCGGCGGCGCGCGGGCGAGCGGCCGTTCGCTCCACGGGCTGGCGGTCGGGGAGCAGGCCGATCTGGTCGTGCTCGATGGCAGCGGCGTGCTGAGTGGCCTGGCCCCGGCGCAGGCGCTGGCCAGCCATGTTTTCGCCCACAGCGGGCGCAGCGCGGTGCGCGACGTGTTCGTGGCCGGCGTGCCGCGCATCCGGGACGGCGAGCACGCGATGCAGCACAGCGCGGCCCGCGAGTTCGTCGCCACCCGCAGCGCCCTGCTGAGAGAAAGCTGATTCCCATGCACGCGCCCGAATTCGACCTGCTGATCCGCAACGTCCGCATCGCCACGTGCGTCGACGACGCCTGCACGGTCTCGGCGCCCGCCTTCGTCGGCATCCGCGCCGGCACGATCGCGGCGCTCGGGCCGATCGGGACGCTGGACCCGCACGCCACCGCGCCGTCCGAACTCGACGGCGCCGGCGCGTTGCTGACCCCCGGCCTGATCGACGCCCACACCCACCTCGTCCACGCCGGCGATCGGGCGCGCGAGTTCGAGATGCGCCTGAATGGCGCGAGCTACGAGGAGATCGCGCAGGCCGGCGGCGGCATCGTCTCGACGGTCCGGCAGACGCGCGCGGCCAGCGCGGACGAGCTGTTCGCGCAGTCCGCCGGCCGCCTGCGCGCGCTGATGCGCCACGGCGTCACGACGGTCGAGATCAAGTCCGGCTACGGCCTGTCGCTGGCCGACGAACTGAAGATGCTGCAGGTCGCGCGCGCGCTCGGCGAGCGGCACCCGATCGAGGTGCGAACGACGCTGCTCGCCGCCCACGCGATCCCGCCCGAGTTCACCGGCCGTGCCGACGCCTACATCGACGCGGTGGTGGAACAGGTCATCCCCGAAGCGGCGCGGCTCGGTCTGGCCGACGCCGTCGACGCGTTCTGCGAGCGCATCGCGTTCACGCCCGCGCAGACGCGGCGCGTGTTCGAGGCGGCGCGCGCGCACGGCCTGCCGGTCAAGCTGCATGCCGAGCAACTGTCGAACCAGGGCGGCGCGGCGCTCGCGGCCGAGTTCGGCGCGTTGTCGGCCGATCACCTCGAGCATGTCGACGAGGCCGGCGTGCGCGCGATGGCGCAGGCCGGCACCGTGGCGATGCTGCTGCCCGGCGCCTACTACTTCCTGCGCGACACGCAGCCGCCGCCGATCGCGCTGTTCCGCCGGCATGGCGTGCCGATGGCGATCGCCACCGACTGCAACCCCGGCACCAGCCCGGGCACGCACCTGCCGCTGATGCTGAACATGGCCTGCACGCTGTTCCGCCTGACGCCCGCCGAGGCGCTGCTCGGCGTCACGCGCCACGCGGCGCAGGCGCTCGGGCTGGCGGCGTCGCGCGGCACCGTCGAGCCCGGCAAGCGCGCCGACCTGTGCCTGTGGGATGTCGAGCAGCCGGCCGAACTGGCCTATTCGATCGGCTCAAGCCCCCTGCGGGCGCGCCTGCAGAACGGCGTCCAGCATCCGCTCTAGCAGCGGCTGCACCTGGGCGGCCCGGTCGACGCGGTAGCCGAACGGCGCGGTCTCGTCCATGTAGGTCGACTGGCACATCTCAAGCTGCAGCGCGTGCACGCCGAGCCCGGGCTGGCCGTAGTGGCGCGTGATGTAGCCGCCCTTGAAGCGGCCGTTGCTGACATGCGTGAACTGCGTTTGCGCCGCCATCGCCGCCTCGACGGCGGCCTGCAGCGCCGGGGCGCAGCTCTTGCCATCGGCGGTGCCCAGGTTCAGGTCGGGCAGCTTGCCGTCGAAGAAGCGCGGCATCACGCTGGCGATCGAGTGCGCGTCCCAGAGCACGACGCTGCCGTGCAGCGTCCGCAGGCGCGCCAGCTCGGCACGCAACGCGTCGTGGTACGGCTGCCAGTAGGTCGCGCGGCGCTGCTCGACCTCCACGGCGCCCGGCGCCTCGCCTTCGCGGTACAGCGGCTCCTTGCGGAAGGTGTCGAGCGGCAGCAGGCCGGTCACGTCCTGGCCCGGGTAGAGGCTCTCGTCCTTCGGCGGTCGATTCAGATCGACCACGTGACGCGCGAAGCGCGCCACCAGCGTGCTGGCGCCGAGCGCGCGCGCGAAGGCATACAGCTGCGGCAGGTGCCAGTCGACATCGGCGCGCGCGAGCGCCTCCGGTGTCATGCGCGCGGCGAGCGCATTCGGGATCTCGGTGCCCGCATGCGGGAACGAGACGAGCAGCGGCGCGGTGCCGGGCGTGAGGGTGAACATGATCGAAAGTGGTCTAGACCGGTTGACGGCCGAGTGTAGACTGCGCGGCACGCGGCTTGCATGGAGCCGCGCACCACCCCCACCATCCTCCACGGGAGCCACGATGAGTCCAGTCCGCCGCACGCTCAAGGTCACTTCGCTCGCCGCTGTGCTCGGCACCACCCTGCTGGCCGCCTCCGCTTCCGCCCAGGACACCAAGGTCGCCATCGCGATCTCGGGCTGGACTGGCTTCGCGCCGCTCACGCTCGCCAAGGAAGCCGGCCTGTTCCAGAAGCAGGGCCTGGACGTGACGATCAAGAAGATCCCGCAGAAGGACCGCCACCTCGCGATCGCCTCGGGCGACGTGCAATGCGCCGCCACCACCGTCGAGACCTGGATCGGCTGGAACGCCGCCGGTGTCGCGACGACGCAGATCTTCCAGCTCGACAAGAGCTACGGCGCCGACGGCCTGGTCGTCAAGCCGGGCATCGCCAAGATCGCCGACCTGAAGGGCAAGACGGTCGCCGCCTCGGCCCCGGGCACCGCCCCGTACTTCGGCCTGGCCTGGATCCTGAAGAAGAACGGCCTGACGATGAAGGACGTGAAGGTGCTGACGCTCGAGCCGCAGCCCGTCGCCAACGCCATGATCGCAGGCACCACCGATTTCGACGCCGGCATGACCTACGAGCCCTACCTCAGCGCGGTGCGCGCCAAGCCCGAGGCCGGCAAGATCATCGCCACCACGCTCGACTACCCGATGGTGATGGACACCTTCGGCTGCTCGCCGAAGTTCCTGAAGGAGAACCCCAAGGCCGCCAAGGCGCTGGCCGACGGCTACTTCGCGGCGCTCGACATGATCAAGGCCGAGCCGAAGAAATCCTACGAGATCATGGGCGCCGACGTGAAGCAGAGCGGCGAGGCGTTCGAGAAGTCTGCCGCTTACCTGCGCTGGCAGGACAAGGCCGCGAACCAGAAGTTCTTCGCCGGCGAGCACGCGCAGTTCACCAAGGAAGCGGCCGACCTGCTGCTCGAAGTCGGCATCATCAAGGCGATCCCGGACCTGAAGTCGCTCGCCGACACGAGCTTCATCAAGTAAGCCGTTCACTCCAGCGCCGACGATCTTGAAGCCGCTGCGCGAGATCAGCCCGGGGCGCCGCAACGCCCTCGGCCTGGCCTTCTTCGTCCTGTTCTTCGTCGTCTGGGGCATCGCGACGCTGGGCGGCTTCGTGCCGAAGACCTTCCTTGCCGACCCGATCGCGATGGTGCAGTCCGGCTGGGTGCTGCTGACCGAGCAGGGCTTCGCCAAGGACATCGGCTTCACGATCTGGCGCGTGCTCGGCGGCTTCGTTTTGGCCGCCATTCTCGCGGTGCCGCTCGGCGTCGCGATGGGGGCGTACAAGCCGGTCGAGGCGTTCTTCGAACCGTTCGTGTCGTTCGCGCGCTACCTGCCCGCCTCGGCTTTCATCCCGCTGCTGATCCTGTGGGCCGGCATCGGCGAGGCGCAGAAGCTCGCGCTGATCTTCATCGGCTCGTTCTTCCAGCTCGTGCTGATGATCGCCCTGCAGGTCGGCGGCACCCGGCGCGATCTGGTCGAGGCCGCGTACACGCTGGGTGCGAGCGATGTCGGCATCGTCAAGAGCGTGCTGATCCCCGCCGCCGCGCCGCAGATCGCCGAGACGCTGCGGCTGGTACTGGGCTGGGCCTGGACCTACGTGATCGTCGCCGAGCTGATCGGCGCATCGAACGGGATCGGGCACATGATCACCGACAGCCAGGCGCTGCTCGCGACCGACCAGATCATCTTCGGGATCATCACGATCGGAGTGATCGGGTTGGTGTCGGACGTGCTGTTCAAGCGTCTCAATCAGAGGATGTTTCGGTGGGCGTCCATTTAGTCTCACGGTCGAGCGCGTCGCGGCAGGCGGCACCCGGCAGGGGCTCATGCGGTGGCGGTCGACGCTGCGCGCCGACTTCGTTGCGGTGCTCGCTTCGGGGCCGCGACGTCAACGACCTGAGCACGTTGACGAAAGAGCCCCACCGTTGCAGCGAAGGCGC